>JAVBKV010000062.1:0-46721 GCA_031553885.1 Bacteroidales bacterium
CTACAGCCTAAAGTATGCAAAAAAAGGGAGATAAAAGGAATGTAATAACCTGAAAACAGAAATAGTCGAAAAAAAAGCATGAATGATGAATCTATTGCTCTTTTTTCGACTATTTTATTGGTCTTTTAGCGAATTGGCCTAATTAATTTCTTTAAATAATTGGGATATCCACCTGCCGTAATGCTGTCGCCAAAACAAACGATCCGGTCGGTTGGCAGATTATTTTGAACAATGCATTCGTAAATAGCAATGGCCATTACCCGGTATCCATCGCCGGTAGGGTGTATGCCGTCGGTCTTATTGCTGTTGGCAACGTTCTGAATCAGGCTGCTGGGGGCTTCGCCGACATTTCCTACTGCATCGAAAATATGGTGAATGTCCACCAGGGTCAGTTTATATTCTTCCGCCAGTTTTTTAATCAGTTTGTTAACTTCTGCCATCCGGGCTACGTATCCTTCCGGTTCGTAGAATTCTTTTTTATGCCGGGTGAGCAGGTAAGGTTCATATCCGGGAGGAATGGTCATCAAAATAAGTTGGCTTCCTACTCCCTGTATTTTTTCGATGATGGTGCGCATGTTTTTTTCATACTGGGGCAACGGAATGTGTTTCTGGCTGTTCATGTCGTTGGTTCCCGCCATGAATATTGTTAACTTGGGGCGGTGTGCCAGGCAGTCTTTATCGATACGGGCCAGCATATTGGCCGTATTATTTCCGCCGACTCCGGCATTGATAAATAATCGTTCGTTTTCCGGATCCTGGGCGAACAGATTTTTTCCGGATCCTGATAATAAGAGGGACGCTACTGCGGCTGTTTTCAAGAATTGTCTTCGATACATAAGGGTTTATTTTTAGGTTACAAAGACAAAGATAAAATGAATTTTATTGTCGTATGTCATTTCTGTCCTATTATTTCAAATGCAGGAGGTAAAGTATTTCATTATCGTCTTCCTTGGCCTGGTTGAATATTTTTATCAGTTTGGTGTTTTTTTTTTTCATAACCGCATCTGGTAAGAATAAAAAAAATGGGAAGTTTCCTGATCAAGTATCAATTTATTCAGGAAGCTTCCCATATATTTCATATATCGTTAGCAGAAGGTGGTGTAGTTGTCGTTTTCTTACTCTTCACTTCTTCTTTTTAATATTGGAGGAGGTGGTGGAGGAAGGGTATCCTTTGTAACTACGACTACGGGCTCATCCTTTACAATTACTATTTCTTTGGTTTTCTTCTCATCCTTTTTTACTTTAGGTGGAGTGTATTTTACCGTTTCTTTTAATACGGGAACACTTACGATATCATCCTGGATATTTCCTCCCTGTTCCTTCATTATTGCGGGAGGAGTAAATTTAACCGTCTCTTTTAATCCGGGAGAGGTATTCTTCTTTGCTTGGGGTACCGGTTTGAAAACAGATGATTTGAATTTTTCTATTTTTTGATTGTTGAAAACAACCAAAACAGGTTCAGCTGATTCGTCCACCCTGAGTTTTTCTTTTGTTCCTCTTTTTTGTCGGGCTTGATCATCAAATTCTCCAATCATATTTAACAGCTGTTGAAGCTTTCCTGATGATTCTTTATATTCGATGGTAATAACGGTTGGGGAGAATGTTCCTTGCATTATCTTGCTGTTTTCATATTTCTGGAGAGATTCTTTTATAACCGTACTCCCTTTTTCCATCGAGTATAATCCTTTTTGCGCAATTGTCACTTTCTTGTTTTGATGCCAGGTGCTGGCAACTACAATCATACTGTCTCCGGACAGAGCAATTAAGATTTCATTCAGATAATTACAATCAATTACCTTTGTTTGTCCATCGACTTTTTTGTCAAAATAATCTTTTGTCCATTTGCCGTCTTGCAAAATTGTTGTACCTTCGCTGTTGTTCAGCGATTCTTCCAGCCGGATCATTTCCGGTAGGGCAAAGGCCTGCAGTACGACTGCCGCCAGCGGAACGAAAAGTAAAAGCCTGAACCGCGCCCGTTTTGTTGATTTTCTTTTTAACATCATAGTAATTCTGTTTTTAATTTTACTGTGATTGAAGCTGTTGGCAATAGCGTAGGACCTTGCGCCAACAGCTTTTTTCACGAGCAATAGTTGATATTGAGTTGCATCGATGCCTTGTTGAAGAACGCCGTTATCGGCTTCGTATTCATGAACGTCCTGTAATTCCCTTTTCAATAGCCAGACGACCGGATTAAACCAGTGAATCAGGATAAGCACTTCCATGAAAAGCAGGTCTATGGAGTGTTTCTTTTGGGCATGAATCCGTTCATGAGTCAGTATTTCATTCGAATTCTGGTAGTAATCAGTTTCACTGAGTACAATATAGGACCCGAAGCTGAACGGACAAATTTTCTGTCCGGTCAGGACGATCGAGTAGGGGCTTTCCTGTATTTTCCGGCCCTTACGGATCAACCGGATCATCTTAATAATGGAGATACTTAATGTAATCAGCGTAATCAACGCTCCTATACCATAAAAAACACCAATGGCTTTCGTTTTCCACGGATTGGAACCCGTGGCTATTGACATTCGTCCGCTCTGCGGACGTGTGGTGAGTACGATTTCTTCCATTTTTTCATTCTCTTCATTTCCTTCATTTTTTTCATTTACCTCCATGAGCATTTTCAGGCTCATAATCGGTTGCTGGATGATGGTCTTTTCTTTTGTTTGAAGGGTGATCAGGGGAAGAATGGTACAAATGGTTATACCGGTCAACAGTACAAACCGGTTAAAATGGAAGAACGTTTCCCGGCTTAACAGCACTTTGAAAAACAAGTAGAACAAGATAAGACAAAGTGAGGACTTGATCAGGTATAGAAAGAAGACTCCCATTTATTTTTTCTGATTATTAATTTTTTGAATCAGTTCCTGCAGTTCATCAATGGAGATATTCTCTTCCTCGATCAGTGTCGATACGACCCGGGTATAGGAGTTGTTGAAGTATTTGGAGATAACTCCTTTTAATGTTTTTTTCCGGTAGTCGTCTTCGGAAACAAGAGAGTGATATTGATAGGTATTTCCATAGGGGGTATATCCGATGTAGCCTTTTTCTTCCAATCCCCGGACAATCGTGGAAAGCGTATTGTAATGAGGCTTGGGTTCTTCGTATTCGTCCATTAATTGTTTGACGAATAAAGGGCCTTTTTCCCAGAAAAAGCCCATGATTTCTTCCTCTTTTGCTGTAAGTTGCTTCATGGTACGATTTATATGATTCAATTCATGCCACGAATGTAACTATTTTTTTTAGTTTATCAACTATGAGTTTTAGTTATTGTTCTGTTTTAGCAATATTTAACATATTTATTTTATAATATGCAAAAATCTCCTCTTATGATCAACTCATCTTCGTTAGTAAGATGGATCTCGTAATATCCTTTGTCATGTTCGGATAAATTGATGTAACGGCACAATGAGGGCACCGTCTGCATCATCTCGCTAAAAATCAGTTCTTCCTGATCATTCCGGACTTTAACATGTACGTCATTTACCTCCATGAAAAAACGGAGTTCTAATGTTTTTGTTTGTTGATCGACATAAGCACGAACGAATCTATTGACCTTTCCGTATGAAGAATTACTGCCCATATTTAATTCGACTTCATTCCTAGCTTCTTCTCTGGACGAAAAATTTGAAGAAGCTGTTAATGATAATCGCGATAATAATACTTTTAGATTCATAATGACTAAAATGAAAATTTACACAAGTAAGACGTATGTATATGCACTTCCTTAATTATAGAATACAAAAGTAACCAAACTTCTTAAGAATTGTTCTCAATTGAAGAAAATAAAATCTCAATTGTTAAAAAATAACAATCTGATTATCAATGTGTTGAAAATGTTAAAAAAGGAATTTTCTCAATTTCGGAGAAATCTGCTAAAAAAAGAATAAAAGGTTGATTTTAAAATCCAAAATCATCCACCTCGAAATGTTTAATTTCTTCTTCTTCCGGCTTTCGGGAGGATTGGTGAGTTTCATTTGCGAGTACATTGATGGCTCTTACCGGGCGCACCGGACAGATGTATTCACATCCGCCGCAACCGACACAGAGGTCTGCCGTAACTTCCGGAAGTCTGAGTCCGTCTTTGTAGGGCATCATTTTTACAGCCTGGGTCGGACAATGTTCCGAACATGCTCCACAATCCGTACCTTCCGTGTGGACAATACAAAGGTTTTTTTCAAATTGTGCAATTCCGACCTGAGTCGTTTTCTTTTTTTCGATGGTCAGGTTATGAACAATTGCATTATTGGGACAAACCTGGGAGCAGATTGTACATTCGAAATTACAGTATGCATTTTTGTAAACCATGTGAGGTTTAAATGCATATCCCAGTCCGAAGGTGAAACCTGCAGGATGGAGGATTTGTTGGGGACAATGGGTGACACAAAGGTGGCAAGCTGTACATTTTTCCTTGAAATGATCCAGGCTTAAGGATCCCGGAGGGGTAATCGGGGTTAGTTTCGTACTATCTTTGGGCCTTGAGTCGGCCCAGGCCGGAATGACCGGAAGTGTTGCAACCAAAGCAGTTCCGGTAGTCAGGAAGGTACGCCGGCTGAAGCCGGTACCGGATTTAACCGATAAATCGGCTTGAATGGTAGAATCGATCTCAATTCTTTTTTGTATTTTCTTTTTCCATCCGAATTCATATCCAATGGCTTGTTGTTTGCAGCGGGACAGGCAGTTGTAGCAGGTAACGCAGCGACTAGTGTCTATGCGGATTTGTTGGCTGTCGATGCATTCTGATTTGCAGGCTTTAGCACAGGCCCCGCAATGATTACAGCGGGATTCATCCATCCGGATACGGAACATGGAAAATCGGGATAGTAACCCCAATAGAGATCCTACCGGACAGATTGTATTACAAAATAATCGTCCCCGAAAAAACGAAAGAATGCCAGTTGTAAGCAACGCGATACCGGCTATAATGAGAGAAAGAGTTGTAATTGTATAAACGGAAACATGATAAAAGTTAAAATTTCCGGCTTTGACAGCTCCCCAATTAATCAGATTGTTTCCCCACATGACCAGAGGACGAAATAGATTGGTGGCGATCCTTCCGAAATTACTGTACGGATCTAATAAGAGAAGAGGTGTTATTATTCCGAAAGCAAATAGAATAGCACAAATTCCAAGGATTCCGTAACGCAGGTAATTCTTTGGCTTAGCATACTGAAACCAGCGTTTTTTCTTGTTTTTCTTTTGTCCGCGCCGGGAAAACCGGTTGATGATATCCTGCATGACTCCAAGAGGACAGATCACGGAGCAGTAGATACGTCCGAACAGGATTGTCAGCAGAAAAAGGAAAGCTATGATTCCAATACTTCCGGCCAGCATAGCAGGGACAACCTGAATTTTTAACAGGTGGCTCAGTTGATCGGGCATAACATCTGCGAAATCGCAAAAAAACAATAATATCGGAATAAAAAACAACAGAGCAACGGATGCTCTTGCTGTTTTTAAGAAAGAACTATTCATAATGGGAGTCCTCGTTACTTTTTACAAATTACAATCGGGATACTTACAATTCAATAATTCCTGGTTTGTAAGTCGTAATTGGTAGTATGTATCGATTTTATTTAAATTTTAATTCGTTTTATATTGAGTTTGTCGATATCCTGGGTGCCGATTTTTAGTTTTTCTCCATTGGCGATGTGTCCGACCGTTTCGATATCCATTTTTTCTACCTGATTGAAAAGCTTGATTGCAGCTACATCTGCAGCTACCATATCGCTGGAAACGATCAGGGACTTCAATACTGCAGTATCGGAGACTGATCTGCCCTGAGGACCATGCTTGCGCATACAGCGGTAAGCATCAACAATATTCAGAGCGGGTTTTTTCTCCCATGTACAGACATCAGCAATGCATTGCTGCAGATCATTCTGGTGGAAAAATCCCCTGTCCCAGACAATTCCCATGTAATTTTTCATGGCAATTGACATTTTGGCACCTCCGTGATTTTTCAGAACCGGAACATTGAACCATATATCTGCTTCAATCAATGCCTGGTGAACTTTAGCAGATTTGAGTTTAACTCCTTTGGGAAGGCTTACTTCTTTATAATAAACCTCGTCATTGCCTGGGAGTACAGTTGCGCCTGCTTCCTTAGCTGCTTTTTCAATACCGCTGCTTTCGTAACATTTTTGCCAGTTATCGCACGTATGGTCGAATACGGTTACTTTTTTTGCTCCGGCATCCAAGCATTTCTTAATCAACGCTCTGATCAATTCAGGATTGGTGTTGGCTGCAAAATCCGGTTTTTTGTCCCAACCGATATTAGGCTTAATAACAACGTTTTGTCCTTTTTTAACATAGTTGCCGATTCCACCTAATGCTTCCAGCGCTTTATCCAGCATCTCAGCCGGTTCTCCGCCCATTACGGCTACCATGTCGGGTGCTGCATTTACCATCATGGTGTTGGTTTTCAAAGCAGCCTGCAACTGATCGAAGTTTAATGTTGCTGCAATACCTGCAAGAGCGCTTGTTTTTATAAAGTCACGACGTTTCATAAGAATATCATTCATTTTATTTTGAGAGGACAATATTACATCTTTTATTTGAGAATGAAAAGAAATAATGGTTTAAATCAACTGCGTTAAAACATGTTAATCAAAAAGTGCTTTTTTATTTATGCAATAGTTCCTTTTTGAAAAAGAAAAAGGGAAAAATGATAATTTCTTATTGAAAAACCGATTGGCATGCATATAATTTTTATATTTGTAAATACATTATTTTTATAATTACGGTTACTATTCAATTGAAAATGTTACGACCATGAAAAAACTTCTACTTCTGACTTTGCTGGCCCTTTTTTTATCGGAAAGTTTATTGGCCCAGACAATGCCCCAACTAAGTTCGGAAGGCAATGAACATTGGTACTATATTCAATTTAAAAGAGAAGGGGCTGTTCTTCAGGATATGGGTGAAAATACCAATCTGAAAACAAAAATACCACAAAAAAATACAGCACAGCTCTGGAAAGTAACCGGAACAAAAGATAATTATATCCTGACCGGAAAAAGCGGGAGAAAAATAGTTTATTCCGGAGGTTATTTTAAAACCAGCACATCATCAGGATCGACCTTTAAAATTCTTCCTACAAAAAATACTACTTATGCACCGGCTTTGGAGCTACAGAGAACCGGTGGTTCCGGTTACATGAATCAATGGGGAGCTCCCGGACCGGACCGGGACCTGGGAGAATATGGTTACGGGGATTCCAACAATACGTTGGTATTTATTAAAGAAGCTGATTTGGAACTGGAAGCCGAGATAACGGGCAAAGCAACAGTTCCAGATGAAAAATACAGTCTGTGGTACCGGGAACCGGCGACTCAAGGGATGACTTCTGCTCTTCCCATCGGAAACGGTCAATTCGGAGCCATGATAGTTGGCGGAATCCGGAAAGATGAAATCCAATTCAATGATAAAACACTTTGGTCGGGGAGTCCTACGATCTATGGAGCCTATCAGGATTTCGGAAGCCTGTTCATTGAAAATAAGAATATTTCTTCCGTGAGCAATTATCGTCGTGAGCTGGATATCGAAAATGCCATCGCCCGGGTAACTTATACCACAGATGGGGTTGTATATACCAGAGAGTATTTTTCAAGTTATCCGGACAGTGCGGTCATCATTTATCTGACGGCTTCCGTACCGGGTAAGATTGATGCGAACCTGATTATGGAAGGAGGCCATAACGAAGCAATTGCTTATACTAACACCAGCGCTTCCTTTAGCGGAAAACTGGATTTGGTTTCTTACTATGCTAAAATGTCCGTTAAAAATGATGGAGGAACCATCTCTTCTTCCGATGCAGGGATCCGGGTAGCAGGAGCGAACTCGTTGATGATTGTATTAAGGGGAAACACTAATTTTTCTCCGGCCAGTCCTACTTATACATCTCCGGAAAATCGGTTGAAACCCAACGTGGATCATGTTGTTTCAAAAGCAATGGGTCAGCCCTATAAGACTTTGAAGCAAAAGCACATTGACGATTACAGGTCTTTGTTCGGCCGGGTTCAATTTGCTCTTGAAGGAACGACTAATACAATGCCTACCGATGAATTGATTCATGCATATAATAATGAAGGATACACTGATTTATTCCTGGAAGAATTGTATTTTCACTTC
Organism: Bacteroidales bacterium; assembly: GCA_031553885.1. Classification (GTDB taxonomy): domain Bacteria; phylum Bacteroidota; class Bacteroidia; order Bacteroidales; family Azobacteroidaceae; genus JAVBKV01. The sequence continues at coordinate 8,134 of JAVBKV010000062.1, forward strand.
GGACGGTATCTGATGACGGGTTGTGCAAGAGGATTGGATTCTCCATCCAATTTGCAGGGGATCTGGAACTACGTTAATAACCCGCCCTGGAGTTCGGATCTGCATAGCAATATCAATGTGCAAATGAATTACTGGCCGGCAGAGAATACGAATTTGTCGGAATTGCATTATACATTTTTGAATTACATCTATAATGAATCGATGATTCATAACCAGTGGAAAGAAAATGCTAAAAAATCAGGGCAAACCAAGGGATGGACTTTATTTACAGAAAATAATATTTTCGGATACCATGGGCCTTTCATGCATAACTATGTAATAGCTAATGCCTGGTATTGCATGCATATTTGGCAGCATTATCGTTATACACTGGATCAGGAATACCTGAAAAACATTGCTTTTCCGGTGATGAAAACCTGTTGTGATTTCTGGTTGGAGAGACTGATTCAAGACAGGAAAGTCCATGACGGAACCTGGGTTTGCCCCAATGAATTTTCTCCGGAACATGGACCGAGCGAAGATGCAACTGCTCATTCCCAGCAATTGGTCTGGGATTTGTTTAACAATACATTACAGGCGATTGATTTATTAGGTGAAAATGTGGTGGATGCTGCATTTTTGAGCGATTTGAAAAACAAATTTGCTCGTCTGGATAAAGGATTGGCTATTGAAACTTCTTCCGGTCAACTGAAGGAATGGAAATATTCTCCGAATTCTGTAGGGGAAGCCACACACCGCCACATGTCCCATTTGATGGGGTTATATCCGGGAAACCAGATTTCCCCGATGATCGATAAGGATATTTTCAATGCTGCGGTAAAATCCCTGAAAGACAGAGGAGATCAGAGCACCGGCTGGTCGATGGGATGGAAAATTAATCTTTGGGCACGGGCGCTGGACGGAGATCATGCCCGTATTATATTGAATAGAGCATTGAGACTTTCCAAAACAACATCAATCAATCAGTATGATGGGGGTATTTACCAGAATTTATTTGATTCTCATGCTCCTTTTCAGATTGATGGGAATTTTGGCGCTTGTGCCGGAATTGCGGAAATGCTGTTACAAAGTCATACAGGTGTTCTGCAAATACTACCTGCCTTGCCGACAGCCTGGTCGAAAGGGAATATACAAGGATTGAAAGGAGTGAACGGATTCCGGGTTGGAATCCGGTGGGATCATGTAAAAACAGAAATTACCGTGAAATCGGAATCCGGCAGGGATTGTGAAATACAATTTGATAACATAAAAAATGCAGTGGTAAAAGATGAAAATAACAAGCAGGTTTCATTTACCGTGCTTCATGATAATCAAATCAAGTTTCCTACTGTAGCAGGAAAAACCTATAAACTGACCTGTTCTGAACGGATCCGGAAATAGAAGAAATACCGGATGGGGTTATAAGGTACTTAAAATTTCACGTTGATGTTGGAAGAATTCCATACGTTTTTTCTCTCCGCTGAATGAAATCAGGGTGGAACTTTTTAGTAACATATTTATCCAGTTCTTCATTTCATCAATGGATTCCGGATTGTCAATGGAATAATGGTTGATCCCAAAGAGTCGGAATGTTATTTTCGAATAATCATTGCTGGACCACAGAATAAAATCACTGTCAAATCTGACATGGGTAACATAGATGGTACAAGGCATTTCTTTGTTTTTTCCTGAAATAGCATCATATTCCATATCGTTCAGCAGTGAAAATGCTTCCTGTTTCATTTGCAGAACTTCCTGTTCGGATATTAAATTCAGGTATCGGAAGTAATTGATGTCAGCTACTAATGATTTTATCAGGTCCCAGTCATAAATGAAATAAATGTTCGTTTGATGTAACTCTTTCAACATCAATTTCTCCAGTGAGACAATTTTGGAAGGAATGCTGAATTCCGACATACTGACAGGTTTAGAAATGATATTCCGCTGGTATCTCCATTTATACATCCGAAGTTTGGAGATCATCTCATAATTATACAGATATAAAATAGAAATGTTATTGTTGAGGGAAATGATATAATGTTCTTTTCCGGTCCGTAATTTTTTCATGGACTTGAGAGTAGTTTCCTGCCACTTGATATAGTCTTCTATAAAAGACTCTTCTTTTATACGGGTTACTTTTACTTTATAGATTTTATCATCTTCCTCTTTAATTAAACTATCCAGTGAAATATTCAGTTTTTGAGCAATTTTCATTGTTTCCTGGAACGAAAAATCAATTTCTCCTCTTAAACGCCGGTATGCAGCTTCCTTACTCATCGGAATAGTGTTGGTCAGTATATCTACTGCATGCATTCCTTCCGGAGTTTTTTGCTTCAGGATTTTAATGAATTCTTCAGAAAAAGTGGTCATATATCATTTAATTTAGATATGCAATTTTTTTATCATTTTTCTCTGCTGATTGAAAAAGTTTACTTTTTCAATCTCTCCGGTTACGGAGATTAGTGTAGAATATCGCATCAAGGAATCAATCCATTCTTTTGTGTCGTTGTTGATTTCTTCTTCTATTGATCCCAGGTAGTTCATCCCGAAAATGTTGATTGCGGATCCTTTTAAGTTATTTCCATCTATATATACATAATTAGAATCAAAATAAGTGTTGGCAAGGTAAAATATAAAAGGAGAGCCAAATTTTGTTTTTCCGGAAGAAATATCTTCTTCCAAATCTTCCAGGAGTTGATAAGTCTCTTCCCGTAATAAATTTACTTCATCTTTTGAAATCAGGCCAAGTTCCATAAAATAGTGAATATCAGATGTGTATGGTTCAAATAGGTCTTTAATGCTGATATAGTAGGAGGCGACTTGCTGGTGTATTTCTCTGAACGTTTTTTCGATATGCCTGACTGAAGGGGGAACCTCAATTTCAGCCATTTTTAAAGGATTAGGTGCATTCCTGAATTGGTATGCCCATTTAAAAAACCGGAACTTACAAATGGTCGGATATAGAAAAATGTGTGAACTGGGTAAGGTATTAATTGCTCCGTAGATTTTGGCATCAGGATCTGCTTTCATATACTGCATGGCTTGAATACTTGTTTCCATCGTCCTGTTGTAGGCCGATATAAGATTTTGCCTGTTCATCCGGATAATATTGAAAGAGAAAGTTCCTTTTTCTTTTATCTTAAGTATTTTGTCGAGAGATAGATGCAAATACGATGCTATTTGCTGGGCTTCCTTAAGTGTAAACGGAATATCACCCCGTAAACGTCTGTAAGCAGCTTCTTTTTTTATTGGTATGATTTTAGTGAAAAAGTCAATAAGAGTTACGCCCTTCGGGACCCGTTGTTTTAGCTCTTTTATTATTTCCAGAGATAGTTCATCCATAATAAAATATGTAATTCTTTTTTGTAAAAGATATATGAAAGTTATCTGTTTTTAGACAAAAATCCATTGTTCAAAAAATACTATTCTAACAACTAAACCTTACATTTAAATTTGCTTATGATGTTACTTTATTATGAAACAAATTTTTTGTTACAAGCACAAACCGAAAAATCTGGCTTTTATGCATGCAAAAGATCTCTAAAATAGACACGCCCTTATTTTGTGTTGCAAAAATAGACAATTTTTATTCAAAATGATAAAATAATGTCTTTATTTATGAATGTTAAAGTATTAATTTCGTTAAATAAATATGATAAATTTAAAGGATTAGTTAAAAGCCCCATGAATAAAGTATTTAAAATGTTTTCAGGCCTTTTAAAGTGCTTATCAGATGCCCAGAACCGGAAGGATATGGAAAGATCACCTTTAATATTAATATGGAATAGGAAATGTTCAAAAAATCCATTTTGTAATTTGTTGGATATACAGTTGAATAAAAATCAATTGTTGGAGATCGAGTTTTTTGAAGAATTAGGTGATATGAAAATATGCATTCAGGATCAGTGGGAAACAATCGTTTATGAATTACAGATATACACAGTTCCCACTTTACATATCATTATCGAAATCAACAATTGGCCCCCCGGCTTTTATTCGATTCAGATTTCTAATTCATTATTGAAATCAACCGGATTTGTTCTGGTGCGAAATGAAGTGGTTCCTTTTTTTGGAAATATCGCTTCATTGATCTGATTCTGATTAAGAAAATAGAATTATGACATGTAAAAATGAACAGCCATCCAATTATTTTTTTCTTTGTGTCCGATGAATTGGAGTTGGTGTTTTTCGCATTCCTGGCGGATACTATCGAGGTCTTCTTTATAAAAGCCACTCATATATAATTCCGACCCGGACTTCATGCAGGAAGCGTACCTGCGAATGTCGGCCAACAAAATATTCCGGTTGATATTGGCAAAGATAACATCGAAATGTTCCTCTCCCAATAATTCGGAACCTCCCAGTAGAACCCGGACATCCGGAGTGTGATTCAGTTGTATGTTTTCCAGTGAATTCCGGTAGGCCCATTCATCGATGTCAATTGCAACAACAGGCATGGCTCCTTTCATCCGGGCTAATATCGCCAGGACTGCAGTGCCACATCCCATATCCAGGAAAGACCGACCGGTCAATTCTTTATCCAGCAGAAATGAAACCATGAGGCTGGTTGTTTCATGATGCCCTGTTCCGAAAGCCATTTTCGGATCAATTACGATATCATAAGTCAGAGGGGGGATATCCTGATGAAAAGAACTGTGGATTACACATTGGTCGTCAATAATGATAGGCTGGAAAAAATTTTTCTCCCATTCTTCGTTCCAGTCTTTCGTCTCGATCCATTCATCCGAAAAAGAAATCCGGACATCCTCCAACGGGAAATCATTCAGAAGGATTTCTGTTTTTTCTTTCGAATACAACTTTTCCTGGATGTAAGCATTCAGGCCGGATTCCGTTTCGTTAAAACTTTCAAATCCTTCTTCTCCCAGGATGGCAGCCAGGACGTCCCTGTTTATCTCGGTATTCGGTGAAACCGATATTTTTATTTCGTAATAATTCATTCTACAAAAGTAAAATGAAAAAACGGAAAAACGAAATGGTTTGCCGTAGAGTTTGATTTTTAAGAATTTAAACTTACTTTTGCTGTATCTTTAATGTTATCGCACACGGTATTGAAAAATGAAAAACACAAATCGTTATTACGTTCGTTTATCTGCCTGTTTATTTTCTTGTTTTTTTATGGGAGTAATTTCCTTGTCTGCTCAGAAAGGATTACCTCGTCCGGCGGTTGAAAATAAAATGCAGCCGGGAGATCCTGCTACGACTCACTTGTCCGGCTACCTGGGAGTCCGGGTGGATGATTGTATTAAAAACAGAGTGAAAGCGCAGGATGTAAATCATTTGGTAGAGCCTTTTTATAACAAAACGGAAACCGGACGCTGGCAAAGCGAGTTCTGGGGAAAGTGGATGTTGTCGGCTGTTGCTTCTTATCGCTATTCCGGCGATCCGGTACTGCTGGACTCCATTCAAAAGGGGATCAATGGCTTATTAGGTTCGCAACTCCCTAACGGATACATTGGGAATTATTCAGAGGCGGCTCAATTGCAGCAATGGGATGTCTGGGGTCGGAAATACTCCATGTTAGGCCTATTGGCTTATTATGATTTGACGGGAGATAAGAAAGTACTGAAAGCCTCCGGCAAAGTTGCCGATCATTTGATGACACAGGTAGGACCGGGGAAGGTTAATATCGTGGAAACCGGTAACTACAGAGGAATGCCCAGCAGTACGGTCCTGGAACCAATCATGTTTCTTTATATGCGAACCGGAGATAACCGTTACCTGGATTTTGCCAAATACATTGTCGCCCAATGGGAAAAACCCGATGGTCCGCAGTTGATTGCCAAGGCTTTGAATGGAGTTCCTGTGGCCGATCGTTTTCCTCATCCCAACGTATGGTTTGGCCGTGAAAACGGACAAAAGGCGTATGAAATGATGTCTTGTTATGAAGGTCTGATCGAATTATACAAAATAACGAATAACCCGGAGTACCTCAAAGCGGTGGAAAGTACCGTTCGTAACATTTTGGATACGGAGATCAATGTGGCCGGATCAGGTAGTGCTTTCGAGTGCTGGTACCATGGACTTAGCCGGCAAACACAGCCTACCTACCACACGATGGAAACTTGTGTCACCATGACCTGGATGAAATTATGCCAGACATTGCTGTGTCTGACCGGGGACCCGCTTTATGCCGATCAGATTGAAAAGACAGCTTACAATGCGTTATTGGCTTCCATGAAGAACGATGCTTCACAGATTGCCAAATACAGTCCGTTGGAGGGACAGCGCCATCCGGGAGAAGAGCAATGCGGCATGCATATCAACTGCTGCAATGCCAATGGTCCGCGGGCTTTTGCCATGTTGCCTCAGTTTGCCGTTATGACCGGTCCTTCCCGGGAAGTTTTCTTGAATTTATATACCGGGTTTGAAAAAGAAATTGCTTTGTCGCCCAAAGAAAAGATAAAACTGAAACAAGTTACGGATTATCCCGTAGAAGGGACTGTACGTATAAAGATCGATTGTGATAAATCCCGTGCGTTTATCCTGGCTTTACGTATTCCGGAATGGAGTAAGAATAATTCGGTCCTGGTGAACGGAGAAAAACAGGATGGAATCGTACCGGGGAGCTATTATAAAATGAATCGTACCTGGAATCCGGGCGATGAAATTGTTCTTGAACTGGATGTCCGCGGACGCTTGATTACTTCGGGCAATTATAATGCAATAGTCAAAGGCCCGGTTGTGCTGGCACGTGACTCCCGTTTCGGAGACGGGTTTGTCGACGAGGGTGCCCGGATCAGCCAAAAAGACTCTATTGTAAACTTGATTCCGGTGCAAAATAAACCTTCCGGTATATGGATGGCGTTTACCGCTCCGTTGATGTTGGGAACCGACCTGGAAGGCGATGGACGGAAACTGAAGCAGGTTTCTTTCTGTGATTTTTCTTCGGCAGGAAATACCTGGGCGAAAGATATCCGGTATCGGGTGTGGATTCCTGAAACTTTGCATGTAATGAACAGTCCTTATCAACCCTATTGATCTATTATTTAATTAAAATAAGTTTACCTGTATGGAAAGACGTGATTTTCTGAAACAATCATTTGTGGGTGCTGCAGCAGTCGGCACCACTTTTGTTGCCGGAGGTTTGTCTGAAGTTTTCGGACAAACAGCTCCCAGTAATAAAATAAAAATCGCTCTGATCGGTTGTCGCAACCAGGGTTGGAGTAACCTGGATTCTTTTTTGAATTATCCGGAAGTCGAATGCATCTCTCTTTGTGATGTAGACGACGAATGGCTTTACAAAAGAGCTGCGGATGTGGAAAAAAAATCCGGAAAAAAACCAAAACAATTAGTAAAGGATTGGCGTAAAGTCATTGATAATAAAGATGTGGATGTCGTGATTATCGGTACTCCCGACCATTGGCATTGCCTTCCGTTAGTAGCCGCCTGTCAGGCAGGAAAAGATGTGTACGTGGAAAAACCCTTAGCCAACACGATTGAAGAATGTGATCTGATGGTGAAAGCCGCCCGGAAATACAACCGGATTGTCCAGGTCGGACAATGGCAACGGAGCGATCCGCACTGGGATGAGGCTGCTCAGTTTGTCCGTGATGGAAAAATCGGACGGGTACGTACCGTTAAGGTATGGGCCTACCAAACCAGTAAATGGACACTTCCGGTAAAACCCGATGTGGCTGTACCTGCCGGAGTGGATTACGACATGTGGTTAGGACCGGCTCCCAAACGGGGATTCAATGAAAACCGGTTCCATTATAATTTCCGTTTCTTCTGGGATTATGCCGGAGGGCTGATGGCCGACTGGGGTGTGCATTTGTTGGATTATGCGCTCAAAGGAATGAACGTGGGATTACCGCCTTACGTATTGGGCTCTGGAGGTAAATTCGGGTATCCGGATGATGCTATGGAGACTCCCGATACAATGACTGCGACTTACAAATACCCTGATTTCAATATTGTATGGGATCATGCCTGCGGAATCGGTAACGGTATATTCAATCAGAAAGAGGGTGTTGCATTTTTCGGAGAAAACGGAACCCTGTTGCTTACCCGTGCCGGTTGGGAAGTCCGTCCGGAAAAAACCAACAACGGCTATATGTTCCCGTATTGTTATCCTTGCGATAATCAGCGCAAAGAAGCTAGTAACAGGATGGAAGCCATTCCATGGCAGAAAGGAGAAGGTAAAGGATTATACAGGCATGTGGGTAATATGCTCGAATGCATGAAAACCCGTCAGTTACCGAATGCGGATGTAGCCATCGGAGCTGAGGTTGCTAAACTCAGCCACATCACCAATATTTCCAGCCGCTTAGGCAGGGCTTTGGCTTGGGATGCTGCCGGCAACCAATTCCTGAATGATGTGGAAGCCAATGCTTTCTGTAAGGCGCATTACAGATCTCCCTGGAAATTGCCGGTGCTTTGATTAATTGATAGTTTAGTTTTAAAGTCCTTGAAGCCTTAAGGTCCTTAAGGACTTTAAAATTTTAATTGAACCAACCGACTAAAAATTTTGTTTACTCTACATAAACTCAAACCTTGAAAATTATGAGTAAAAAAGTATCAGTTATGATTGCGATCATTGGAATCGCCTTGTTTACCGTTTTGTTTTTAAGCGCTTGTTCCGGAGGAAAAGAGAAACAACAGGCTCAGGAAAGTAAATCATCGGCTTTGAATGATTCGGTATGGGTCACAGCCTATCAGGGAACGCTTCCCTGTGCGGATTGTCCCGGGATTAAAACTACCTTGCGGTTGATATGGACCAAGACTGATAAAAAAGGGAATACCTACGAGTTAAAGGAAGAATATATCGACCGGAATACATTCACCTCTTCCGGAAACTTTAATGTAGAAAGAGGGTTCGGTCAGGATAATGATGCTACGGTTATTATTCTGAACTTCGATAAACCGAAGAATGAGCAACGTTATTACGTTTATTTCAGTAATAATACCAAGGTGCTTCACGTTTTGAATCCTCAAAAAGAAATGAATGAAAATTCCGGATTGAATTATCAACTGGAAGAAATCGAATGAAATCAATCAATTGACGGATAAAAATCGCCACTCTTTTTCTGTCCATTCTTCGGCGTAATCTATTCCGATGCGCCGGGTAGTCCGGTAAGCAGGAATGTACCCATCGTCCTCCAGCCAGATTCTGGGAGAGGGGAGTGATTCTCCGTAAAAACTTTTATCCAGTTGTAGTTTTTTACCTATGCGTCCGGGTCCGGAAACACCCTCCAGCCCACGAATGAGCACAGCTTGTGGATGATCTTCTTGTCCGGAAACAATGTTAAGCATCCAATACATTCCGTAAATCAGGTAGACATAGATTTTTCCACCCGGATGGTACATTACTTCCGTACGCTGAGTTCTGCCTTTGAATGCATGGCAGGCTTTATCTTCTTCCCCCCTGTAGGCTTCGACTTCCGTGATCCGGAACCGTTGAGTAGTACCGTCGTCGAAACGGCGAACCAGTATCTTTCCCAACAGATCCGGAGCCAGTACCAGGACATCCTGCTGAAAATATTCGTTTGAGAGAACGTTCATATCATTCTTTTTTGGATGTCAAAGGTATATGTTTTTATTTATTCATGTTCAATATGGCGAATATATGTTTCCATATCTTTGTCCCCTCTGCCGGAGAGATTCAGTACTACAATATCTTCCGGTTTGAATTGCTTTTTCTTGAAAACTGCCAGTGCGTGTGAAGATTCCAATGCGGGGATAATTCCTTCCATCCGGGTCAATTCAAAGGCCGCCTGCAATGCCTCGTCGTCATTGATCGCTATGATTTCCGCCCGTCCTGTCTGAGCCAGGTTGGCGATCAGAGGACCTATTCCGGGATAATCCAATCCTGCTGAAATGGAGTAGGGTTCCAGTAATTCTCCGCATTCACTTTGCATGACATACGATTTACTTCCGTGGAGTACTCCGATTTTTCCATAAGAAATAGATGCTGCAGTTTGGCCGCTGTCTACTCCTCTTCCTCCGGCTTCAGCCAAAATGATCTTTACATTTTCCTTGTCCAGGTAGTGGTAAATGGCTCCGGAGGCATTGCTGCCTCCACCGATGCAGGCGATCAGGTAGTCGGGGTTGGAACGACCTTCTTTTTCTTGTAACTGTTTCATGATTTCCTCGCTGATGACCGATTGAAACCTGGATACCATATCCGGATAAGGGTGGGGGCCAACTGCAGATCCGATAATATAGAAGGTGTCCTCGGGATTTTGGCACCAGTCTATTAATGCTTCGTCGACAGCGTCTGTTAGCGTCATAGTACCGTTCGTAACAGAAACGACCCGGGCTCCCAGCATGCGCATTTTTTGTACATTGAGTGCCTGGCGCTCAATATCGGTAGCTCCCATGTAAATAGAACACTCCATATCCATCAGTGCACAGACAGTAGCTGTTGCCAATCCATGTTGTCCGGCACCGGTTTCGGCAATGATTCTTTTTTTGCCCATTCTTTTAGCTAATAAGATTTGTCCGATCGTGTTGTTGATTTTATGAGCACCGGTGTGGTTTAGATCCTCCCGTTTCAGATAGACTTTACATTTGTATTTTTCAGAGAGCCGTTTGGCCGGATACAAGGGGCTGGGCCTCCCGACATAATCCTTTAATAACTGATTGTATTCCTCCAGGACTGATTCTTCCTGCATGACATCCAAATAGATGTTTTTTAAGTTCTCGATGTTGTTTTTCAGGATATCGGGAATATAAGCTCCTCCGAAATTTCCATAATAACCGTTCGTGTCTACGTGATAAATCTGTTTCATTTCCATTGTTATAAAAATTAATAATAAATAAAATAATATGAATGAAAAACAAAAAGGCCTGTCGTGATTACGACAGGCCTCCTTGCTCTTTTTCTTAATACTTATGGATCTATTTTGGATCTAAATACACAAATAGGCAGCCTTCCTCACGACATGTTTGTTGTAAGTTACGCCACCACCAATATGCATTTAATAATCTTTTCATTTTTTCCGTTTGCGCACACATAATGTACGTAGGTTACAAAGATAAAATACATTTTTTTAAAAACAAAATTTTTAAGATTATTTTACAAAAAAATCAAGGTAATTTATTAAAACCCTCCTGTTTTACCTTCCATCCTTTACTGGGGAATCCGGGTGCATTAACCAATGGAGCTCCATCCCAACCTCCTGCCATCATGGCGATTGCAGTCAGTAAACCTCCATTGGAAGGGAAATACGGGAAAGGGCCGCCTGTTGCAAGACCGTGTTCATCAAATTGAAATCCCTTGGATTCATGTAATAACAGGTCTATGGCTTTTTCCGGATTGCCTGTCCGGGCTGCGGCCATGGCAACCATTGGAAAATCCCAGCCCCAGGTCCGATTAAAATTCCATTTTTCAAATACGTTGTTTAATGTATTGGTAAAAGTGGTTGTATCCACGCCATCTCCCGGTAACATTCCGTATACACCGGTCAATCCGGGATGTTCCCAGGCATACTTTTCCCACATACCGGGGATACCCTCATACGTTACATACGAGTTGTCTTCTATGGGTAAAGGAGATAAACGATTCAATACATCGTCCCATTTCCGGTTCCGTGATAAAGATAGCCGTTCTTTCCATTCCTGGGCGACACGAAGCCCGAATTTCCAGTAACCCAGTTCAAATGTCGGATTGATGGTTATTTTAGGATCGGTGTTTTCCGATACGATAAAAACGGGAGGCCCCAATACATATCGGTTGGTTGCACGATCGAGGAATGCAAAATCAGCCATGAAATCAGCCGTTTGAAATACGATCTCTTTCCATTTATTCAGGGTTTCAGTGGAAGGATGTAACCTGTAATCCATTTCTGCAAAATAAATGGGGTGGGGTTGTTGCCAGATAAGGGTCGCGTGGATCTGATGAGGCCAGTCTCTGTCCAGATCAGCGGTACACTTGGGCCACCGGGCTCCTTTAAAGCCTTGCTCTTTGGCCCGTTTTACCGATGTGGGTAGAAAATCGGAATAAACCTGCAGGCTTTTATCGATTAACGGCCACCGGTTCCACAGTGCATAATGTACATAGTGCCACCAGATCATTTCAAAGTGAAAACGTCCGTACCAGGCATTGTTTACTAATCCGCTTTCCTGAGGGGGCAGACTGCCGGCTTCATTCACTTTCATCAGGTATTGGGAAAGGACAATACGCCTTTCCAGTTCTTTCCAGCGGGGATCCGTACTTTCGGACAAATCGATGGCTGCACCGGATTCCCAGTAATCTTTCCATCCTTGCCGGGACGATTTTATACAATCCGCTGTCGATAATGAGGTGTATTTTTCTCCGTCCTTTATGAACGAACAGGTAAACTTTAATTTCTCGTTTTCCGGAGAAAGTTGAAAAACATGCGGAGAATCGGACGCTGAAAATGTAGCCCGGGTCGACCAATTGATGATTACATCGTAAAATGAATCGTCCAGTTTTCTTTTGATCCGTACCGTATTGTTATTTTCTTTATTCAGGGTAGAATAATGGTTGTTGGAATCTCCGGATGCATTCTGCACCTGCTCGGATTTATCCGGATAAGGAAAGGAAAATCCGATCTGAATCTGCCCTTTTTTTAATAAAGGTGATTCGACTTCTATGGCGATTACATCCTGATCGGCATGGCATACAGTGGTTACGACCACAGGAGTCTGCTCCAACTCGAATTTACTGGTTATAACACCTGTCCAGAGATCGATTTCCTGGCTGGTATTTTCCAGATCATCAATCGTTGCGGCTTCTCCGTTTTTCTTTTTTAGAATAAAACCCACTTGCCCAAGATTAAAACGATGGGGATTACCTGCCAGCCAGTCAGATAATCCAGGTTGCTCCTTATTTCTCATCCAATACTGTACGGGACGTCCGTATGTATCCCATACCTGCCCTTTGAAATCTTCAATCCGGAGGCTGTCGGGTAAAGGGAAACTGTGCCAGCTCCAGTGTGACATCGTATAATGCGGAACAAAAGTTTGCAAACCGGTGACGTCGACTCCGAAAGCAAATTCTCCGTTTCCAACCTGGGCCGGACTGGCCGGGTTATTTTTTGTTGTGATGACCCGGTGTCGTTCGACAACCGATTTACGGTTTATTCCTTTTCCTTGTAACTCGTTGATACATCCCAACGCAGTGAGAAAGATAAAGCATAAACCGATTTTTATGTGGAATGATTTCATAACTCTGATTTCTCAATTATGGATTTAGAGGAACACCTGCCTTCATCAGTGATTTTAATTCATTCAGATGGCTCAAGTACACATTTCTCGGCATCGTATTGTGTTCTTTGCAGATAGAGGCCGCCATTCCTACCACTTCTCCCATCATTCCTGTCGTTTTCTGTACCCGGATACTTCCGTAGGCTACGTGGGTCACACTGATGTTTCGTCCGGCCATAAATAAGTTATTGATATTCCGGGAATAAAGACAACGGTAGGGAACATGATACGGATAAATGCGTGGTTGAATGCAATAACTGAAAAACTCTTCTCCCGGGAAATACTGAGTGGTTTTAGGATCAGGAAAATGCAAATCCAGCGGCCAGGTAGTTGTAAAACTGGCATCATTGTATTTTACCTGATTTTGTATATCGGATTGATTCAGGATGAGATCGCCCATCAATCGTCGGGATTCTCTTTTTCCTGCCAGAAAAGCAAGCCAGGTAATTTCTTTGTTTGCATAGCTGGGGTCATTGTTTTTCAGGTAGGCCCAGTTTCCTAATATGGCCCGGAAATTCTGATCCCTTATGTTTTCAGCATCCGTAATTGTATTTTTGGCAAATCCGCCTTCCCATCTCCAGTCCGGCTTGTTTTCTTTGATGTGGTATGCGCTGCTGAACTGACAGGCCCAATCCAATACGGGGAAAGAGGACGGTTTTTCTTTTGTCTCGAAAGCCCATAAATTGGAAGACCCCAATACCTGGTGATCGGAGGCAAATGGAGCTAATGATTCGAATGCTTCGTATTTACTTTCCCGTCCCATCCGGGAATCGGCTCCGGAAAGCGCTCCGACCGTAGCATCCCCTGTACAGTCGGCAAACAGATTGCCTGAAAACCGAAACTCCTCACTGGTTTCAATGTGGCGTCCGATAACGGCTTTGATCGTATTCTGATCCATTTCCACATCAAAAATATGGATGTTCGAAAACAACCGGATATTCTTATTATTCAGAACCAGGTTCATTTTCTTTTCATCGTTGTATACTTCAGCCGGACCGCCATTCATTGGTTTTACCATTTGTACGGCTTTTACGACATTACCCAGGTTCGGATAAAGATTTTTATCGATATCTCCTGTTATACCTACCCGTATTTCTGAGCTGCTGTTTCCTCCCAGGACCGGACGGTTGTTTATGAGCGCTACTTTCAGACCATACTGTGCGGCGGAAACGGCAGCACAGATGCCTGCAATTCCACCTCCGACAACCACCAGGTCATATTGCCCGGAGTCCTGTATGTTTATATTCAGTTTGTTCCGTCTGAATTGAGCTAGCTCTTCTTGTTGGGATGGAGGAACAGCTGATTCATCTTTGGTAAAATAGATCGCATCGCATCGCCCGTTGAAACCGGTTAGATCGTGCAGGGTTATTTCGGTTTCTGTTTTGTTGATATTGATTTTACCTGCTTTTTGCCAAATCCATTCTTTTCCTTCATCACCCATGATAACGGGAAGCGTTTTTCCGTTTATTCCAAGTTTGAATTTTCCCGGTCCTTTTTCCGGATACCAGGGGGCAGTCCAGTTATACGTTCTTACAAATACGTGGTAGGTTCCTGATTCAGGAAAGGTTACGACGGTCCGGGCATCCTTTACCGGTTTACCCAACCCATGTGCCATTAAATAGGGAGATCCCATCTGGTCCATAAACTGCTGGTCGACAACCCAGCCTCCTTTTTCTGTAAAATTCTCTGTTTCAACAAAAAGGTCTGATGCATGTGCGTAACTAATACATAACAGACAGATAAGGAATGAGATAAAGTGTGTTTTCATATAATAAGAGTTATTTAGGGTCTTTTTCTTCAAAAACGGAAGGATTTTACAAATTTAGATAAAAATATGCTATTTATAAGCAAATTACATAAAAAAATAGCAACTTTGTTTAAATATAAACGCAAATCGTATCTTTACGTGATGAAAATTTCCTTGTCGATTATTCCAAGCTATGTTATCAGGGTTACCTGTATCTTTATTCTGATTTCTTATCCTGTCAATACGTTGAATGCTCAGGTGAACTTAAAGGAAATATCGGAGACGTGTATGACGGAAACAGCTAACAATAAGAATATTAAAGGTACTAATTATACCCTTGTTCTAAAGAAAAGCAGTGACGGTTTTCGAGTGCTGATCAGAGATGAAAGAAATGAAATTTTCTATCAGAATAATCCGGCACAGGTTACCGTTCGTGGGAAGGATACGTTATCTGCCGGTAATTATATAGAGGAGAAAAATATCCGGGCATATCAATCCGTTACCAGAGAGAAATATGGTTTTCGAGCTGTAGCCAGGGTAAATACAATAAATGGATCAAGTTTTATTGTAGAAGATAAATATACCTTGATAGAGAATGAGGTATTTGCTGTTTATCGGGATGTTAAAGTGGATCGTGCAGCAGCAGGAGATGCGTGTTTTGCCAGTACAATATCTTTTATCTCCAAACTTGGTTCCTCATTTCATGAGGATTATGAATATTTTATACCTTCAATCTTATACAGAAATACCTCCGAGGTATGGAAAACTGCCATAGCGGCTGATTTGAATGTCGAGCGGATGTATGTAAAGGAGACGCGTACAGGACTGCCATTAGCCATGCTACGTGAAAAAAGTACAGGAATCGCGTTGACCTTAATGCATTATAAACCAGTTATTGATATAAAAGAAAATCCGGGTGGAGGTATTCCCGGAGAAGCAAACGATGAGTTACAATATGGCTCGATAGGATATACCTTACAGCCGGAACTTTCGGTGGATTTTTGTTATCCTTCTGCTGAAGGACCAAGAACGTATGAGCCGGTACAACGGAAAACGGATGCTTCTCCGGTATGGTCTAAAAGATATCACCAGGTAAGAAAAGGTAATCAACACCGTTACACCATCGTTCTGATTCCTGATAAGAAGAATAGTTACAATGAAGCCATGATAAGCTCTTTCAGAACAGCTTTTAACATGGAAAATCCCCGGATAGAACCGATGGATATGGCTAAAATTTATCATCAGAACATTGATTTATTCAAAGCTGAATACCGGGAATATGGTACCGGTTCTGTAAAAGCGGCCGGCTTGCCATGGTCCCTTAATTTGCCGGATGGAGTCAACAAACAAGGGTTTTCCTTCCAGATGGGGTTTGTCGGTCAGCAAATTGCAGTCGGGTATCACCTGTATCGCTATGGGTTGGATCATAAAGAGGATGAAACCAGACGTAAAGGTAAAACAATAGTGGATTTTTGGGCATCCAAATCAATAATGAGTACCTATTTCCCAACAGTATGGTGGGACCCGGCCAATGATGAAACAGCAGGGCGGAGGAGAGACTATCCCAGCTTTCTGCGTTGTTTAATCGACGGAATGGACGGTCTCCTGGATGCTTGTCGTATATCTGCTGCGTATGGTGAGTTTCAGGATAGATGGGACGAAGCATTACGACGGGTAGCCTCCAATCTGGTAAACAAACAGAATGAAGATGGCTCTTTTTATCGGGCTTACCAAACCAATGGGGAGGTTGAAACTGGTGGTGACAGGAATACTCAGGGAGATTCCAGGCTGAATACTCCGATAGCAGTAAGATTTCTGGTAAAGATGTATGAATATACAGGAGAGGAAAAATATAAAGAAGCAGCCATAAAGGCAGCCGACTTTTCATACAATGAGATTTACCTGAGATTAGGTAAGTATGTGGGAGGAACACCTGACAATCCGAATACAGTTGACAAGGAAGCGGCCGTATATGCCTTGTATTGTTTTAATGCTGTTCATGAACTTACAGGAGATGTCAGGTACCTGGATGCAGCTGAACATGCAGCAAACAGTGCGATGAGTTGGACCTATTGCTATGATTTTGCCATACCGAACCGGGATGAAGCAGATGCAGGTAAGAATCCGTTCACCAAGGGTGGAATACTGGGATTCTCCATCATAGCTACCGGGCATTCAGGTGCCGACAACTTTATCTCCTATTTATTCTATGAGATGTATAAACTCTATATAAAAACCGGATGTGAGTCGTATTTGTCCATGGCGAAGTTGTTACAGAATAATACAAAATTGAATACGGATTTCGATGGGAGAATGGGATATAAGTATCCGGCATTCATGCCCGAAGCAACCAATGTGGCCGATCTGGCATTTCGTTCCGTATCGGTATGGTTACCATGGGCAAGTATTGCGAATATAGAACCTCTTGTCCATCTGGAAGAGGCTTTTGGAGAGCAGGATATTTGTAAGATATATAAAACGTTACCCGAACTTAGAACTCAACTGTCATCCTACGGTGTAGGAGGTAAACTATTGAAAAGGCAGGTTGATTTGGATCATTAATGATCTGATCGTATACAACACGCTATATAAGGCTTTAAAAATACCCAAAATGTGGGATTGTGTATCACTGGCAACGTTCCTATTTTTGTAGCTCATTTTAGTTACCTGTTATAAACAATATAATAATATGAGCAACAAAGGTATATTTTACGGTTCTTCTACCGGTAATACACAGAATGCGGCCGCATTAATCGCGATAGGCCTGGGTGTTGGTAAAAGCGATGTATTTGATATTTCCAACGTTACCCCCGAATTGTTAATGGGTTATGACGTGTTGATTTTCGGTTCCTCAACCTGGGGATTCGGTGATTTACAGGACGATTGGGACGGTTTTATCGGTAAATTTGAAAAAATGGACTTGTCGGGTAAAAAAGTGGCTGTGTTCGGAACAGGAGATTCCTCTTCGTATTCCGATACCTTTTGCGATGCTGTCGGGATCATTGCCGAAGCAGTGGAAAAAGCCGGAGCCATCCTTATCGGAAAGGGGACGGATGCATCGGATTATTCTTTTGACAGTTCGAAGGCCGTCAGCGATGGTGTTTTTTGTGGATTACCCTTAGATGAAGATAATGAATCCGGGAAAACCGGCGAGCGGATCAATCGCTGGGTGAAACAACTGAAATCAGAGTGGGATTGATTCCCGGAAAATGTAAAATAGTAATTATTGAGCCATCGCCTGTTGTCCGACAGGGACTCAGGGTGTTGATCGATGAACAGCCTGAGTTTGCTGTTTGGAATTTGTATTGCGACTTACAAAGTTTTCAGGAAAACCACGCAGGTTTTGTTCCGGATGTTATCCTGATCAATCCCGGAGTCATTGATTTTCACAAACAATTTTCCATCCGGACATTATTTACTGATTATTTCAAATCCCTTTTTGTTGCGATTCTTTATAAATATGTTAACCACCAGACATTGACTGATTTTAACGGAGTCCTGGATATCTACGACGATGAGCAGACTATGATCGGAAAACTGCATGAAATCATAAAAACAAACCAAGGCCGGGAAAACCGGGATAATGATAATAACCGGGATTTGTCTGAGAGGGAAAAGGAAATCCTTACTTCAGTAGCTCAGGGGCTGACAAATAAAGAAATTGCCGATCAATACCATATATCTGTCCATACCGTAGTTTCTCACCGGAAGAATATTACCCGGAAAATCGGCGTAAAAACCGTTTCCGGGCTTACCGTATATGCCATCTTAAACAACCTGATTTCCCAGGAAGATTTGATACTGTAACTTTTTATACCTACTATTCCGGACCGATAACGCCGGGCTATACCAATATGTTGGTACGGGCGTTTCAAAATTCTTCTGAAATTTACCAAACATACGGGATTGCAGGAATTTCAAAAAAGCAGGAATTTTGTGAAAAAATTAAAATTTATGCAAAAGCACCTGTTTTTCTTTCTACTTTTTGTATCGGTCACTTTCCTCTTAAAAGCACAAAATACCCCTAACAGCAATCCATCCGGATTAAAAAAAGATACCGTTTTTGTTTCTGCACCCACCTCTTCCCGATTTCAGTTCGGAGGTTATGGAGAAGCTGTTATGCAACGGATG
This sequence comes from Bacteroidales bacterium, assembly GCA_031553885.1. Lineage (GTDB taxonomy): Bacteria > Bacteroidota > Bacteroidia > Bacteroidales > Azobacteroidaceae > JAVBKV01. The sequence goes on from JAVBKV010000062.1 coordinate 27,182, forward strand.
TTTTACAGCGACAATGCTGCCCGGTATGCTTATCCTGAAAGTTATAAGAATGAAACGCACGGGCGTTTTGATTTACCTCATGTGGTATTCTATACGGCTTATGATTTTGGCAAAGGTTGGAAAATGTCGGCAGAGATAGAATTTGAACACGGCGGAACCGGTTCTACGTATGAGATCGAAAACGCTGAAGCCGGTGAATACGAAATTGAAATTGAAAAAGGAGGTGAAGTTGCCATTGAGCAATTCTGGATAGAGAAGACTTTTGCTCCTTATGCCAATTTACGGATGGGGCATATCATCGTGCCTGTCGGTCTTACCAATACCTACCATATTCCTACGGAGTTTTTCTCGGTATTGCGTCCTGAAGAAGAATCTTCCATTTTACCTTGTACCTGGCATGAAATGGGAATTAGTTTTTGGGGACGAACCAAAAAATGGCGTTACGAAATACAGTTTCTTGCCGGGCTTGATGCGGAACGGTTCAGTAATGCCGATTGGGTAGCTCAGGGAGCCGTCTCTCCCTATGAATTTAAAATTGCCAATGTATATGCCGGAGCTTTCCGGTTTGAAAATTATTCGGTTAAAGGCTTGCGTATCGGAATGAGCGGATATTGTGGAGAAAGCGCTGTCAACAGTCTGAAATCATCGCGTTACAAAAACCGCAATGTGAAGGGAATTGTTACCATTGGTTCTTTGGATGCTGTGTATAACGATCATAACGTGTTGGCCCGTGCTAATTTTATCTATGGAAATTTAGGAGGTTCGTATGATATTTCTTATGTAAACAAACACCTGCCTTCAGCCAGTCCTTCTCCCCGTACTGATGTGGCCTCTGATGTTTTAAGCTATTATGTGGAAGCTGGTTATAATATTTTTTCCTTCTTCGATAAATTCAATAACAAAAAAGAAAAGCTATACATCTACGGACATTACGGTTACTATGATTCCATGTATAAAACAGCTGATGGAATCACACCCAAAGGCTGGTGTGAAAAAAGAATAACGAGTGTCGGGTTTAATTATTTCCCGATGAAAGAACTGGTTATTAAGGGTGAATATTCAATGCGGAAAATGAATACTCCTTACAACGATGAGCCGACCCTTTCGCTGGGTATCGGATATGCAGGCCTGTTTTCAAAATAAATGATTGTAAAAACACTAATATAAAGTAACATGACAACGAGAATTTTTTTCAGAAATGTAGTTCGGGGAATTTTATCCCTGGTGTTAATTGCGGGATTGGTTTCGTGTGAAGACGACAATAACAACAAAAATCCCAATAATGATACTCTTTATAAAGATATCCTCAATAATTATGTAGAAACGACGGTTGTGCCCACTTATAAAAAACTGGCGGAAGCTTCACTGGTAATGCGTTCCACTACCCGGGAATTAAAGAACAATCCAACGGCAACAACGATGAAGGCTGCTGCTGATGCGTGGATGGCGGCTCGTATCGAGTGGGAGCTGAGTGAGGCGTTTCTTTTCGGCCCTGTAGGCGAGCATGCATTGAACATCGATGCACACATCGACTCCTGGCCACTGGAACTGAATGATATCCTTCAATCGATTAATTCGGGTGCCAATATAACCGGTAAGGAAGCCTGGCTTTTAGAGCCGGAAGTCATCGGTTTTCACGTTACCGAATACCTTTTATACCGTGAGGGCAAGGCTCGCCCGGTAGAAGACCTGATCGCCAAGCCGGCCGAATTCAATTATTTAGTAGCAGCAACGGACGCTCTGGTTTGGGATTGTGTACTGGCTTATGCAGCATGGATCGGAGAGAGTAACCTTCCGTCGGATATGAAATCCGTATTCCGGGAAAACCAGGACATTGTCAATCACCTGGAAGAAAATCCTGATTTCAAGAATTTTTCCCAGACACTTAAGAACGGAGCCGGTATTTATAAAGGAAATATAAGTTCCGCATTAGGTGAAATTGCCGGTGGAGCCGCTGAAATTGCCGGTGAAGTAGGAGCTACAAAAATCGCCTCCCCTTATGAAGGTCAGAAAGTGGAAGACGTAGAATCCTGGTACAGCTGGCATTCGCTGGATGACTATACGAATAACATCTTGAGTATCAAGAATGCTTACCTGGGAGGATTGAATGACAATTCCCGCACTTCTGTTTCTTTTAGTACTTATGTGGCCCGGGTAAATCCGACTTTAGATAAACAGATCAAAGAAAAAATCGAAGATTGTCTGGTTAAAATTGCAGCAATTGGTACCGGTGGGAAATCTTTTTATGAGGTAGTGAAAACGCAAACTAATAAGGCGCAGGTAGAAGCAGCGGTAGATGCCTGTTCGGAACTGGAAAGTGCATTTAAAACTGCACAAAGCATTATTGAATAATTGTGATTTTCTCAGTTGTTTTTATAAATGGAGTAATGAAAGAATTTATGACAAGATATTTTAAAATTATAATGTTGGTATTATCATTTTCAGTGGTAATAACTGCGTGCGACGATGATGACTCCGATGGAAAAAAGACTAAAAAAGAATATTCCGAAGAGTGGTATTCCGGAGGTAAAAACGGTACGGTGTTCGATGCCACTTCCCGGGCTTACAAGCAACCGATGCCGGTCATCGAGGAAGATGCTGTCCTGTATAAGGATTTTATGCGCGGGGAACAGCTTTTTGTTAAAAGCTTCGTGACACAGGAAGGTATGGGTTATTCGGGCCTTGGTCCGGTGTATATCCGCAAATCCTGTATTGCCTGCCATCCCAGCTATGGAGGTCGTGGTAAACGTGTTGATAAATACGATTCCAACAACAGCCAGAACGGATATTTACTCATGGTCTATGATCCGACGCAACCGGGATTGCCGTTAGCAACCAAGTATTTTACAGGAATGACTCAAACCCGTGCGGTTACTCCGTTTAAAGCTCCGATTGATGAATCGGGTATAAGTATACAATGGCTTACCCATATCGATGAACATGGAAATAAATACGAGGATGGGACTCCTTACAGCGCCGGTACTCCTTATGCGGGAACGCTGATTTATCCCCAAGTAAGCATTGCTCAACGTGCTATCCTGTTTCCGGATTTCGATATGAGTAAACATGCGGCCTGTCTGGAAGCCACGATTGGTATTTATGGTACAGGCCTGCTGGATGCTATTTCGGACGAAGACCTGCGCGAAGAGCATCAGAGGCAGCAAGCCCGTGGTTATTGCATGGGAGTCATTGGTGCCGATATCGACGAAACAGGTCTTAATCCGTACTATCCCGGTAAGCACCCCGGACGTTTTACTTACCTGTGTACACGTGCCACCCTGGATAACGGCCCGGGTGCCAATGCCATCTGGAACATTACCAACGTAACACGTGAAGACCGGAGGTACAACTACATTACGGAAGAATATGCCAAAGTAATGTCCAAAGATCCGGAAGTTCAACAAGCATTGGGCAAGAACGAAGGAGAAATTTTCAGCGATCTGATGTCGAAAAGTCTGAAACCCGAAATGTCGATGGAAGATTTTGATGCCTTGATGGTCTGGCACCGTGGTCTGGCGGTTCCGGCTGCTCGTAACCTGGACGATGAGACTGTACAACGGGGGCGTAAGTTGTTTTATGAAACCGGATGTACGGCTTGTCACCGACCGTCTTGGACCACACGGAGCAACTACAAACCGCTCCCTGCTATTTCAAATCAAAAGATATATCCCTATACGGATTTGTTGCGTCACGACCTGGATCTGGTCGAGCCCGGGCGAGCTAAAGTTTGCCGGACTACTCCGCTATGGGGACGTGGCCTTATGTCGGTTACTTCCGGATATTCGGATATGCTTCACGACCTGCGTGCCCGCAATTATGAAGAGGCGATTGTCTGGCACGGGGGAGAAGCTAAACAGGCAAAAGAAAAATTCAGGGCCATGTCGAAAGAAGACAGGGAAGCTTTGATTAAATTCCTGGAAGCGATTTGACAACCTCAAAGGTTAAGAAATAAATTAACCGCAAAGAGCGCAAAGGATTTCGCAAAGTACGCAAATGTAAAATAGTTGTTTTCAACCAATTTTGCGCTCTTTGCGAAATCCTTTGCGCTCTTTGCGGTAAAAAAAGATAATTTGTTATTGAAATACCCTGACGTAGTCGATTTTGTATTCCTGTGGCAGCTTGGTGAGGTCAACGCCTTTAGAACCGCCCCAGGCACCTCCGAAAGCAAAGTTAATAATCAGGTAGAAAGGCTGATCGAACGGCCATGCTTCCCACCCGGGTTCGTTATTGCTGACCGAGAAAACCCGTTGGCTGTCCATATACCAATCGATCCGGTCTTCAAACCATTCCACGGCATAAACATGAAAGGAAGTGTGAGCATCATCGGATTGAACGGAAGTGCCTCTTCCTGTATTTTTAGTGTGGTTGTACTTTTCGGAATGAAGGTTGAAGTATACCTTTTGAGGTTCGTATCCCACGTATTCCATAATGTCGATTTCTCCGCTTTTGGGCCATCCTCCGTAGGTGTTTCCGGCGGGCATCATCCAGATCGCCGGCCAGGTGCCCAAACAGGACGGTACTTGCGCCCGGACTTCAATCCGTCCGTATTTCCAATCGGCTTTGTTTCTGGTGAGGATGCTTGCAGAAGTAACGGGTCGTATATCTCCATCGACAAGTGCGGAGTCGTTGAGCGCTTTTATGGTTAGACAACCGTCTTTAATCCAGGTGTTTTCTGTCCGTTGAACCGTGTAATACTGCATTTCTTTGTTTCTTTTGTAACCTCTTTCATAACTCCAACGACTGGAATCGGGGAGGCCATCCTTATCAAACTCGTCGGCCCATACGAGGCGTTTGTATTGACCCGATCCTCCCGGAAACGGAACGATTTGCTTATTTTCCGGCAAGGCATACATACAAGCAAATAAAAACGGAATAACTATAAAAAAAGCTTTCATACTAGTATCTGATAATTTTTTACAAATCTAATGTTTTTCTGAATTTTATTTATAACTTTGATATTTTAAATATATAAATTAAGCTAAATTAGCAGAATAACTCAATGAAGAAGATAATTGTATCAACACTGATCCTTCTGTTTTGTATTTCTTCTTATGCACAACAATCTTTGTGGAGCGGAAAAAATGTAACATCGCCGGAAGTAAATCCCGACCATACCGTAACATTCCGGATGATTGCTCCGGAAGCAACCGTAGTACAGGTTACCGGAGATTTTCTACCTGAGCAGAAAGTCAAAACTTCTTTTGGGGAAATGGATGGCCCTGGTGTTGCTGACTTGAAAAAAGGAGAAAACGGAGTTTGGGAATATACGACTCCGGATCCGTTGGCTCCCGAATTGTACAGCTATTCGTTTATTGTCAACGGCTTGAAAATGCCCGATCCTTCCAATGTTTACCTGATCCGGGATGTGGCGACTGTAACCAATGTGTTTTTGATTGACGGAGGACTTGCCGATTTTTATAAAGTAAACAGTGTTCCTCACGGAACAATTACCAAGCGCTGGTATGAAAGTCCCTCGCTCCAAAAGACCCGAAGGATGACCATTTATACGCCTGCCGGATACGAAAACAGTAATCAGTCCTATCCTGTTTTTTACCTTCTTCATGGTATGGGTGGAGATGAGGAAGCCTGGATGATTCTGGGGCGCGCTTCGCAAATCCTGGACAATCTGATTGCGCAGGGTAAGGCCAAGCCGATGATTGTAGTGATGACCAATGGAAATGTCGATCAGGAAGCTGCTCCGGGAGAGTCTTCTCTGGGATTTTACAAGCCGACCATGCAGTTACCGAGAACCATGGAGGGAAGTATGGAAACCAGTTTTCCGGATGTAGTCAATTTTATGGATTCCAACTACCGTACGATCAAAAAGAAATCAGGCCGGGCCATTGCCGGATTATCCATGGGAGGATTCCACTCCCTGCATATTTCGAAGGAGTACCCTGATATGTTCGATTATGTGGGGTTGTTCTCCGCGGCTATCATGCCCCGTTCGGGAACTCAATCTCCCATTTACAAAAATATGGATGAAAAATTGAAGACTCAATTTGATAAAAAACCGAAACTCTACTGGATTGCAATCGGTAAAACGGATTTTCTTTATAAAGCCAATGTCGATTACCGTCAGAAATTAGATGAAAAAGGATATCTGTACACTTACTTTGAGAATGAGGGAGGGCATATCTGGAGAAACTGGCGGATCTATCTTTACGAGTTTGCACAAAAACTGTTTTAAATAATTCCGGATTTTGAATTCTTTCCCATGTCCCAATCACTGAGAGTCAAGTTCCGTGAGATTACAGGTGAACGATTGATTGCCGAAACCTTGGAAGGAAAGCCTGTAATGATTTGCTGTACTGATTTACAGCAGCAGGAGTTGGAGGGATTGATTATCCGTTTACAACCGGGAGCTCTTTTTAATCTGCTGAATATAACCGAAAATGTTTCCGGAATACTGGAGGCTGAGTTTTTGGTATTAGAGCCTGATTACCTGGTCGATATCAGTGCATTGGCCGAATGTTTCCGTCTGTATGGTCATCATCCGTTGAATTATTCCCTTTCCCGTATTCAACCGATAGAAAATACGGCTCCTTTATTGTTGGGAAATACGGCTAACTTTTTTATTGACGAGTTGGTGCACGAGGAAGAAACTGCGCCGGTGGATTACTTTTCCGTACTGAAGAAATTGTTTAAAAATTCTCCTTTTGAATTTACGGCTTGTGAGGAATTAAAGGATTCCCGCTCGGAAACCGAATTTTTTGCTTCCTGTCAAAAACATTTTCAACACATCCGTCAGGTAGTGAGTCAATTATTTCCCAAAGCCGGAATTGACAGGGAAAAGGTAGTCCTTGAGCCTTCTTTCATTTCCAACGCTTTGGGGGTACAGGGACGTTTGGACCTGATGCTATGCGATTTTTCCGCTTTTGTGGAATTAAAATCGGGAAAAGGAACCGAAGATTTCCGTACGGGCGGGCAATTTTTACATTCCAGTATCAATCATTATACCCAGATGATCCTGTACCTGGCTGTGCTGGAATTCAACCTGGATTTACAGGCGGATGATATACGTTCATATTTGTTGTACTCGAAGTATCCTGTGCTTTCGAAAGAGCGTCATTCGCGCAGGCACTTGCAGGAGGCGATTACATTACGGAATGCGATCGTGGCTCTGGAATACGATATCCAGCGGCGGAATAATGCCGGTCATACGCGAAAGATCCTGGATGATATCCGTTCCGGAATACTGAATACATCCGGACTGACAGGTACTTTTTTTGACCGGTATCTGCAACCTTCGATCGATCGTTTTCATTCTGCATTTAGTTTGCTGAGTGAAGAAGAACAGACGTACTGGATGCGGCTTTATACGTTTGTTGTCAAGGAGCTGTGGCTTTCGAAGGTGGGTGAAAGGGAATACGAAGGAATCGCCAAGGCTTCCAACCTTTGGAACGTATCTTTTGAGGATAAAATCATTGCCGGTGAAATCCTGTATGACCTGCAGATGACGGATAACCAGGCTGCTTCTGAAAATCATACGGTGACGTTGAAAATCCCGGAATACACGGATCTCTATCTTCCCAATTTCAGACCGGGAGACGCGGTTGTTCTCTACGAACGGAATTCGGAGGCCGATACGGTAAATAATCATCAGGTATTCAAAGGTTCGATTGAGCGTTTGAAAAGTGAAAGTGTGACTATTCGCCTACGTTATCGTCAGAAGAATACAGCCGTTTGGAAGGATGGAGTATTGTATGCGCTGGAACACGACTATATGGATTCTACTTACACGGGAATGTTCCGGGCCTTGTATGCTTTCCTCGAAGCCAACCAGGACCGTAGGGATCTTTTGCTATGCCGTCGGATGCCAGAGACCTTTCCTGAACAGGAAGGGTTAGATTCGGACGACGATGTGCTTCGTTCCGTCCGGAAAGCGATGGCTGCCCGGGATTGTTTCATGCTGGTAGGGCCTCCCGGAACCGGAAAGACTTCATTGGCTCTGAAGCAACTGGTAGAAGCCTGTCTGCGGGAAAATAAAACCAATATTCTGCTGCTTTCCTATACTAACCGGGCTGTGGATGAAATCTGTAAAGCCTTGCTGTCGGTCAGTGAATACCTGCCTTTTATACGGATCGGGAGCGAATTGAATTGTGCTCCGGAATACAGGAGCCATTTATTGGAGCATTGTCTGGAGAGTTGTAGCCGGAGAAACGAGGTTCAGTATGTAATCGAGCATTGCCGTATTTTTGTAGGGACGGTTGCTTCGGTTTGGAACAAGCCCGGTCTTTTTCATCTCAAACGTTTTGATATGGCGATTGTGGATGAGGCTACCCAATTGCTGGAGCCTCACTTGTTGGGTATTTTATGTGCTAAAACTTCGTCCGGAGCGAATGCGGTCAGTCGGTTTGTACTGATCGGAGATCACAAGCAATTGCCGGCTGTAATTTTGCAGTCGAAGGAGGAAAGTAGGGTAGAGGAGCCGGTTTTACAACAGACCGGTTTGTCGGATCTGAGTAATTCCCTGTTTGAGCGTTTGTACCGGAAATACCGGGAGGCCGGAATCGATGCGGCTTTTGACCGTTTATCCAAACAGGGAAGAATGCATCCGTTGATTTCATCCTTTCCTTCCCGTTATTTTTATGAAGGAAAACTGGAATGTGCCGGATTACCTCATCAGAATGAAAGTTCGTTGTTGTTCCCCGGAGTTACGGATGATTTTTCTTCCCGGGTTTCTGCTTGCCGGCTGGTATTTTTGAATATTGAACGGCTTGAAAAAGAATATGCGGATAAGACCAATCCGGAGGAAGCTGCTCTAGTGGTTCGTATTTGCCGGGAATTTTATGACCGTTCCGTCATCCTCGGGCAATCCTTCGATCCGCAAACCATCGGGATCATAACTCCTTTCCGGAATCAGATTGCTCTGATCCGGAAAAAGTTACAGGAGACGGGAATTGAAGCGTTCTCTTCCATTGTGATCGATACGGTCGAACGGTTTCAGGGAAGTCAGAAAGATTGTATTATTTATTCTTTTTGTGTCAGTACTTCCCGGCAATTAGCCGCTTTACCCAATACAATGGAAGAAAACGGAATCCGGATTGACCGGAAATTAAATGTGGTGCTGACCCGGGCAAGAAAACAGTTGTTTATTGTCGGGAATGCTTCCTTACTGTCTGAAAATCCGATATACCGGGAATTGATCGGACACATCCGGAAAGAAGGCGTTTTTGTTGATTCTTTTTGAATGCTCCCGATGTATTAAAAGTTAATTTTTGAATGGTTATTGGGTATTAAAAACAAAAAATATTTTTATTATTAATACTGTTTTTGGAAAATCCATTATCTTTAGAGAATAATAATGAACTTCTTGTAACCCTTTCTGCCGACGGCATGCTGGTCAAACGCCCGGTTCTGGTCTTTGAGCCAATATTCTCCTTAAATTCAGGGAAGAAGTGTGGAAGAAATGTTGGGGATTATTTGATGATATGACTTTTTATGAAATATAGTTTAACGAAGATTAAGTCCAAAAGTTCCTTTGCATTGATCGGACTTTTTATTTTTTCTGTTTTTTATACCGCATGTAAGGAAGAAGAAGATATGCCATTCCTGGAACTGTCTGATTCTGTATTGCAATTTGTTTCTGAAGGTGGATATAATACGCTGGGGATCAGTAGCAATCAGTACTGGAAGTTTCAGAATGTTCCAGATTGGTGTGTAATTACTGATAAAAGCGGAAATGGAAGCAAAACTATCCGGATAGAGGTGTCTGCTTATACGGATGATATTGAACGAAAGGTGGAGATTCAGGTTGTTTCCGGTAAACTGTTACAGAAATTTACTATTCTACAGAAAGAATTTTACACCACGAAGTTATCTGTGTCTGTGTCCGAATTGATCTTTTCCAACAATGGAGAGGAAAAATTGGTTGAGATTGAGACGGATGGAAAATGGAAGCTTACATTTCCTGATTGGGTAGTAGTTAGTCAACAGGAAGGATTTGGTAAAGCAACGATTACAGTGAAAACAGAAGCTAATACTTCTTCGGAGGTAAAAGAAGGTAGTATGAAGATAACGTCGGGTGGATTTTCACGGGAAATCAAACTATATCAGGAGAATATATTGCCTGCGAATACGATAGAGGTGGTAATTGCAGGTAATCTGAAGCGCGAATTGGAATCTTCGCAATTAATGAATACTGATAAATTGATTATTCTGGGAGAACTTAAAGCGGAGGACTTTTCTACTTTGCGATCCATGCCTAACCTGAAATACTTGGATCTGGAGAAAGTAGTGATCCGTCAGGGGTATTATCATGTAGGTAGTGATGGTTGGTATTGGAATCTATCTCCAGCCAATGAGTTGCCAATGTATTCCTTTGATAACTGTTCTAAACTGGAAACGGTGGTTTTACCCATGAGCATTGACCGGATCGGAAGGTATGCATTCCAAAAATGCACAGGGATTACATCGATTACCATACCCGACAATGTCATTGAAACCGATGAATGTACTTTTCTCGAATGTGAGAATCTAAAAAATGTTGTTTTGTCAAAGCAGATGAAACGGATTTCCACACAAATGTTTTTGAAATGTAAATCTTTGTGTCAGATTAACATTCCCGAAAACATAAGTGAGATTGGAGCTGGAGCATTTGGTTCAAACGGCTTTGTATCCATAACAATCCCGTCTTCAGTAAAAAAGATAGAAGCGGGTATATTTTCTCAATGTGAGAAATTAGAGAATATCGTAATACCCGAGACAGTAGACGAGATAAATACAGCTCATATGTTCTTCCGGTGTCGAGAATTGAAAGATGTTCAACTTACAGAGCATACAAAAGAATTGGGAACCGCAGTATTCTGGGGGTGTACTTCTCTGACATCCATTCGTCTTCCCGAACAAGTAGAAAAGATCGGTGATCAGGCATTCTGGGAGTGTCCGGGTCTGACATCCCTTACATTTCCTGCGAGTGTAAATCATTTCGGGGAAATGGCATTCGGCCGGAGTACTTCCTTGAAAGAAATTCGCGTATTGAATCCGACGCCTCCAAGATTAGTGTACGCTAGCTTTGGTACGTTTGGAGATTTTGATACTAAAAATTGTACATTATACGTACCTAAAGGGAGTAAGCCTGCCTATTTAGCCAAAATACCGGCAGGATATTATTCAATTACATCGTGGGGTGCATATTTTCGAGATGACCGAGATAACATAGTTGAGATGGAATAGTACTTATGAAGAAGAATCATATTACCTATAGTATACTTGCACTGATTGTCTGTTTTTTTCAATCGTGTGTCACAGAAGAAGTTTTACGGACCGCTTCTTACCTTGATTTGTCTACGAAAGAAATTATTCTCAGTCCGCAGGGAGGTTCTATGAGTTTTGATGTTTCTTCTGATGGAGATTGGATGATTACGGGTGTTCCCGATTGGCTTTCTGTCGATCAAAAAGCTGGGGTGAATAATGGCACTGTATCATTCTCCGCATCGGTTAATACAATATTGGAGGAGAGAACTGTTTCGCTCGTTGTTAAAGCTGGAACACTATGTAAGGAAGTGAAGGTTACTCAGGAAAACCAAGAATATGCATTGTCAGATACCAGTTTTCGTTTCCCGATTGGAGGCGGGAGTCGGATATTGGAAATCCAATATCCCGGCAATTGGAGCCTTTCATCTTTGCCTTCCTGGGTTCAAGTTGATCAGAAACAGGGTCGTGGTAATGGATTTGTTGAACTGACAATATCTAAAAATAACGGTAAAAAACAAAGGCGGGCTACCCTCCTGTTATCCATAGGTTTGCATACAGAAGAAATCAATATCACCCAAAGTTTAGCAGATGTGATAGTAGAAACCCCAGGGAACTTGCAGGAAAAACTGGAACAAAACAATTTAATGAATGAGGTTCAGCTTGCAATAGAAGGACTTATCGATTGTAATGACATTAATGTTCTTCGCACAATATCTAACCTTCGCATTCTAAAAATGAAAGACATCCGGATCGAAGAAAGTACAGGATGGGTTTTCGGGAATTATGTAAATTGTCCGAAAGACGGATTGCCTGATTTCTCATTCAGAGGGTTAAGACTGATAGAATTGGAATTGCCGGATAGCCTGAAATCCATAGGTAGTTCTGCTCTTTCTTATACAACCTTGATAAACCTCGTGATACCGGATCAGGTAAAATCCATTGGTGATTGGGCTTTTTCTGGATGTCATTCATTGGAGTCGATGATTATTCCTGCCAGTGTGGAACAAATAGGAGAGTCTGCGTTTTATTCTTGTGAAAATTTAGAGTCGATGATTATTCATGGAAATATTACCGAAATAAAAAAAGATTGTTTCCTTGGTTGTAGCAAGATGACAACATTGATTTTGCCAAACAGCCTGGTTAAAATAGAAGATGCATTTTCTGTTTGTTATAATCTAAAAACCATTACATTACCTCCTAAATTGAAAGAAATAGAGAACAATGCTTTTAGTTCCTGTCGCCTTGAAGAAATTCACTCTAAATGCATAGTCCCTCCGACAATATCGAAAAAAACATTTTGGGAAAGTTACCTGAAGATTGTATATGTTCCGAGAGGTTCACTAAAAGCATATCAGTCCGCTCCGTACTGGTCAAACTTTACTATCATAGAAGAATAAGCAGTTATTATTGGAAAATACTCCCCCTTCCAGTAGTTTGTTTTTTATGTTTGATCAGCATTATCACCGGATTGGATTCTTCGTTCAATGTCGCAGCAATTTCTTTTAATCTGCCTCTTAGTTTCCCTTTCTCGTAATCCTCAACAAGTTGGTGAGCTTCTAAAATTTGCTTGGATGGGATTTCGTTATTTACAGGTTGTGACTTCAAAAATGCTTCTTCTTTATTTAAATAATCGTCATTATACACAGTATATCTGAATAAGGACTTTTTCTGCTTGTCGTACAATAAATCAGTACCTGGAAATTTTTGCTCTTTTTTTACGGCTTCCATAAAATAATAACGGTCGGTAATCATACTCAGGAAAAGAAATACTTCCGGATCCATAGATTGGACAGATGGAATTCTTGTGATAAACGGAACTATTTGATGGTCAGATAAATAATTGTACGCGGTGTCGGCTGAAAGTTCTACCAGTATCCAATTGTCAAAATAAGGAACTAATGGATAAAAGGTTGAGGGTGAGGAAGCGTAAGTCATACCACTTGCCTCATCTTTGAATTTCATCACCATTGTTTTCTTTTCTTTAAATGGAATTTGAATCTCTTTGGTAATGCTACCATCCTGTTTAGATATTATCATAAATGATTGCCCTGTATTAATCAAAGCTATACTACCGGAATTTTCATTACGAACATCATGACAAATTAAATTTTCCCGATCGAAATTGTATACTTCACCATACATGGTACCTTCTTTGTGCCGAAAACTTCTTTTAAAATTCCCTTCCAAGTCATACACTATTATTTTTCTTGTTGAATAGTTATTGACAAACATTTCACCCTCATCTTCATCCAGGGTAATTCCCAAAATACCGGTATATTCTTCTCCTCCCTGCCCCTTTCGATTTATCTTTTTTAAGGCTTTTCCGTTTCTGTCAAAGATAAAAATATCACCATCGCCGGTACGATTTCTTACTATCATGAACTTCTTACCGATGTCTTGCACAAGACCTTGACAAATAAAATCGTCATTCGTCTCTAACGGAATGTATTCCACATCCATAAAGTCCTGGAGAATCAGTTCTTTCTTCGGATAGCTTGCTATGACGTCAACCGTAATGAGCGCATCCGTTTGCTTATCCGATTTGTTTCCTCGGCATCCTACAAGGCCTGCTGACAATATAATAAAAGTGAAAAGAATGGTTGTTCTCATGGATTAGTGATTTAAGATTAATATCAATGGCGGGTTGGATATCAGGTAGCCTGCGCTTTTAAAGGCTACCCGACATCCAGCAAATGGTCATTTCAGACCGATTGTAATTCTCTTTCCTTTTTTTCCGTTGGGCAAAGTTACATCATACTCTACTTTGGTTGACTTTATTTTGTCCTTTTCAATTACTTCGAATTCCGACTTGCTTAATTCTTTTCCACCCTCTATCTGATAAATAATATTGTCGGTAGAAATTTTATCTTTATCGCTATCATTATTCCGACCGTAGCCGATAATCGTCACCTGATTGTCGGTAGAAGTTTTATCTTTACCGCTATCCTTGGCTGTTGAAAGTCTAAAATAGAGGGGTAGGTGAAAATATACATATACGTTTTCTCCACCTTGTTTCCCCGGTATCCATTTTGGCATTTCTTTTACTACACGTACAGCTTCTCTGTCACAACTAGGAGCCAGTGCTTTTTCTATTTCAACATTTTCTATGGATCCATCCGGAGCTACTACAAAACGTATAAGTACACGTCCTTGTATTCCCTCCTCCTGAGCAGTTGTCGGATAGACGAGATTATTGCTCAACCACTTGAACAATTCCTTTTCTCCACCCGGAAATTCCGGAGCTACATCTGCCCGATCAAGAATTACTTTTTCTTTTTTCTGTGTTGTATCCGTACTCTTTTTTTGCGTTACTGTTGCCGGACTTGTAACTGTTTCTGTTTTTGCCGGTTTAGTTGTTTCGACCGGAATGAATTTTTCTGATTCAGGAGTATAAAGCGCAAGTTCAGTTCCGGTTAAAATAGCTTCAGAAGCCATTGACCGTATCTCGTTACTTACAGCCTGCAGGCTGTTGAATATCAATAAAGCAGCGACTAAAGGCAAAAATAATGCATATTTAGTCAGTCCGAACCAGGATGTTTTTTTCTTATTCATCATTTTAATTCGTTTTTTTAAAGGTGATACATTGAAATTATTAGATAGTTTTACTGCAGCCTTGTGATAAGATAACCGGAGTAGATGAAACTGATAGTGTTCGGAATCACATCCCGAATCGATGACCGACCGGTCGGCCAGGTATTCGAGGTTCATCCGTATATCCTTTTTCATTAGCCAGACAAACGGATTGAACCAACAGATGATACACACCCATTCACAGATTAACATGTCGATGGAATGATACTGTTGCACATGAGCTTCCTCATGCATCAGTATTTCCGTTAATTCATTTTCTTTATGTGATGTCGGATTTAATACGATCCAGCGAAAGAAGGAGAACGGAGTGGTAATTCCTTCTGATTGGTATACTTTTCTTCCGGCAATGAATCCCGGAGTGCTTTTATATACCCGGATACAAATGCTTGAGATTTGTATTATCATCCAGGCTAGCAGGGCTAACACTCCCAGTCCGTACATTCCCAGTAATAACCAGGGAAGAGGATTTTTTTGTATGATAGCCTCCTGACCGGTTGTGCCGTCGGCCGGTTTTTCTGCCGGCGCTTCAGCTACTACCACGACTTCGTCCAGGTAAAAAGAAGGTATGCTTATTCCGCTTTCAATAATTCGGCTTATATTTTTGCTCTGAACCAATTGTTGGGTCAGGTTACAAAAGGGATAAAGCAGAGCGATGAAAAAAATCCCCAGCAATAAAAAACGTTTACATTGAAAGAAAGTGTCCCGTTGAAAGAACAACTTGTAAAATCCGTACAGGAGGACGATGGCTATATTTACCTTGAAGAGATAAACCAGTATTTCCATGGCAGTTGAATTTACTTTTTGTTTTTAATCATCTGAATGATATCTTCCAGGTCTTTTTCCGATAGTTTTTCTTCCGAAGCGAAGAAACTGACCATTTCTTTGTAAGAGTTTTCAAAAAAGTTACTGACAAAACCGGATACGAATTTACTTTTGTAATCTTCGTCTTTAATTTTAGCGGTATATTCGTATGAATTCCCATATAACCGGGAACGGACATACCCTTTGTTTTCCAGTTTTTTCATGATTGTGGCAACTGTTGTATAAGGGGGTTTGGGATCGGGATATTTTTCCCTGTAATCCTTTACAAACCCTTTCCCTGTCTGCCATACAATCAGCATGAGTTGCTCTTCCTGTGGTGTTAATTGATTCATAATTTCATTATTTTATCTACGTATTTTGCGCAAATCTACGCATTTTGCGTAGATATCCAAAATTTCAAACCAATAAATAGGGTGCATTAATGTAAATTAACAAAAAGCAAGTCCAAGTAGTCAATTAAGTTAAATTATTCTCCTAATTACATTTAAAGTTAATAGTTTTTGTGGAAAAAATCTACATTCTGTGAGGGAAGCCAAAAATTACTATTTTATATTCTTTTTAATAAAAAAAAACAACAATTGGCTGTTTGTCAATAGATTGAAATATAAGAAAAAAAATGAAAAATCTTTTGGCATGGTTTTCATATACCTATTTGTTGCATACAATACACATACAATTTTCACGATGGTTTATTCTCTTTTGTCTAAAAGTCAAAAGATAATCAGATTTAATATTTTAAATTTGGTTGTCCTGTTATCTGTATCAGAAAAAGACGCATGTCAACCCGCACGCGTTAATTTAAAGGAAAATATTTATTATTTATACAAAAACCTTCTTGAGCAGTATCTGCTCAAGAAGGTTTTTTATTGTATTCCTCCCTTTTTTCCGAATTCTTTTGATGCACTCACTACTTATTCCTCCCTTGTGAAAGTCGGGAATAGGCAGGACTCATTTCGTGTGATATAGAAAATGTATGTAAAATCATAATTGAGAATCAACAGGTCCGGGAAATCGGGGTAGGAATACAAGCATAATTTTTAGAATTAAGTAAATCATACATACAGTACAATTAAAAAACAAAAAATTGAAAATGAAAAACAAGTACAAGCTATGGCTATGGAGAATGTTGTTTCTCCTTTTTATGTTGTCGGGGACGTGGAACTCCCTTGTGGTACGGGGGGCTGAACTATATGAGTCAGCTTTACCTTCTCAGGGGGGGGATCTCGAAATTCAATCTAACCCCCAGACAGGTAACTTGCTGAATTCAGCGAATGAGACCAATGAGTTTAATTCACCCTTTTCTGATTTGGCGAACTCTTCGCATCTCATGCTGAGAGGGCTTCCCGGCCTCGGGGACGATGAAGGTGGTCCCGGGCAGGGATTTATCGAAGAAGACGATGCCTCTGTTGGTAGAGGTTGGTGGATTCTGATACTACTAACCCTTTTTTATGGATTATTTAATCGTTTTAGACAAAAGAAAAACATGAAACTGAAGAAACTTTTCTTTTTGCTGGGATTGTTTTTGCTGCCGGCAATGGCGAATGCGCAACTAACAGTCGAACTCAGCCAGGTGGATGGAAACGGATACGCTCAAAATTTCAAGAAACTTATTATTCAAATGGGTACTGAGGTCGCTTTCCACGCAAAAATTACCAATACAGGCACGGGAACGGTGGATTTAAGCAATAAGCCACTTACTGTATCTATTGTTGCCTCTGATGTTAGTTACCTGATGGACAACGAATGGCGGTTTACTTCTTTTACATATAATGGAAGCACAAGTGCAATTATTTCCGGGAATAAAGATAAAAATTCTTATACGGCAACGTTGAATTTTCCGTCCGGGACAACACTGGCTCCGGATGCATCTCTTGAAGTGGTATTGAAAGCATTCCCGCTTGAGAACTGCGCCGGTGACCCGAAATTAGAAGCGGTCAAGAACAAGCGTTTCTTGGAGTTTAAATTGGATAACACCAAATTGACTTCATCCAAAAGCTTGGAAATTGAAAATATAAATTCCCTGGCTTACTCATTTGAGTTACTGCAGTCAGCTCTTTATCTGAAGAAAAAGCAGGAAGGAGAGATCGGATTGACTATGACTTTAGGAGAAGCATCTGAAAGCGGGCGTTACTCTGACTATATCCGGGTGAAAATACCGACTGACAAATTAAAAGGATTGCAAATTATAAAAGTGCAAATGTCCAAACAGGATGGAGGTAATTGGAGTGCTCCGGTCGATATTACACCGAATGTATCTCCGTCCGGATCTCAGGCCAAGCTCATAACCAATGATGGGAATTATTACTATTATGAACTCAATCCCGATTTGCTCAATGCTGTTCTGGGACACGGATATCTTTCGGCAACAGATAAAATAAAAATCATCACTACGGTTAAGAGAGATTCCGGATGTCCTGAGATAATTGAGTTTACACAAACGGTTGAAGATGGAAATGGAACCGATTTTCATGTACTTCCGGGCGCAATGGCTCAAACCACCGATGTCACATTTATAGATGAGTCTCCCTCATTTTCAACTGCCAGTAAGATCGTTTGGCCTCAATGTCCCGGAGGAAAAGGATACTTATACTACTATTGTTATGTTGAGCCAACTTCTAACGGTCCAGCCAAAAATATTTCTTTCGAGGTCGGACGTGAAAGCGATGATTATATTTTTACTAATGCCTGGATTGGGAATGTAATGGATGAAAGTGCAACGGATAATCAATGGATTGCAGGAGATCTTACGCTACTTACCCGTACGGTAAATGCCAGAAAGAATTCCGTTTTTACTTTTGAAAACCTCACAGGGTCTACCGCTGCAAAATATACTGAAATTACCAGGCTTGACCGTACTGATAATGGAGGGAAAAGGCCCGGTTTATCGGATCTGGATGGAGATGGCATATACAATGATTTGAATGTAAGTACGTGATATAAATTAGTTTTCATTATAATGGCAAAAATTGATTTTGAGATTGTTTCCCACATTAGACAGGCATCTGTTAGTTGCATAAAAGAGCATGTCCTTGTTTATATAATCTTCGGGATTAAGCCATTCCTTTTTCAGTTTTCTCCAAAGAGTCTCCGCAATATTCAAATGCGGGGAATACGGAGGCAGAAAGAAAAGGAACAATCCCCTTTTTTGCCAGTAGGGGACTCTCTCCTGAATACTTTTAGCCTTGTGCAAGCGGGCATTATCCAATACAATAAATGTCTCCTTATGAATTTGAAAAGAAAATTCTTCCAAATATTCCAATACAAACTGCGCCTCGATGTTTGCTTCGGTAGCTTTCCAATAACATTGGTTTTTCCTTGTAATCATGCCAAAACAGTTTATCTTATACGCTTTTTCACTCAAAATGCAAACCTGTTCATCCGGGAATTGCCAACCATAAGGTACATAGCCTTCACTGCACACATGAGATTCGTCTCCATAATAAAGATCTATTTTGCCAAGTTGGCTCAATCTTTCAAGTTTTCCCAGGCGTTCAACCCTGTCTCTGTAATATTCCGGCATCGGGATTCCTTTACATCGAAGCCTTATGCGTTTATATCGTCCGCCAATCTTTTTAAAAAATTGCGGAATGCATCCCGACCGACTGATTTGCCACTTTCTGCTTCCCATTCCGCTTTGGCGGTTTGCAAACGTTGGCGATTAGCTTTGATAGCTTCTAAAATAGCCGACTTGTCTTCTGATTCATTTATAATCGGCTTTCGACCCCGACCCGGTTTGGTGGACAATCCGGAAATTCCCTCTGTTTTGAACCGTTTGAGCCAACTGTTCACACTCACATTACACATCCCTGTGATGCGACCGACTTCCTCGGATGTGCGACCTTCAGCTTTGAGTAGTATGCTTTGGCAACGCATCCGGAAACAGTGGCTTGCGCCTTGTTTTAATCCCAATTCCAACGCTTGGCGCTGT
>JAVBKV010000038.1:0-50183 GCA_031553885.1 Bacteroidales bacterium
CTACAGCCTAAAGTATGCAAAAAAAGGGAGATAAAAGGAATGTAATAACCTGAAAACAGAAATAGTCGAAAAAAAAGCATGAATGATGAATCTATTGCTCTTTTTTCGACTATTTTATTGGTCTTTTAGCGAATTGGCCTATAGAAGATAATTGATTACATCATTCCACCCATTCCGCCGCCCATCGGAGGCATAGCCGGAGCCGGGTTTTCTTCTTTCTTATCCGTAATTACACATTCGGTAGTCAAGAACATACCGGCGATAGAAGCGGCATTTTCCAATGCAACACGGGTAACTTTAGCCGGGTCGATAACGCCTGCGGCATACAGGTTTTCATAAACATCCGTACGGGCATTGTAACCGAAATCAGCTTTACCTTCTTTTACTTTCTGTACCACTACGGCACCTTCTTTACCTGCATTTTCAACGATCTGACGAAGCGGTTCTTCGATCGCACGTTTAACGATTTCGATACCGGTAGTTTCATCTTCGTTTTCACCTTTCAGGCCTTCCAAAGCTGCTGTAGCGCGAATATAAGCAATACCACCACCCGGAACAGTTCCTTCTTCGATTGCAGCACGTGTAGCGCTCAGGGCATCGTCCACGCGGTCTTTCTTTTCCTTCATTTCTACTTCAGAAGGAGCTCCTACGTAAAGTACAGCAACTCCACCGGCTAATTTAGCCAGACGTTCCTGTAATTTTTCACGATCGTAATCGGAAGTTGTATTTTCGATCTGAGTCTTGATCTGGTTGACGCGTGAAACAATCGCATTTTTGTCACCGGCTCCGTTGACAATAACTGTATTGTCTTTGTTTACGGTTATTTTTTCTGCATTACCCAACATTTCGATGGTAGTGCCTTCCAGTTTCAATCCTTTTTCTTCGGAGATAACCACACCACCTGTCAATACGGCAATGTCTTCCAGCATTTCTTTGCGACGATCACCAAATCCCGGAGCTTTCACAGCGCAGATTTTCAGAGAACCACGCAAGCGATTAACGACCAATGTAGCCAATGCTTCAGAATCGATATCTTCAGCAATAATCAACATAGGACGGCCGGTTTGAACAGTTTGTTCCAGGATAGGAAGCATTTCTTTTAATACAGAAATTTTCTTGTCATAAATCAGGATAAACGGATTTTCCAGTTCGGCTTCCATTTTTTCCGTATTGGTAACAAAATAGGGAGAAATATAACCCCGGTCGAATTGCATACCTTCTACTACGTCTACGTAAGTTTCGATACCTTTTGCTTCTTCCACTGTGATTACACCTTCTTTTTTCACTTTCTGCATGGCTTCTGCAATCAGTTTCCCAATGGTTTCATCTCCGTTAGCAGAAATTTTAGCAACGTTTTCAATTTTTTTGAAATCATCACCAATCGCCTGAGACTGAACTTGCAGGTCTTTAACCACAGCTATAACCGCTTTGTCGATACCGCGTTTCAAATCCATCGGGTTAGCTCCGGCAGTTACGTTTTTCAAACCGACACCGATAATGGATTGTGCCAATACAGTAGCTGTTGTTGTTCCGTCACCAGCATCGTCATTGGTTTTGGAAGCTACTTCTTTTACTAGCTGAGCACCCATGTTTTGGAAAGAATCGGTCAGTTCGATTTCTTTAGCAACCGTAACACCGTCTTTCGTAATTTGCGGAGCACCGAATTTTTTGTCGATAATTACATTACGTCCTTTGGGTCCCAACGTTACTTTGACTGCATTAGCCAACTCATCCACACCTTTTTTCAACAGGTCGCGGGCATCGATGTTGAATTTGATATCTTTTGCCATAGTTGTAAATCTTAAATGTTATGTTAATAATGATTTGATCAGATAATTGCCAAAACGTCAGACTGACGCATGATCAGGTATTTCTCTCCTTCCAGTTCGATTTCAGTACCGGCATATTTGCCATAAAGAACCTGGTCTCCTTTTTTCAATACCATTTCTTCATCTTTTGTTCCGTTTCCTACTGCAACGACTTCTCCCTTCAAGGGTTTTTCTTTGGCCGAATCAGGAATAATGATACCACCGATTGTTTTCTCTTCTGCTGCGGCTGCTTGGATCAGCACTCTGTCCGCTAACGGTTTAATGTTCATAATTCAATTAATTTTTTAATATGATTGATTAATTAGTTTGATTTTACAACAATTTTATTACGAACTCCATGCCAAAATCAAAAACTGCCAGATTGTCATTTTGCCGGCATTTTATTCAACAGATCGTTCATCCTGAGTGTAAATTTCCGGCTTCCCTGTAGACTTAAATGATCCCCATCATAAAAGTCTTCAGGATCAAAATCCGGGTCTTCCAGAAAATTGAAATAAAAAACATCCGGATACTCCTGTTGCAACTGCCGGACAGTTTCCTGGGTTTCCTTCCATTGACCCGGATTCATATTTTCCGTATAAGTACGATAAGCCGGAGGTGTATAAAGAATGACTTTAATCTTCCTATCCTGTGCATAAGCCAGTATGGATCGTAAAAAAGGAAGTGAGCTGACACCCTGATCCTGGTTGGTATGCAACCGGGCTTTTTCCTTTCCGGACTCTGCCAGTTCTTCCGGATTTGCAGCCTGTTTTCCATCCCAGCCCAACGAAGTACAGGTTATTTCACTTTGACCGAGCAGGTAATGCTGATACAGGCGAAGTAAGCTGTACCATAATTTATTTCCCAGAATCTCGGAATGATCACTCAATTTTCCGGATACATCGAGTCCCATGTAAAGGACATAATTTTTAACCCTCCAATCTTCTTTTCCCTGAGACAGTATTTCGAACAAGGAGCAGTACGAAACCGGCAACACAATGTATTCCAACTTTTTCCATTCGGAATCATAATGACGGAGAATACTCAGATCCAGGTCGTAAGTCTGGGAAGGAAACGCTGCATTAAAGCTCTTTTTTTGTATAAAATCAGGATTGATTCCATCCATCGCATGGGAGTTTCCCAGGAATAAAACCTCCAGCGAATCGGCATGAGTATCTAAATATATCCTCTTTTCGATATAGTTTTTAGGTATTTCCCGGATCAGAATCTCTGCAGCTCCAGCCAGCAACACAACGGGCAGGAAAAACAAAACGGTATAGCGGACAAACGTTTTCATACTCATTTAAAACTGAAAATAAATAAACGTTTGCTGATCTCCGGCAAACAGAAATATAATAAACAGCAAAGTGTAATAAAATGCCCAACGTACCGGTTTGGAACGATAGAGGGCAAACTGTTCGAGAGCATACTGACCCCGCCGGCCCATCCATTCCATTCCAAGCATAAAAACGACCATAACCAATGCAACCAACAAGCGAGGCTGAAATAAAAATTCCAGTGCCTGGGTATAAGCTTCCGGCCGGAACAAGCCTCCAGCCATTTGACTGATGTACTGCCAGGCATGCGTAATGCTTTCCACCCGGAAGAAAATAAAAGCAAAAGAGACCAGACAAAAGGTAATAAACATCTGAATCAGTTCTTTTCCACCGGGAAATCTCCGGCTGGATGCAACGACATCCAGGTTCTTCCGGTTTTTACCGGACAACAACAAAGGCAGGAAAAAGAATGCATGCAGTGCTCCCCAGGCTATGAAAGTCCAGTTGGCCCCATGCCAGAAACCACTGACAATAAAAACGATAAATGTATTCCGGATGCGCTGTCCAATGCATCCGCGGCTTCCCCCCAGGGGGATGTACAGGTAATCGCGAAACCAGGTACTGAGTGAAATGTGCCACCTCCTCCAGAATTCAGCAATGTCCCTCGAAAAATAAGGGTAATTAAAGTTTCGCATCAGGTTGAAGCCGAACAACCGGGCCGTCCCGATGGCAATATCCGAATAACCTGAAAAATCTCCATAAATCTGAAGGGTAAACAGAATGGCACCCAACATCAGCGTCATCCCTGAATAATCGGAAGTATGATTAAACAACTGATTGGCAAATTCCGCACAATTATCGGCAATGACGATTTTTTTGAAAAATCCCCAGAGCATCTGCCTCAACCCATCGATTGCTCGGGCTGAATCAAATGTTCGCCGGGCATAAAACTGAGGAAGTAAATGGGTCGCTCTTTCGATCGGTCCGGCCACTAACTGAGGAAAAAAACTGACAAAAGCGGCAAAAGCAACGAAATCCTTTGTCGGTTGCAGCTTCCTTTTATAAACATCGATCACATAACCCAAGCTCTGGAATGTATAAAAACTGATCCCTACCGGAAGGATAATGTGTAAAGTATGAGGATGAACCGGCCTTCCGAAGAAAGTAAAAGCTTCGACAAAACTCTCGATAAAGAAATTGTAATACTTGAAAAAACCTAAAAATCCCAGGTTCACCAGAATGCTTATCCATAGCAGATACTTGCGTATCCGTTGTTTTTCCTGTTTGTCCAGCCAGATTCCCAGGGAAAAATCCACGATCGTACTGCACAGGATCAGAAACAAAAATTTCCAGTCCCACCAACCATAGAAAACATAACTGGCGCAAACTACAAAAAAATTCTGAAGCTTCAGGTTCCTGTTTGTCACAAACCAGTAGATGATAAAGACGACAGGAAGGAAAATTACAAATTCTATGGAGTTAAATAACATATCCTCCGAAAACGATTATTTCAGGTAATGAACCAATTCTTCCGGACTGACCGATTGTTGTTCTCCGGTTTCCATATTTTTCAAGGTCACTTTTCCCTCAGCCATCTCATTTTCTCCGATTAAAATTACGTATGAGATTTTATGTGTATCAGCGTAAGACAGTTGCTTCTTCATTTTAGCGGCTTCCGGATAAATTTCTGCACGGATGCCGGCTTTTCTCAACGCGGACAGGATGGGAAGAATAAAATTTTCCTCCTTTTCCCCGAAATTGGCAAACAACACCTGGGTCCGCTGAGTCGAATCAGCCGGATATAAATCCAATTGATTCAGTACGTCGAAGATCCGGTCGGCTCCAAACGAGATACCAACCCCCGAGACACCCGGCATACCGAAAACACCGGTCAGATTATCGTAACGACCTCCACCGGTAATACTGCCGATCTGTACATCCAGCGCCTTAACCTCAAAAATAGCTCCGGTGTAATAATTCAGCCCGCGAGCCAGGGTAAGATCCAGTTCCAATTCATTATGGATCTGCAATAATTCCAGCTTATTGAAAATAAATTCTAATTCTTCAACCCCTTTCAAACCGGTTTCGGATGCAGCTAATTCCTTTTTCAGGATATTCAGTTTTTCCCGGTTTGTCCCTGTCAACAGAATAATCGGTTGTAACTGACGGATCGCCTGTTCGTGAATTCCTTTGGAAGCCAGTTCCGAATTGACATTCTCCAGACCAATTTTATCCAGTTTATCAATAGCAACCGTAATATCCACAATTTTATCTTTTTCCCCGATAATTTCAGCGATGCCACTTAATATTTTCCGGTTGTTCATTTTGATGCATACCCGGATACCGAAATGTTGGAAAACCTCGTCCATGATCTGTACCAACTCCACTTCATTGAGCAGGGAGTCCGAACCCACCATGTCGGCATCACATTGATAAAACTCGCGATAACGTCCTTTCTGCGGACGATCAGCCCTCCAAACCGGCTGGATCTGGTAACGCTTAAAAGGAAACGTTATCTCATTGCGGTGCATGACTACAAAGCGGGCGAAAGGAACCGTCAGATCGTAACGAAGGCCTTTTTCACAGATCTTGTTCGTTAAGCGAATCGAATTGCGTTCCGATAATTCTTCGTCCGTTACTTTATTGATAAAATCCCCTGAATTCAGAATTTTGAAAAGCAATTTATCTCCTTCTTCCCCATATTTACCCATCAGGGTTGACAGGTTTTCTACGGCAGGAGTTTCGATCTGCTTGAATCCATACAGGTGATAAACATTCCGTATAGTATCAAAAATGTAATTACGCTTCGCCATTTCTTCCGGCGAAAAGTCCCTGGTTCCCTGAGGAATAGACGGTTTTTGCATATTTGGTATAATTATTTTTTAGAAAATAGCGGTTTTATTAACACACCCTCACTCAACAAAAACAAAATTTCGACGTTTTATCAAGTATAAGACGTTACACGTGGCAATTAATCCTTTTTTTCATTACCTTTGCCACGTGTAGCGCGCCTCTACGAAATACCGGTTGTGAATGCACCTAACAATTAACGTATCCTGAGTACATGAAATTTTTATTTGTTGCATTTTTATTTTTTATCCTTTTCGTATTTCTGTTTGGTTTTTCCATACTGAGAATGTTTGTCAGGCTACTCTTCGGATCCAAACCCCAGCAGCCAGGGCCTCAGCGGTCGCAGTCCGGACGGAAATCAACAACCAAACAAAAGGAAACAACAACACCCTCCAAACAGAAAATCTTCACCCGTGAAGAAGGAGAATACGTTGAATACGAAGAAGTCAAGGATTGAATAATAACTGATAATCCCGTTTCCCGGCAGGGCCTGTCCAGGTTTCGGGAATAAGTTTCCAATCACTGATAATCTCCGGTTGTATTGTTTGTTTCTTTTTTATCCACTCCATCATGTAGTACCGTAAATCGACCGGCGTAGCCATCTGAATCCGTAAAGGTAACTGTTCATGAGGAATACCAGAACCCTTTGTCAGGTGATCGCCTCCTCCGTTACCCCGGTAAGAATTAACCGCTACGGTATACTGCTTATCCATATCAAATACCTTTCCGTTTGCCATTCGCGATGCGATGGTAATACGTTCGCCCTCTGGCTTCGTAACATCGACTGTGTAAGAGATACCTGCCGCCGAGTCGAAGTTATAGCTGGGATAAACAAATTTATATTCGTTCTTTTTATCTTTTTCAATCCTTAATAAATGATCTTCCGGCGATTGCATCCGGTTGACCCAGATACCGTAACAACTTTCCAGAAAACCCTTGATTTCCTTTCCGCTCAGGGTCATGGTATACAGGAAATTCTCGTATTTATACAACTTGAATAAATCGGACACCAGGATGTCACCTTCTTCAATCCGGATATCATAAGACAAAGGAGCTGCAAAAGATACATCCGCTCCGGTGATATCCAATTGAACACGATGAATAAAATCGACAAACGCCGAAGGCCCGAAATAAGCATCCCTCGAATGCATTGTCCCCGTAAAAGTTCCGACTTTTTCAGCTACAAAAGCTCTGACTTTTTCAAAATCCGGTTGAAACCGGGCTAAAAACTCCGGATCAGGATTTACATCCGACAGATTAACCAATCGGCCGGAGAGTTGTTTTTTAGTTATCTGATCCTTTTCTTTTGCAATGGAGATCTCGATTTCGCTCAGATAAACTCCATTCGCCCCGGGATTGACAATCCAGACGGAATCACCTTTCACATTGGCTATATGCTTAGCATCAGGGCGGTGATCATGTCCCAGCATAACGACATCGAGTCCGGGAATTTCCCTGGCAATATCAAGTCCTCCGCCTTCATCCATCCCGTTGGCAACTAACTGGGAATTCATACCCAGATGAAATAAGCCGATAATAATATCCGCATGTTCTTTCTCTTTCAGGTAGGGGATCCATTGTTGAACAGTTGTTCGAACATCCGCAAAATGCATATCCGGCCAGAGGTTTTTAGGTAGCCAGACGGGAATGGCGGGTGTAATCATCCCCAATATCGCAATTCGAATACCGTCTTTCTCAATCAGACGATAAGGTTTGAAATAAGTACCATCTCCCTTGTCAAGTAAGGCATTGGCTGCCAGCCAGGGAAAGTCGGATTGCCGGACAAAGCGGTCATATACCTTATTTCCCGTTTCAATATCGTGATTACCTACCGCTCCGGCTTCATAACCCATGTAATTGAGCATCCGGGCGCACAAGTGAACCGAAGTCGTATCTACAAAATTGTAATAATAAGCAGCAGGTTGTCCTTGCAGAATATCGCCATTATCCAGCAGGATGAGGCGTTGTCCGTATTTTTCCCGTTCTTGTTTGAGGTAAGTAGCTACCCGGGACAGACTTCCTTTCGCCGGTTTTTCCAGGATAAAATCATAAGGAAAATAATTCCCATGAATATCGCTGGTTTGCAGGATTTTCAACCGGATTTCTTTTTGCTGAGCATATAAGCCAATGCAAAAAAGAAACAAAAAAGGAAGAAACAATCCTTTTCTCATCGTCCGTTCCGAATAAGCGATATAAATTCTTCCCGGGTTTTTGCCTGGTCAAAGATACCTGTAAAATCGGAAGTAGTTGTGATTGAATTTTGCTTTTCCACGCCTCTCATCTGCATACACATGTGTTGGGCTTCGATTACGACCATTACGCCCAATGGATTCAATGTCTGCTGAATACAATCCTTGATCTGGGTAGTCATCCGTTCCTGTATCTGCAACCTTCGGGCGAATACATCCACCACACGCGGAATTTTGCTCAATCCGGTCACTGCTTTCCGGGGAATATAAGCTACGTGAGCCTTACCGAAAAAAGGAAGCATGTGATGTTCGCACATGGAAAAGAAATCAATATCCTTCACGATCACCATTTGTTTATAGTCTTCCAGGAATACAGCCGACGACAATATTTTTCCCGGATCCTGGTTATAACCTTTGGTCAAAAACATCATGGCTTTAGCAACACGTTCCGGCGTTTTCAGTAATCCGTCGCGTTGAGGATCTTCTCCCAACAACTCCAGTATCTTACTGTAGTGAAAAGCCAACTCTTCCTTCCGTTTGCTATCTTCAGGGCTCAACTCCATAATTAATTCTGTTTTTCGATGGGAATTTTAATTTTATCGACCACTGTATACATTTCTTTTCCCATATCAGGAAAAGCCTTTTTCAGCTCCTGCATAAAAACAACAGCTTCCTCCTTAGTCCGGAAATCACCTACTCTCAAACGCCAGTTGGGAGAGTCATAATCCACATAAGCCGGAGTATCAGGAAACGCCTCTTCGATCATTTTTTTCTTGGAAAAAGCTTCGGACTTCGAAAGCCTGGGGTTATTTCCGGAAAAAACCTGAACACGATAACCTGTTTTCTTCATATAATCCTTGTCTCCGGAAAAAGAACCGGATGAACCGGACGGCAGTCCAAGCAATGCTGTAATGGCCGGATCACTTTTGACACGGACAACTCCCTCCGAACCCGGGTCATCATTGGATTGGAGCTCGTTGATGATCGTACCTGAACTGTATGAATCCTGCGCTTGTAACGGCATGATACCAAACAGACAAACCAGTAACATCAGCCATGTATTTTTCAGCTTCATAAATTAAAATATATAAAAAGTTGCGGGATTATTCCCGCAACTGAAAGAATGTTTTTATTAAAACGCCTCTACAATAGGCATGAATTTATCCACAGCCAGCGATGCTCCGCCGATCAGGCCGCCATCCACATCCGGATTAGCAAATAATTCCTTGGCGTTTCCGGCATTACAGCTTCCTCCGTACAGGATGGAAGTATCATTGGCTACTTGTTGTCCGTATTTTTCAACCAGGATCTTACGGATAAAAGCGTGCATTTCCTGAGCCTGGTCCGAAGAAGCTGTTACACCCGTACCAATCGCCCATACCGGTTCATAAGCCAACACGATTTTACCAAAATCTTCAGTAGAAAGGTTAAACAACCCTTCTTCAATCTGACTTTTTACCACATCAAAATGCTTATTGGCATTTCTTTCTTCCAATACTTCCCCGATACAGAAGATAGGAGTCAATCCATTAGCCAATGCCAATGCCACTTTTTCTTTCAGAATTGCATTGGTTTCTCCGTAATAGGATCTGCGTTCGGAATGCCCCAGAATCACATACTTAGCTCCGGTAGAAGCAACCATAGCAGCAGATACTTCTCCGGTATAGGCTCCGGAAGCTTTGTCTGCACAGTTTTGAGCAGCCACACCGATTTTAGCTGTATCAATGGCAGAAGCAACGGATGCAAGATGAATAAAAGGAGTACTGATAACCACATCACAGTTTACTGTTTTACCTGCCAATGCAGCTTCCAATCCTTTTGCCAATGCTAATCCTTCCTGCAGGTTGTTATTCATTTTCCAGTTACCTGCCACAATGTTTTTTCTCATTTTTATCTATTTTAAAAGTTAAACGCTCATTGTTTTGCTGATCCTGAATTTCGGGCTGTTGTTTTTCTGCGATGGAAAAAATCCGGTAAAAACAACAGGACTAACGGTACAATTAAAATCAATGCCAGGGTCGCTATTTTTTTCTTATCTTTATTTTCGGGAACCTGTCCCCAGGAAGTTTCTTCCAGAGGTTTAACGAACGCTTGTTCAACAGGTAGATATCCATGGGGCCATTTATTAATAACAATACCGTCTTTAAGCAGTAACAATCCAGGATTGGAACGAATAATGGTTTTCAGAGTAGTATTATCCGTAACGCAGATCGGATATTCGGCCCCGGCATTTTCCTTCCATCGTTGTATATCTGCCGGACCGGCTGCCGTCAGTGCATAAAAAGCGTATCCCATTTGACGTGAGTAATCGTATATTTCATTGATATCATCCACATTCGAATCATCGGCTTTATCCAACCGGTTCATAATCAATAAAAACGTATAAGAAGTATCAGCCAGCACGGCCTCTGTGATATCTTCCCCGTTTTCGGTTGTAATGGTAAAATCATGGATAGGTGGCTGGTATCCTTTCTGAATCAGTTTGGATTTGGAATCGACAAATACCCAGGTAGAGTCTTCCGCCGGATAATTCTCCAATGTAAATTCTTTCTCTGCTCCATCTTTGGAATAGATGAAAGTAGTTTCATATATATCATGCGGAGCGCCTTCCGGCACCTTCATCAATTCCGGAATATTGGCTCCTATCTTATACGGACGGAAATCCAGAACCGGTAAATGCATGTAGCAATAAAAGGAGAGTCCTCCAATAAACAGGTAAGTATAAAGAGTAACTAACCAGGAATATTGAGGAGAAAACAGCGGAGTCATGTAGGTGTACCATTTGAAAACGGCAATTGAAGCTGCGAGTAAGACCACATTTTTAGAAAAAGTTTCCCAGTTGGTAATGACCAGTGCATCCCCGAAACACCCACAATCCGATACCGGATTAGCAATCGCCAGGTACAGGGTCAGCGGGGTCATGAAAAGCATAAAAAGCAACATCAGAATGGAGTGGAAGCGCCTGTAAACGCCTAAAAGCAAACAGAATCCTAAAGCAAATTCAACTGCAGCCTGCACAAAAGAAACGGGTAAGGCCGTAAAATCAAAGAAGTTCAATCCGAAAGCATTGAAATAATCTTCATTTTTATAAGCGCCTCCCCAGGGGTCGACCGCTTTAACAAAACCGGAAAAAACAAAAACGACTCCCAGTACAATCCGGCTGATTTCAACAATGATCTTTTTTACCTTATCCTGCGTATTCATTATTTTCTCCGTATTTCAATTTGATTAAAGCAAACAGGGCATAATTAATCATATCCATGTAATTGGCATCGATACCTTCCGAAACCAGCGTTCTCCCTTCGTTACTTTCAATCTGTTTGGTCCGGTATATTTTCATCAGGATCAGATCTGTGTAAGAACTGATCCGCATATTTCTCCAGGCTTCGTCGTAATCGTGGTTTTTGGCATACATCAGCTCTTTGGTGGCCGTGATGTGCTTGTCATACAGTTTCAGGGCCTCTTCTGCACACAGATCTGTTGTATCCGCAAATCCCAGCTCCAACTGAATCAGCCCGATCACTCCGTAATTAACAATTGCAATAAATTCCGGTTGAATCCCTTCATCGATCATACTATTTCCTTTGATTTCCAGACTCCGGATGCGATTGGCCTTAATAAAGATCTGGTCTGTTATAGATTGCGGGCGCATGATACGCCAAGAAGGACCATAATCCTTGAGTTTTTTCTCAAACAAACTACGGCACCCTGCAATTACGGTTTCAAATTGTTGTTTTGTATCCATTTTGCATTTAAAGAGCCACAAAGTTATATAAAAAAAGGCACAGGTCCAATCCGGTCTGTGCCTTTTTTATTCGTTTATCTATTGCTTGTTGTCAGGAACAGCGGATCGACTGTCCGATTCTCAATGTAGTCGTCGATTTAATGTTATTCAGACGGCAAAGCTGATTAACGGTAACACCGTACCTTCGGGCGATTGCTCCCAATGTGTCGCCGTTTTTGACACGGTGATAAGTTATTTGTCCGTCTCCCTGGGCTGTATATTTATTACCTACTTTACCCGATACATTTTTCTTGAAAACATAAAATTCGTCACGGGTACAGGAATTTTCAAAGTCAACTATTTCTTCCGGATTGATCGGCTGACCTAAGAAACGCATTTCGAAATGGAGGTGGGAACCGTAGGAACGCCCTGTATTTCCGCCCAAAGCGATAGGATCTCCCGCTTTTACCTGATCGTCCGAATCCACCAGAAATTTGGATAAGTGCCCGTAAACTGTTTCTAATCCATTCGGATGCCTCAATACCATGTAATATCCGTATCCTTTTCTTTCATAATATTTCACCCGGACTTTTCCATCGAAAGCTGCACGGACTGTATCGCCTACCTGTAGCTTGACATCAGTTCCGTAATGAAACCTTCTTCTCCTGGGACCATACTTGGAAGTAACTCTCCCTTCAAAGGGTACAATAAATGAAGTAACATCCACCTTGAAAGAATCAGGCACTACAATATCTTTATAGACATTTACATGTTGCGTATTCCAGGAACCATACAGGTCATCAGCAGGATATTCTTCACTTTCTTCTTCAAGTTCCAACGACAACATCATCGAATCGACTTCAGCCAACTCTTTTTTTATCGTTACTTTATCTGCCATAAGTTGGGCAGGTGTGGCTACTTTCTTTACTGAGGTCGGGGATTCGGACTTTTGGGCGACAGCCTTATTCGCAGGCATAAATGCCAAAAGCATTACGAACATCCCGAAACATACTAATTTACAGAATAATTGACTCATCCTTTATTTTTTTTCGAATGATCAGATTTCGTCATCCGCATATAAGTTCGACATAATCAATGAATTGTAAGAAAACAATTCATCCGGCTTAAAAAAACGGTTTAATTCCGCTTGAGCCGTTTCCGGTGAATCAGATGCATGTACGATATTTTCCTGTACACTTATACTGAAATCGCCCCGGATAGTTCCGGGTAGTGCATTACGACCATTCGTCGGACCGGCCAGAGCGCGGACTACATTGATCGCTTCTTTTCCTTCCCAGCAGCATACAATTACCGGGCAAGTATCCATAGAGTTTTTAACACGCTGAAAAAACGGTTTGTCTTTCAAATGTGCGTAGTGTTCACTTAAAATTTCATCCGTCAACCACATCATTTTCATTCCCACCAGGATCAGGCCTTTTCTTTCGAAACGACTAATAATCTCACCGATCAAGGCCCGTTGAACAGTACACGGTTTAAGGATAACAAGTGTTCTTTCCATATACAGAAAATGATGTTATAAGGAAATCAATTTTTTTTGTCCAACAAAGAAAAGTCTTTTTATCCTGAAAAACAAATTATTAACCGTTAAAAAAAGTTACAGGCGTTCGCGTCTGGAAGCATCCAGCCGAAGAAAAATAAATAATAAAATGGTAAATGCGAGGAGAGATGAGCCTCCGTAACTAAAGAAGGGTAAGGGAATTCCGATTACCGGCGTTATACCGATTACCATTCCGATATTAATAGCAAAATGAAAGAAAAAAATAGAAGCAACACTATATCCATACACTCTGTTAAATATGTTTTTTTGCCTTTCTGCCAAAAAAACGAGCCGTATGATAAAAACCATATACAAGAGAAGAACCAGGGTAGTTCCCAGAAATCCTTTCTCCTCACCAATCGTACAAAAAATAAAATCGGTATCCTGTTCAGGGACGTACTTCAGTTTGGTCTGAGTCCCGTTCAGAAATCCTTTTCCCCAGACCCCTCCCGAACCAATGGCAATTTTAGATTGATTCACATTGTAACCGGCCCCGCTTGGATCATCGATCATACCTAATGTTACTTTGATACGCACCTGATGATGAGGTTCCAGCACATCATTGAAAACATAATCCACCGAATATAAAAAACCGGCAGAAAAGAGGCTGAACAAAGCTATAAACAAGTACTGTTTTGCCCTGTATTTTACAAAATTAGAAAGTAAGAAAATAGCAGCCGCCAAGATAATCCCCAGTACAACCCAGGAAAAATCAATTATAAAAAAGAACGAAAGAGCGAAAGTAATCAACAGAACACCGAAACTCCCGATCAGCAGATACCGGACATTATTTTTTCCTTTTTTATAATCGTATACCATTCCGATCAGAATACCGAGAATCAACAATAATACGACCAACTCCCCGACAGGTGTATTTTCCCAGAATGTTTCGGAAAACTTAATCCCGATCACAAAATAGACAATTGCACACAAGCCCGAAAAGAGAACCACTCCCGGCATTCCTTCCCGGTAAAGAACAACCAGAAAAGCAAGGAAGACCAATGCAGAGCCTGTCTCTTTCTGAAGAAGAATCAAAACAAAAGGAACAAAAATCAATGCCAATGCCCGCATGAAATTGCGGGGTTCCATCAACTGAAATTTATACGAATTCAACAATTTAGCCAATGCCAATGCAGTTGCAAATTTAGCAAATTCTGCCGGTTGAATGCTAAAAAGAGGCCTTGCGGCAGAACCGATCACTAACCACGAACGGGAGCCTTTGATGTCTTTGGCCAGAAATATAGTTGCGATCAATAATAAAATGATCAGAAAATAGATCCAATAAGCAAAAATGTCGTACCAATCATTATCAATCATCAAAATAAAAAAGCCGACTACCAGTGATATCCCGATCCAGAGAAGTTGTTGTCCCAACCGGCCGGAAAGATCGAACGTATCGACCTGGTCAAAATCGTAACTGGCCGCATAAATACTGAACCAACCCGCAATCACCAGGACCAGGTACAACCCGACTGTTTTCCAGTCGAGCGCATTCCATATATTAATTTTTCTGTAAGGCACTCCGTAATACGACTCTACTTTTCAGGTTATCTTCAATATACTGACTTGACTCAGGAATATATCCCCTCAGGTACTTTTCAATCATCAATCTTCCGATAGGGACCCCGAAAGAAGCACCCCAACCTCCGTTTTCAACGACTACGGCAATGGCTACTTTCGGATTATCCATCGGGGCAAAACCCATAAAGATGGAATGCGATACCCCTCTGTTCTGAGAAGTACCGGTTTTTCCACAGATCGGAATATCCGGAATAAATGCCGCAGTACAGGTACCTCCGGTTACGGCCATCCGCATTCCTTCCACGACCGGAGAATACCATTGAGGGTCAATACCGGTATGGTGTCTCCGGGTATACAATGTATCGAGGGGGGTATCCTGTATTTTCTTTACAGCATGCGGAGCATAAAAGAATCCTTTGTTGGCAATGGAGGCCGATAGGTTACAAATCTGAAGGGGTGTTGCTTCGATTTCTCCCTGACCGATGGCAATGGAAATAACGGTGTAGGCGTTCCACCGTTTGTATCGACTGTTATAAAAAGCACTGCCGGGAATAAATCCATTTAGTTCCCCGGGCAGATCAACACCTAATTTATGGCCAAAACCCTGGTTGAACATCATATCCTGCCAATGGTCGATGGCATTATTAAATCCTCCGTATTTTTTATTTTCCAACATGTATTTCAACCCCCAGCTGAAATAGGCATTACAAGATGTTCCCAATGCCGGAGCCAGTGCGATGGGAGAATAATGGGCGTGACAACCCTGTCGTTTTCCGTTACCCATGGGAAAACCACCTCCACACGAGAATTGAGTCTCCGGATGGATAATCCCCTCTTCCAAAAAAACCAGACTCTGTGCCGGCTTAAAAGTAGACCCCGGAGGGTAACTCCCGGTTACAGCCCGGTTCATTAAGGGTTTATATGGGTTTTTTATTAACTCTTTATAATTTTCAACGAACTGTTTACCCACTAATAAAGATGCCGGATCATAAGTAGGAGTGGAAATCATGCATAAAATTTCCCCGGTCGAAGGCTCAATCATGACGATACTTCCTAATTTATTCTGCATCAGGGATTCTCCATAATTCTGAAGGTCCATATCAATAGAAAGTGTCAGGTTTTTTCCGGAAACAGGCTCCTTGTCATGAATTCCCTCTTCGTACTTTCCCTTGATTCGTCCCAGCGCATCTCTCAACAGGATTTCAACCCCTTTCTGTCCACGCAGATAAACCTCATATGACCTTTCCACTCCTGCCTTTCCGGCATAATCTTCTTGTACATAGTAATCATCAGCCGCCATATTCTGTTTATCGACAGGAGCAACATAGCCCAGCACATGAGCTGCATTCGGATAGTTGTATTCCCGGATCGTGCGGTTTTGAATATAAAATCCGGGAAACTTATACAACGATTCCTGTAAAATACCATATTCTTTATTCCCCAACTGGGTAAGGAAAGTTTGAGGTGTATACGAAGAATATCCCGGGTTGAGCTTGCGGTTTTTAATATCGGATATCTGTTTCACAAATTGTTCCGGAGTTATATTCAGGATATCGCAAAACGCCAATGTATCAAAAGGCTGGGTTTCACGCATCACAACCATCAGGTTGTAAGCCGGCTGATTATAAACCAGCAAATCTCCTTTCCTGTCGTATATCAATCCCCGGGACGGATAAAGCGTTTTTTTCAGGAAGGCATTACTATCGGCCCATTCCTTGTAATCACTGCTTATCACCTGTAACCGGAACAGTTGAATAATATAAATAAAGACGATCAGGCAAACAAAACCAATAATCAGTCTTTTTCGATTTTCCGGATTGAAACCCCTCTGAATCATTTTTTCAAGAAGTTAAAATGAATGCCATCCACTACCCATACCAACAGCATTGTCAACAGAAAACTTCCGGTTATCCGCAGAACAAGTGTCAGGGCATCGAATAAAGACAACGATTCGACGACAAAAAGAATAATCAAATGGATCAGAACTAATGAACCTGCATAGCGAAAGAATAAAGCTTTCCCGAAAACGGAGATTGAAGGCAGGGAATTTTCGGGAATATCTCTCGGAGAAAATAGCCGGAGCAGGTAATGCCGTAAAAAACCGGCAATAGTGGCAGCCAGCATATTCAGGCCTAAAGTTCCACCAAACAAATCAATAAAGAATCCCATTACAAAGGAGAGCAGAACTACCCAATTCCGATTGGTGTTAGCTGGCAGTTTGAGGATAAAATAGATATAGAATACAGGGGTCGCTACTCCAAACAAATGAATTTTATCAAAAATACACGTTTGAAGAAATACAAGTAAAATAAAGAGCAATACCCCTAGAATCCCATTACTTTTTGTCATTCCTTGCAGCCTCCTTTTCCAGTTGTAATTGTTCTTCTCTGTTACTGTTCTGAACAATCAGAACATCATTTAATGTAGAAAAATCCACCAGTAATTTTATTTTTAATGCATTGAAATTATCATCCCTGTGTTTTTTGGAGTCTACAATCGTTCCTACCGGAATACCGGCTGGAAAGACTGACGAGTAACCACTGGTAACAATCGTATCTCCGATACTGAAAGTGATGTGCCGGGGTAGTTCCTCCAGGTAGGCATATTGAGGGTCCTTCCCATCCCATACCAAGGGTCCGGAGTGGTTACTTTGTTTTACTTTACAATTAGGTCGGAATTTGGGATTCAATAAAGGTATGACTTGTGAAAAATTAGAAGAAACCCGGGCTACAACCCCGACAATTCCGTGTCCATCTGGAGGCAAAACCCCCATATCCGGTTTAATTCCATCATTACTTCCTTTATCCAGCATGATATAATTTTCGATACCGGATATCCGTTTATTAACGATCCAGGCAGGTGTATAACGGCAAACAACGACTCCCGTGGAGTCCAGTTCATATGTCAGCACACCGGTAGAGTCCTGCATATTCCGCACTTGTCTTTCATAGCTATCAACACGAGTTTCTAATTCTGCGATCCTTTTCAACAGGACAGCATTGGATTCTTTCAGATTCATGTACGACCGCACATTATTGGACACGGAATACATCCGTCCCGTCAATTCCTGAACAGCAGCAAGGTATTTACTTCGTTGAAATTCGTTATTATGAACCAACAGATATACGGAAACAATAACCAGCAACAAAAAAAGCAACCAGTGGATGTTTTTAAGGATAAAGTTGATCAGGTTCCGCATTGTATAGAATAAAAATGAAAGAAATGAAAAAATGAAAGAAATGAAAATGTACTTTCTTCATTTCTTTCATTTTTTCATTCTATAGATTTTAGCGAATAAGGAAATTAAATTTATCAATATTTTTCAAAGCGATACCCGTTCCTTTTGCGACAGCATGCAACGGATCTTCTGCAATATGGAAAGGAATATTGATTTTATCGGCAAGACGTCTGTCCAGCCCTTTCAGCAAAGCGCCTCCTCCTGCTAAGTAAATCCCGTTACGGACAATATCCGCATACAACTCGGGAGGTGTTTGTTCCAAAGCACTCAGGACAGCTGTTTCTATTTTAGAAATCGATTTTTCCAGGCAGTGCGCGACTTCCTGATAAGAAACCGGCACCTCCATCGGCAGAGCAGTCATACGGTTCGGGCCGTACACCACAAAATCTTCAGGGGGATCTTCCAGGGTCAGCATCGCAGAACCGACATTGATCTTAATCATTTCCGCCGTGCGTTCTCCGATCCGCATATTGTGCTGACGCCCCATGTAATCCATGATATCAGCAGTCAGATCATCTCCGGCAATCCGGATGGACTTATTGGAAACGATACCTCCCAGCGAAATAATTGCAATTTCAGTCGTTCCACCCCCTATGTCCACGATCATATTTCCTTCCGGAGCTTCCACATCCAGTCCGATACCAATGGCCGCAGCCATGGGTTCGTAAATCATATATACATCGCGGCCTCCGGCATGTTCAGCAGAGTCGCGAACCGCCCGGATTTCCACTTCCGTACTCCCCGAAGGAATACAGACAACAATTCGCAGTGAGGGAGAAAATAAACGGCTCCGGTTATTAATCATCTTGATCATGCCCCGGATCATTTGCTCCGCAGCATAAAAATCAGCAATCACTCCATCGCGAAGTGGCCGGATTGTTTTAATATTTTCATGTGTTTTCCCATGCATTTGTTGAGCCTTTTTCCCAATGGCCAACAACTTATCAGTGCGACGGTCCAATGCTACAACCGAGGGTTCATCCACCACAATCTTACCATTACAGATGATAATGGTGTTGGCAGTACCCAAATCCATCGCGATTTCCTGGGTGAAAGAAAATAATCCCATACATTAATGTTTAAAGTGACGAACACCGGTCATTACCATCGCCACGTTATTTTTATTACAATATTCCACAGATAATTCGTCTTTGATAGAACCTCCCGGTTGTACAACAGCAGTAATACCCGCTTCATGAGCAATTTCCACACAATCGGGGAAAGGGAAGAAGGCATCAGAAGCCATCACAGCTCCGTTCAGG
The DNA here is from genome assembly GCA_031553885.1 of Bacteroidales bacterium. Taxonomy (GTDB): domain Bacteria; phylum Bacteroidota; class Bacteroidia; order Bacteroidales; family Azobacteroidaceae; genus JAVBKV01. Next base: position 19,428 of record JAVBKV010000038.1, read on the forward strand.
TCGAATCCGAATGATTTTGCTTTTTCGATCGCCTGTTTCAGGGCATCTACCCGGGATGTTTGTCCGACTCCGCTTGCACAGAGTTGTTTGTTTTTCGCTAATATAATCGCATTCGACTTGGTGTTTTTCACCAGCTTATTGGCAAACAACAAATCTTCGGTTTCCTGTTCAGTCGGTTGTTTTTCGGTCGCCGGTTTCAGATCGGCTGCCGCCTGGATACTCAGGTCTTTGTCCTGAACGAGAACTCCGTTCAACAACGAACGGAACTGCAGAGAAGATTGATTCATTTGCTTTTGAATCAGAATAATCCGGTTTTTCTTTTGCATCAGAACTTCCAATGCATCTGTGTCATAATCCGGAGCAATCAGTACTTCGAAGAAAATCTGGTTGATTTCTTCCGCAGCCACTTTGTCAATAATTCCGTTACAGATCAGGACTCCGCCGAAGGCAGAAACCGGATCTCCGGCCAAAGCATCTTTCCAGGCTTCGAGCACCGTGGGCCGTGAAGCTATTCCACAGGCATTATTGTGCTTGAGGATTGCAAATGTAATTTCATCAAATTCGGAAATCAAATTGACAGCAGCGTCGATATCCAGCAGGTTGTTGTAGGAAATTTCTTTGCCTTGCAGTTGTTCAAATACATCCTCGAATTTTCCGTAAAAGACACCTTTCTGGTGAGGGTTTTCTCCATAACGCAGGTTCTTGGCATCATCTTCCGCACAACGGAAATAAGTACCCGCTCCTCCATCAAAGTAATTGAATATCGCCGAATCGTATCCGGACGAAACGGCAAACGCTTCTTTTGCAAACCATTTACGTTCCTCCAAGGTTGTAACGGCTCTGTTTTCGGACAATAAATCCCGTAAAGGAGCATATTGATTTTTAGAGGCAACAATTACCACATCGTTGAAATTTTTAGCGGCAGCACGGATCAACGAAATACCTCCGATATCGATTTTTTCTATGATTGCCTCTTCTTCTGCTCCGGAAGCCACTGTTTCCTGAAAAGGATATAAGTCTACAATAACCAGGTCAATTTCAGGAATTTCGTATTGAGCGATCTGTTGCTGATCCGACTCGTTGGCCCGGCGATTCAGGATTCCTCCGAACACTTTGGGATGCAATGTTTTTACACGACCGCCCAGAATAGACGGATAGCCGGTCAACCCTTCCACCGAATGGCAGGGAAAGCCTAATGATTCGATAAATTCCTGAGTTCCTCCTGTAGAATAAAATGACACTCCTTCCTGATTCAATTTGGACAGTATTTCATCCAATCCATCTTTATGATATACAGAAATAAGTGCATTTTTAATTTTTTTGGCTGCAGACATCTGTTTGTATTTAATTTTTTGGTTGATTTTTATTTAGAGTCACAAAATTATACATTTTGTTTGGAATTATTGGTATGGAAAGAAATTAATTTAAAAAAAGACTGCTGGCCGGTTTCGGTCAGCAGTCTGTAAATAACATTTAGCATTTGATTATGCCGGATGAATTGCTTCTGAGGGACATACATCCGCGCAGGTACCACAGTCCGTACATTGATCCGGATCAATTTTATAAATTTCTCCTTCAGATATTGCACTTACCGGACATTCATCGATACAACTGCCACAAGCAATACAGTCATCTGTAATTACGTAAGCCATTTTGAAAAAAATTAAATTAGTACTAAAATCAAGGCAAAGATAAAGCAAGCTGTATAAATTTCAATGTAATTCTTTATAAAAAAAATTGATCCCCCATTGTTTATATTGATTCAAAATAAGAAAATATGATACTCTTGGCATAAATTTTGAGTAATTTAACAAAACAAGGTTTTTTTGTTAAACGTTATAGGGTGTATGTTCTCAATCTGTCGTTATAATCAACATATAATCGTAGTAACGTAAGACAATGAACTAAAAATTAAACGTGATTAATTATGAAAACAGGACAAAAATTTACGGCCGAACTTATCGGCACATTTCTTTTGGTTTTGGGCGGTTGCGGCACTGCTGTACTGGCAGGATCGGTCGTTAGCTGGCTGGGGGTTTCCCTGGCATTCGGGCTAACCATCGTTGCTATTGCATACGGCCTGGGCCATGTTTCCGGGGCTCATCTCAATCCGGCTGTTTCCATCGGATTATGGTTGGCAAAAAGAATGCCCTCCAAGGATTTATTACCATACATCTGCGCACAGATTGTTGGAGCAATTCTGGGTGCAGGGGTTATTTATCTAATTGCTACAGGGCTTGACGGATTCAACGTCAAAGAAAGCGGATTTGCCGCCAACGGATACGGAGAGCATTCTCCGGCCGGTTACGGATTAACGGCAGCCATTGTTTCAGAGGTAGTGCTTACTTTTATTTTCGTTTTGGTCATTATCGGATCTACCGACTCCCGTGCACCTAAAGGTTTTGCAGGTTTAGCTATCGGTTTAACGTTGACCCTAATCCATTTAATCAGTATTCCGGTAACCAACACTTCTGTAAACCCTGCCCGTAGTATCAGTCAGGCTGTATTTGTCGGAGACTGGGCGTTGGCTCAACTTCCAGTATTCATTCTGGCTCCTGTTGCAGGAGCGGCTCTGGCCGGTCTGGTATATTCTTTTATTGCTCCGGAGAAAAAATAATTTCAGACAACGCATTAAACAAAAAGACGCGGAGAATTGGAAACATCTCCGCGTCTTTTTTGTTTTAAGATTTCAGCATCAGAAAAAATCAACCATTTTTTCCTGCCTTCATAAATTTCAATACTTCATTCGGGCTTATGTTTTTTGCCACAATGACTCCCTGAGGATCAATCAGCCAATTACCGAAGCCTTTTTCCAGCCGGTATTTTTTAAATAATTGTGACTGATTCCCTGCCGGCTCATTAAATTGAGTCCCTGCATTCAGGCCATCCGCTTTTACGGTTCCCCTGAAGACACATTCTTTTTCATCCATTGAAACGGATATCAATCGAAGTCCTTCCGGTTGCGCCTGGGCAAGCATATTATGCATCCGCACATTCTGAACTCTTGATTCAGCGTCATAAGCCGCCCAGCATTGCAAAAGAACATAACCATTCGTTTTCAAACAACTATCTTGCACTTGGATTACCGGAGCAAGATTCCCGGGTTGGATACCTTCGGTAATTTTCATTTCCCTTGTCCCGGACCCCATTAAAAACGGAATGATCCCAAGAAGGAAAATTGTTTTCAAATACCTCATACATCTCTTTTTAGGTAAATACTCAAACTCACATCACTGCGAGCCCCCTGATTTTCAGGAGTTCAACGTTCATTTTGGTAAAAATAAATGTCGGTTAAAATAGAATTTCACTAATAAAACGATGCAAAGATACAAATTGTTTTTGAAAATGAAATTGCTTTCTCCGTTTCTTCAATTCTACTACTCTCCCAATTCCTGGCCCTGACAATATTGGATTAAAGATTTCAGGTCCTGTTCGTTATCAAAATTGCTTTTATTACTTTTAACAAAAGCATCAATTTCTTTTGGAATTTTTGGGAACACCTTTTTTACATCTTCTACCTTTTTTACTTGCACCACCTTGCCGGAAGGCAGCAGTAGGTAGTAATAGTTTTTCAAAGTAACCAGAATATTTTCTTTGATAGCTAAAGGATTTCCTTGGGAAGCGGTATTGACTGTCTGATTAATCGACTCTATAGAAGAAGTTGCAGTGGATACTCCATACCCACCCTCTTTGCTATATGGAACAGCCTTTCCTTTTCGAAGAACACATAATTTTATGTCTCCGGCAACCAGTTCTTCCATAAATTCTTTCTGTTTATAAGGATAAAAAATCCGGCCGTCAATTTCAATCCGGTATACGGATTTGATGTCCGCTAAGGCTTGCACACTGTTGTCATCCGGAGATATGAACTGCATTTCACCGATAAGCATATTGTAATTCATATTCCCTTTACCTCCTTTCCCGTTAGTATAAAATACTTTTCCCTCTTTGAAAGTGGGGAATATGTACTGATAACTCGTCGGAGTAACTGATCCCAGATCAGCACCGGATTCAGTAGTGATTACTACTTTATTCTGACCAAACAGGCCGCAGGAAAGAATCAGAAATGCGAATGTAAAAAAAGTCGTTTTCATATTATTCCCTTATTTTGATGACTATTAATGGACTATTTTTTTACTCGTTTTATTTGTTTTGACCAAATAAATCGTGTTTTTCGGTAAAGTCAGGGATACAGAAGAATCATTTATCGTTTCCGAATATACCTTTAATCCGGTCACCGTATAGATTTGAAGTATTCCTCCCGGCTTCAGATTTGATATAATTAATTGATTTTCTTCTGAGCGCACCTCGAGATCAGTATTTACGGTAATATTCTCATTTCCGGAAATAGTCATACCTGTAATTTCGAATGAAATCTCCTCTCCGGCTGAAGATATGTTCCGGATTCTTAATTTTCCGTCCGATCCGTCGGATAAAAAAGTGGTTAAAAGAGAAACCGTTCCCCCCACAGAAGGTCTTTTGGCATCACTGGTATAAAAAGCTTCATTAACGAATCCTTTCTCTGTTAAAGTACCATTGGGACGATAGACATACACACCATCGGGTGGGCCATTTCTATTTCCTTCTCTAACGGTGCTGTTGATTCGATAAACCAATAAACCGGATCCTGGCAATGCACTTTCATACAATCCTTCTTTTTTACGGTATTCAATGACATAAAATTCGTTAGGATTGGTAGAGGCTACTTTATAACATACGTTAGCCGATCCGGATAATAAAGGTTTTAATGTATAAGTACCTGCTTTCGTAATTTCGGGTATATGATCGATAAAATGACCATACTGGTATTTCATATAAGCACTCATGTGTCCGGAACCATTATCCATGATATCCCAAGGGCCAGCAGGTTCCATATTGTCTCCGCTATAATGATATAAGTCAGGAGCTCCCAAAGCATGAAACATTTCATGACATACAGTCGTTACAGACATTTGATTTTCCGGTTCGAAGATATAATCAAAAACTCTTTTACCGTGTAATCTAACATCATACATGTATAAATTCCAACGATGCGCCCAAATTAAGCTACTCCAACCATCGGAATTTCCTTGAATAATAAAACAAATATTTTCTACAAGTCCATCTCCGTTTAAATCCAGTTGACTTGCTGTAAAATGAGCTTCAATAGATGGTTTTAGCGCAAGAACGGCATTTGACAGAAGATTTTGTTCTCTTCCTGCCCGCTGTTCTTCATTCAGATAACCGATCGGATTTGTGGTGGCATTGTAAACCTGATAGTATCCTCTTGGTTGATCTGCCTCATAAGATAAACTTTCAATGCTTTCCGGTTCGGGGAAGTGCGAGGATTCGATGACAAATTTTTGATAAGACGCTTCCAGGTAATAGTTTTTTAACGATTTACTGTTTTCGTCGTTGAGTTGTTTGTCGTAATAAGACCGGCTGTTCTTGAATTGTGGAGCATCCGGAAAAGAAATATAAATAACGATATTGTGGAGTGTATCCAGTGCCTCAGAAGATGATCTCAGTAATGCCCGGGTATCAATTTCGACGTCGGACATTGATGTTTCCATCCAGTCTCTCTTTTTTTGATATTCTTTTTTTGAAATTACCATCCACGGTTTAATTCCCTTATTTTCCAAATCAATATCAGAACCTACCCGGATGGAAGAAGAAACTAAATTCCCTTCTGCATCTTTTTGGGCATAATAGCAATATCCATCGTCATTCTTCAGTATCGTAAATCCTTTTTCATCATGTACCCAGTGATAAAACTCATCCCCGGAAGAAAAAAGAGATAAAACGGTTCCGTCCGGTTGTATTACTTCGACAGGAAGATACTTGACAGGAGCAGCCTGAACCCCTTGGATGCAGGCAAAAAAACAACTAATAAAAAGTGCAAAAATATACCTCATAATATTTAATTTTAAAAAACAAGGTCACCAGACAGATGACCTTGTTTTTTTATAGATTAAAAGAGTCTATTATTATCTCTTTGTGAATTTAACTCCATCCAAGGTCAATGTGAAGAATCCTCCACTAGCTCCCGTACCCGGATTTATCGCTTCAATTCCGAATCCATCGGTACACGTGATAACTCCATCTTTAAAAACACCCTTCAATGAACTTAATGTGAACAAATCATCCGACGGCTCATCGTAGTGTGTAGCTCTGAAATAGCGATTCCATGCTCCGGTTGGTTTCGGTAATACGCCGATGTATTGGTTATCCGCAATTGAAATCGTAATGTCTCCGCCTTCTTCCTTGATTTTCATTTCGGCCGCAGTCGGAGTACTACCCGTGTTGAATACGATATTCAGCGTGTTTATATCGACTTCATTCGCAGATACGACAGCAGGTATACTAAGAGCACTTCCGTCGAATAACGATTTGGCAGAGATCGTATAGGTTCCGATCAGGGCAGCCCATGGATGTTCGTCATCAATAATGGTTACCGTTATTGACGATGCTACGTTTTTCTTCAGGTTATCAGGACTGATACTTTCTAATACAAGATTGAAGGTCTTATTACCTGTAAATTCATCGTTATCAATGATATTTACATATACACTGTCGATACCAAAACCATTATTGAATTCGATCGTTTTGTTTTCAATCGTATAGTCGGTTCCTTCAATTGCAGTAGTACCAGTAAGTCCATCTGTGGAGGAGGCAATCGTTACTTTGACTTTCACTCCGCCGGGAACGCCCGCCAACACAACCGGAATTCCTACACGTCCGTCCGTTTCAGAAAAACGTGCAGAGAAATTAGCGTCGAATGCCACATTGGTATCTGCCGTTTTGAAGGCATCCGGTTCGTTTAATTCACATCCTGTGAATAAAATCAACAGGGAAAGGAAAAATCCTATATAGCTATTTTTTTTCATATTCATAATCCTTTTTATTCAATTAATACTTGTTTTGAACCATGTTTCCATTGGCATTGATTTCGCTTTGTGGAATAGCAATTTGATAATAAGGAGATGTAGCCGGAATAAATTGTACGGAAGCCACACGGCCGGATCCGTCAGCACGGTCACCTTGGTCATCCCGTTGAATGTCCATGTTCCGACGTTTGATATCGAAGAAACGTTGGCCTTCGAAAGCTAACTCCAATCTTCTTTCTTTCAAGATAGCCGTTATTAAAGAAGTACCGGTTTCTCCACCGCTTTGGAATTCCAGATACCGTTGACTTCTCACGAAGTTCAGGTCTTTCAACGCATCGCTTTCATTTCCCAGGTAATAATTAGCTTCAGCTCTTGTCAGATAGACTTCCGATACCCGGATAACAGGGATGTCGATTTTACCGGTCGATTCTCCGGTTCTGCCATAAAACTTCCAGGAGGCGTTATACAGTTCATCAGAAAAATTGACTTCCTGAATTTGAGTAGACCGGATATCAGTGTCGAAGTCAAATAATTCAACGAAAGAATAAGAAGGTACATACTCTGCCTTATAACTGCTTTTATCTCCTTGACCAAAGGTGTTACCCGGGATTTCTCCATCGGTTTGTAATACTGCGATACGGAACAATACTTCAGGTACTTTCATAGAAGTAGTCCACATTTTAGTATAGTCAGCCAGTTTGCAGACATCCGAGCCGTCACCTTTGATAGCCAAAGTAGCCGTAGTAGCTGCCTTCTCGTTATTACCCATGGTCAGGTAGACCCGTGAAAGAATGGCAGCAACGCTCTTTTTATTGAACCGGAAGTTATCGGAGGCATTGTAAGTATCCTGCATCAGGGAAAGCGCTTTTTCCAGGTCCACTACAATATTTTCGTAGTTTTTCTTTACTGTTTCCCGTGCCGGTTTGTTTACTTCCGGAGTCAACTTGTAAGCAACCCCCAAGTCTGTATCGTTTGCCGAAGTATAAGATTTTCCAAAATATTTCACCAGGTCGAAGTGGCACATTCCCCGAATAGCCAACGCCTCTGCCAGGATGTTCTTACTGGCCGCTTCATCCGTGGTTCCTGCGAATGGATTGGCTGTTTCCAGGTTGACGATAATAGTATTGGCTGACATGATAGCATTGTATGCGGCACCCCAGAACCCAGCTAACCCAAAAGTCGAAGAGTTATAATTGAAATTGAAAAACTCATTATAAGTCTGACGTCCGACATCAGTTATGGTCATATTATCCGACATGATTTCCGGTACCAATAACATAAATTCGCTTGAATAGGTCTCATCCCTCATGGAAGCATAAGGGTCCAGAACCAAATTTTTGTAGTCATCTATGGTTTCCAGTGCATTTTCACTTGCCAGCGAGTTGTGTGGGGTTGCTGTTAAAAAATCGTCACAGGAAGAAAATACCACCGGTAAGACCAATAAAATGCTTATGATTAATTTATTTGTTGTCATAATGATCTCTGTTATTTAAGTGATTAAAAACCGACTTCCAAACCAAACATAAAAGTACGGGAAGCAGGATAGTTATAGTCAAGTACACTACCGGCGGGTCCGGAACCAACTCCTGCCGGAGCATTTCCGATTTCAGGATCCAGCCCGGTGAATCCGGTGAAAGTCAGCAGATTGGATCCAGTAGCATAAACACGAACACTTGATAAAGAAGCTTTTGTTACCCATTTTTGAGGTAGCGTGTATGCTAAGGTAATATTCCGCAAACGAAGATAAGATCCATCTTCTAAATATCGGGTAGACATAAGTTGTGGGCTATTTTTGTCTTGTCTGGGAACATTGGTAATATCTCCCGGTTTCAACCACTGATCGGTAAGAAGGCGTTTATCCATGTTTTTGCTGGAAGCCTGGGCTCCGTCAGCCATAGTAGAGAAACTGACATGGTTGTAAATGTAGTTGCCATAATTATAAAAGAAATCAGCATTCAACTCAATCCCTTTATACTTGGCATTAAAACCGAAACCTCCATAGTATTTGGGATCCGGAGTTCTATCCTTCATGGCTACAGCATCATCTCCGTTATAGACTGCTGTAATATTACCATCTTTATCATAATACAAGGCTTCTCCGTTAGCTGGATTTACTCCTGCCCAACGTACCATTTTATATGCATATCGGGGATAGCCTTCTTTCAATACGTTATTCCATCCTACATCGATGTCTTCTCCCTCGTTTACCAATTTCGTGATCTCATTGATGTTATGAGTGACATTTGCATGCAGATTCAACGTAAAATCATTGCTGCGGATTACATCTCCGTTGATACCCAATTCAAGACCGTGATTCTTTAATTCTCCGATGTTTTCCTTCCTGCTTCCAAATCCGGATGTCCGGGATAATGGACGGTCTAACAGCAAATCGCTGTTTATCCGGGAATAATAGTCAAATGTCACATTCAGGCGCTGGTCCAACAGACTGGCATCAAATCCGGCAGAAAATTGTGTCGATTTTTCCCAGGAAAGTAATGGGTTAGGTAAACGGGATGGATAAGATGTACTCAGATTGTTATATGATCCATAGGAATAAACCCCTTGTGAATCGTAATTACCAATATCGTTATTTCCGGATTGTCCGAAACTTCCTCTGATTTTCAGCCGGTTGAGAAAATCTATATTTTCCATAAAGGTTTCTTCTGTTATATTCCAACCTAAACCGACAGCCCAGAAAGTACCGTATTTAGTGTCTGTACCAAAGCGGGAAGAACCGTCACGACGAACTGCCAAGTCAACGATGTATCGTTGCTCATACGTATAGTTACCGGCTGCCAGATAGGAAAGTAAAGACCAGTCGGTCATATTTCCATCCGGTTTTTCTGCTGTGGATCCGGAAGTGAGAGCATCTACACGTGAGGTTGCAAATCCTTGAGCTGCACCATTAAAAGTTTGAGAATGGTATTTCAGGGCTTCAGTACCGACTATAGCTTTAACACCATGAACTTCATTGAAGGTTTTCTCATAGGTCAATACATTGGTCCAGGATAAGGTATTGTAATGAGTGTGTGAGTCATTACGGTATCCGTATGGAGATCCCAGCAGTTGAGATAACCTGGAATTAGGATAATTGTATTGATAACCGATAATCTGGTTATAATCGATACCTCCTGAAGTTACAAATGTGAAATCATTCAAGAATTTCCATTGCAGGTATGCACTTCCAACACCTTTGATTTTATTGTCGTAACGAGGGTTATTTGCAATTTGTTCCAGTACATTCAATCCATCAGGGAAACCTTCCGAATTAAAAGAGCCATCTTCTTTGTATGCAGGCACATATGGGTTTGCACTATAAACAAAATTGAAAGGGTTCAAGGCATTCCGGTCACTTCTTACATATCCTTCTTTGGAAACCCCTCCGGTAGCTTTTACTCCGAATGTCAGGTATTTATTGATGTCATGTTCCAGGTTTATCCGTCCGGTTGTCCGTTCGAAATAAGAACCGGGAACGATTCCATCCTGTTTATAATATTGTCCGGAAACAAAAAAGCGGGTATTGTCTGAACCTCCACTCATACTTACCTCATAAACCTGAGTATAGCCGGTACGAAAGACCTCATCTACCCAGTTGGTATTGATCGGATAAGCTGCTATTTCTTCATCTGTCAACTTTACCCCTTCTCCTGTTCCCAATTGTTTTTCATAAGTCAGCTTTTCGTAAGCGTCCATCATTTCAAACTTGTCCTGGGTTTTGGTGGTAATACCGTATTGAGCTCTTGCTGTAAACCTGGTTTTTCCTTTTGATCCCTTTTTAGTAGTAATCAACACAACCCCATTGGCTCCACGAGAACCATAAATAGTTGTGGCAGAAGCGTCTTTTAAGACAGTCATATTTTCGATATCGTTGGGGTTCAGGGACGCGAAGTCTGATGCCGACACCTGTACGTTATCGATTACATACAGAGGACTGGTTCCAGCATTGATGGATCCTGCACCCCGGATGGTAATGTTGGCACCTGCCCCCGGGCGACCACTGGTTGCAGTAACCTGTACACCAGGAGCCTGTCCTTGCAGAATCTGGTCGAAACTGGCCATCGGAACTTTTTCAATGTCTTTGGCTCCGACAGTTGTCGCAGATCCGGTTAAGGTAGCCTTTTTGGAAGTTCCATAGGCAACTACGATTACTTCATCCAAGGCAGATTCGGAAATTTTCATCACTACTCTTACATTGGATGATACTGCCACGTCCTGGTCAGCCATACCAATGAATTTAATTGTCAAAACTTTAGATGCACTAGGTACATCCAATGTAAACTGTCCGTCAACACTTGTTATAGTTCCGATAGCCGGTTGATTCTTAACAATGACAGAAGCTCCGACTACAGGTTCTCCGCTCTCGTCCAGAACGATCCCGGATACCTTTACATTTTGTGCGATTGCCAGTCCCATGCTTATAAAGCAGGAGAGTATTATAACCCATAAAAAACACCTAAAAAAATAAGAATCAATACATTATAAAGAAGATTTTGATAAAATAATTTGGTTAGTTGATTCTTAGTTTACATTCTATATTTAACTTATAATCATTCAGGTCATATTAAGCCATCACTTTCATTAGCCAGGTAATCCGTATCAAAACTCTCCAGATACACTTTAGTCGTACTTAAATCTTCATGTCCCAGTGCCTGTTGTATCACTTCGATGCTTTTTCCACTTCCCAACATAGCCATGGCATAGCTGTGCCGCGAATAGTAAGTACTTATTTTAGACAATGATTCCGGGAAATTCAATTCTTTGGCGATTTCCTTCAGATAACCGTTGTATTTTTTTCTCCGGGTATAAATGTGTTCCATCAACGCTTCATCTTTCAGATCACGTGTAACACAAGGTAGCAGATAGTCTCCGACCATTTCATAATGATCCCGGAACCAATCCAGTTGCACTCTTACTTCCGGCCTGATTTGCACGGAGTATACTTTATGTGTCTTACTCCGCGTATACGAGATCGTTTCTATATATTTTCCGTTTTTTGTTATCGATTTCTTAACATCCGATCTTTTCAGCTTGGCCAGATCAATGTAAGTACACCCGTATAAATAGAAAGACAGCAGGAACAAACGCCTGCTATATTCCAGCGGCCGTCTTTCGAATAATGCATTTTTCAATACAGCAAGATAGTCCTTGGGTATATACCGTTTTCGGGTGGTTTCTTTTATCTTACTGATATTAAAAATCTTAGAAACATCCGAATATTCATTACTGAAGCAATAAGCCTCTTTACTTCCGCAACCATCTTTAATTGCATAATTCATCAATGAGCGTAATGTACGTAAATAATAACTTATCGAATTTGCAGATAATTTCCGGTCGTTTTTCAAATACAGGTAAAACTTATTTACCTGATCGTAATCAAAATCCTGAAAATAATATTTGTCAACTTTTATTTTTTTATTCTTTTGAAAAAGCTCGAGCAATGTCAAAAGATGGGAATAGACCCGGGCATTTCCGAAACGTTTCTCCTCCTTCAGTAATTTGATGTGTTTCTTCAGGTAATCGATCAACAGGACTTTTTGCCGGCTATTTATAAACTTTTCTTCAAACATCCGGAACGTCCAGTCGATATCATTCCTTTCAAATTCGTTAATGATATCCTTGGCCTTGATTTTTTTATAATCAATCTGGTCGTTTTTGATTACATAACCGTCTACCTGGATTTTTTTTCCGGTCTCATTGTATTTATACACAGACGGATTCAGGCGCTTATCTCGTATGAAATAGCCGTAGGTATTATCAAATTGCTTTTTATATGCCGATAGCCCCAAGGCAAAATATTTTCTTTGCCCCTGCCCTTTGGATATACGGAGCATAATAGGAGACGTTCCATTTTTTAATACTTTATAATGATAGCAGATTACCGATACGGTTGCCATGTTAACGCAAAATTAGTTGACATTTAGTTGACACTATTATACAAAATTACGCACAAACAAATCAACATGAAAAGTAATCATGATAATTTGTGTTAAATCGCAATCCGTCTATGGATGCGGTTTTTCAAAAACAACGATAATCTTTGAGTTCTTTTCTCAGGGCTCGTGCGTTGCCTCCGGTTTGACTATCCAATAAGGACCAGAAAAGAGGACTATGATTCATGTGGTGGGTATGGCAAAGCTCATGCAAAATAACGTAGTCAATCAGGTGTTCGGGAAGAAGCATCAGGTAAAAAGACAAGTGGATTACTCCTTTTGAAGAACAAGCTCCCCAGCGGGACCTGCTTCGGGTTATCTTCAGGGATTGATAACTAAATCCATATTGCCCAGCCAATTTATCAAGTCTTTCAGGCAAATATAGCAAAGCCTTTTTCTTTAAAATCTCTTTATCATATTCCGGTATTTCCCTGGCTTTTGCCAACCGATATAAATTCAATATTTTTTCCCTGTTTTCCTGGTAAACTTCCATCGCTCTCCGATATGAACCAATAAGCGGAAGAGATACTACCACCTTCGTCCCTTTCAATCGAATAACATAATGTTTATTACTTGCTTGTTTCTTAAATATAACATTCCCCATCTCCGGGTCAATGATTATTCGTTCCATGAGCCTGTTTTACTGTTTTTCAATTAAATATTTCCAAAAGCGCTTGGGCATGTGCTGCCGTTGGAGTTTCAGGTTAATCCGTTCTTTTATAGCCGTAGATCGAAAGTACTGTTTCCATAATTGCTGAAAATCAGCCTCATCGTCCGCCATCCATTGTTCCGGCAACTTTCCGCTTTCCCATGCAACCGTTTGATTCTCAAACCGGATTTCGGTTGTTTTTTCCAAATCGTAGAAAAAACCGTACTTTCTCTTGATATCATAAACGATCCATTGCTGGTCGGCAAAACGGTCCTCAAAAAAATCGATTGCCAAAGGCAAAACGTTGTATTTGGGTTCAATGCAGGCAAAAAAGATATCATCAGCCGTTTTCTGAAACCGGACGAATTGCCGCATCCTCTCCCCTTCCTTTGAAACTTTCTTATAAATTTTCGACAATTCCAACACGTCGGGATCTGCAAAGTTCAGTTCAATGCTTTTTTCGGATTGAAAAGCCTTGCAAATATACCTGAAAATAGGATTGGCTATGTCTTTTAGTTCCGACAGGAAACAGGTAAAAAGCATAGTAACTGCTGAATCCGATATTTTCAGTTTCAATCCCCGAAGAACCCGCTCTGCTTTTTCTTCATCACTGATAACCTCCAGGTGATCGGAAAATAAAGGTACATCATTCTCTTTCGAAAGAATTTTAAGAGGAGTTTCTTTTCGATAGAACGAGTCGAACACACAAGTCAGAAGTCCCTCGAACGTATTGTCATAGATGTAATAAAGCATTTTTTCAATTCAAAATATACAAAAATACAAAATTCTTTCGTTTTACAATAGGGAAGATATTACTCTGCATACTCTTTATTTATATGAAAAAAGACAATAAGATCAACCTGGTTTTATTATTTCTCATTTTTTGTGGTTCACTCCAGGCTCAGGAAATCACAAAAAGAGATTCGGCTAAAACGACGATTTTTCCGGAACTACAATCAGAAATGAAACCGGACAGCATGCATAATCCGGTCGCTTTTTCCATCAAACGAGCGCTTTTTCGCTCATTTTATCAAAATAAAGATACCATATATGCCCGGAACTGGCAGAAAGAACTGCAGCTGGACCCCTGGCTTGCTTCTGCTTTAGGAGCAGACTTGGATCCGTTTATCCACAGGACTCAGTTCATCCCTCTGTGGAGCAACGGAGACTGGAAAACAGAAATGTCCGTTTTTGCCGATAAAGGGACCTGGTTTTCTTCCCAGAAGTTTCTTCTGTATTCAACCGGATTTCATGCCGTTTATCAGGACCGGTGGATGATTGAAAACCTGTGGATTTACAATGTCGATCAATATTCTGCCAGTCTGATACAGGCGGGCTATATACTGGATCCTTTCACCTTCCGGATACGGCAGTCTTTCTTTTGGATCAATCCGGGAGTTATTCCTCCCGATAATGCAGGGAACTATCCGAAAGTGATCAAGGAGACGGATATAGGAATCAACATGAAAATCACCGATAATATTCAGTTGGATGCTTTTCAACAGATTAGTCCCGGCAATAAAAAACCGTTTATCGGCATCCGGTTTTCGAAGTAAATAAAGAATCCCTGTCTATACAAAAAGCAGAATCAGCATCTGAGCCGAAAGTACCCGTAAAAACATAGTTAACGGATATACGGAAGCATAGCTGACTGCAGGAGCATCATTTCCGGCCGTAGAATTGGAATAAGCCAATGCAGGAGGATCTGTCATACTTCCGGCTAATAAGCCCATCAGAGTAAAATAATTGAGTTTATAAACACCCCGTCCCAACAAACCGATAATCAGAAGAGGAAGCACGGTAATGATAATTCCCAGGCCGACCCATCTCAACCCTCCGTCGTTAACGATCGTGCTCACGAAATTTTCTCCGGCACCGATACCCACACAAGCCAGGAAAAGGCAAATGCCGATCTCACGCAACATCAGGTTAGCGCTCATTGTCGTATAAGTAACCAGCTTGTATTTAGGACCGAAGACGCTCATAAGGATTGCCACGACCAGCGGACCACCGGCCAGTCCTAATTTGACGGGCTGGGGAATTCCAGGGAAAGAAAAAGGAATGCTTCCCAGCAACACCCCTAAAAAGATACCGATGAAAATAGGAATCAGGTTCGGTTCATTGAGACGCTTCAATTGATTTCCCAACACTTTTTCCACGCTTTTGATTGAGTTTTCATCACCGACAACAGTCACCCGGTCCCCGATCTGCAATTGAAGATTCGGTTCGGCGATCAGATCCACTCCCGAGCGATTGACCCGGGTAATATTCACACCAAAATTAGAGCGCAGGTTGAGTTGTCCCAATGATTTACCGTTGATTCCGGACTTAGAAATCAGAATACGACGGGAAACCAGGTTCTTATCCAGAATACTCCATTCGCTCTGTCCCATATCAATTGTTTCCCCGATGAATGCAGTAACAGCTTGCTGATTTTCCGGAGTGGTGGCAATATAAATCTTATCTCCTTCATTCAAAATCGTGAAGGAAGAAGCGATTTCGATCTGATCATTCTGACTGTGAAGTACCCGGGAAACGATAAATTTTCGTTCGATCAGACGGGATATTTCCTGAATATTTTTACCAAAAACAGAAGGATTCTTTACTACCAGAGAAATCAGTTGAATGGATTCATTTTTTTGTCCGGATTCCTTTTGGAGGTTTTCCGTTTCTTTTTCAAATTGAATTCTGAAAATATATTTCATGGACAAAATTGACAAAATAATACCAACCACAGCCAATGGATAAGCAACCGCATAACCCATTGCAATAGTAGGATCTCCGGTTCCGTTATGTATATCGGAATAAGCCTGTTGGGCGGCTCCTAAACCCGGAGTATTGGTAACAGCCCCCGAAAGGATACCAACCATAGTCTGCATCGGAATCCCGGTAACAAAATGCAGGATGATCGTGATCGTGACGCCCAGCAAAACGATTCCGGCCGCCAGCATGTTAAGACGGATCCCGCCTTTTTTAAATGAGGAAAAAAAGCCCGGACCTACCTGCAACCCTACCGAGTAGACAAACAGGATCAATCCGAATTCTTTCATAAAATGGAGAATTTCATGATTGACTTTGAAACCAATGTGTCCGGCAAGAATACCGGCAAAAAGGACAAATGTGATCCCTAAAGAAACACCGAATATTTTTATTTTTCCCAAAGCAATTCCGGCTGCAATAACCAGCCCGAACAACAGCACAGTATGGGCGATTCCCTCACCCCAAAATAACTCATTCAACCAATCCATTTCTACCTTCTATGACGTTAAAAAAATCCCTTTTTAAAATTTGGTGCAAAAGTAGACAAAGATTCGTTACTTATCAACATTATTCCAATGAGATTTTGTTTTTATCTGCATTCAAATACTTATAACCTTTGTTTTCCTGCTCGAAAAAGAATTTTTCTTCTCCGAAAGCCGGTTTCAACTGATCGATCCAGGTCGCCTCCGGATTATATTCGGCAAAGAACGGAATGTCTACCCACTGTGCATTACGTCCTTGGATGAAACGAAGGACAAAAACCTTTTCCCCTTTGACTTCAGCGACTCCCAGCACCTGAATTTTTCCGGGATCGGCACTCATACTGGGGCCTCTTACCGTACGGCATACTCCACTGACCTGCGAATAGGCTTTTTTGAATATCTGCCAGCACCTTTCAAGAGGAATTTCAAAGAAATACTTGGACCCTGTATCACGGGGCACGAACATGTAATAAGGAATACAACTCAGATCAACCTGCCGTCTCCACAATTGCGACCATATATCCGGATGATCATTGATCTTCCTCAGCACCGGCGATTGAGTCCGTATTTGTGCTCCTGTACTCCGGATCCTGGCGATTGCCTTTACGACAGCATCCGTTGACAACTCGACCGGATGATTGAAATGAGCCTGTATGGTCAGGTTTTTACCGGCCTTTATGATCCGGTCGAACAAGGCCATCAATTCATCAGAATCCTTATCTGTCAGAAAACGATAAGGCCAGTAAGCCAATGATTTAGTCCCCAGCCTTATAGTATGAATATGCCTGAATTCAGGACCAAGTAAGGGCACAATGTATTCTTCCAGCGCAGAGGTGGTCATGGTCAGGGGATCTCCACCGGTAAAAAGAACATCTGTTACTTTCGGATGGGACTTCAGGTACTTGAAAAACAGGTCGGCTTCTTTCATCGAGAATTTCATTCCGCTCATACCCGAAAACTGCGGCCAACGGAAACAAAAAGTACAATACGCATGGCAAGTCTGGCCCTGGCTTGGAAAAAACAATACCGTCTCCCGGTATTTATGCTGAATACCATGAAGCACCTGATCGTCCATAACCGGAACATTGTGTTCCTGTCCGGCGGGATTCGGGTTAAGCTCCATCCTGATTTTATTGATCTCTTCCTTTAATACATCCCGGCTTACCCGTTTATCGAGCAGGTTACGGACATGATTATACTGCCTCTTGAGCAACATCTCTTTACGTGGAAAATTCAACGTAAAAATAGGATCATTGGGAATATCATTCCAATTGATAAGTTCTTCCAGTACATAATTATTTGTTTTAAAAGGAAGCACCTGACCAACTACCCGGATGGCCTCCCTGTCTTCTGCTTTCAAGGCTGCAATCGAAGGAATTTTTTCATAATTGAACAAGGTGAAAGCCTGATAATCTTTGTTAATCATACATGAGTTTTTTAGTTAAGTAAATGATAGAAAAAAGAAAAATGTCTTAAAAACGATCGTAAAACAATCGATCCGGCAGAGAGTGTCAGTAGATCCAAGCAAATATACAAAAAATATTGAAAAAACAAACTTTTTGAATAAAGTATTTTCATTCACCCCCTTTTTTGAGTGATCATTTCCGGAATTAGAAAGGATTTTCTAACTTTGGCTCCAATTAATGTAAAAACAATGAAAAAAATCACTACCCTACTTGTTTCTTTATATATTTCCTGTGCTGTTTTTTCACAGACACCCCCACTCCAAGTCAATTACTCCTACAAGATCCTGCTGACCGGAGCTTCTTTCGCCTCCCCGCAAAACGGTTGGTTCGAGCTTGGTTGTGAAAAGTTGAATGCGTTACCGATCAATCAGGCTGTCGGAGGTGAAGCCATCGCCAATACAGCCAACCGAATGATCGAAGGAACGTTGTATACCCGGGAACAATTGGAAGCCATAGACGCACTGGTAATTATGCAGGTACACGACAGGGATGTGGCAAACGAATCACAATTACACGAAAAATACACGGACTACAAAATCCCTTTCGACAGGAGTAATTATGCTGCTGCTTTCGATTATGTCATCAAACGATACCTGGCCGACTGTTACGAATTGAAAAACGACAGTACGTCCCGGTATTTCGGGTCAAAAGCCGGCAAACCCGCCATCATTGTTTTGTGTACAGACTGGCATGATGCCCGCGTTACTTATAATACTTCTGTACGACAACTGGCTGAAAAATGGGGATTTCCGCTGGTTGAATTCGATAAAAACATCGGTTTCTCAAAAAACCACCTGCATCCGGTCACAAACGATCAATACAGTTTATTGTACTCCCAGGACACACAAAAAGTCAAGGAAATAGCCTATGGCTGGCATCCGAACCGGGGAAAGAATGCCTACATACAACAACGGATGGCTGCAATTTTCGTGGACGCAATGAAAAAGATACTGCCCGTTAAAGAATAAAACCGGATCAATTCCCCAGCAAATGAGTAATGTTACTCATGAACAACTTGACGGAAATAGCCAACAGGATGATTCCGAAGAATTTTCTCAGGACATAAATTCCTCCGGCACCAACCAAACGCTCCACCAGCTTCACATTCTTAAGTACAACATAAACAATAATCAGATTGAGCATCAAAGCCAGTATGATATTCAGGGAGTTGTACTCTGCTTTGAGTGAAAGTAATGTTGTAAATGCTCCGGGGCCTGCAATTAACGGAAAGATAATCGGTACCAAGGTAACACTTCCTCCCGGACTATCGAGTTTGAATATTTCGATTCCGAACGTCATCTCTATGGCTACTACAAAGATAACCAGTGAGCCCGCCACGGCAAAAGAAGAAACATCCACATTGAACAGGCTCAGGATCCAGTCTCCCACGAAAAAAAAGACCATCAGAATGATGAAAGAATAAATAGATGCTTTCTCGGCACTGAATGTCCGTTTTTTGTTTTGAAGATCGACAAAAATCGGCAATGATCCGGAAATATCAATAATGGCGAAAAGTACGATAAACGCACTGGCCAACTCTTGGAAATTAAAAACAAAATTCACAACTTATTAAATTGAGAGTGGAGAATTGAGAGTGGAGAATTGAGATATGAGATATTAAAAGCAACTTTTAATTCTCAATTCTCCACTCTCAATTCTCAATTATTTTTCAAGCACAGCGCATCATTCAGCGCGATAACGGCTTCCGCATATTTTTCGCGATCGATGACGAACTGCATATTTACTTGTTTCAGGGATTGTCCGAAACATTCGATGTTAATGTCACGGTCATACAGAGCTTTGGCTCCCCGGTATAAAAAGCCCGGATGAGCGATATTGGTTCCCATGGCACATACGATGGCCACCTTTTTAATGGTTACCTGATAAACTTTCAGTTCATCAGTCAGTTCTTTTAACATTTCATACACATCCGGTCTGTCCCAAACAACCATAGTAATGCTATTCGCATTGGTTGATTTGAGAATGTAACTGATGTTTCTTCTCTGCAATACTTCCATGATTTTGAGGTCATAACCCACCTCCCCCACCATCATGGGATCATGGACTTCGAACGCAATGACTTTATCCGTTCCCGATACGATTTCCACCTTAGGTTCCGGGGAAATGTAATCCTTGGAAATCAGAGTTCCCGGATGTTCGGGCTCAAATGTATTTTTAATCCGGATTTTGATATTGGCCAACTCAAGCGGTTTTGCGGCTTTAGGGTGGATCGCCTCCATTCCCACATCGGCCAACTGATCGGCAATAATAAAGTTCGTTTTCCCTACCGGAATGGATTTATCGATTCCCACCAGCTTGGGATCCGCACTGGATAAGTGAAATTCCTTATGGATAATAGCCTCTTCAGCCTTTACATCCACGGCTACTTTACAGAAAGTAACCTCGGAATACCCCCGGTCAAAAGCCCGCATAATACCTTCTGTTCCTTTGGTATATCCGGTAGCCACACACAAGGTTTTCGTAAAATCAATACCCACAAATGCCTTATGAATGCGTTGATCGATCGTCAGTGATTCATTGTCATTGAATCCGCACAAATCGATGAATGTAGCATTGATTCCGTTATTATTCAGAATATTAACCGAATTCCAGGCCGAATGTGCTTCCCCGAGAGAAGCCAGAATTTCCCGGGCGGCCAGGTAAATATTGCTTTTTTCCACATATCCGGAAGCAATGACCTGGTACATGGAAGAAAGATACGTCTTCGCCTGTTCGATGCGAAACTGGATGAAACGATTGGCCTCACTCAGATTCAATCCTATATTTTCAAAACCTTTGTTGATTTCCAGCAACTTGCCACAGAGATTATCCAGGGCTTCTTCATAATCTTCATTCAGCAGAAATTTGGCATAAACACCCGGTTCTCCCGTCTTCTTATGCTCCAACAGCCAGTTGGTTACATTATTATAAGCAGAAACAACAAAAATACGATTATACATATCTTTCTCGGTACGAGTACCTTTGATGATGTTGTTAAGACAGTCTCCGAATTGAGACATGGACGTTCCCCCGATTTTTTCTACTGTAAGCATTTTTTGAAATGATGAATTTTGAATTATAAATCTGAAATTACTGAACCCGCCTAAGCCAATTCAAGTTTGGGTGCAAAATTAATGTTTTTTCACTACAATTTCTATAAAACATTAAAAATCCGACAGGGATATAAGCAAAGAGACAAAATCTTCAATATCTTCTTCAGCAGTATCCCAGGAACAAACCAGCCGGACTTCATTATTCGCCTCATTCCAGGTATAAAAGAAATAATGCTCTTTCATTTCCCGGATAAGCCGTTCCGGCATCGTCAGGAAAAGGGCATTGGATTCGATCTTCTGAGTGAAATGA
Organism: Bacteroidales bacterium; assembly: GCA_031553885.1. GTDB lineage: Bacteria > Bacteroidota > Bacteroidia > Bacteroidales > Azobacteroidaceae > JAVBKV01. Next base: position 40,944 of record JAVBKV010000038.1, read on the forward strand.
ATTCCCGGGAAACCCAGTATCCGGTTGGCAAGCAGAGCGGCCATCCGGTTAGCATGACAGGCATTTTCCAACCACAGGTCATTTTCGAAATAAGCAATGTACTGGGCCGAAGTGTAACGCATTTTGGAATACAGTTGAGCCGATTGCTTCCTGTAATACTTCAGGTTTTCAGCTAATTCCGGACGAAAAGCAATCACTGCTTCTCCAAGCATCATCCCGTTTTTGGTTCCTCCCAAACTCAGGATATCCACTCCGCAATCCCGAGACAATTCACGCATTCCTACCCCCAATGAGGCACAGGCATTAGCCAGCCGGGAACCGTCCATATGCACGTACAGGCCATAAGAATGGGCCAGGTCGCATAATGTCCTCAACTCCTCCGGAGTATAAACAGTCCCTAATTCGGTCGTCTGAGAAAGGTAAATAACCTTAGGCTGGGAATGATGCTGATCACCAAAACCATGCAGACGTCCGGCCACTTTTTCCGGGGTCAGTTTACCGTCCGGTGTTTCGATTTCCTTGACCGGACAGGCGGTAAATTTGGAAGGAGCTCCGCACTCGTCCACACTGATGTGGCCGGTCGATGCCGAAAGGATGCTGTGAAAAGGCCGGGTCGACGCCTGCAAGGCGACCATATTCGCCCCCGTACCATTAAAAACATAATACGGCAGGATATCTTCCCCGAAAATTTCACGTAATTTTTCATCTGCTTTCCGGGTCCAGTCGTCGTCTCCGTATCCGATTGCATGTTCCCGGTTGGCCTGAACAATCGCTTCCATAATGACAGGATGCACTCCCGAATTATTATCACTGGCAAAACTTTTCATTTCATTTTATTTTTAAGAACGCTTATTCCGCGGATGATGTTCAAGAATCTCGCTTCGCAGAAAATCACGGTCCAGGTGAGTATATATTTCTGTCGTTGTAATTTTTTCATGACCGAGCATTTGCTGGATAGCCCGTAAATTAGCTCCTCCTTCCAGTAAATGGGTGGCAAAAGAATGCCGGAAAGTATGCGGGCTGATGTTTTTCCGGATCCCGGCCAATACTGCCTGTTCTTTAATGATATGAAAAATCATGATCCGGGAGAGCGACGTACCCCTCCGGCTCAAGAACAACACATCTTCAAAGCCTTTTTTCACCTGGATCCGGTTACGATCCGGCAAATAATTCCGGATCTCCTTAATCGCCACCGGGGAAATAGGGACCAGCCGTTGTTTACTGCCTTTCCCTTCTACCCGGATAAAGCCTTCATCCAGGTAAATATCCGGAAAACGAAGGGAAATCACTTCCGAAACCCGGAGCCCGCAACTGTAGAGCGTTTCCAGGATGGCCCGATTGCGGTGCCCTTCCGGCAGGGACAGATCAATGGAAGCGATGACAGCATTCACCTCCTGGATCGTCAGGAACTCGGGCAGTTTCAAGCCGATTTTAGGAGATTCCAACAATTCGGTTGGATCTGTTTCGATGTAATTTTCCAACAGCAAAAACCGGTAAAACGATTTGATTCCGGAAATAATCCGGGCCTGGGAACGCGGACCGACACCGATGTCATGCAATCCGGCTATCAACTGCTGCAAGTCCTCCAGCCGGACATCCACCGGATTTCTCCCCTCCCCTTCCAGGAATCCGAGCAACTTGTTCAAATCATCCAGGTATGCTTCCACCGAATTACGGGACAAGGATTTCTCCAGCAGTAAATGGGTTTGATAAGAAGCCACCAGCGAAGGAATATCCGGGTTTATCATCATATTCTGAATAATAATAACTACTTTTGCAGTCGATTTAAGCCTGTTTGCATCACATAAATGATAAAAACAGACAACCTGCAAAGGTAATAAAATTAAACAAAGAAGAAGGTGTAGGTATGAAAATTCAGATTATCAACGGTCCCAATCTTAATTTGCTGGGTATCCGGGAACCGGAAATTTACGGATCCGGTTCTTTTGAAGATTATTTACAGCAATTATCCGGATTTTTTCCTGAAGATGAAATCACTTATTTTCAATCGAATGTGGAAGGAGAAATCATCAATAAGATTCATGAAACCGGTTTTTCTTTCGATGGGATCGTCCTGAATGCCGGGGCTTATACGCATACTTCGATTGCCATTCACGACGCTATCAAAGCAATAAAAACTCCGGTGATCGAGGTACACCTGTCTAATGTACATGCCCGGGAGTCGTTTCGTCACCAGTCCCTGCTTGCAGCAGCCTGCCGGGGAGTAATCGCCGGTTTCGGACTGGATTCGTACCGCCTGGCCATAGAAGCGATTAAAAACAAACGTTGATATACTATATTTCAAATAAAACCTGTAACGTTAAAATAAAATTACAACCATTATGCTAAAGCAAACCAAAATAGTAGCAACCATTTCAGACAAACGATGCGAACCGGATTTTATAGCCGAACTGTTTAATGAAGGAATGAATGTGGTACGGATGAATTCCGCTCACCTGGACAAGGAGGGTTTCGATAAAATTATCAACAGTGTACGCAGTGTATCGAACCGGATCGGAATTCTTATGGATACGAAAGGTCCGGAAGTACGGACCACTATTTCCAATGAACCCATTGCTCTCAAAACCGGCGACCGGATACAAATCAAAGGAGGCAGCGAACATACGACTACGGCCGAATGCATTTATGTCAATTATAAAAACTTCACCAGCGAAATCAAACTGGGAGATATGATCCTGATTGACGACGGAGACCTTGAGTTGAAAGTCGTTGAAAAAGACAACCACTCCCTGACTGCCGAGGTATTGAACGACGCCCAGCTGGGAAGCCGCAAAAGTGTGAACGTTCCGGGAGTGAGAATCAACCTCCCATCCCTGACCGAGAAAGACATTCATAACATCCATTACGCTATCCGCAACGAGATTGACTTTATTGCCCACTCGTTTGTCCGGAGTAAACAGGATGTATTGGATATTCAACGGATCCTGGACGAACACCACAGTCCGATCAAGATTATCGCCAAAATAGAAAACCAGGAAGGGGTAGATAACATCGATGAAATACTGGAAGCCGCTTACGGTATTATGGTTGCCCGTGGCGATCTTGGTATCGAAGTTGCCCAGGAAAAGATACCCGGTTTGCAGCGGATTATTATCCGTAAATGTGTAGCAGCCAAAAAACCGGTCATCGTAGCGACTCAAATGCTTCACTCCATGATCAACAATCCTCGACCTACCCGTGCGGAAGTAACCGACATCGCCAATGCCATTTATTACCGGACGGATGCCCTGATGCTCAGCGGAGAAACAGCTTACGGGAAATATCCGGTCGAAGCAGTCAAAGTGATGACCCGGGTAGCCTATGAAGCTGAGAAAACCAAATTGGCAGAGAACGACATCCGGGTTCCCACGCCTAATGATGACCTGGACGTGACTTCCTTTCTTTCGAAACAGGCGGTAAAAACCAACTCCAAGCTACATGTCAAAGCCATCGTTACGGACAGCTATACCGGAAGAACAGCCCGGAACCTCGCCGCTTTCCGTGGAAAATCACCTGTTTTCGCCATCTGTTACAAGGAAAGAACCACCCGGGAATTGGCGCTCTCTTATGGAGTCTGGGCAGAATACCAGAAAGAAACCGGCGATTCGAAAGTTTACTTCCTGGATGCACTGAATCAGTTGATCCGGAAAGGAATGATCGGCCGCAATGACATGGTTGCCTACCTGAGCGGAAGCTTCGGAGAAGGAGGAGGCACTTCCTTCCTGGAAATCAACAATGTAGGAAAGATACTGGACGGTTCCAAAAAATTCAATCCGCCTTTGTTTAATAAATAATCATGCAGACGTTAGAGGACTACATATTATCCCACATCGACGACGAAGGCCCTCAGTTAGCCCGGCTGAACCGGACGGCGCACGTCAACCTGCTCCGCCCGAGAATGCTTTCCGGACACCTGCAGGGCCGGATCCTGAAAATGCTGGTGCGTATACACCGTCCTCAACGTATCCTGGAAATCGGCACCTATACCGGTTATGCAACCCTTTGCCTGGCAGAGGCGCTTCCGGACGACGGGGAAATCCATACCATAGAAATCGACGACGAACTGGAAGATTTCATCCTTGGGCAATTTGAACAATCGGAACAAAAGAAAAAAATTCACCTCCACATCGGCGATGCCCTGGAAGTAATTCCCCGGTTGGATGGCATTTTCGACCTGGTTTTCATTGATGCCGACAAACGGCTCTATAGCGAATATTACGATCTGGTTTTCGACAAAGTGCGTCCGGGTGGCATCATTCTTGCCGATAATACATTGTGGGACGGGAAAGTATTGGAAAATCCCCAACCTGCGGACAAACAAACCATCGGTATCCGGCAATTCAACGACACCATTGCCCATGATACCCGGATTGAAAAAGTCATTCTTCCCCTCCGGGACGGATTGACTATTATTTATAAGAAATAACTTACAACCCCTTATTCAGCAAATATGGAAAGTACCCGATTACAGAAAATTGAACGTCAGATACAGAAAGACCTGGGAGAAATCTTCCTGTCACAAACAAAAGCCATGCACGGCGTATTGGTATCTGTTACAAAGGTCAGAATAAGTCCTGACCTGGGCCTTGCCAAAGCCTACCTGAGCATTTTCCCTTCCGAGAAAGGAAAAGAAATCGTCAGTGCGGTCAACACCAACAAAAAGGCTATTCGCTACGATCTGGGACAACGAGTTAAAAACCAACTGCGTAAAGTTCCCGAATTGGTTTTTTACCTGGATGATTCACTCGACTACCTGGAAAACATTGATCACCTTTTAAATAAAGACAAGGAAAGTTGAATATTTCGCTTTATATAGCCAGGCGTTACCTTTTCTCCAAAAAATCGCACAACGCCATCAATATCATTTCTCTGATAGCCGTTTGCGGAGTAGCTGTCGCCACCATGGCTACCGTGTGTACGCTTTCGGTATTCAATGGATTCGAGGGAATGGTTTCCGATATGTTCAGTAATCTCGACCCGGAATTAAAAATCACTCCGGTCACAGGAAAAGTTTTTGATCCTCAAGAGGAAAGCATACAAACGTTATACACGTTGCCCGACATTGAAATGATCTCCGAAAGCCTGGAGGATAATATTTTTATCAATTACCGGGGACGGCAGGTTTATGCCGTTCTAAAAGGTGTTTCGGACAACTACGGAACATCCAGCCGTATCGACGACATTTTAATCGACGGAACGTTCACACTCGAAGACAGCATTAATTTTTACGGGACATTGGGCGTCGGATTGGCTAACAAATTAGGAGTAAACGCCGGTTTTGTCTATCCGATGGAAGTGTTCACCATCAACCGGAATGCTCCGGTCAACATGACTAATCCTGCCACTTCGCTCAACCGCACTTACCCTTACATCGGTGGCGTATTCCAGACCAGCCCTGTTTATGATGAAAATTACATGATCGTACCGATTGCGGAAGCCCGTACGCTGTTTGATTACGAAACGGAAGTCAGCGCCCTGGAAATCAAACTGAAAAAAGGAACTGATATTAATAAGGTACAGCAGTCTATTGAAAAAGTGCTGGGGGATGAATTGAACGTAAAAAACCGCTATCAGCAGCAGGAATCTACCTTTAAAATGATGACCATCGAAAAGTGGGTCAGTTTCCTGATGCTCTGTTTTATCCTGATAATTGCCGTTTTCAACATCGTCAGTTCTTTATCCATGCTGATTGTCGACAAACGGCAAGACGTACAGACCCTCCGGAACCTGGGTGCCGACAACCGGTTAATTTCCCGGATTTTTCTGTTCGAAGGATGGATGATCTCAGCTATAGGAGCAGTATCCGGCATTATACTCGGGGTACTTCTTTGTTTAGGCCAGTTACAATTCGGATGGTTGCAATTGGGTAGTGGCTCAGGAGCTTTCAGAGTCGATGCCTATCCGGTACATGTTGTCACATCCGATCTGGTACTGATTCTGATTACAGTCCTCCTGATCGGATTTCTTTCGGTACTGTACCCGGTCAAGTACTTATCGAAAACGATTCTACATTCCTGAAACGACCTCTCCGATTACCCTCGGAAAATGTTCATACTCCAGAGCGTGAACTTTTCCAGCTACATCATCGGGTGTATCGGAAGGTAAAACTTCACATTTAGCCTGAAAAATAATACGCCCTTCGTCGTAATGTTCATTTACATAATGAATGGTGATGCCCGTTTCTTTTTCTCCGGCTGCAACCACAGCTTCGTGCACATGTGATCCGTACATTCCCTTTCCGCCGAATTTAGGCAGTAAAGCCGGATGAATGTTAATGATCCGGCCAGGATATGCCCTCAGTAAATTCTCAGGCACTTTCAACAAAAATCCGGCCAGCACAATAAAATCAATTTCATATTTTCGTAACAAATCCAAGGCTTCTCCGCTTTCAAATCCCGCTTTACTTACTGTCCGGGAAATCACATTTAATTTTTCAGCCCGCTGATGAATGTATGCATCCGGCTTATTACTAAGGATCAATGGAAATACAATTTCTTTATTTCCAGCATAATAACGAATAATATTCTCAGCATTGGAACCGGAACCGGAAGCTAAAAGGGCTATTTTTTTCATTTACTCATTAATTTATTTGATGCACATTAACAAAGCAATTGTGCAATTTTTTTTCTTTTTCTTTTTTGTTTTAAGAATAATACCTTACCTTTGCACTGCAAAAATAGAAAGTAATATTTTATTATTCACTAAAAATTAAAGTTATGTCTGAAATTGCATCAAGAGTGAAAGCTATTATCGTTGATAAACTCAGCGTAGAAGAATCTGAAGTTACTAACGAAGCAAGCTTCACTAATGACCTGGGAGCAGATTCACTGGATACAGTAGAATTGATCATGGAATTTGAAAAAGAATTCGGAATCTCTATTCCTGATGATCAAGCAGAAAAAATCAACACTGTAGGTGACGCTGTTGCTTATATCGAGGCTAACGCCAAGTAAAAAAAAACTCGAATTTTAAAACCTTATGGAATTAAAGAGAGTAGTTGTAACGGGTTTGGGAGCTATTACTCCGCTGGGTAACGATGTGAAAACCACATGGGAATCTATGCTCAACGGAGTAAGTGGGGCCAAACCCATTACTTTATTTGATGCCTCGAAATTCAAGACCCAATTTGCATGCGAAGTCAAAGGGTTCGATCCCAATGAACACTTCGACCGCAAAGAGGCCCGGAAATTCGATAGATACGCCCAATTGGCCGTTGTCGCAGCAAAAGAAGCTGTTCAGGACTCCGGCCTGGATGCAGAAGGGACCAACCGCGATCGTGTGGGTGTGGTTTTTTCTTCCGGAATTGGCGGTATCGGCACATTTGAACAAGAAGTAGGTAATTACTACCTGCATGAAGATATGGGTCCCAAATTCAATCCGTTCTTTATTCCCAAAATGATCAGCGACATTGCTGCCGGTCATGTTTCAATGATATACGGATTCAGGGGACCAAACTATGGAACAGTATCTGCCTGTGCATCTTCCACCAATGGAGCTATCTCCGGTTTTGACCTGATTCGTCTGGGCAAAGCCGATGCTATCGTTACGGGAGGAGCTGAAGCAGCCATTACCATTTCAGGAGTCGGTGGTTTCAATGCCTTAACAGCATTATCCACACGTAACGATTCTCCGGAAACAGCATCCAGACCCTTCAGCAAAAGCCGTGACGGATTCGTTATGGGAGAAGGCGGCGTTTGTATCATACTCGAAGAACTGGAACATGCACTGGCCCGTGGCGCCAAAATTTACGCAGAAGTTGCCGGCGGTGGCATGTCGGCTGATGCTTACCACCTGACCGCCTCTCATCCGGAAGGACTGGGCGCTATGTTGGTGATGCGAAATGCGTTAAGCGATGCCGGTATGAAACCCGAAGAAATCGATTATATCAACGTTCACGGTACTTCCACCCCGGTGGGAGATCCTTCCGAATGTAAAGCCATCAAGGAAGTATTTGGCGAACATGCATATAAGCTCAATATCAGTTCAACAAAATCAATGACCGGTCACATGCTTGGTGCTGCAGGAGCTGTAGAAGCGATGGCATGTATCCTGGCTGTTCAGAACGATATCGTTCCTCCAACCATTAACTTCACAGAAGGTGATGAAGATCCGGAAATCGACTACAAGTTGAACTATACTTTCAACAAAGCGCAAAAACGGGAACTGAAAGCAGCTCTTTCCAACACCTTTGGTTTTGGAGGACACAATGCTTGCATCATCGTTAAAAAATTTGTCAAGTAACCTTACGTAAAACGATTACGTAAACGTAAATGATCAGAAGAATAATCAATGGAATAAGACTCTTTCGGAACAAGAAGAAAGAGTCTTATTTTGCTTTTTACAATATACTGGGATTCTTCCCCGAAAAAATCCATTTATACGAAGAGGCCTTACGACACAAATCTTCGTCCAAAGAGGGAGAAAACGGACGCCATCTGAATAACGAACGCCTCGAATTCCTGGGTGATGCTGTTTTGGATACGATCGTTGCCGATCTGGTTTTCCATAAATTCCAAAACCGGAACGAAGGCTTTTTAACCAACACCCGCTCCAAAGTTGTTAAGAGAGAAACCCTGGACCACATTGCCAAAGAATTAGGACTGGATAAACGGATCGTCTCTTCCTCCCGGATCAGCACACAAAAAAGCCACATCCCGGGTAATGCTCTGGAAGCTTTAATAGGAGCTATTTATTTAGATAAGGGATACGAAACAACCCGTAAATTTGTTGAGAAAAGAATGATCGAACCCTATATCAACATTGATGCTTTGGCTAAAAAAGAGGTTAATTTCAAATCCAAATTACTCGAATGGACCCAAAAACATAAAGTCAGGTTGGAATTCAGGCTGGTAGAAAGTTTTCTCGATGGAGACAATAATCCTATTTTCCAAAGCCAGGCCCTGCTCAACGATATACTTGTAGGTATCGGAACCGGATTCTCTAAAAAAGAATCCCAACAGCAAGCGGCCCACATGGCACTCAAAAAAATCAAATCGGATAAAGAATTTGTTGAAAAAATCAGGGGAGATCTTGAAAACAAGGAGAATGGAGAACCGGAAGAGCCGGAAGAAATTAAATCTACGGCAGAAGAACCAACGGCAGAAGAACCATCTGAGTAAACAAAAACAGCTTTATTTTTGTTTGATTTAAATAGACGGTTTGGTGGCGGCGGCCGTAACCCCTGCGCGGGGGGGGGGCGGGAGGCCCCCAAGAAGAGACAGAAGTAAACACTACACGACA
>JAVBKV010000078.1:0-9831 GCA_031553885.1 Bacteroidales bacterium
TCTTTCTTTACGGGAACCAACCGGCTGAAGTCCCAGGTAACACCCGAACCCTTACCATCAGGAGAGATAAAGGAAACCTCCTCCCGGACCAGTACGTCGCCAGAACGGGGACGGTGAAGATGATTCTCCAGGATGGGCTGGGAAAATATCCTGCCCACCAGACAGAATAACATTAATACAATTAAACATTTTTTCATGGGGTAAAATTAGTGAGATATAAATTAGAGATCAATCTGAATCGTTAAGGAAGGATTAGACAAAGTTAAGGCATTATTTTCTAAAGCCAGTCTCAATTCAAAAACTAAAATCTCAATTGTTAAAATTTAAAAATATGATTATCAGCTTGTTGGGAATGTTAAAAATAATAATTTCTCAATTTGAATTTTTAAAACTCAATTTCAGTGAAATTTTACGGAAAAAGACCCGGTATTTTCAGATAAAAGAGAAAATACCGGAGCCTTTCATACTTGTGCTTAATAAGCATCTTTAATTACTCAAAAAAAATGAGACCCGAAATGTCTTCGAGCCTCAATGTTTTTTATATTTCCGAACAACCGGAAATTTCCGGTTTCGAATTTTTCTTAAATCATTTTTAATTTTTCATTGCCTAAGGGCGATCTTCGATTCTTCATTTTTAATTTCAATGGTGAAAATTCTTGATGGTTTCCGGATCATGCTTGTATTTGAATATCAAAGCAAAAGCTATTCCGATAAGAAGTGCATAGGCGGCAAAGGTAAACCAGATACTTGTCCAGTCCTTGACTCCGTCGGAAGTGAAGTAGTCGACTACCCATCCGCTACTCAACCCTCCGATGATAGATCCGATACCGTTGGTAACGATCATAAAGAGTCCCTGGGAACTGGAACGTATGTTGGGCGATGATTCCATCTCCACAAATAGAGAACCCGAAATATTGAAAAAGTCGAAAGCCATACCATAAACGATCATTGACAAAACCAGCCAGACCAGGCCCGTACCCGGATTTCCGATTCCAAACAAGGCAAAACGAAGGACCCAGGCAGCCATGCTGATTAACATGACCTTTTTGATACCGAATTTATACAGGAAGAATGGTATGGCCAGGATGAATAATGTTTCCGATATCTGGGAAACAGACATCAATATGCCCGGATGGGTAACCGCAAAACTACCGGAATAGTTAGGATTATTGGCAAAATCCTGCAAAAATGCCTGTCCGAACAGGTTGGTGATTTGCAAAGCCGCACCCAATAACATGGCGAACACGAAAAACAGGACCATTTTCCGTTGTTTGAACAGAACGAATGCATCCAGGCCCAGAGCCGCAACCCAGGAACTGCCTTTCTTAGCCCTGGCAGGCGGACATGGGGGAAGAAAGAATGCGTAAATGCCTAGCAACAAAGCAGCTACAGATCCTACCATTAATTGATTTGAACTGACCGACCAGCCACAGAGGTCCACCAGCCACATAGCAGCAATAAATCCAACTGTTCCCCATACCCGTATGGGAGGGAAATTTTTTACCGGATTCAGTCCCTGTTGGCCCAGAACGCTGTAACATACCGAATAACTGAGAGCTATGGTAGGCATGTAGAACATTGCGTTGAGCAACATAATGGTATAAAGTTGTCCGTAATCAGTAGCTGTGGAAGCTAAATACAACAGGCCCGCTCCGATCAGGTGACAGATGCCCAACAATCGTTCGGTATTGATCCAACGGTCGGCAATCATACCCAATAACCCGGGCATGAAAAGGGAGGCTAGTCCCATAGTTGCAAAAATTCCGCCTACCTGGCTCCCTGTAAAATTCAATTTAACTATCATGTAACCTCCAAAAGAGATTAACCAGGATCCCCAAACAAAAAATTCAAGGAAATTCAACAGTGTAAGACGAAATTTCGTTCCCATAGCACTTTTTTTATTTGTTTACGCGGAATTGCTGGTTCCCGTTTTTCAGAAAATCAACAATTTGATGAGCGGCGGCAACTCCCGCATTGTTATTTGCTTCTGCAGTCTGGGCGCCCATTTTTTTAGGTGTGGAGAAGTAACGTTTTTCAAATTTGGCTTTCATTTCTTCATGATTACCGGGAAGAATATCCGTTACATATTTGAAATCGGTACGGGTTTCCATCAATTGAACCATCTCCGTTTCATTGATCACTTCTTTGCGGGCGGTATTGATCAACAATGCTTTTTTAGGCATCCGGTTCAGCAGTGCGAAATTGATCGAATTTTTTGTCTCAGCAGTTGCAGGAATGTGCAACGAAACGTATTGGCAGGTTTCATATAATTCTTCAACGGAATCAAGCGCTTTTACCCCATCTTTTTCCATTACTTCTGTCGGGCAGAAAGGATCGTAGGCATAGATTTTCATTCCAAAACCTTTGGCGATGCGGGCCACATTCCGTCCGACATTACCATAGGCGTGAATTCCCAGTTTTTTATTCATTAATTCCGTTCCGGAAGAGCCGTCGTAGAAATTCCGGATTGCATAAACCATCATTCCTAGAGCCAGTTCAGCGACAGCATTGGAATTTTGACCCGGAGTATTCATTACACAAACCCCATGGGCGGTAGCAGCTTCCAGATCAACATTGTCGTATCCGGCTCCTGCCCGGACCACAATTTTCAATTGTTTTGCAGCTTCCAGTACTTCCGCATCGACAATATCGCTCCGGATAATAATAGCAGTTGCATCTTTCACGGCATCCAGGAGTTGGGATTTATCTGAATATTTTTCCAGTAATACACATTCCAGTCCGGCGCTTTCTATTGTTTTACAAATGGCTTCTACAGCTTCTGCTGCAAACGGTTTTTCTGTTGCAATCAATACTCTCATAAAAATATTGTTTTAATTGTTGAATGATTCACCTGAGTTGATCATTCAACCGTTGAATGATTTTTTGAATTCTTCGGCTTTTTCGATCTCCTCACAAATAAGATCCAACAGTATAGTTTCGTTTTCTTTTTTTCGATTGTTGTTCTGGTGTTCCTGCAAAATGCAGATGATCTCTTTGGCAGAAATCATCTTCATAGTCGGTAACATTTTATGCGATATCTGTTTGATTTCCTCCCAATCATCATTTTGATAGGCCTTTTTTAATAATTCGATGTTTTTTTTACTTTCATCAATGAATGTCTGAAGAATGGCTCTTGCTGCGTTTTTGTCGTCAGATGCAAATTCAATAAGTGAATAAAAACCTTTATTGTTGTTTTCGTAAGATGAATTTTCCAACGAAAGCTGATTAGCCAAAAATTGCTCGATAACAAAGAATAATTGTTTGGAAGTGAAAGGTTTGGATAAAAATCCTGAAAATCCTGCCTCTAAAAGCCGTTGCTCAGGAATGGGTACGGCCGACAGGGCAACAATCGGAATACTGGATGCCCCTTCGAAAGAACTGTTTCTAATGTGCTCTACCAGTTCAAACCCATTCATATCGGGCATTTGAATATCGGAAAATACAATGTCGAAACGTATTTTCTGTAATAGGTTTAACGCTTCCCCGGAAGCAGAGCTGATAATCGGTGAAAATCCTTTTTGTTTAAGTAATTCGGAATAAAGGTTCAATTGAATGATATCATCATCAATAAAAAGGATTCGCTTATCGGTGGCGATAGCGGGTATTTCAATACCGATGCCGGAGTTTCCTCCGCTTATATTTTTTTTGTTTGTAATCTCGTCAGTCGGAAAAAGAGGAATAGTTACTGTAAAGTCTGAACCTTTTCCCAGGGAGGAGTCAACAGTAATTGAGCCGCCTAGAGCTTTGGTCAGCCTTTCGGTAATAGGGAGCCCCAGGCCATATCCTTCAACGGAATTATTAAAACGCTGAAATTCCTGGAAAAGTAAAGCCATATTCTCTTCTTTAATACCGGGACCATTGTCTTTCACCGATAGGACAAGCTGGCTTTGATTGTCTTGTTCGGTAATGGTTGCTGTAAAAATGATTAAACCATTGGCTTGTGTGAATTTAACAGCATTGGAAATTAAATTGTTTACAATTTGCCGGATCCGGTAAGGATCGCTGGAATAATACTTGTTTTTATCTATTTTACATTCGAATTGGAATTCCAGTTTTTTCTTCTGGGCGATAGGAATGAAGCTTTCAAAAATGTCGCTCGTCAGTGTATAAGGAGAAAAAACCATCTGGTTGCCGGGATGATTCTGATCCTTGGACTCAAGTGCATGGAAATCCAGCAGGTTTTTGATCAGGTCTAATATATGCTCGGAAGAATGTAGCATGTTTTCGATGTAGCCGGATTCTTTAGGGCCCGGTTTGTTTTTCAAAAGCAGTTCGATGTAACCGATAATGGAACTGATAGGAGCTTTGATATCGTGAGTAATGGTGAGGAAGAGTCGTTCCCTTGACTGTAACAGGTTTTCAGCTACTTTTTTAGCTCTTTCCAATTCTTTCTGTAGCCGTTGTCCCACTGAAATCGAACGAATGGCTAACGAGAGGAAGATAATGGTCATAGCCAGCGCCGAGATCCCGACAATGGATACGATTTTGGAAGACCGTTGGATGGTTTCTGTTTTTTCTTTCAGGAGCTTCACTGTATTGTTATATTCTCTTTTTTCAATGCCCCTCATGATCTGGTTGATCTCTGCCGTTAGTTTCTCGTTCGCCCGGTAAAGAATATTTTGCCTGTTGGTCAAACGTGAAATAATAGACGCATTCCGTTTTTGAGTGATATAAAATATTTCATTAATGCGCTCTTTTATTGTATCATTGATGGCCGGGACAACTAATGTGTCAAAATTATTGACTACGTTTTGAGTGATTTGGGTGACTGAATTTTGAGAATCGGATTTTATAGCGTCGGATATTCGTCGGAAAAGTCCTTTTTTAGGCCCTTGTACGACGGTTGTGTCTACCGTTTTTTCACTATTATTTTGTTGTTGTAATAATAATTCGTTCAAATCTTCCACATTTGCAGGGGTTAGAACCGTGCTGCGGGAAACGTTTTTAGTCGTATGAGTCTCAATGGTATTGAGTAGTTGAATAATTTCCCAGGTATTTTTCTGTTTTTCGAAAACCAGACTTGCTACCGTATCCAGGCGAAAGGTAAGTTCAGGTTCGTTGGAAATGACTTTTAGTGAATCTATGTGGCCGATTGTCAGGTTGATCAGGGAATCGTATTTCTGTTTCAGGTTGGGAGATACTTCTACAGCCAATAATCCGGCAGCCCCTTCAGCCTGATACAGGGATGAAAGGGTATTACCGATAATAACCAGTTCTTTTCGTTCATCAGAAGGCTCATTAACTTTGGAAAACTTCAATAACTCCATGTAAATCAATACGATCCCCAACGCAGATAAACTGATCAGGACAATGTATCCAATGATGACGATAAGCTTGGTATTAGAGGATCCCTTCAACATAAACTAGCCTTTGATGTTATAGAGTTTCATTTTATTGTATAATGTTTTACGATCTACATTCAATAAAACAGCGGCTTTGGATTTGTTGTAATTTGAAATTTTCAGGGCTTCTTCGATCCTGTCCTTTTCGTTATTGTTTTTTAAGCTTAGGGTAGAAAGGGTGACCATTGGCTTTCCAATAACATTTTCCGGTAGTAAATCCGGTGTTAAGGAAGAGCTTTGTGAAATCAGAACCATTCTGTAAATAATATTTTTCAATTCCCTTATATTACCTGGCCATGAATAGGCCTTCAGGTAATTCATGGTCTGGGGGTCAAACTCAGTGACATGCTTGTTTATATCCCGATTTGCTAATTTTAAGAAATGAAGGGCAAATTGCTCGATATCGTCCTTGCATTCGCTGAGAGTAGGGACATAAATGAGGAACTCGTTGATACGATGATAGAGATCGGTACGGAAATACCCATCGGATAATGCATGTTCCATATCTTCATTTGTAGCTGCAATAATTCTGACATCGACAGGAATTTCTTTGGTTCCTCCAACCGGTTTGATTACTTTTTCCTGAAGCGCACGAAGTAGCTGCATCTGAGTCTCCATGGAAAGATTTCCTATTTCATCCAAAAATAAAGTGCCTCCGTTGGCTTCAATAAAATGTCCGGTTTTATTATTGATAGCTCCGGTAAATGAACCTTTGATATGTCCGAAAAAGTCACTGGCAGCCAGTTCCCGGGAAATAACACCGCAGTCGACCGGAACAAACGGACCTTTGGCACGTTCGCTTTTTTCATGAATCAACCGGGCAATGTGTTCTTTTCCTACTCCACTTTCACCTCTGATCAACACGGACAACCGGGTTGGAGCAACCAGGTCTGCATATTCATACACGCGCTGGTATTCAATTGAATTTCCTTTGATATATTCAGAAATATCTTCATTGAAGTGAATCTCTTTTTTCTTTTGAACTTCCTTCTTACTGGATGAGGCCAGCTTTATTTTCTTTAATAATTCATCCGGATTTAACGGTTTGGCAATGTAGTCAAAGGCTCCCGAACGGATTGATTCCACAGCGGTTTGTATATCGGCATACCCTGTCATCATGATAAAGACTACTTCCGGGTCCCTTTCTTTCATCCATTTCAGAAAAGAAATACCACTGTCATCAGGAAGGCGGAGATCGGAAATAACCAGGTCAGGATTGAAATCCTTAATTGCATTTTTTGCTTCGGAGATACTTAATGCGCTTTTTACTTCAAAACCCTGTTTTGAAAGCCATGTTTTAAGCATCAATTCCAAAGTAATGTCGTCTTCTATAATTAATACATTCTTCATTTTCTTCAGATAATATCCATCCCAAAATCATACCGTTTTCATTCATAAAACAGAATGTGCTCCTCCTTTTCTCTTCCCTTGTTGTATTTCCTCCCCTTTTTATATTATAGTAGGGACAAAAGTAAGAAATTATATAACAAGCTCAAAATTTAATGTGAAAAGTTTTTATAAATAGTATATAGTTTGGATTAATTTTTGTTGTATATTTCGTTTTAAAGGGTGCTGTAAAAATATAAATATGTATTTTTGCTGTATAAATAATTTTATTTTTTATGGGGAAAATTTTAAAGATTACAGGGATTAGCCTGCTTGCAGTATTGGCTGTTTTACTGATTTTACCTTTTGCCTTGAAAGGAAAGATTGAAGAAGTCGTTAAATCAGAAGCTAATAAGAGATTGAATGCCCGGCTTGAGTTCAGGAATTTGGATCTGAGTTTTATCCGTAATTTCCCTCATGCAACCCTTTCTTTGAATGATCTTTGTATTACAGGCACCGGTGAGTTTGAAGGAGATACGCTGGTTGCCTTGCAGCAGGTTTCGGCGACGGTTAACATTAGCAGTTTATGGGGTGATTCCGGATATGAAGTTTCCCGGATAATGTTGGAAGAAGGGCGTATACACGCAATTGCCCATGTAAATGGAAACGTTAACTGGGATATAATGAAAATGGAGGATGGCTCTGATGAGGCACCTGCGGATACAACAGCTTCAGACTTTAAACTTTTACTTAAGAAAGTCGAAATTAAAAATACTTCGTTGTATTATGACGATGAAGTTTCGAAAATGAATGTATCTATGGAAGGAATTAATCTGAATCTTTCCGGAGATATGACAGCCGATCAGACCCGGATAAAAACCTCTTTTTCTTCCGATGCGCTGACTGTGGTGATGGAGAAAATACCTTATTTGTCGAAAGTGAAGACAAGTGCTGATATTCAATTGGATGCAGACTGGAAAAATATGAAGTTTGTATTCTCGGAAAATACCATCCGTTTGAATGAAATACAGGCAAGTCTGGACGGCTGGCTGAGTATGAACGACGATGAAAGCCTGGATATGGATCTTCAGCTGAATGCTCCTCAAACTCAGTTTAAGGATATTTTATCGATGGTTCCGGCTATTTATACCAATGATTTCAAGGATTTAAAAACATCCGGCGAAGTTACATTGGGTGCTGTTGCCAAGGGAACTATGAAAGGAGATACGCTTCCTTCTTTTGATGTGAAAATGACAGTTGATAATGCCATGTTTCAATATCCGTCGTTACCGAAATCTGTGAATCAGATCCATTTGAAAGCACAGATTACCAATCCGGGAGGATCTGCCGACCGGACTGTCATTGATATTTCCCGCTTCCATTTCGAAATGGGAGGAAATCCGTTCGATGTGACGTTGCATCTCAGTACTCCGGTCAGTGATCCGAATGTTGCTTTGTCTGCCTCCGGTCAACTGAATTTGGGTATGATCAAAGAGGTTTATCCATTGGGAGACACAGAATTAAATGGAAATCTGAATGCGAATTTAAAAATTGCCACCCGGATGACGGCCATTGAAAAACAGCAATTTGAAAATGTACAGGCAGAAGGATTGTTGAAGGTAAACGACATGGTTTACAAAAGCGAAGAGATGAAGGATGTTCTGATTCGTAATGCTTCATTGTCCTTTTCTCCCCGTTATGTGGACTTAAGTAACTGTATTGTTCAGATCGGAAAGAATGACCTGACTGCTAACGGTAAATTGGAAAATTTCATCCCTTATGCGCTGAAAGATGAAACATTGAAAGGTTCATTGACTGTGACGTCCAATTATCTGAATCTGAATGATTTCATGACAGAAGATGTTGCAGAGAGCTCTGCTCAGGCAGACACAGCCGGGATCGGAGTTATTGTTGTTCCTAAAAACCTGGATTTCAACTTATCCGGTACGTTCCAGGAAGTGAAATTCGATCAATTGGATATGAAAAATGTTTCCGGCCAGTTATTGGTCAGGGATGGTAAGGTGGATATGAAAAACCTAAAAATGAATGCGTTGGGCGGATCGATTGATGTCAACGGTTATTACGATACTTCCCAGAATCCTAAACAACCGGATGTTTCTCTCGACCTGAGCATTCAGAATGCATCATTTGCCCAGACATTTTCCACTTTTGAAACTGTCCGGAAATTTGCTCCTATCTTTGAATCGATTTTGGGAAATTATTCTACAACACTGAGTATGAAAGCTCCCTTAAGTGAGGATTTCATGCCCGTATTAACGGGGCTTACGGCTAACGGATTGTTGCAGTCGAATGATGTGGAGGTTAAAAATGTCCAGACATTGAATGTGTTGGCTGCCACATTGAAAAATGAAAACCTGAAGGATCTGAAAGTCAAAGACCTGAAATTGCCATTCTCGATATCTAACGGGCGTTTGACAACGAATCCCTTCGATGTGAACTTCGGTAGTGGAAAAATGAATCTTTCCGGATCCACAGGCCTGGACCAGAGCCTCGATTATGTGGCTAAGGTGGATTTGTCGGATAAGTTAACCAAAGGTTATGTCAGTTCGGTAAATGTTAAAATAGGAGGAACATTTACGAGCCCGAAAATTACGGTAGATGCCAAAGACCTGGTTAATCAGGGAATCAATAAATTGCTGGGAGGAAAAGAAGGTTCTTCGCTTTCCGAGACAGTAAACGAGGAGGTAGGCCAGCAGGCGGATGCGATTCGCAAACAGGCTGCGGATGCCGGGGCCAAGCTGGTTGCAGAAGCTGAAAAACAGGGCCAGAACCTGATCAATGAAGCTAAAAAAACAAAAAACGTTCTGATGAAAGCGGCCGCTGTTACAGCAGCTGAAGCTGGAGCAAAAAAACTGAAAGAAGAGGCCCAGAAACAGGCTGATCAATTGAATGCAGAAGCTGAAAAACAAATCAAGGCGTTGGAAGATAAAGCGAAAAGTAATAGTAATTAAAAATAACTGAAAAACCCGTCATTTCACACCTTGAAATGACGGGTTTTATAATGGCCAATTCGCTAAAAGACCAATAAAATAGTCGAAAAAAGAGCAATAGATTCATCATTCATGCTTTTTTTTCGACTATTTCTGTTTTCAGGTTATTACATTCCTTTTATCTCCCTTTTTTTGCATACTTTAGGCTGTAG
>JAVBKV010000042.1:0-39197 GCA_031553885.1 Bacteroidales bacterium
TCTTTCTTTACGGGAACCAACCGGCTGAAGTCCCAGGTAACACCCGAACCCTTACCATCAGGAGAGATAAAGGAAACCTCCTCCCGGACCAGTACGTCGCCAGAACGGGGACGGTGAAGATGATTCTCCAGGATGGGCTGGCTGTAAAGGGAGAGACTGCTAAAGAGAATCATAGCAACTATATAGAAAAATCTTTTCATTTTGCTCGTATTTATTGGTTGATGTATTTATAGTCGTAGGTATTGACCGTTTTACCATCGTGGGTTACCTGCTTCAACCTTCCGAAATTATCGTATTGGTAAGAAGTGATAATTCCCCGGGGATCAGTGACGGAAGAAACGCCTGTCAGCGGCTTGTAGGTATAGGTAGTCACCTGGGCATCAGGAAGTGAAGCTCGTAAACCATTCAGTGCATTCTCCTGGGAAGCCGTCAGGCTGGTATTCGAGCCAATCTGGTCCAAGGTGCCTGATCCCAGGGTGCTTTTTACCTGCTCAAAATCAGCTCCCCTGATTTCGGCGACCAGGTAACTGTAATTGTACCCCCAGAGGTACACCACCCGCTCTGCATTTTCGTAAACAACCTCCCGGATATTACCTCCCGGATCGTAGCTGTAGGTGATCCTGTCTTCCATCCCGAATTCCCTGGAAGTACGGAACTGCTTGTAGGAAGGAAGGTACAATCCCTGCTGAATTCCATACACCGTTTTTTCTTCACTTAGGAGAGTCCCTTGTTCGGTTTCACCCTTGTATTCCTTCTTCTGGATAACGGGAGAAAGGATGTTGTAGGTATTAACCATGGTGCTGTACGGGGCTTCGGAAGTAAAATCAGTAGGATAAAAGAGACTGGTACAGTAGCTGTTTCCATCGCTGTTACGGCTTACGATCCGGGAAGGCTGGGTATAGCTGTTACGGGTATAATTTTTTACACTGGTCAGGGTTCCCTGAGGCGTGTTGATCTCGGATTCTTCCCGGCTCAGGCGAAGGGCCCCGCTGGAAATCTCATCCCCGGTCTGGACATAGCTTTCATATTGGGAATAAAGTTGGGGGGTACAGGACCGGTTTACGGTAGCAGGAGACAATTTTAGGGCATTCATGCGTCTCGTATTCAACGTTTCATACCCGAAAGTTTGTTTACTGACCGGAGTATAACCACCGTTTTCCTCCTTGTAATCGATCCGTTCCTGCAGGTAGCCGGTCGACCAGCCCGAACGGGAATCGTATCCGAATGGACACCAGGGATCATGCGGACGGAAATCGGTACCGCGATAATGGTACTTATAAACGGTTTTCCCTTTCCCCTGGATGCGTTCCGTCACCTCGGGATAAACCACCGGGGATCCTTGCGAAAAGAAAACATCGAAAGTAGGATTGGAAGAGTAAGTCCGTAACCGGTAGGGTCCGGTCATCCAACCATCGGAACAATAATATAGCTCCTGTTCCTGTACGTAATCGGTCGGCAGGATAATCCTTTTGGCATACCCGTAGCCGCATTCCCCTTCCCCGTAAAGGAATTCACGGGTCGTGGTCATCCCACTTCGGGGGTCATAATCCTCGATCTTGTGGATCCGTACTCCTCCGGCTATTGCAGTAATATTCTCCACCGGATCCTTTTTGTAGACATGAGACTGGTAAGTGAATCTGCTATATCCCCCGGTAGGATAGGTGACCTGTTCGAGCATACCGCCCTGAACCATGTTTGACCTAGGTTCACGGACTTCTCCTATCGAGAATGTAACCAGGTTGTTATCATTGTCATAAGCCGTTACTTCCTGGAAAGGAATAGGGAGCGAGGATCCTCGGTTAGTCGTTTGGGTATATTGATAACCCCAGTAATCCACATTCCGGCTGTCACTACGGACCAACCCACTCTTGTAGTTGAAACTATATTCCTCTATCGCTCCGTTATTAGCCACATCCAGAATCTGTATTTTATCGAGTTTATAGCGATCCACCCCCGGGTAAACAGTTTGGTAGAAGGTAATTTTACGGACTGTATTCCCGCTTTTATCCTTAACCGTGATGGCCGTCAGCCGGTTGTTGATATCCACGTCGAAGTGAACACTTCCTGTAGGAAAAAAAATGTCTTTCAGGTTACGGTTGTAATTCCTCCCGATAGAAGTCATCTGGTTAGGAAGAGGATCCGAGCAATAGCCGATATCCTTCAGCACGCCTCCAAAACTGACATACCTCCAACCGCTTCCAAGCCCCGTATTCATACCGACAATGGGCATAAGCATGGAACTGTTTTCAGGAGAAGTCAGGGAGAATGAACAGCCATAAGGATAGACATTGGTAGATAACAAGCCGTTTTTCACATTTACACTATCG
This sequence comes from Bacteroidales bacterium, assembly GCA_031553885.1. Classification (GTDB taxonomy): domain Bacteria; phylum Bacteroidota; class Bacteroidia; order Bacteroidales; family Azobacteroidaceae; genus JAVBKV01. The sequence continues at coordinate 2,328 of JAVBKV010000042.1, forward strand.
GCGCCCATTGCCAGGCTAGCGGTTTCTGTAGTTAAGCCATTGGTTTCTGCGGTCGGATTCTTAAACGATTGGTGACGCGACGACCGGTCCAGTACGGTGATTACATCGCTTCGTAAATCTTGTTCCCAGATATAGGTTGGGTAATAGGCAAAACTGATTTGCTGACCGGTCCGGGCCGAAACAACCCGGGTGCCTTTCCATTGGGTGGTATAACCCACGCTGTTGGACTGGAAAGATTCCGTAAAACTTTCTCCCAGGCTTTTCCCGAATTCATAAAAATCCCCGTTTTCATCACGGATCGTAAACGATTCGAATGTCTTATTACTGTTTACTGTGGTTATATTACAGGAAATCTTGACGGGCTCATACGGATGGGGGACAATCTCATAGCTCAGGTCACTGCTACCCAGGTTCGGACGGTAAAAAACAAAGCCGCCGGATTTACCCAGCAATTTATAGTAAAAATCATCCGGGTCTTCTTCAACATACCCATTCGATAGAGACCGGTTGTAATTGGTCCACTGAGAGGAGGTCGGAGAAGAAGGCCGGGAAGTATTGGTCAGATAACCTTCTTCGTCCCTCATGCTACGTACACTACGGGAAACAGAAGGCTCGGCGCTTAAAGTCCAGCCCAGGCCCACCCAGCCGTCACGCTCCCGGACTTTCAACCCCGAGGCATGGTAAGTCAAGGTCACCGGTAAAACCAAATCACCGGCACGCACTTCATAAAGGGGAATCGTAATATCAACCAGTCCGGTATGGTAACTCACCGGATAATTCAGATACTTGGCCACAGAAGCAGCCTCTGGAGAAGCTGGGGCAACCGATACGCGTTCGGGCTGGCAAAATACCTTACCCGAAAGACAAAAGAATAACAACAAGGCTAAGAGCTTTCTTTTCATGTAGTTTAAAAATAGAGTTTGTATAATATGGGTTAGAGATCAATCTCAAAGTAAAAGGAAAGAGGAGACAAAGTTAAGGCATTATTCACCAATACCGGACAAAACGAAAAAATTAAAATCTCAATTGTTAAAAAATAATCGACTGTAAATCAAAATGTTACAAATGTTAAAAATACAAATTTCTCAATTGGTATCTTTTGTGACACTTTTTGCCCAAAAATATACGGGAGTTTTAAAGAAAAAAAGAAATTTCGGGGATCAGAAATGACTTTTTTAATCAACTATTTTAAAAAGATTTTGCTGATCGGTAAATTTAAAAACAGTCCATTGTTTGAAGTAGTTTCAAAAGCTTCACTTGTTTCTGTAAATAAATCCATTATAAAGCAGAGCGGTCAGGGAGAGAAAAGCGCCTGCTCCAAACAAAAAGGAGTAAGAAAATTGTCCGGCAATCCAGCCACTGAGTCCGGCAAGCACCATTCCGACCAGTTGGACCAATACGGTTTGAAGGGTAAAGTCAGTTCCTTCACTACCCGGACGTGCGAGGCTCATGGCCGTAGTATAAACTACCACACTCCCCATTCCGTAAGCACCCCAGATGAAAGCGATCGCAGAATGAATAAAGAAAGGATCATTGGGATAAACCACTGACACCCAGCTTATGTAAATCATGGAAAGTAAAATGAAACAAGAAACGATCAGGCCAATCGTGTGCCGGTTGTAACGACGAATCAACCGTCCCGTTAAAAAAGAGCAGGCGGCGGCAATGGATGTTCCTCCGACTCCAAGTAACCATCCGATGGTTTCTTTGGAATAGCCCAGATCAACCAGGTAAGGACGAAGCATAGCGAGTGAAGCAATAATACCGGAATAATAGAGAATCAGGAATAAGACCTGCTTTCCGGTTCCCCGGCGACCAAAAAAAGAAATCAGGGAACCCAGTGTGATTTTACGGGTTCGCTTATCGGTATCGCTTTCTCTTAACGGTTGCTTGTATAATAAAAGAGGAATCAGGGCCAGCAGAACAAATCCGGCCAGTCCCCACAGCAAACTGTTCCATCCCAGGCGTTGATAGATGATCAACAGCAATCCGCCCCCGATTAAGGCTCCCAAAAACCCGCCCATGGATTGCATTCCGGCTCCCAGGCTGTGTGTTTTCGTATCCATCATCCGGATAGAAAGCGCATCGGTAGCGATATCCTGCGTTGCGGAAGCTGTTATTGCCACAACCATCAAAAGGGTAATAAGTGCAAAATTGGTTTGTAATTGGAGCAGAGCAATCAGGCCGATAGCTGCTGCATAGAATAATTCCGAACGGATAATCCACCGTTTGTAGTCGTTGAGAGTAGTAGTCCGGTTATCGACGAAAGGAGCCCAGAAAAGCTTCAGGATCCAGGGGAACTTGATAAACTGCAACAAACCGATCGACTCCAGTGAAAACTGCTCTTCCCGTAAGATGACAGGCACTACCGAGGAAAAAAAACTCATCGGGATGGCCTGCGCCACATACAGGAAGAGCAGTGTCAGTTGCTTATGTTTACCCATTAGAACGTTATCTTCAAATCTGCACCAAAGGTACTCGGTTTTCCGTTTTGAAGATACGATTTTCCACTCATTTCGAAATAGAATGTGTTATATTGTTTATCCAATGCATTTTTAGTCCACAGATCGAATGAGAAAATACCTTTCCGGATGCCTATTTTGGCATTCAGCAAACCGTAAAAATCCTGATAAGTATCGTTCGTTTCCGTCCAGTAAATTCTTCCGGCTCCGTTGTATTGTGCCTGAATATTCAACTGATCGATAAAGCTTCCGGAGAAATTCTTAATGTAGCTTCCATATACGGAAAATGTATGTTGCGGAGCAAAAGGAAGGTATTTTCCGCTGTAATCGACTTTCCCGTTGTTGTAATCATCAAATGTGGCATGCGTGTAACCATAATTGACTCCGGCACTCAGTTCCGGAGTAAGGGATGCGTTCAGGTTGATATCCACTCCTTTATTGGTAGCCTTGCCTGTATTGGCTATTTTTCTTCCGGCAGTTACGAATTGGGTCAGTTGCATATCATCGATATCAATATAGAAAAGGGCTAACTCGGCAGATAAAATACCGGGAACGATCTCTCCCTTGAATCCCACCTCGTAGTTCCAGCTGAATTCGGGATCATAAATGGTAATATTGTCAAAATTAGTGGGAGTGTAACCCGGTGCCAGTTTCTTGATCGGCTCCTGCAGCACCAGTTCCGAAAGTGCCTGGATGTTGTATCCGCCGGGGTTGTACCCTTTCGATGCAGAGGCATATACGTAATGAGTTGGGTTAAATTCGTATTTCAGGGCAACTTTAGGAAGCAACTGGGTGTAATCGTTGGACTGTTTCCCGGGCATATTGGCCGACAACGAAGAACTTTCTCCTGTGGCATTATTCCTGACGGCAATGTCGGTGGAAGTAACATAATCCAGCTTGTCTTTCTCATAATCCAACCGGATACCTGCCGTAACGGACAATCCATCGATCAGCAAATTGTTATAGGTGGATTGATGAAAAACAGCCGCTCCCTGGCTCGGTGTCTTGAAATGACCCGGTACACCGACTTCGTTTCCGGTAGCTGTATAACCGAAACGCGCAAGCATGGGTTGTAACATACCCATAATCCCGACTTTTCCGAAATTGACATCGACATCGGTTTTCAGGTCGTTGTAGAAACCGAACGCTCCGAACGACCATTGATAGTTACACTTCGTATTGGATTTTACGGTAATTTCTTCGGTAAACGCTTTTTGATTTTGTACCTGATAAATATTATAAACAGCAGCAGGGGAGTAATCCTGATCCATTTTCATGTGATCGTTCAATCCCTGATAAGAAGTGGTGGACGCCAATACGATCTTCTCGTTTTTGTATTCCAGGTTCAGGCCTGTATAACCCATTTTACGGAGGTAAGAACCTTCGTCGTTGTAGTTGATCGGATCTGTTTTCCCGGTTGTCTTATCATAAACATGATAGGGATAAGCACCCTGGTCGGAATAATCGTAATTCAGGATAAACGAACCTTTAAAGGATTCGGAGAACTTGTAATCCAAGCGCATGCGACCACCTCCGGCATCCAACGCATCGGCTTTTTTTCCGGTGTATTCGTTGGTAAAATAACCGTCGGAATGATCGTAATAGCCGCTGACAGAGAGACCCAGCCTGTCGTTGAGTAAATAACTTCCGGTACCGTGCGCCTGAAATAATCCATAATTACCTCCGGAGATACCGACACGGGTTTGTTGCAATGTTAGCGGAGAGTGTGTAAACACATTGATGATACCTCCCATGGAATTCCGTCCGTAAAGCGTTCCCTGGGGTCCTCTTAGCAACTCGACGTGTTGTACATCCAGAAAATCGAAATCATATGTACTCTTATTGATCAGAGGAATATTATCCACATACATGGCGGAAGCCTGGCCGGTACTCCGGTTTCCGATACCACGGACATAGACGGGAGAAGTATATTTGGATCCGTAATCGGGAATGAAAAAGTTAGGAACAATGGCCGAGATATCCACTACATTTTCGATCTGCATTCCATCCAACTGCTTGGGAGACAATACGGAATAAGCTCCCGGTAGTCCTTTCAGCGAATTGGTTTCCTTAGAGGAAGACGTGATAATAACTTCATTTAAGAACAAGGACCGGATCGTATCGTTTTCGGGAGTATGTTCATTTTCTGCCCGGGCGGTTTTACATGTCCCGGCGGCTACGAATACACAAATTGCAAAAAATAATCTTTTTTTCATTTGAAACAGGGTTGCATAAGATTAGAAATATCCAGGTTGCAAAGGTCCGAAAAAACCGGTGTCCGTTGTTAGGACGAAGAAGATTAAAATTTGACTTTTTCAATCATTTATTGTTTTTCATTTTCTTTCCTGTATTCACTGGGGGTAAGTCCGGTTGCTTTTTTGAAGAACCTGCTGAAGTAGGATTGATCTTCAAACCCGAGCTGAAAAGCAATTTCACTAATGGTTTGATTGGTATGATTCAATCGCATTTTAGCGTCCAGGATGCTCATTTCGTTGAGCAGGGAGATCGCTGTCCTCCCGGTTGCCGCTTTAACGGATTTGTTGAGGTGATTAGGTGTTATTTCCAGTTGCCGGGCATAAAAATCAATCGATCGTTCCCGGTCGGCAAATGCAGCCAGCAGGTCGTTGTATCGCTTGGTAGTCAGGAAAGCCTTAGAAGGGTATAAATTCAGATGGCTTTCCGACATCAGTTTTTTAAGCTCAAAAATGGATGCAGCCAGGTAAGCATGGATCAGTATGGGATCGGGTTGGATATCCTGGTGTAACTGAATCATTCTTGAACAGTTGGAAACCAGTTGCTCTGCAATCCTGGCCGTCAGTCGTAAGGGATAACGGAACAGAAAACTACTGATAAACTCCAGTTCCTTTTCCAGGCTGTCCCTGAGGTAAGCCTGTTCCAGAAATGTATCTTCGAAACGGAAATAATATCCCTGTAAATCGGGAGAATAGTCTTTGACCACAGTGATCTGCCGGGATAAAGATAAATGCAGTTCGTTTTTGTTGATCCGGATCGAATTAAAGTTGCAATCCCGGATGACATAGCCGGAAGTCACCAGGAACAGTTCGTTACATGACCTTCTCTGTGCCTGTGAAAAGAAACGTTTTTCTCTTTCCATGGCATCATCCAGGGAGATAATGAAAAAACCATCCATACAGGTACAGGTTAATTAAACCGTTCCGGAAAATCAATCCCTGTTTGAGAAGTACTTCATAAACTGAATTCTTTCGTACATCGCCGGATCGGCAATATTGGAATAATTCAGTTTCCCTTTGAAATCGGTGAGCGAATGATAATTCATACCGTTCATCCATTCTTCCATACTCCGTCTCATCTGGGAGATAATCTCATTGCCATGGAGGTAAACCGTACTGCATATTTCCACAGCAGAAGCTCCGGCCAGGATGCATTTGACAATATCTTCCCAATCGTGCACTCCGGTAGAAGAGGCAACCGAAATCTGGGGCAGTTTGCCTGAGACGATTCCGGTCCACCGCAAGGTATCGGCCATATCGGTATGCGAACTGAAAACCTGTCCGGATACAACCTGTAATTTGTTGATATCAATGTCCGGTTGATAGAACCGGTTGAAAAGGACGACCGCTGAAGCGCCGTTAGCATACAGGTGTTCAACCAGTTCGACGATATTACTGTAATGTTTTCCCAACTTTACAATAATCGGAATGTGTACCGATTCTTTTACTTTCCGGACAATCTGGACACAGGATTTTTCCAGTGTGTTGTACTCTTTGTTGAGCTCGGTGTTCAGTGCAAATATGTTCAGCTCGATGGCATCGGCTCCGGCCATTTCTATCTGATGGGCGAAATCCGTCCATGTATCTGCCTTATAACAATTGATACTGGCAATAACCGGTATCTTGCAGTTGCGTTTAGATTCCTGAATCAGGTATAAGTAGTCCGTTACCTGGTTGTTTTTTACATAATTACGAATATAATCATTGGCTTCCGGATAATCGGACCCGTCTAACATCCAATCCGATTGCATCGCAATTTGTTCTTCAAACAACGATTTAAGGACGATGGCTCCTGCACCTGCCTTTTCCAGTTCTTTATTTTTCTCTACGCTGTTGGTCAAACCGGAACTCCCTACAATAATAGGACTCGTCAGGTTTAACCCTGCATATCTTGTTTCAAAGATATTTCCCATAGATACTAAGTGTTAAATTATTATGCAAAACTAGAAATAATAAATGGAATCCGGAAGTATTCCCTGCAAAAAAAACTAAAACGATTAATTGCGCTCTCCAAACAGTTTGCTACCGATGCGAACTAATGTGCTTCCTTCCTGTACGGCAATGAGATAATCATCACTCATTCCCATGGATAATTCCCTGAAATCAGAGTCCTGTGGAAAGTATTGCCTCTTAATTTTTCTGAAAAAAGAAGCTAACCCGGCAAATTCTTTCCTGATTTGCTTTTCATCATCGGTATACGTAGCCATTCCCATCAAACCTGCAAGACGAATGTGTGGAAAATCAGTTGGAGAAATAGCCTGGAGTAATTGTTCGCAGTCTTCGTACGATAACCCGAATTTAGTTGCCTCCTCTGCGATATGGACCTGAAGCAAAACCCGGATTTTCCGATTGAAAAGCCCTGCGTGTTTGTTGATTTCTTCCATTAATTTCAGGCTGTCCACACTATGAATCGTATGGATAAAGGGTGCAATGTACCTGACTTTGTTGGATTGCAGGTGTCCGATGAAATGCCATTCGATGTCGTTGGGAAGCTGATCGTATTTGGCAGTAATTTCCTGCACCTTGCTTTCACCGAAGATACGTTGTCCGGCCCGGTATGCTTCAAGCAATACCGGAACCGGATGAAATTTAGAAACAGCTACCAGTTGTACCTGTTCAGGCAGCTCTTTTCTGATTTCCTGAAGTCTGCCGACAATATCCATGATTTATTCTGCCTTTTTACTGTCTGCAGAAAACGGAAATACGTCCATCAGCATGGTCTCTGTTACGGATGCAATGGTATAATCGGCCATAGTGCCTTTCATACCTTCTTCCAGCACAGCAATTGCCTCCTTGATATCGGAAGCCTGGGCCAGCATCTGGACGGCTGTCTTTTTCTCTGCTCCGCTTTTTTCATCCAGGGTAATAAAATAAACCTTGATCCTGTAATAACGGTCTCCGTTTTCATTGAAAAACAATTCGGAAATACGCGCCCGCTTGATGTCGGCAATTGTAAAATCTCCGCTGATAAAGGGTTTGATCTCTTCGATGATCCGGGCTTCTGCTTCTGTAAAAGAAAGAGCATCAACCAGGTAGGGTTCGGTCACTTTTTTCTGCATACCGTTTTCCATTATCTTTTCGTAAGAGATCTTACATTCAAACCAATTCATTTTTTAAATTAAGAATTAAAAGTTAGAAAAATACAGGAGTTGAGAGTGGAGAATGGAGAATGGAGAATGGAGAATGGAGAATTAAAAATAAAAAATTTAGATTATGTATTTGAATCTTATCACTCTCCATTTTCCACTCTCAAGTCTCCACTCTCAACTCCTGCACGATTTATTAATCTGTTCAATATAGTCCAGTATCTCTTCCTTTCCCTTTTTATGTTCGGAAGATGTTAAGAAAACCGGTGGGAGTTCTTCCCAGGTTTCCAGTAATTTAGCTGTATAAGCCGCTGTGTTTTCTTTTAATTTCCCGGTAGATATCTTATCTGCTTTCGTGAAAATAATAGAAAAAGGGATTCCGCTTTCTCCGAGGTATTCCATGAACTCCAGGTCTATCTTCTGCGCTTCGTGTCTGCAATCCAGTAAGACAAAAAGGCAGGTTAACTGGTCCCTCCGATTGATATAGGAACGGATAATATCCTCGATTTGTTCTCTCCCTTTTTTCCCCCGCTGGGCATATCCGTAGCCCGGAAGGTCGACCAGGTACCATTCGTCATTGATGACAAAATGATTGATCAACTGGGTTTTTCCGGGAGTAGAAGAGGTCATAGCCAGGCCTTTTCTCCCGGTGAGCATATTGATTAAAGAGGATTTCCCCACATTGGAACGTCCGATGAATGCATACTCCTGACGCTCGTCCTGAGGGCATTTGCTTACATCGGTATTACTCATCAGAAATTCGGCTTTTTTGATAACCATAGTGAAAAATAACTTGTTATATAAATGGAATGCAAAGTTATAAAAAAATAATAACTAACTTCACAACCTGAATTTAAGTTAATTCAACCCATGGAATTATTTATCATTATTGGCCTTATTCTGTTGAATGGAATGCTTTCTATGACGGAAATGGCCCTGGTTTCTTCCCGGAAATCCAAACTGGAGGCGCAGGCGAAAGAAGGTAGCAGCAACGCCCGCAAGGTATTGAACCTGATGCAATCACCCGACAAATTCTTGTCTACCATTCAAATCGGCATCACGTTAATCGGCATTTTGACCGGTATTTTTTCCGGAGAAAGTATTCAACACGACCTGACCGCTTTTTTTGCTCAGTTCGATTCCCTTCAAAAATTCAGCGGAACGATTGCCACGGCATTCATCGTAATCATTGTTACTTATTTTACACTGGTATTCGGAGAATTGGTTCCCAAGCGTATCGGATTAAGCAAACCGGAGGCCATCGCAAAAAAAATGTCTCCGTTCATGGATTTTTTGAGCAAGGTTGCTTATCCGTTCATCTGGATTTTGTCCGTTTCCACGAAATGGATGGTTAAATTATTGGGAATCAAAGAAAAAGACAATTCCGTTACGGAAGAAGAAATTAAAGCCATGATCAGCGAGGGAACGGAACAGGGGGAGATTGCGCTGGCCGAACAGGAAATCATCGAACGGGTATTCCACCTGGGTGACCGTAACATTACTTCACTGATGACTCACCGGAGTGAGATCGAATGGCTGGAAGTCAATATGGACAGGGATCTCATTATCGAAGCTGTACAAAAAGACCTGCATTCGGTTTATCCCTTGTGTGAAAATTCCATCGATTCTATTTTAGGGATTGTTAAAACGAAAGACCTGTATATTTACGGAAAAGAAAAAACACTGTCCGAGTTGTGTCGTCCGGCCTTGTTTGTCCCTGAAAACAATACTGCTTATCAGGTAATGGAGAAATTCAAGGCCAAAGGCATCAGCGTCTGCTTCATCGTGGATGAATACGGCAGCCTTCAGGGAATGGTAACCCTGAAAGATATCTTCGAAGCGATTGTCGGAGATATTCCCGAACTGGATGAAACCGGAGACCAGGATGTTGTTAAGCGGGAGGATGGTACGTATTGGGTAAGCGCCCAGATGCACTTTTATGATTTTCTGGCTTATTTCGATTGCGAAGATGAGTATGATAACGAAAATGAATTTGATACACTGGCAGGATTTATACTGGATCAGCTCAAGCATATTCCCAAGGTAGGGGAACAGTTTGATTGGGATGGATTCTCGTTCGAAATTGTGGATATGGACGGGTACCGGATCGACAAGGTACTGGTAAAAAGAAAAAGGGAATTCTCACGAACTCCCTAATCCAATCTTTGTTAACCTTAAATCTAATACTATTATGAAAAAACCACAGTACAAAGGTAGCACGTTGCAAGGGATTTTGTCAAGTTTTTTTTCGTAATTAGTGTTAAGTATTTTTGATTTTATATTAATAAAAATTAAAACCTATGTTTTACAACATAAAATCAATATTTTTTTCTCTTTTCTTGATTATCAGCAAGGCGCCAATTCTACGGTGAAATGCCTCATAATAGGAGCTTCTTTTACAATTTTATATCCTTTGGTAATGGAATCCCGACGGTCGTACACATTTTTCAGTGCAGCAGCGATGACATCCATGTGATTATTGGTATATGTCCGCCGCGGGATAGCCAGCCGGAGCAACTCCAGTTCCGGATACCGGTTTTCACGGGTGACAGGGTCACGGTCGGCCAGGATGGCGCCGATTTCCACTCCGCGGATACCTGCTTCCAGGTACAATTCGATGGCTAAGGTTTGCGCCTGGAATTCTTCTTTGGGAACCTGGGGCAGTATTTTCCTCGCATCGACAAAAATGGCATGTCCTCCGGCAGGCCGTTGATAGGGAATGCCGTATTCATCCAATTTTGCTCCCAGGTATTCTACTTGTTTGATGCGGGTTTCCAGGTAATCGAATTCAGTTCCTTCGTCCAGTCCCTGAGCCAACGCGTTCATGTCGCGGCCGCTCATGCCACCATAAGTCACAAATCCTTCGAACATAATATTAAAGGTAGAAGCTTTTTCAAACCAGTCCTTATGCCGGGTGGCGATGAAACCGCCCATGTTGACGATCGCATCTTTTTTACTGCTCATGGTCATTCCGTCGGCATAGGAGTACATTTCTTTTACGATTTCTTTGATTGTCTTGTTCTCATAGCCTTTTTCCCGGATTTTGATGAAATAGGCATTTTCGGCAAAGCGGGCGGAATCAAAAATAACCGGCTTACCGTACTGATCGGCCAGTTGCCTTACTCCACGGATGCATTCCATGGATACGGGTTGTCCTCCGGCGGTATTATTGGTGACGGTTATCAGGATAAACGGAATCTTACCGGCGCTGCTTTTCAGTACCTCTTCCAGTTTTTCGAGCGATAAGTTTCCCTTGAAAGGGACTTCCAACTGAGTATCCCTGGCCTCGTCGATGGTACAGTCACAGGCGATGGCCCGGCGGTATTCGATGTGCCCTTTGGTGGTATCGAAATGGGAATTGCCCGGAATGATATCTCCTTCTTTGATCAATACGGAAAACAGTACGTTTTCGGCAGCCCTTCCCTGGTGAGTAGGCAGGAAATAGTCGAATCCCAGGATATTTTTGATTGCGCTCTTCATGTTGTAATACGACGAAGCACCGGCATAACTTTCGTCGCCCAGCATCATGGCCGACCATTGCCGGTCGCTCATCGCTCCTGTTCCCGAGTCGGTCAGCAGGTCGATAAATACATATTCGGATTTCAGGTTAAAAAGATTGTATTTTGCTTCTTTTATCCACTCTTCTCTTTCTTTTTGTGTGCTCCGGCGGATTTGTTCCACCATTTTAATCTTAAAAGACTCTGCAAAAGGTAAATTCATGACTTTTTGTTATTTTTTTAAGAGGCAAAGCTAGTCTTTTTTTTTCGTGCGAACAAACAATGCAGGAGGCTTTATTCTTTATTCAATTTATCAATTATCAAAGCGATTGCCCCATCTCCCGTCACATTACAGGCTGTTCCGAAACTATCCATGGCAATGTACAGTGCGATCATCAGGGCCTGCGTCTGTTCATCGAATCCCAATACGGATTGCAATACGCCGAGTGATGCCATAATAGCTCCTCCGGGCACGCCGGGAGCTGCGACCATGGTAATTCCCAATAAACATATAAATCCGGCAAATAAAGGAAAATCAATAGGCATTCCCTGCATCATCATCAAGGCAAGTGCACAGGCTGTAATTTTCAGAGTACTTCCCGACAGGTGAATGGTTGCACAAAGAGGTATAACAAATCCGGCAATTTTTGGAGACACGCCGTTTTTTATGCTTTGTGCCAGGGTAACCGGTATAGTTGCAGCCGAAGATTGGGTTCCCAGAGCCGTAAAATAGGCGGGCATCATGCAGACCAGCATCTTCAACGGATTCCGGCGTTCAAAAAGGGCGACGATACTGTATTGAAATAACAAAACGAATAGATGCAAGGCAAAAATGATTCCGATAATTTTGACAAAAACAAGCAGAATAGGAAAGGCCTGTCCGGAATGGGTCATATTCAGGAATATACCGAAGATATAAACCGGAAGAAGAGGAATAATGACTTTCCTGATCACCAGGACTATAATGTCCTGAAAATCACGGCAGGCATCTTTCAGGGAAGTGCTTTCGATATGTGCCAGCCCTAATCCCAGAACAAAAGCGAGTACTAAAGCGGTCATAACATTCATCAGGGGCGGAATGTCCAGTTTAAAATACGGAAGAAGCTCGTTGGTACTGTTGACCGTATTGAGAGACGTTTCCGGATCGATCATGGAAGGAAATGTCAGCATCCCCGTGAAATAAGAGAGAAAACCTGAAATCAGGGTAAAACCGTAAGCGACGGAGACTGTGATGAGTAATAACTTTCCGGCTTTGTTTCCGATATCGGCAATCGCAATGGTTACCAGTCCGATGATAATAAGAGGAATAGAAAAATTCAGGAATTCTCCGAAAATGGAGTTAAACGTTACAAATATCCTTACCCAAGAAACGGAGAAAAAGTTACCTGCCAGAACTCCGAACAGGATGGCGATGATGATGCGTGGCAGCAGGCCGAGGCGTATTTTTTTCATAAGCTGTTTGATTTCTTTAAGGAGATCTGCAAAGATATTAAAATCTTAATATAAAATAATTAACCTTTTGATTTGTTTAGTTGTTATTAAAAATGTAAAAATATTCGAATGAATTTTAATCTTATTTATTTATGAAAAAGTTTATTGTATTATTACTGGCCTCTTTTTTAGCTGGAAACGGAGTGAATGCAACTCATTCCAACCGGATAGAACCTGTTTTTCAGGACGTAACTACAAGCAATTCCAACCTGCAAAAAAAACAGGAAAAACTCGAAAAGGACAAACAAAAAGAATTAGAAAAAAAGAGACAAGACGCAGAAAAACAAGCAACCAAAGAGAAAGAAAAAGCAGCTAAAGAATCACAGGAACAAGTTGATAAAAAGACAAAATCCGAAACGGAAAAACAACAGAAAAAACAACAGAAAAAAGAGCAGGAAATTGATAAAAAGAAAGATCAGCAACTGATTAAAGAGCAACAGAAAGTGGATGCTAAATATCAGAAAAAAGAGGATAAGCAAAATGCCGATTATTTAAGAAAACAAGCTGATAAGATTGAAAAAAAATAATTTCAATGAAATAAATAGTTGTGCTCGTTCCTTTTAAAACGATACCGGTACCTGGGTGCCGGTATCGGATCCTGCGTGGAAACTTCCCATCTCAGCAGATTTTCAACCATCTCATTTTTAACGCTATTATAGGCTTTGTTTTTGAAAAGATTATTCAATCCGGAAGGATCCTTTTTTACATTATATAGCTGACCGTTTCCGTCCATGTCATAGACTAATTTCCATTCGCCTTTGCGAAGCATACGCATGGTTCCGCTTTGCGTCCAGGTATTGAGTTCATCGAAGAATAAGCCTTTCTTGCCTACGGCCCCCTCTTCTTTGTAGTCCGTAGCATCCTCCTTCGTATAATACATTCCACCGAATCCGTCCTGCACCATCACGCTTTCAAATTCTTTTTCGGGATATTCCTTTCCCTGGAGAAGAGGCCAGAGGCTGCGTCCCTGTACGCCCATCGGAATCCCGGCTCCCATGATTTCACAAATGGTCGGAAAAATATCAATGATAGTTACATGGGCGTTATGAGGATTTGTTGAAGCTTTTATTCCGGGGCCTGTCCATTGCATGGGTATACGGGCGATGGCATCGTCCAGTCCTACTCCTTTTTTCATTAATCCGTATTCTCCAGCATAATCGCCATGATCGGCAATAAATAAAATAATGGTGTTCTCATAGATTCCCTTTTCTTTTAATTCCTCTACAAAACGGGCCAACTGATCATCGATCATCCGCATCATACCATGATATACAGAACGAAGCCGCTGTAAATTCTTCTGGTATCCGGCATGCCCTTGCTCCATCATTTCCGCAAGCAATTCATATTCCTCTCCTTTTGTTTTCAGATCACGGGCAGAGCTTCTCATTTCAGGTAATTTGTCCGGAGGAAACATGGAATAGTAAGGCTCACAGGTTTGGTATGGATTGTGAGGTTCTGCAATGGAAAACCACATCAGGAAAGGCTTATCCGATACCGAATTGATCCATTGGGAAGCATCATCCACCATCCGGTAAGGCAATTGGGCTTCTACCCCATACGGAGAAGGTTCCATATTGGCATACATGTCCAGCGTTTTTAAATAGTTGTCAAATGCTTTACCTGCCTCGGTTTTGTTTTTTGATTCCTGGCTGTCGTGGTTATACGGACTCCAGTAGTCTACCCGGTCGGGAGAGAGGTGGGAATGATTTTTACCGATCAGGGCGGTCGCATAACCCTGTTCACGGGCTACATCAAAAAGGTCTTTTGTATAAAAAGCATCCTTAAGGTTATGATTGGACCGTACATGAGTCGCACTGGGATACCTTCCTGTCAGCATGGAAACCCTGGCCGGGCCGCTGGCCGGAGCAGCGGTATATGCCCGGTTAAACCACGTCCCTTTCTCTGCCAGGCGATCGGCAAAAGGCATTGTATTCAATGGATACCCTTCCCGCTTCAACAGATCGGCCCGCAACTGATCCGCCATAATAATAATGATATTAGGATTTTGGGGCATTTCCTGCCCCAACAGAGGGGAAAATACAGCAACCGAAGCAGGAATACCTATAGAAACCTTTTTTATAAAACCACTCAACATAATCGAAGCTATTTAGTTTGCCTGACTACAAAGTTAAGATATTTAAAGTAAAAACTAAAATTGGTTACTCCCGGTCATGATCTGATCATTCATGAAAAGAGAATCGGAATCTTGTTCGGGGAGTAAGACAATATCATCGATAATTATAAAAATATTGATTTACAACCCTATTCTGGCGATCCAGTACTTCTTTCAATCTGCTAAAAGTATCGTATTTATAAGTAGTCTTAATTCCTGCCGGAGATGTAATCGATTCCAATCCAACAAGTAATCTGTAGGTATAAGTTGTAACCAAAGACTCCTCCAAAAGGGAACGAAGATCATCCAGGTTACTGTAAGTTCTCAATACATTCTCAATATCACTATCTGAAGGATTCCATTCAATCATACAAACCGGCAATGTCAGATTATGCCCCCACAACAGATAAATATCTTTTTCATTCATAATATAATGTGTCACTTTTCCATTGGAATTATAATCCAAATACC
This sequence comes from Bacteroidales bacterium, assembly GCA_031553885.1. Taxonomy (GTDB): domain Bacteria; phylum Bacteroidota; class Bacteroidia; order Bacteroidales; family Azobacteroidaceae; genus JAVBKV01. The sequence continues at coordinate 17,700 of JAVBKV010000042.1, forward strand.
GGATATCCTGCTTAAAGTTTATATTATCTTTTGATGACAATTCCTCCCCGGGAGCAATTATTCCATTAAAAGTATTATAATTGACCTTACGAACATGAAGTGTATTCCCATTCTTAGTTTCACTTTCAATTACAGGATCGAATATTCTGAAAGCATTGGTCAGATCAGTTGTAATAGAAGTAGTCGATTGAAATGGATAGGTATATGCTTTTGAATATAACTCATTTTGCGAAGCGAGTATCTCATAGTTTTTCAGGTAGCGAATATTAATTTTATGATTATATCCGAAAGAATTTACATATAAGAAAGTATCTTTTTTATTATAAGTCAACTGCTTAGTCACCGGACCAGGATAGGAGGACTGTACCTCCTTAACAACATCATAATTAGAATAATAGATCCGGAAAACATTTCCGGCATAAAAGTACGAATGGCCTATATCCGGAATCGATACAAGTCCGCAACTAATATCCGAACATTGAATATAATTATAATCATTATTCAGATCGCTTCTATAGGTATAAGTAGTCGACTCTTTGATATTATTTCCGGAATCATAAGCGGTTTTCTTTTCCAATTTTCCAAGCATAAAACCGACATCTCCGTAATTCCTTTTATAGGGATTGTACTCGCTATTCAAGGTAGCAATAGGCTGTATATCCTTAAATTCATTATAATTGGCAAATTCATATTGAGTTGACCCTCGACCGGGTTCACTTTCAGTAACCGTTGAATAACCTATCGTATGTCCGAAAAAATTAGATAAAGGAACGATTGAGTTGGAGTTAAATTGCTGAATAAGATATTCTCCATTATCACTGACATACGCTTTTTTCTCCGTATAATAGTTCGGTTTGAATACCAGAATTCCCCCTGAATAAGAAAAGTTACGGGTTCTCGTTTGCTGTCCATCATAGTCACTAATTGCGCTTACTCTTAATCCCGGACCATATCCGGATTCATTGACTAACGATTTTCTGTCATCAGATACTACCTGGGAATAACTATTGGGCTCATAATCAAACGTAGTATAACCCTTTGTCGGATATATAATTTTTTTCAACATACCGATTGTCAGGTAGGATGAGTTCGGATTTCGGTTTACAGTATACGAATTGATCTGATCCATATTGTAAGCCCCATTACTGTAGGGTGTTATATTCATCCAGTCACTTCCTTTATAATAACCCCAATGATCGATCGCCTTCGATAAAGGAGCCGGTAATTGTTCAAATCTGTCATATTCAAACTCATACATCGGAATTTTATTTTTAACTTCTCCATAAAACCTCGTTTCATCCATTCTTTCAATCTTAACCAACTTATTCCTGTATTTTATATTATCATCATAATAAAACATATAGACTTCATGAACACCTGCACCTGTTGTAATGTAAATCTCATTCAGCCTACGCCAGGACAATCCCTTTATGGGATCTGTAGGGGTTCCGCCCTTATTGTATTCAAACATAGCATCTTCCAGGTAACAAAACACATTATAATTAATACTTGTATAATTAGGTAACGTATACAAAATGCTGTTTCTCTTGGTATTGATATCCGCAGACTTGTTCTCATAAGCATTAAGTATATCTCCTATATAAAAAATAATGGAGGCCCCTTCAATTGTTTTGATTTTTGATAAATAAACAGGAGAAATCAAACAGCCCCCGATATCGTTCATATTTCCTGAAGCCGAAGTTCTATAGGAAGATCCGACTTTCGTTTTTTGCAATTCATGGTAAGCCATATATTGTAAATCTGCAATAAAAAAACCCCTTGTATATTCGAAACTATATACGACTTTACCAAACGGATTGGTCACTTTTGTCAGGTACCACGCGTTGGCATTCCATTGGGATACAACGCCGGATTGTGACACGACGGGGTTTTGCTTCATAAAATTGATCGAATATTCTATTGCATTCGTATTATTTCCAAATTCATACGTATTACCTTTATCATCCCGCAATGTAAATCCATAAATCGTAGGTTCATATTTTGAGGAATTTTTATAGTAATATTCATAGACAGGCGGAGCCGTATTCCAATTATTAATATTAAATATAACTTCCATATTATGATCGCTTTGAACCTTCCATTCTCCATCATTTCCCAGGTAGAACTTACCGGTCATGCCCATAAAATTGAAAATAAAAGTATCCGGCAATGGATCGGAGCCGGAATTTCCACAATTGGACAAGGCTACGAGTTGATTTATATCCGACACATTCACCTGTGCGGGAGTATTTCTGATTTTAAACCAGGAGTAATTAAATCTCGTATTTGTATTGGCATTAAGCATTGTCGATTCATCTGCCGAACCATTAATCGTACGCATGATGACCCCGCCTGCATTCAAGTTCCAATTCTGACCTGCAAAATTCGAAGGAGAGTTCACCCTGATTCCGGAAGCGTCATAATCCAGGCTAACATCTAACACTATTCCATCCGAATTAAATTGCCTGATCGGAACATTTATACCGGAAGTTCCTGTAAAATAAGAAACAGGAACATCTCCATATTTTCCCAAACTTGCAGCTGTAGGGCTTTGGATATTTACCGGCTGTTCGGGAGACTGAGCCGATATTTTCAATAATCCTTCACACAGGATCAGAATGAACGTAAGGATTTGCTTTTTCATTTTTATTTTCGTTTTTTGTGAACACACAATGTAAATTCAAAACATCAATCTTAATAACCATGTTATATGGAAGACTTACTTGCCTAGAATCGGTATGGAATCGGACTTAAAAGGAGGTGGAGTAGTGAAAATCTTATCAGCTCTACTTTCATATTGTACTGATTCTTTTTGTTCAGAAATAGATAAGATTAATGAATCCAAGAAATCTGACAATTTGTTAGTTTCAATTAAATCCCTACTATTGTTTTTTCGTCCATTAACCAATACCTTTATAAAAAAATCTTTTCCATCAACAATAAGATAATACACTCCACAATCTAGACACCTGTCCATCCGTTGTTGTAGGTATAATCAATAGTTCGAAAAGAAACTTTGGTTTCTTCTTTAGAACAACCGACTAAACAAAATAACAAGATAATAAACCATGTTTTTTCCATATCTTCTAAAACATAAACTTGCGCAGATTATTCCTATTTTATTTTCTTATAATAATAATTACCATCCGAATTAATTTTTAGAACAGGAACTCCTCCAAATAATCCTTTAGGTCTCACAACCAGTGAATATCCAACTTTTCCACCTTCATATGTAAGATGAACATATAAAGAACCATTCATTTCGTAAGTTTTATAGTCCCCTTTTCCAAATGCATCACTTATAAAACTTTCATTCTTTAGAAGAATTAGGGTATCAATTATTCTTGGAGCTTCAGGAGGAATAATGTAGCTCGGCGTAACTTCACCATAATTATTCACATATGTTCCAATCAATTCCTGGTTTGTATATTTTCCATTACAAGAAAAACATATAATAAGACTGACAATCATTATTGCAAATACTTTTTTTTTCATTTGATTCCTTCGTTTGGCGTAGTCTCTGACTATGTCTTGTTAATCACAATTTATATCTCCTTTTTTCCATTTATAGATATTATATTTTCTGAAAGGTTCTTCATCTTTGTTTAGACTATCTCTGTTTATAAACTTTTCAAAGCCCAGATCTTTCTGTCTTTTATTATATTATATATTCTCATATTTTATAAAAACTAAACTATCATTTTTATTAATATAGAAATAGATTTCTCTTAAATTAGCATTTTTCTTATATCTATAGACATCATATTTTTTCTTAAAATATTCAATTTTTTTTTCATCCATACTTAAACTATCCGTTTTTACAAAATTATTAAATATAGTATCTTTTGTATTATTTAAGAACATTAAACATTTTTCAGAATCAAGTATTTTATATCCTGTGTACTCTTTCAAATAGTTCATTATTGAATAATCCTTAGAAATAGGAATTAAGATAGAGTTAATAAAACGAACATAATTACTGTCATTTATTGAATAAAATTCAATAGTTACAAAAGGAAATTTAATAAAATCTATTTGCATCGAATCAATAATATTTAATATCTGAGAATCAATTCCATTGTAAATATTTGTATCATTTTCATTTGATTTTCTATTGCAACTAAGACAAAGAATAATAAGTATAAAAACAATAAAATTATAAAGTAATCTCATATTAATTTATTTTGGGGGATAAACAATGCTTTGTAAATGTTTATTTGTTATATATCAAAATCTTAATTAAGTGTAGAGTAAAATAATAATTTACCTCTTGGGATACCAATTATTAGAAGTTTATTTTTTTCTATTAATTTTTTAATATATTCGTTACAATCTTCAGAATTTAGTATCTGTGGATATTTCTCTTTTATTGAAAACAAATATGTGATTATTGTCAATAGGTCATTTTCCTTAAAAACAGCAAAGGAATTATCTCTTTTTATTAAAATATAATTAACATCGTCTTCAAGTCCTATTTTATTAAATACATAAATACCAAAACTATCTAGCAAATTAACCCCATTGTCTTCTAAAAGGTTAGAAAAATAAAGTAATGAAGAAGGGTCTATCCCTATTGTGTCTTTTGCTTGAATTTTGTTTTCAGAAATTAAGAAAGAATTCAGTTCTCTATAGATAAAAATATCTGTTTCTGAACAATGAATGCTTTCAAAACACAAGAAACAAGTAATAAATAATAATATTGTTCTAATCATAAAATTTAATTTGAATCAGAGAAACTTCTAATTTTTTATTGTATTCTGGAGTTTGTTTTACGGCTTCCATTTCTTTTTTTACAGCAGTTGCTTCAGCTTTAATCACACCTACCCCGTTTGGCATATTCTCTAATTTGCAATTTTCAAAGTCAGGGCTTTGTTTTTAGTATGTCGAAGCCGGGACTATACCAGAAAAATATTAATCTTAAACTAAAATTATTGATATTTTAATCCCCACGAAGACAAGATTGAGCCTGCTTCTGTTTTAGTAATGTAATCAGAAGAAGTAATCATTCCCCTATCATCTTCTCCTATTCTTTTATCAACACAATATATCCAACCTTTAGAATACATTTCGTATGGTACAAAATAATGAATGTAAGATAATAGTACAAATTGATCTTCTTTAAAAAAAGAATTAGGTACTACAAACATATTTGCTTCCATTATTAATATATCATTTTGTAGTCGAATCACTTTTGCACCATAAAATGCTTTTTTTCACTCTTTAGACTATCTAAATCTATAGGATTCCACCAAATTAGACCTGAATTCTCGATGAAGCACTACCATTGAGAATCTAATGAGATTAGCCCTATTTCACTTCTCTTTTTATTATAGTTAGTTCCATAAAGAACTTCAGGTGATTGACTTTTCTTGCATGAAACAAAAATACTCAAGAAAAAATAAAATAAAAAGATATTATTTAGCAAACGGATGTTTCCTGTGTATTTTACCTTTTTCATGTGGAGTCATTAAAAAACCGTTACTATTTCTATCTACTTGAACTGAACCATTTATTACTTTTGATATCCCCCGCTAACCGTAATCTATTCGTGCTTTGCACCTCGGCAGAAGCTCTGCTTCTGTCGTTGTTAGAAGTAAATCTCCTGGTTTACATGTTTGTGAAGCGGAGCTTCACTTTTAACATGACATAGAAGATTACAACGAGCAGAGGAATAAATCATCAAATCCGTTTCTGTTCCACAAAAACTAAGCTGTCTTTTTTGTTAATAAGGTATATCCTTTCATAAGGATCGCAATTCAAACTTTCTTTTTTCCATTTATAGATATTATATTTTTTGAAAGGCTCCTCATCTTTGTTTAGACTATCTCTGTTTATAAACTTTTCAAAGCCCCTATTCGGAAAATATTCCAAAAACACCAAATATTTATTACTATATTTTTTATACCCCATAAAACCTTCATTTTCTGAAATTAACGTTTCTTTTATGGGAGCAGGGGGTTCAGGAGGAGCCGGTATCAAAGCAGAATTTATAAATCTAACAATGCAATCATTGCCATCAAGAGTTGAAAACCATATTGTTATAAACGGGTTATCATCCTCCTCGCATATTGGTATTGAATCCACTATGCTCAGAATTTGTGGACTTATTCCATTATATAAAGGCACCTCTTCTTTTGTTGATTGTTTGCAACAAATGAATATCACAATAAAAATTAATAAAAAACTAATAATCCTAGTTGTTTTCATGATATTCTAACTTTGAAAAAAAATTATATTTTCTCTTTTTTCATAAAAACAAGTTTGTTATTTTTATCAATTAAGTATACCCTATCTACGGCATCTGATATTTTTGTCACTTTTTTCTCATCTGAGTCTATATCTTCAAAAGGAATTCTATTATATAGTAAGCTGTCTTTTTTCACAAATTTATCAAAATTACCTACTTTATTTGTTTCATAAAACAATAAGTATGTTGATTTGTATTTCTTATATCCCATAAATATAGAATCTTCAAGTAATTCCGTACTTGCAGAATCCAATATGGAATTTAAAAACCTGACTACAAAAGTAGTATCGTTATAAGCCGTAAACCATATGGTAATAAAAGGATATTCTTTATAACTTATTTCTACAGAATCAACAATATTTAAAATCTGAGAATTAATTCCGTTATATAACGAATCTTTTTTCTGATTTATTGAACTATTACAACTTAATAAGAAAAGAAAAAAAGTAACAGAAAATCCAATTGTTTTAGTTGTATTTTTCATAAATAAAATTTTATTTTTTAGAATTCATACATCCCTCGTTTGGCGTAGTCTCTGACTACGTCTTGTTAAATACAGGTATTTGACTTGCAACTTTTAAATCAAAAGCTTTATTTTATCATATCGAAATCAGGCACTATTTAAAAACCCAATCGAATTATTTTTACTACTTTTTTTATAATAAAAAAATCAGACTATCATTTTTATTAATAAGGTATATCCATTCATAATAATCACAATTTATTTCATTCTTTTTCAAGAAGTACCAAACTATCTCCATTCACTAACTTATAAATCCATCGACTAGTTCTATAATGTATTCCATCGTCATGTCTTTCTCCTTTATATTTTTTAAAAAAATCATGCTCCTCAACAAAATCTTTACTTAAAACTTCTTCATTGATGATTTGATTCAAATTTGAAACACCTGCATAATATACAACAATAGCTTTTCCTCCAATATCACACCCTCCTTTAATATAAGTACTGTCATCTGGAACTATATTACATGGATATACGGGTTTAAATAACCCAGGATAGGCAGTAAACGTTATTGTAGTATCTTTTTTATCCACGCCGCAAATTACCATGTACATTGTTGGTGCATTATATGAATTAGGAATACTATCAACAAGAGCTAGAAACTGTTCCAATGTATACTGAAGTTTTTCTGGAATGAAGACTCTTGTTTTTTCAATATCCTTCTCCTTGATATATGAGACGTCGCTATCCTTATTATCATGTTTACAAGTAACATAAAACAGGATTATTCCAAAAATTAGAAACACTTTCTTTTTCATCGGTTATTCTTTAATGTTGGTAAAATAAGTTTCTTATAATCTGTTATGTTACGAATAAGAACAGGTCCTTCATACCCAACATGATATAGTCTTTTAGAATTTGGAAAATAAACATAATTTAATCTTGTTTGCCTTTTGCTGTTTTCAACATTAGTACGAACATTTTCCCAATCACTATTAGAATGTACAAAAGTTTTAGACCCTGATTGAGAAAATCCCATAGAATATTTTTCCTTTTCTACATCAACACCAACATCAGGATGAGAATGAAGTGTGGCTGAAGGTTCATCTACAATTCCATAGTCTTTCCACTTTCCTACTGTTCTTGGATGATGTTTTGTTCCTATCGTATATTCATCCTCATTTTTATGAACAACCCATTCTGATTCTGTATTATCTGCCGCAAACTTAAATACATTAAAAGCATCGTCAGAGTTGGATGTTGTTGCAGAAGTAGAACCTTCCTTCCCTACTAATTGAGGAAGCAAACCTTTATCATTTACTCGTAAATAATTGTTCGTAATGCCATAATCCGGGGCATATAACTGGTCGTACTTATCATCTGTTTCCATCCAAAGTTCTATACCTCCATCTTCATTTAGTCTATACCAATCCATCCCTGTTGGATCTATCCGATTTATCGGATTATTTCCGCAATACACATACGGACTAATGCTATAATACTTCTCCGCCAACGGATCCATTTGCATGAACCTACCTATCGCCGGGTCATACGTCCTGGCCCCAAAGTCGTAAATATTCAGTCCGCTCATCCGGGATAACTCCTTATCTCCGAACTTGTAAGTGTAAAGATTAGCCTGGTCGTTCCACCAGAGGTGATCACCCTCTGTCATCGATAACCCGAAGGGGTAGTAATTATCAGTCTGATACACCCAGCTGCCTCCGTAGTTTATCACCCGGTTGTTGCCCAAATGGTCCTTCAAAACATAAAACTGGTCCCAACCTACGTTTTCGTAATTCATATAACCCCCTTCGTTACGGATCAGCATCAACTGGTTATTAATATAAACCTTGTTATTGACGTAATCCTTCTGAAGATCTCCTTCCATTGGAGAACCCGTAAACTCCATACGGAGCTTTGTCCCGCCGGCATCATAGAGGTAATCGATCCTTGCTCCGCTGGCAAACTCGATTTTATTGGGTAAATTTAAGTAATTGTATTCAATATTCCTAATCCCCTTGTTCTTGTCGGTGATCATGTTACCGTTCCCATCGTAAGTGTATTTAGGAGAAGATTCCCACAAATTCTTGAACTCCATAACGTGGGGAGAGTTTTGTTGAGTGCCGCCGTCATGAATGGAGACAATCCGGTTGCCTTTCCGTTCAACGACACTCGGAATGTCCATCCAGACTTGCTGGCCGTTGTCACCCTTACCGCTGCGTACAATTTGGTAGATGTTTCCGTTCTTGTCACAATTGACGTGTTCACTGTATAATTCCTGATTGTGCCAGGTCCCGTTATTCTTTTCGCCATAACCGGAGTTTCTCAGGAAGCCCAGGTCATCATAGACGAAAGTATAATACCTTTCAGTATTTTCAAGGCCCGATACCAGGCTTTTCCAACGGATACCGGCAATGTTACCACCAAAGTAAATCCTGCCGCCCTCCCAGGGATTGTCGTGGTAGTAAAGTTCTTCAGTAAAGTCATGACTCGCCTGTTTGGTGATCCAGTTCCTGACATTGTATTGATAGTTGACAGGTTGCAGATTGTTGGCTGTTTTGTTCTGTTCGATACGGCCCAGCTTGTCGTAAGTAATTTCGGAAAAAGTAACCTCAGGGTAAGCCCACTGGTTTTCAGTTACCTTGTAAGTGGTTTTCTTAAGCCGGCCGGCAGCATCATAAGTGTAAACGTATTCTTCAGTAGTGGGAACTGCGTGCGGGGAGGTATGGATCTCTTTCTTTTTGGTAGGTTCACCCGTAAAGGTATAAGCCATATACAACTTGTCAACACCTCCCAGGTGGTTGGTCGATTTAGACTGGATCATACGGCCCTTATCATTGTAGTAATAAGCAGTAACAACTTCATTACCACTACCATCAAGAAGCTTCATACGGGTACCGGTCAACAACCCCTTGGCAGAGCAAAGGTTACAGGAAGAGTTGAGGTATCGTCCATCATAACCCGGTTCGACATTGTAATCCAGTTGGGAGCGGAAGTCGGGCGATTGGTTAAGCAGGTGTTCGTAATCGTCATAATGATTGATGACCAGAGCGTTGGAATACGTCACCCGGGGCATCTTAACCCAGGTATAACCATAAGCCCCGCCGCGGTTCTCCACAATCACGTCGTTCCAAAACTCACTCTCAAGCTGGGGGCGTTCACTAATATCGGTATAAACGCCGGAAACAATAACCCGTCCGAAGGGATCGTACTTGTTAAAGCTCCATTCGTCCTTTACCCGTTGGTTACCGTCCTGGGAAAGGATCAGGCGGTCGGCATAGTCGTAAACGTAATGAATCCATTCAGCGCCCGGAAGTTTCTTTTCCTTGCAGCGGTTACGTCCGTCATAATGGTAAAGAAAAGCAAAGTCCTCCAGGGTGGTGTGGATAAAGCTATAGGTGGTATTACCGGTAGTTTCCTCTTCTTTTGTTATCGCATCGGAAGCCTCGGGAGGAAGAACACAGCACAGGTTACTGAAATCGTCGTAAATATAGTAAGTATCTGCCCAGGGATCATTCTGGTAATCGGGAAGACCACCACCATGGAAATCGCCGCTGATCAGCGTGCGGGTAAGTATTATCCGGCCCTGCTTATCCTTGAATTCCAGGAAGACCAGGTTGTCTTCGTCCGTAGTTTTCGTAACATAAAGTTCTCCGGTAGCGTATTCGCCCTGTAAGACAACAGTATTCTCACTCGACATACGGTAATAACGGCAAGAGAGGGTAGGATCCGACGAACGGGAAGTATTGGCCAGGTAATCGGTTTGAATCTTCCGGTCAAAAGAACGCCAGGCAGAGCCCGGACCGTAACGCCTGGACTCCCGGTTCAGGGGAGAAGCCTCGTAAAGGATTTCAGTATAGGCATGGGAATCCGAAGAGGAATTGTCCCGGGAAGGATATTGAGAACCTACGTTGGATGTAAGGGTGGAAGGAGTCACATAACCGCCGGAGGCAGAGTTATCGTTGTAATAAGGCTGGTAAGTCCGGAAAGGGCGGCCGGCGAAATCGTATTCAGTCAGGATAACCCGGTCGGGAATCGCAGAAGATTTACCCTTCAGGACGGTTTGGGAAGGCCGGCCCAGGCCGTCGAAATATTGGATCTCGTCCAGGGAGTTACTACCCGAAGAATCGAGCATCGTACGGACCTGAACATAATTCTGTCCCGAACTCTGGCCCCAACTTCCCCATACAAAAAGAAAAGGAAGCACCAGGACCGGAAAAACCAATCTACATATTTTATCTTTCATAATTTCTTATAGCTCTTAGTTCTTAGTTTTTATCTCTTAGTTCTTCACTATTTTCTCCGTAAAAGTTTCACCCGAACAGTTAATACGAAGCAGGTAGTTACCCTGAAGGAGGTTACCCATGGGAACCGTTTCCGTATGCAGGCCGTTATGCTTTTCACAACGAGTACTGTAAAGGAGTTGGCCCTGCAGGGAGTAAAGAGAAACATTGAAAGGAGTATCGTCAGGGAGGGAAACCTCAACAGAAAGGTCCGTGGTGACAGGATTGGGGTAAAAATTATAGTGAATGGCAGCCGTAACCTGCAAGGGATTATCGTTAGGACCTTGAGGAGATGAATGGTTGGGTTGACTGAGGTTATCCAGCAAAGCCAGGTTGGCAGGATCCTTGTCCAGGTAATCGGCACGCTGGCTGGCCGGAGAGTAGAGGAAAGCCCGGAGAGTCTCATTCGTGGACCGGCCGTTTTCTTCAACGTATTCCCTACGGGTTTCAAAGACAGGATAACGGTAGCCGCGGGCATACCAGCGGCAGGTCTCGATAATGTGAAGGCGGATGCTTTTTTTCAAGGCTTGTTCAATTTCCTTCAAGAGTTCCTTTTCCTGTTTCTCTGCTTCACCTTCCTTTTTTGTCTTAGCTTTCTCCAGTTTTTTCAATTCGTGGGGCGTACGTTCGTCGATAGAAGTATCGACCAGGCGAATGCGGAGAACATTATCTAAAGTATCCTGACCGGGAAGGATCAAACGACCGTAAGCATCAGCCTCGCTCTCCAGGCTACCCCGGAGGGTGATGGCCAACGCATCAGCGTAATTGCCTTCGCCGTAATAGTAAGAAAGTATATGGTCCTTATAAGAAACAGGAAAGCGCAAGGCAACAGCAGGACGGGAATAGGAAACAGAAGTGGTAGGATTTTCGTAAGCCCTGACAAGAAGGGAGTCGCCCGAAGAGCTGTAGTGAGTCAGCATACCGGAAGAAGACTCGACGGTATAGCCGGAGGAAGAAGCCCAGTAGGAAACAGGAGCAGCAGCGTCGGAAACCTCATGAAAGTATTGGGAAATATCAGTTTTTGTAAAATCGATGCGGGACAAGTCCAATGATTCAGGAAGTCGGATTTTTTTCTTTTCCACCGGAATAAGAGAGCTAAAATCCCAAAAGACGGATTTACCCGGGCGACCCGGATCCTTAAAAACAACTTCCTCGCGGGACAAAGCATCGCCAGGACGGGGACAAAACAAAGAAGCATCCAATACCGGCTGGGAGAAAAGGGAAAGAACAGCAAAGGGAACAATGAGGACAACAGATAAAATCTTTTTCATATTTTATCTTAGCGATTTAATGGGTATTTTTGAGTTATAATTACAAGAAGAGTCAGACTCTTTATTGTCAAGATTACCAGGAAATTATCCGGCAGAAACACGTTAGAATAAGGACCCAATCACAGAATGCGAGGATAAAAGTAGCTATTTAATCGTTTCGTTAGGCAATTTATAATAATTTTAACACAAAATAGCCTTAAAATTTAACACTTATTGATATGAAAGACAAAAAAACTCAACATCCGGATTTCAATCTTCCGGAGTTGGGTATATGCATTTATACTACTTTTTCTCAGGGTTTCAGCCACTGATCGAACCAGCGGAAAAACTCACGTTGGAAAAGCACCCCATTCTGAGGTTGTGAGATCCAATGGTTTTCATTTGGGAAGATCAGCATCCGGGAAGGAATTCCCCGCAATTGGGCAGCATTAAAAGCCATCATTCCCTGAGAAGCGAGGATGCGGTAATCCAATTCACCGTGCGTGATCATAATCGGAGTATCCCATTTATCCACAAATTTATGCGGAGAATTGGCATACGTACGTTGAGCAACTGCATTGGATTTGTCCCAGAACGGACCGCCCAGGTCCCAATCAGCAAACCACATTTCTTCAGTTTCCAGGTACTGAGCTTCTTCGTTGAAAATTCCGGCATGCGACAGGAAGGCCTTGAAACGCTTGTTGTGATTTCCGGCCAGCCAATAAACGGAAAATCCTCCATAACTGGCTCCTGTACAACCCAAACGATCGGCATCCACGAAAGGTTCTTTCGAGAGGGCATCGATTGCAGAAAGGTAATCTTTCATATTTTGTCCGCCGTAGTCTCCGCTGATCTGCTCGTTCCATTCCTGTCCGAATCCAGGTAATCCGCGACGATTGGGAGCCACCACAATATAACCGTGGGCAGCCATCATCTGCAGGTTCCAGCGGGTGGACCAAAACTGGCTGACCGTATTCTGAGGACCTCCCTGACAGTATAAAATCGCAGGATATTTTTTATTCGGATCAAAATCAGGAGGATAAACCACCCAGGTCAGCATGTCTTTGTTGTCGGTTGTTTTAATCCAGCGCGGTTCCACCTTTCCCATCGTTACCTGATCCAGGATATCTTTGTTTTCCAGGGAAATATTATTTTCTTCTGCACCACCGGGCAAGGACACCGTATACACTTCAGGAGGAGCTGACATCGAACGACGAAGCCCAACCAAATAATCTCCGGCAAAAGCTACGGAAGTATAATCGTGCTGGCCTTGAATAAGAGGAATGATAAAGCTACCATTTTTTGCCCCAAACATAGCTTCCGGTAATTTATTTATTTGATCTTCTGTTCCTGCTATGGCTGTCAAAACAAATAACTGGGAAGTCCCTTTAACACAGGCAACAAAATAAATATCCGTAGATTTGGCATTCCAGCAAAACTCATCAACATTGTAATCGAAAGAGGAAGTGTGGTATATTTTTTCTCCGGTTTTAAGATTCAGGGTAAACAAGCGGTTTTTATCCGATTCGTAACCGTCGCGCTCCATGCTTTGCCAGGCAATGTACTGTCCGTCGGGAGAGAACTGAGGATTCGTATCATATCCCATCATTCCTTCCGTCAGGTTTTTAGTTTCCTTCGTTTCTACGTTGTACAGGTAAATATCCGAGTTGGTAGACTGGGCATACGCCTTACCGGTTTTCTTACGACAGGTGTAAGCAATGCATTTACTGTCAGGAGACCAGTCCAGCTGCTCGATTCCGCCCCAGGGCTTCATCGGACTTTCAAAAGGCTCTCCTTCCAATACATCTGTAATGTTAGACAATGCTGTTCCGTCAAAATCCGCGACAAAAGGATGAGGAATGGTTTCCACCCACTCGTCCCAGTGCTTGTACATCAGACCATCGATAATGCGACCACTGGCTTTATCCAGGTCCGGATACTTATCCTGAGTCCGGTCACCGTATTTTACTTCACTGATAAACAGTATCTTTTTTCCGTCGGGGGCATACTTGAAACTTTGAATGCCTTTTTCTACCTGGCTGATTTGCTGACGTCCGGAACCATCGGGATTCATTTCCCACAGTTGCGAGTCATAAACAAAAGCAATCTTTTCTCCGTTTTTAACCCATTGAGCATCGCCTTCGCTTTTGGGGGTCGAGGTAATCTGCTTCCGGTTACTACCGTCTATGGCTACCGTAAACAGTTCCCGGTTGCGTTTATTCAAAGCGATATCCCCGTAGGAAACGCCATACAGTACGGTCTTTCCGTCGGGAGACAAGACAACGCCGCTTACCTGTCCGAACAAGTGCAGCAATTCGGCACTCATGCGACCGTTTTCCACCTGAAGGGGTTTCTTTCCGATGATTGCTTCTTCCTGCTTTTTTTCTCCCTGTGGAGTGTTGCAAGCAGTAAATATCATTGCTCCTGCCATAAATGCGATCCAACTTTTTTTCATTCCAGTATCCGGTTAAACAAATTTATTTTTCAGAAGGATATTGCGTAATGCTAAGCAGTTCCACTTCAAAAACCAGGGTAGAATAAGCCGGGATCGATTGATAAGCCGAAGAGCCATAACCTAAGTACCAGGGAATCCATATTTCCCATTTATCTCCCACTACCATCTTCTGAAGAGCAACGGAAAAGCCCCTGGCTACTCCGTCCAAAGCAAATTCAGCCGGCACATCCGTAATACTGGTTCCATAATCGAAAACGGAACCATTGTAGTAAGTTCCTTTATAGTAAACTTTTACTTTACTGGTTTGCAACGGATTTTCCGTGCCGGTTCCGGATTGGATCACTTTATGATAAACCGTACTCGGTCCACCGGGTATCGTTACCGGAGAATAATCCGGATTAGCTGCTATCTCACTAAAAGCAGCCTCATTGGTATCTCTCCACTCATTGTCATCGTCGTCTTTACAAGAAGCAAAAGAGAGGGTCAGTACGGCCAGCAACGTTAAATACACTAATTTTTTCATTCTTTTTCTGTTTGTTATTAAATCGAACACCGCTTAAAACTTCACTTCAGGCGCTTTCTCAGCCCCTGCTTCCGCTTTGAAATACGGTTTGGCATTGAAACCGGACATTCCGGCAATAATATTGTTAGGGAACTTACGGATCAGGGTATTATAAGCCTGCGCCTGTTCATTGAAACGGGTGCGTTCGGTAGAGATCCGGTTTTCCGTTCCTTCCAGTTGAGCCTGTAAGTCCAGGAAGTTCTGATTGGCTTTCAAATCGGGATAAGCTTCCACACTCACCAGCAAACGGCTCAATGCAGAGCTCAATTCTCCCTGTGCAGCCTGAAACTGAGCCATAGTCTGTTCGTTCAGGTTGGTTGGATCAATTGTTACCTGAGTCGCTTTAGCACGGGCTTGCACTACACCTTCCAGGGTACTTTCCTCATGCGTGGCATAGCCTTTTACGGTGGCAACCAGGTTCGGGATCAGATCAGAACGACGCTGATACTGATTTTCCACATTCCCCCATTGAGCGGTAACAGCCTCATCCGCCTTTACAAGATTATTGTAGACCCCTGTATACCAGAAAAATACAATCGCAACTAATGCAACAAGTACAATAATGATTATCAACGTTTTTTTCATGATTCAACGATTTGTTTTAATAAATTTTTCGTACTGACTTTTTCCGTAATAATTTGCCGGAGTTCCGCGATAGGCACCCGTTCCTGCTGCATGGTATCCCGGTAACGGATCGTGACACATTGGTCGTTCAGACTGTCGTAGTCGACCGTCACGCAATAAGGAGTACCGATTGCATCCTGACGGCGGTACCGTTTTCCGACCGTATCTTTTTCATCGTACTGACAATTGAATTCAAATTTCAACTCATCCATGATCTCCCGGGCTTTTTCGGGCAATCCGTCTTTTTTCACGAGTGGTAATACGGCCAGTTTAACCGGAGCCAAAGCGGGAGGTAATTTCAATACCACCCGGGTATCGCCGCCTTCCAGGGTTTCTTCACAATACGATCCGGCCATAATACTCAAGAACATACGGTCTACTCCAATGGAAGTCTCAACCACATACGGAACATACGATTGATTCAGTTCCGGATCAAAATACTGAATTTTCTTTCCGGAATATTTTTCATGACTGCTCAGGTCAAAGTCGGTACGGGAGTGGATTCCTTCCACTTCCTTGAATCCGAAAGGCATTTCAAATTCGATATCGGTAGCAGCATTGGCATAGTGAGCAAGTTTATCGTGATCGTGAAAACGGTATTTCTGATCTCCCAGGCCCAGGGATTTATGCCATTTCATACGGGTTTCCTTCCATTTTTTGAACCATTCGAGTTCTTCACCGGGACGTACGAAAAACTGCATTTCCATCTGTTCGAATTCCCGCATACGGAATACGAACTGCCGGGCAACGATCTCATTCCGGAAAGCCTTGCCTATCTGGGCAATACCGAAAGGAACTTTCATCCGTCCGCTTTTTTGTACATTCAGGAAGTTGACAAAAATACCCTGAGCGGTTTCAGGACGAAGGTATATTTTGGTGGCCCCGTCGACCGTAGAGCCCATTTCTGTAGCAAACATGAGGTTAAACTGCCGGACCTCCGTCCAGTTTTTTGTTCCCGAAATCGGACATACGATTTCGTAATCGATAATGATCTGACGCAACTCTTCCAGGTTGTTATCGTTCAATGCTTTAGCGAAACGGTTGTGCAATTCTTCCATTTTCGCTTTGTTTTCCAGTACACGCGGATTAGTTTCCCGGAACATCTGCTCGTCAAAGGAATCTCCGAAACGTTTGGCCGCTTTTTCGACTTCTTTGTTAATTTTATCTTCATATTTGGCCATTTGTTCTTCAATCAGAACATCGGCGCGGTATCTTTTTTTAGAATCTTTGTTATCGATAAGGGGATCGTTGAACGCATCCACGTGACCGGAAGCCTTCCAGATCGTCGGATGCATGAAAATGGCAGAATCGATTCCAACCACATTTTCATTCAACAGGGTCATGCTGTCCCACCAGTATTTTTTGATGTTATTTTTAAGTTCGACTCCGTTTTGTCCGTAATCATAGACGGCTCCCAGTCCATCGTATATTTCCGAAGAAGGGAATACAAAACCATATTCTTTACAATGAGAGACTAATTTTTTAAAAACATCTTCTTGCTGTGCCATAGATTAGTTTGTTACGACTTGTAGTTATTCTTTCGATTTCGCTTGCAAAGTAAGCTATTTTTTTCAAAATAACGGTATTAAATAAACATAAAAAAAGACGGCGGAACTCACGTTCAACCGTCTCTTACCGTTTTAATCAAAAAAGTTAGTTTAAAAAGAAATAGTATTTAAGAATTTTTTGTGACCGATCCGAGTTTCTCAAGTCCCTTGATATTCAACGTCCCGGCACATTTTGCCAATGTCTTGATATTAATTTTGCCATTCAAAGCAATCATACTGAATCCCTTCGCTCCATTCGTAATCAGAACAAGTTCTTTAACAACATCTTTCGATTCCTTCACCACAACAATTGTCTGCTCATCATTCTCTTTGGAAGAAAGAATTTCTTCAAATCCCTTGCTTTTGGAAAGCAGCTCCTGGGCTGTTTTATAGTATTCCGGACTCAGATCCGGGTCTTTGGAAGAAACGATGCGGATGTTTTCCAATCCTTTGATAACTTCCATCAAATCCGGATTATCCGAACTCAGTGTACCCATCATTTCGAACATTTTCTTTCCTATCGAAACGATCTCCAGGCTTTCGTCTTTTGTATACTTTTCAACAAAAGCATTGACCACGTCCTGGGCTGAAACCGGAATTACCAAAAAAGCAATCCACAATGTCAGCATTATTTTTTTAATTTTCATCTTCAATTTCCTTTTCTTTAGCGTTTTGATCCTGAACCGAATCGGTTGTATCTTCCTGGTTAAACAAATCCTGAGCCTTCATCAGGGAAAGGGAAACAATTCCCAGCGCTTCCTGCGTTTCTTTCATCGCTTCTTCCGGATCAGTGTAGGTTTCTGAAAAAACTTTTTCCATGTATTCCTGTTGTTCGTAATGGGTATAAAACCCGATACCCACAGAAAGCAACAGCAAAACAGAAGCCGCTACCCGGATCCAGTGATAAAACTGAACAGATACAGGTTTCTGCATACGGGTTTTCAGTTGCTTCTCCGCTTTGATTTCCGATTGCTTAATTTTCCAAACAAACAGGGATCGATACGCTTTCAGGTTTTCAGGAACGGAATCCCCTGAAAAAAACGAACGCAATTCCTGTTCTTCTTCGCAGGAAGTTTCGCATTGCCAGTAGCGTTCTAATAAACGATCGATATCTTTTGCTTCCATTTATTTATTATTCCGGTTGAAATATTCTTTTATTTTCTGCCGGGCCCTGAACAAATTCACTTTTACCTGCTCTTCCGAAATGTTCATTATCCCTGCTATTTCCTTGTAACTCATATTCTCTACATCCCTTAACTGGAAAACTGTCCGTTGTTTTTCCGGCAACCGGCCGACCAGTTCTCCGATCATGGACAGTTGCTCTCTTCTCTCCAGGACATCCTGAGCATCATCCGCTTCTTCAGGAAAATCGAAGCGTTCAGGCATCTGCTCCAACTGATTCTCCTTCATGGAAATTTTGTCAATGGCGATGTTCCGTATCGACCGCAAGCAGTAACCTTCCATATTGCCGATCTTATCCCACTCTTCCTTTTTCCGCCAAACATTAAGCATTGTATCCTGCACGACGTCTTCGGCATCCTGCTTGTTTCCTGTAATGCTCAAGGCTAAACGAAATAACTTGTCTGCAAGCGGCAATATATTGTTTTTAAACTTGTCAGGCCTCATCTTCTGTTTAAATGACGGTCATGAAAAAAGAAAGTTACACTCCGGTTGCAAATTTATTTATTTTTTCGGGGAGAGAAAATTATTCGTACCTTTGCATATCATTGAATGTTGTTCAAAAACAGATGTATAAAATAAGCAAACAATTTTCTTTTTCGGCTTCTCACATCCTGAATAAGTTGTGCGACGGCCATCCCTGTGCACGAATGCATGGACATAATTACGTGGTGACCGTTCACCTCCGGGCAGAAGAGTTGGACGAATACGGATTTGTAAAAGATTACAGGGAGTTGGAACCTATAAAAAAATACATCGACGACATCCTGGATCATCGTCACCTGAACGATATTATTCCCCACCATCCCACGGCAGAAAATATCGCCCGTTTTCTTTATGAGATGTTTCATGCTGATTTTCCGGAGATGTACGCTGTAGAAGTCAGCGAGACACCCAAAACAAGTGCAGTTTATGAACCTTAATGTCAACGAAATCTTTTATTCGTTGCAGGGAGAGGGCGGACGCCAGGGAGAAGCATCCATCTTTATCCGCTTAACTCAGTGTAACCTTCGTTGCGATTTCTGCGATACCGATTTTGAGAACGGAACAGATATGACCGCAGAAGAAATTCTCGGGAAGATCCGTACCTGGCCGGCCCGATGGATTGTATGGACGGGAGGAGAGCCTATGTTACAGCTGAAAGACGAGATCCTGCTCTTTTTCAAAGAAAACGGATATCATCAGGCTATTGAAAGTAACGGATGCTTTCCGTTATCGGCGCTATTGGACTATACCGTCTGCAGTCCCAAGGGAAATGCTATATATGCAAAAAAAATCAATCCTGAAGTCAGCGAGATCCGGTTGCCGGTCCGTTCAGGAGATCCATTGCCAGAAAGATCCCTTTTACCAGATGCGATGCATTATTTCCTCAGTCCCGTTTTTGAATCCGACCCGGAGAAAACCAAGCGTAATATTGCTTATTGTGTCGAACAAATCAAGCAGCATCCGGAATGGAAATTAAGTCTTCAAATGCATAAACTGATCGGTATCGAATAATGGAACGTTTTGAGTTGAACATACTCGGTTGCGGTTCGGCACTTCCCACTACCCGCCATTTTGGAAGCTCACAGGTGATCAACCTCCGGGACAAGCTTTACATGATCGATTGCGGAGAGGGGGCACAGATCCAGTTCAGAAGCCTGCAACTGAATTTCAACCGGTTAAATCATATTTTCCTTTCCCATTTGCACGGCGATCACTGTTTCGGGTTACCGGGATTACTTTCAACCCTGGGCCTTCTGGGAAGAAGCGGTGAACTGGTCATACATGCACAACCCGATGCAGAGCGGATTTTCCAGCCTCTACTGAATTATTTCTGTAAGGAACTCCCCTACCCGGTACGATTCAATTCGTTCGATCCTTCGAAGCATAGTCTCATCCTGGAAGACCGGACCGTACGGGTCTATTCCATTCCCTTGAAACACCGGGTTCCCACTTGCGGATTCCTGTTTGAAGAAACTCCTAAAAGCCCACATATCATCCGTGAAATGATTGATTTTTTCCAGGTTCCGGTCAGCCGGCTGGCAGCAATCAAAAACGGAGCGGATTTTGTAACATCCGAAGGAGAAGTAATCCCGAACAACCGGTTGACCCGCCCGGCAGTTCCTCCAAAGAAATACGCTTATTGCTCAGATACCGCGTATTCAGAGAAGATTGTTCCGGTTATTGAAGGGGTTGATCTGCTTTATCATGAGGCTACTTTCCGGGAAGAAGATATTGCGCGGGCCAAGGAAACCTTCCATTCATCGGCCAGACAGGCAGCACAGATCGCACAACAAGCCAAGGTAAAACGATTGATGATCGGACATTTCTCCGCCCGCTATCCGGACACTTCCATTTTGCTGCAGGAAGCCCGGGAAATCTTTCCGGAGACCATTGTTGCCCGGGAAGGATTGACTGTCAGCATCTGATCATCGATGAGGCTGTCTCACAATTAAAATTAACTCTTCGAGAATTGAATATTTGAGTTTAATCTCAGATAGGTATCTGAAGAAAAAAGTGTTAAAAATAATTGTGAGACAGCCTCCTGTTAATTCTAAATGCGTCCAGAGGGTGCGTTCTATATAGGCAGTGGCTCCAAGCCAGTCATATCCGGTAGATTCAGATACATTTTCGGCGCAGAGCGCCAACATCTTCATAGCCGGGGTTCGAAGCGCAAGCGAGCCCCCGGACCGGAAGGGATGCAACACAAGCCAAACAGAGCTGCAGAGCAGCGACATTTTAATCATTCATTGACCCAATGCAATAGATATTTCTCATCGTATGCTATCTTTGCTTTTTGAAGAAAATCCAGAAATTCTTCCTTAAACAACCGTTTCTTATGGTGTTCGCCCTGATTCATAATATATCGTACCACATTATCAATCTGAGATTGGGAATAACTAAAA
>JAVBKV010000018.1:0-103655 GCA_031553885.1 Bacteroidales bacterium
TCCGGTTGAGTTTACTTATTATGAAGATTTACGAATACCAGGCAAAAACATTATTCTCCCATTTCGGCATTCCTGTCGAGAAAAATATCTTGTGCTATACCCCAGAGGACGCAATTAAAGCTTATCATCATTTAGGAATACCCCGTGTTGTTGTCAAAGCACAGGTACAAACAGGGGGCCGAGGAAAAGCAGGAGGTGTAAAACTGGCTTCTACTGCGGAAGAAACACAAACCATCACAAAGTCCATCCTTGGAATGGATATCAACGGCTATATTGTTGACCGTGTTCTGGTCAGTGAGACTATAAATATTGCTGAAGAATATTATTTGAGTCTGACTATCGATCGCAATACTAAATCTGTTGTTCTGATGGCAAGCCGAGCCGGAGGAATAGATATTGAAGAGGTGGCAAAAAGCTCTTCCGGACAAATTTGCCGTATTCCGGTTGATAGTTCTATTGGTATGCAGCATTTCTTGTCCAACCGGGCAGGTTTCTTTTTGTCTGATGATAAGTCTGTTGTCCGGCAAGCCACTTATATCATGCGACAACTCTATCAGTTGCTTATAGAAACCGATGCTTCTTTAGTGGAAATTAATCCCCTTGCTCTTACAAAAGAAGGAAAATTAATTGCACTTGATGCTAAAATGATAGTGGACGACAATGCTCTCTTCCGTCATCCCGAAATTGAAGCTTTATATGAACCTGATACTGAAGAACAAAAAGAAAGAAAAGCAAAAGAGAAAGGCATCAGTTATGTTCATCTGAATGGTACTATCGGATGCATGGTCAATGGGGCCGGCTTAGCCATGGCTACAATGGATGTAATCAACTATTTTGGCGGAAATCCTGCAAATTTTCTGGATATTGGAGGTAGTTCCAATCCTGAAAAAGTAGTTGAGGCTATGAAATTACTGTTGGATGATGTTCAGGTAAAAGTAGTTTTGATTAATATTTTCGGAGGAATTACACGTTGTGATGATGTTGCTAAAGGATTACTAGAAGCATTCAGACAAATCGAAATCAATATCCCGGTTGTGCTCCGCCTTACCGGAACCAATGAAAAGGAAGGCCGAAAACTGCTTCAAAATTCTTCACTCATCATTGAAGAAACGATGGAGCAAGCTGCTCAAACTGCTATCCATTTATCCTCAGAAACCTTATCTTCTCATTCTTAATTTTTAATTCTTAAATCTAATGAGTATCCTTATTGATCAAAATACCCGTGTAGTAGTGCAAGGCATCACCGGAAGGGATGGATGTTTTCATGCTGCAAAAATGAAGGACTACGGAACAAAAGTCGTGGCAGGAACTTCTCCTGGAAAAGGAGGAACAAAGGTCGATAATATCCCTGTATTCAACACCGTATATGATGCGGTTGAAAGAGAAGGAAGTGATACTGCCGTTATCTTTGTCCCTGCTCCATTTGCTAAAGATGCGATGATGGAAGCTGCGGATTCGGGAATTAAACTAATCGTGTGCATTACTGAAGGTATTCCAACATTGGATATTATTTCTGCATACAATTATATTCAAAAGAAAGGGACAAAACTGATCGGGCCCAATTGTCCCGGACTTATCTCCCCCGGCAAAAGCCTGGTGGGTATTATGCCTTCTCAAATATTTAAGCCGGGGAGAACGGGTATTATCAGCCGGAGTGGTACGCTGACATACGAAATTGTGCATAGCCTGACCTCTAACGGTATCGGTCAATCTACTGCTGTTGGTATTGGTGGAGATCCAGTTTCAGGACTTTATTTTCAGGATTTATTGGAAATGTTTGAAAAAGATCCGGAAACAGATTCCATTGTTCTGATAGGGGAAATCGGCGGTGATGCTGAAGAACGTGCTGCAAAATACATTCAAACATACATCACTAAACCGGTAGTGACTTTCATTGCCGGCCAGGCAGCACCTGCCGGTAAACAGATGGGACATGCCGGAGCGATTATTTCAAGTGGTTCAGGTACTGCTATTGAAAAAATGGAGGCATTCAGGAAAGCCGGCATTCCTGTAGCAAAAATACCATCAGAGATTCCGGAATTGATACATCACTCATTCATCAGAGATTCAAACAGGTCAATGAACTGACCAATTTGTCGCCCATCCATCAAAGCATGATTAACTTCGACAGAAACAGGAAGCAAAAATTTGTTATTTTCTTCGAAGAATCTGCCAAAACTGATTTTAGGACAACTTCCTCTGGTTCCCGTATTACAGGCATGCTTCAACGATGTGAACCGAACCCAGGGCAACGTAGTGTAATGAATGCAATCGTTACGTTTTTGGTCCCCATCAAATCTCAATCCGGAAGCTGACTTTGATTCGTTGATCAAAGGCATGGCCTCTCTTACAAAAGAGGGAAAATCTTCGTAATAATTCAGAAAAGCAAAAGTAAACGTTTTGTCAACATTGTCAACCGTAGTTCCGGCATGAATACGGTTATAACAAACAACCTCATCCTCTTCGATCCGGTACCGGAATTCTTCTGTTTTATTCGCTGCAATAAGAGACTTATGCATGTAGTAGAGCCAAAACGATAATTGGGCCTCTTTGGCGACATGAAATGCTTTTGTACAATCGATATTTACAACCACTCCTGTAAAAGGATCATCCATCCAGTTGAAAAATTCATAGTGCTCCTTTCTGGCCCAGGAGTCTATATTTATTTTGTGTTTCATTTATTTTTATCAATCTTAAAAAATTCATTGCCTTCTAAGGGTCAAAGATACAAATCTTAAAGCAATTCATATCGGGGATAGCAACCTGTCTATCAAAACAAGCTCCTTAAAATCGAACCACACTTAATTCTCTTGCTATGAAATGAATACCTTCCTCTATTCTCTTTTTTTGACAGTCAGACGCCTTGGTTATCCCGCTTTTATAACGACGCAAAAGCGAAGGATTAACTCCTAAAACAGTGGCCAAGGCGCTTACATCAAAGAAGCTAAATGTTTTGAAGAATCCAGATAGATCATAAACATATTCAACGTCATATTTACCCTTTAATGGAGCATATTTCTCCCATTCCCCAGTCTCCTCTGCATGCTCCCTAGCCATTTCCAATGCATCTAACAACTCCTGTTTGGCTTCACTTTCCGTTTCCCCGGCTCCGTAAAGTCCAGGTATAACAGGAATATAGATGGAATAAAAATCACCTTCACCTTTTTCTATTACTGCTTTCACTTTTTTTGTTTCCATGACTTTTCTTTTTTTAGTTTTGGGAGGAACTATTCAAACCCTGCCCTTTTTTTCATACTTGCCAGAGTTCCGGTTGGAATTTCTTGGCTTTTATGTTTCCCTATAGGGATAAACCCAGGTTTCGTTGGATGGACATATTTTTTATGCTTCCCTGTGGTTTTTATGTACCATCCATCTTCCATTAGGAGACGTTCAAATTCTGAAAATTTCATATATAAAAGGGCATTAAGTGTTTTGGCAATTCAAAAGTAACAAAAATGTTACTGTTGAACAAATACTTAGGAAATTATTTTTCATAGAAATGAAAAATTTAACATTTGGGTTTTCTTTTTCCTATTTCTTTTCTGACTGGCAAGATAACATGTTGTTTGAATTCTTCAATATTTACATTAACTTTGTTTTTGTTATCCCTATTAAACACCTGTATTATGAATACTCGGACCCTATTCTTTATTCTGTTTATCAGCATTTTTGTTTTTTCGGATTCGGTTTTTTCTCAAAATGATCCTCCCCAATCCCAGGCTATCCCCGTCAAAAGTTTCTTAAATAGTATGGGAGCCGTTTCTTCTGTGTCCCGGAGAGGGGAATCGTTGGAAGCAACTATAAAATGCCTGAAATACGCAGGCCTGAATTGGTTGCGTGTCGGTTATGAAGACAATGCTCCCGTATCCGATTTTATACAAGTTCATAAAGAGACCGGAGTTTTATTCAGTTACGGATTGCTGAGCGGACATACCGACATCGAACGCCTTATCAAAGAGGCCAAACAATTGGCTAACGAAGGTGCTTTACTCGCGTTGGAAGGATTGAATGAACCTAACAACTGGGGAATAACTTACCAGGGAGAAAAAGGAGGGGGACGGGAATCCTGGTTACCGGTTGCTAAATTACAGCGTGATTTATATAGTGCAGTTAAAAATGATCCGGATCTGAAACATTTCCCGGTTTGGTCTCTCAGTGAAGGAGGAGCACAAACCGACAGGCCTTCAATACCTGACTATTCCGGAAAAAATGAATACTTTACTTCCTGCCGGTACTCGTTTTGCCGACTATGCCAATTGCCATAATTATATTTGCCATCCATCCTGGCCGGGATTACACGATAATCAAACCTGGCGTAGTGCGGATCCGGGTCCGTCCTGTCCGGTCGATGGTCTGTACGGTAATTACGGACGTACCTGGGCTAAGAAATTTCCCGGTTATTCGGAAAAAGAATTACTCACATTGCCGAGAGTGACTACCGAAACCGGGATTTCAACAGATTCTGTCATAACGGAGGAGATTCAAGCCCGCTTATACTTGAATCTATACCTTTCTCAATTCAAACGGGGGTGGAAATACACGGCGGTTTATTTGTTGAAAGGGCGTTCGAATGAACCGGCACACGAAGCCTTCGCTTTTTACACATTGGATTATAATCCGAAAAAAGCGGCTCACTATCTGCATCACTTTACGACTATCCTGGCAGATGAAGGGACCGTGAAACAATTATCAGGAAAACTGAATTACTCGATTCCGAACCAACCCGCTACGACTCATGACTTGTTATTGCAGAAAAGCAACGGCCATTTTATGTTGATCCTTTGGGGAGAACGATTCAGCAGTGGCGGATCCGACGAAGTTACAGTTCATACCGGTAAAAAATATCGCAACGTCAAAGTTTACGATCCGACAGTAGGTACAGTTGCTGTCAGAGAACTGAGAAATACTGATTCAATAGATCTTTCATTGACTGATCATCCGTTGGTGATCGAAATATGGAATTAATTTTGTTACGTATTCATTGTTATTTTTTTGTAAAAAACTTAACCGGTTGTGCAATGGTAATCATGAATGTATTTCCTTCAAACCGGTTTTTGGCTCCCAATTCGCCCAGCCACCTGGCGGAAAGGGTGGTGAATGTTTTGGGATACATTACACTGGCTTCCAATCCTAAACCATAAATATGATCTTTATCTCCGGTAAAAATCTGATTGGCCACCGGTATTTTATCGTCACTTAATTTGAACTGGGCATAATAGACAGGACCTGCATTGATCGCCATGGGTATAGGTGTTCCTGACAATGGAACTTCAAATGTTTTTGCCAATCCGCCTTCAAGTGTCATGATGTCACCGACTTTCATATCGGTCCCTCTTTTCTCACTATGCGTTTCATAATAAGCCATGGTCGACAGATTAAACGATCGTTTTGCATCCAAATACCAGGTTCCTCCCAATGAAAATTCGTTTGTCCACATACCCATTCCACTGTTATCGTCTCCTTGATACTCATATTTTCCCGTAGGCATATACAAAGCGTAACCGAAGGTAAGATCGGCCCGTTTCCAATGCCAACCCAATTGCAACGGTTGAAGATAAGTATCACTGAATGCCATCGAGCTTTCGGAATGCACGTATGTCCCATCAATTTTATTGCTTGCAAAACAGAAAAGCACACTGGCACCATAATTGGCATTCAGTATTTTGAAATTGGTAACAATACTTCCTCCTGCTCCTAACAAGTATGCACCAAGATGAGGTGCATCCTTTTTACTACCTTCGCTATCAACAAAACTGGATGCGTTATATCCCCATATACCGGAAGGGCTACAATAATAGAAGGGGGAGCCTGAGTTCCTGCTGCTAACCCATAATCACCCAACAAGTGATCGCCTTTTAACTGAGCAAACCCCAACGTGTAATTACCCAGGAATGTTACTAATAATATGCTGGAAATAAGCCAATAATTTCTTTTTGTGTTCATGTTGAATTGCTATTAAGTTTGTATAAAAACAATTACCTGGCACAAAAGTTCAGTCTTTACTTTGTTATTATTCTAATATCGAAACCAGCTATCATATTGTTTCTGCAATCAATTGTTCTTAACTAGATTAATAAGGCATAAAAAAAGCCGGCGTTATGCCGGCTAAACTATTCTAATTTTTAATTCTTCATTTTTAATTCGCAAGCTCCAGAATCTCCACTTTCCTGAATTCCACCGGGTGACTTTCCGACTGCAACGCAATACGACCTGATTTCAGCGGACCGGCAACAACGTTAGCAGGAGGATTAAGACCCTTTCCGTCAACAGTAAAACGGGTATAAGTCATAACGGTATCTCCTTCAATGATATGGTGTGCAATGCTATCCCCGAGGATAACCATTTCGATGGTCACCCACTGATCCCCATGATAAGTTTTCGATGTGGAGCTGGCACAATGGCTTGAATAAGGAACGCCTTCAAGATATACATCCGTTCCCGGAGTACAGAGGTTACCCGTAGAACGTTCATCGGTTCCGTTACCTCCCAGGAACTGAGCTTCAAGCGAAGCAGGAAAATCCTGAGTCAGATGCATGGATTCCGGAGACTGGGCATGCAACATCGCGCCACTGTTGCGATACGCCCATCCGGGTCCATCGCTCAGTTGTTCGCCGACAAAACGGTATTCCACCCTGAGTTTATAATTTGAATACTCTTTATCTGTATAAATATGGCCGAAACGTTCGGCAAATGTATCGTTATAAGCATCATAAACGACTTTCAACACCCCGTCCTCAACCCGAAAGGTATTTCCGAAGTTTTCCCCACACGGGTATCCCCTGATTTTAACCGTCCATCCGGTCAGATCCTTACCGTTAAATAACTGCACCCAATTCTCGGGTTGGGATTCTTTCTTCGCATTACCACCACAACTAACCAAAAGTATTAAACACGCAACAAAAATCAGATTTTTCATCAGACAATAGATTTATATAAATAAAACACGTTTACCTTTTTTGCAAAGATAAAGGATTCGTACTAAAGATGCTATATTTCAATGTATAAATATACCTTTTCGCAAGAAACATTGAATAGAAAAAAAAGAAATCGTAACTTTGACTCGTATTAACTATAAAACTAAATTATCATGACAGTATTGATTATTCTGGGATTAGTTGCTTTATTGGTTATTTTTCTGATATCCAAATACAATTCGCTTGTCAAGTTGAGGAACAACCGGGAAAATGCATTTGCCGATATCGATGTTCAATTGAAACAACGTCACGATCTGATTCCCCAATTAGTGGAAACAGTGAGAGGATATGCTGCTCACGAAAAAGAAACGCTCGACCGGATTGTCAATGCCCGTAACGGCGCCCTGAACGCCAAATCGATCGACGAAAAAATAGCTGCCGAAAATGTATTGACTTCGGCCCTTGCAGGACTGAAAGTAACTGTAGAAGCCTATCCTGATCTGAAAGCCAATCAGAATTTCCTGCAATTACAGGAAGAAATCTCGGATATCGAAAACAAACTGTCGGCTGTAAGGCGTTATTTCAACTCTGCCACCAAGGAATACAACAATCAGGTTGAAACTTTCCCGGCAAATATTGTGGCCGGTATGTTCGGTTTCCGCAGGGAAGTGATGTTTGACCTGGGAAGTCAAAGAGCCAGCCTGGAAGAAGCTCCGAAAATTCAATTCTGAGAATGAAATATGTAGGTATACAAACACAACAGAGCAGGAACAATACGCGGTCAGTGCTCCTGCTTTGCCTTTTCCCCTGCCTGGTTGTGGGACTTGTATTCATATTCTGTTATCTGTTCACGGCATTTACCGGACAAAGCAATAACAGTTATAATAACGGATCCAATGACACATTGCGTGTGGCGATATTCCTGTTTGCACAGGTTGCTCCTTATGCCCTGGGAGGTGTTTTCATTTGGTTTATCATTGCTTTTTTTACCAATACGAGTATCATCCGTTCAGCCACCGGTTCGCACTCATTATCCCGAAAAGAGAATAAACGGGTCTATAACCTGGTTGAAAATCTTTGTATGGCACAGGGAATGAAAATGCCTAAAATCAATGTAATCGAAGACGATTCCCTGAATGCCTTTGCCAGTGGAATCAACAGTCAAAGTTATACGGTTACCCTGTCGAGAGGAATCATCAATAAGCTGGAAGATGACGAACTGGAGGGTGTAATCGCTCATGAGCTCACACACATTCGTAACCGGGATGTGCGCTTACTGATCGTTTCCATCGTTTTTGTGGGAATCTTCGCCCTGATTGCGGAAATGTCGATCCGCAGCCTGGCCTACAGCAGACCCCGTAACAACAAAGACGGAGGAGGAGCAGTTATCATCATTTTACTCGTAGCCTTACTTGCCGGAATCGGGTATTTATTTTCTTCTCTGATGCGCTTTGCAATTTCCCGGAACAGGGAATACATGGCCGATGCCGGAGCAGCTGAAATGACAAAAAAACCGCAGGCTTTAGCCAGCGCTTTGCGTAAAATATCCGGTGATCCTGATATTGAGGCTGTAACCCGTAACGACGTAGCTCAATTGTTTATCGAGCATCCCGGCAAAACGGCCAAATCTGCATTCAGCGGACTTAGCGGTCTGTTTGCCACCCATCCTCCTATAAAAAAACGAATCGAGGTACTGGAACAGTTCTGACGTTGAAAAGACAGTCTACAAATGATTTTTTTCGATAATTTCCCAAAAAGAAAAAACCACACCGACAACAGAAACAACCATGATAACCATACCAACCACCTTATTCATAATCCATAATCCCCTCAGGTTAAAGTTTTTTCTTAACATTCCAACCAGTGTAGTTATCAGCATCCACCAGGATAAGGCCCCTATGGCGATACACAGCAATCCCCAGATCATGGAAAAGATTTTTTCTTCCGAATCAATAAAATTGAAACGGGCAAAAAGAGCGATAAAAAGAAATATGATAACCGGATTTGACAAGGTAAGAAAGAATGCCGTCACCGTATCCTGAGAATAGGTATTAATTGCTTCTTTGGGCTTCGTCAGATTTTTAGAAGGATTGGACTGGAAAATATAATAACCGAACATCAATAACAGAAATCCTCCGACTATTTGTAACAGTTCCTGGTTGTTTTGCACAAAATCAATAATGATTCCCATTCCCAGACAAGTAATCGTAGCATAAATAATATCCGAAAATGTAGCTCCGATACCTGTACAGAAACCATGCCAACGGCCTTTATTCAAGGTTCTTTGGATACATAACAAACCTATCGGACCCATAGGTGCAGAAACCAGGACTCCAATGATAAAACCTTTGAAAAAGATATCTGCCATGCCGCAAAGATAGAAAAAAATGGGCTTACGTCAATAATCGCACGTAAGCCCATTTTCTATTTATTTTATTTTTTTCACTTTTTCATCAGCTTATAATGCATTGATTTCTTTCAAAACATCATTGGTTTTGCGAACAGCATCCGCGCTTTTGTCAAACAAAGCCTGTTCTTCGGCATTCAATTTGAAATCAACGATTTTTTCCACACCATTGCGTCCGAGAATTGCCGGAACTCCAATGCAAATATCTTTTTGACCATATTCACCTTCCAGGGAAACACAGCAGGGAACCAGACGTTTATAATCGCGGACAATAGTTTCAACCACATAAGCACCGGCTGCTCCGGGAGCATACCAGGCTGAAGTTCCCAACAGACCGGTCAATGTAGCTCCACCCACCATGGTATCGGCAACGACTTTATCCAGTTCGGCAGCACCCAATAACTCGGAAACCGGAGTTCCATTATAAGTAGCCAGGCGTTTCAACGGAATCATAGTTGTATCTCCGTGACCACCGATAACCGTTCCCTCTATTTGGGAAGGATTTGCATTCAGGGCTTTACTCAGATAGTATTTGAAGCGGGAACTATCCAATGTACCTCCCATGCCGATTATGCGGTTTTTAGGAAGACCGGTTGCTTTCAGTGTAAGGTAAGTCATCGTATCCATCGGATTGGAAATGATAACGAAAATGGCATTGGGAGAATATTTCAGGCAGCTTTCTACTACGCTTTTTACGATACCGGCATTAACTCCGATTAATTCTTCACGGGTCATACCCGGCTTACGGGGAATACCGGAAGTAACAACCACTACATCCGAATCGGCTGTTTTGGAATAATCATTGGTAACACCTGTGATGCAGGTTTCAAAACTCAGTGTCTGAGCCGTTTGCATCATATCCATAGCCTTTCCTTCGGCAACACCTTCTTTTACGTCAAGCATCACTACTTCGTCCGCAATTTTATTGAACGCAAGTACATTTGCACAAGTGGCGCCCACATTTCCTGCACCAACAACGGTTACTTTAGCCATAATTAAAATTATTATTGAGTTTATAAACTTACTTGTCGGAGTTATTCCGGTTATTGATTGCAAAATTACAACATCAACATGAATAAAGAAATATTTCCTTATTTATTTTAGCTTTTTTATATCTTTCCGGTTCGGATTTTGTGTTTTGCTTCAAAATTATTTTTAATTTCGCGTCGGATTAATATTGTTTAGCAAAATTTTAGCAAATAACGCTTCAAATATCGAACACTTCACTATATAATTTTAGATACAAATGTATATCAATGCAACAGGGTACTATGTCCCGGAGAAAAGAATACCCAACAGCTATTTTCTGAATGTAAACGGGTTGACCGATGAATGGATTTTTCAGCGTACCGGAATATCAACACGTTCCAAGGCTACTGATGAGGAAACCATAAACTACATGTGTATCGAATCAGTAAAAAAAGCGTTGCTTCAATTGCCCTATCCGGTCGCGGACGTGGACCTGATTATTTTTGCTTCCTACACACCCTCTGATACGGTAGGCACTACAGCCCATGTCATTCAAAGGGAATTCGGGATAAAAAATGCTAAAGCATTCTATATTTCTTCTGCTTGCTCTTCCGCAATCAATGCCATGGAAATCATCTGTTCTTTTTTCAAAAACGGATTGGCAACCAAGGCATTACTAATTTCCGCAGACAAAAATTCATCATACAGCAACGAAGAAGATCCGAAAGCCGGACACCTCTGGGGAGATGCCGCTACTGCTTTATTTTTTTCCAGCGACCGTTGCGGAGAGCAAGAACCGGAAGTGATCGATATTATCACTCAAGGCCTCGGACATATCGGAAAAGGTCCGGAGGGAGTCTATTTATCTCCCGGCAAAGAAGGAATTCAAATGCCTGATGGGAAAGATGTTTTTATACAGGCTTGTAATTACATCGCTCAAAACACAAAAATCATCGTGGAAAAGAATGGGTACGACCTGGATCAGCTTTCCTATTTTATAGGACATCAGGCCAATATGCGTATCCTGAGCCATGTGGCTAAAGAACTGAAACTCCCGAATGAGAAGGTACTCAGCAACATACAGGAACTGGGAAATACCGGATCCGTGAGCTCAGTATTGGTATTTGCTCAAAACAGATCCCTATTCAAAACCAACGACCTGATTTGCCTTTCCGTCTTTGGCGGAGGCTATTCAGCCGGGGCGGCACTGGTTCGTTTCTAATAAAACTACGCCACTATGTGGCTGATAAATAGATCAATACAAAGAGCACACTGATATCAAGGCTCATTCGCTCAATAAAAAAGACAATCCCAACTAATTCATAATGAATCGGTTGGGATTGTCTTTTTTATTGAGCGAATGAGCCAAAAAAAGGGAGATAAAAGGAATGTAATAACCTGAAAACAGAAATAGTCGAAAAAAAAGCATGAATGATGAATCTATTGCTCTTTTTTCGACTATTTTATTGGTCTTTTAGCGAATTGGCCTATCAAATCAATTACTATCAGTGTGCTCTTTGTCTTTTTTCCTTTGTTATAACAAGGCTTTCAATTTGCTTTCCAGAACACTTTTCTGGGCAGCCCCCACTTGTTTATCAACAACTTCTCCATTTTTAAAATAGAGAACCGTGGGTATATTGCGTATGCCAAATTGGCCGACAACTTCATCGTTTTCGTCTACATTGACTTTTCCCACAATCGCTTTTCCTTCATATTCGCGGGCCAGTTCTTCCACAATCGGAGTAATCATCCGGCAGGGACCACACCATTCCGCCCAAAAATCTATCATTACGGGTTTATCCCCATTGACCAACTGTTCAAAGTTGGCATCAGTAATTTCCATTGCCATAATCTTCTTTTTTAATTGTATCTGTATTAATTTATTTTGAATTGTATTGTATTTTCTTCCAAATACCGTACCAGGCTGCGGTTGACCGAAATTTTTTGTCCGTTGCCGCTCAGCGAAACAGACATCTGCTTCTCCGGATCTTCTATCTTGAAATATAACGATGCCTGGCCCGAATTGTTTTTGATCCAGTACGATAATCCGTTGATCATCTCTTCATCGATACGCTGTAACGGCAGGACCAGGGTTATTTTTTCGATCATGGAATCTTTTACATCAGGCAGTTGCTGAATGGATGCAATCCGGAAATCGAGTATCGCCTCATTATACTGACGGGGCTGATACTGTCCTTTGATAAGCAGGTACATATTCGGACGGCAATATTTACTGTACTCAATGAAATCGTTACCAAACAAAGGAATTTCCCCACTTCCGGCATAATCTTCCATTTTCAGTATGCCATAAGGTTTACCATTTTTGGTAATCCCTTCCCGGAAAGAAGAAACAATACCTCCCATGACCAGATCTCGTCCTTTCAATGTGTCCTTATTTCCTTCCAGTTCTTTCATGCTGACATTACACACATGATTCAGGATCACATAAAACTCGTCCAGGGGATGGGATGACAGATAAATGCCCACCAATTCTTTTTCCCGGCTCAACCGTTCCAGGTTGCTCCAGGGTGTTGCGGGAGGGATTTCCGGTTTAGCGATCTCTACCGAATCGAATCCGCCGAAGAGTGAATTCATCGCCGAACTTTTATCAGTCTGGTAACGATTTCCATAACGGATCAGATTCTCTATAAACAATTCTCCTTTAGAATTTTCAGCAAAATATTGTTCTCTTTTAGCTTCCGGGAAATTATCAAATGCTCCGGCCAGGCAAAGGGCTTCCAGGTTTTTTTTGTTACAGGCTGTCAGGTTGACACGCTCCACAAAATCAAAAATTCCCTTGAATGCACCGTTTTTCTCCCGTTCCTGAACGATCGCCTCTACAGCACCCGAACCAACCCCTTTGATTCCTCCGAGCCCGAAACGGATATCTCCGGCCTTATTAACGGTAAAATTCAACTCCGACTCGTTGACATCCGGACCTTTCACCACAATACCCATGCTCCGGCACTCATCCATGAATTTGGTGATTTCCCCGATATCGTCTTTGTTCCGCGTTAAGTTCGCCGCCATAAACTCTCCCGGATAATGCGCCTTGAGGTAGGCAGTCTGGTAAGAAACCCAGGAATAGCAGGTTGCATGTGACTTATTGAACGCATACTTGGCAAATTCAGCCCAGTCACTCCAGATTTTTTCGAGTTTTTCCTGGGGACCAAAGCCGTTTTTCGTAGCCCCTTGCATGAATTTGACCTTGAGAGCATTCATTTTGTCGATGAGCTTCTTTCCCATGGCTTTCCGGAGTTCGTCGGATTCGCCCCTGGTAAAACCGGCCAAATCGCGACTCAGAAGCATCACCTGTTCCTGGTATACTGTAATTCCGTACGTATCTTTCAGACGGCTCTCCATTTCCGGAAAATCGTATGTAATTTCCTTACGCTCATGCTTCCGGTCGATAAAATCCGGGATATAAGCCATAGGCCCGGGACGATACAAGGCATTCATCGCAATCAGGTCTTCAAACTTGGAAGGCTTCAATTCGCGAAGGTATTTCTGCATACCCGCCGACTCAAACTGGAACGTTCCTACCGTTTGTCCCTTGCTATATAATTCGTATGTTTTTTCATCATCGATCGGGATATGAGCGATATCGATTTCAATCCCCTTGGATTTTTTAATGTTAGAAAGAGCTTCTTTTATGATAGACAAGGTTTTAAGACCCAGGAAGTCCATCTTGATCAGTCCGACGTTTTCAATAACCGACCCTTCATACTGCGTAACCAGCAACTCTTCATCGCTATCCTTTTCCTTAGCCGTACTCAGGGGAACATAATTCGTCAGGTCATCGGCTCCGATGATTACCCCACAAGCATGAACCCCGGTCTGCCGGACTGTCCCCTCCAGCATTTCGGCATATTTCAATGTATCTGAAAGATTACGGTCGTACGATTCCCGGGCTTCGCGAAGCTCAGGAACATAACGAAGGCAATTGGCTATATTGATTTTTATCGGATTTCCGTCTTTGTCTTCCAGTCGATCGGGAACCAGCTTGGTCAGACGGTCCGCTTCCGACAGCGGAAGTCCCTGTACCCGCGCTACGTCCTTAATGGATGATTTGGTGGCCATGGTACCGTAAGTAACGATATGAGCCACCTTTTCCTTACCGTATTTATCGGTTACCCAGCGTAAGACATCTGCCCGTCCGTCATCATCGAAGTCGATATCGATATCCGGCATGGAAATCCGGTCGGGATTCAGGAAGCGCTCGAACAGCAAGTCGTATTTCAACGGATCGATATCCGTGATTCCGAGGCAATAAGCAACCGCCGAACCGGCAGCCGAACCACGACCCGGCCCCACCGCGACGCTCATGTCTCGGGCTGCCTGTATAAAATCCTGTACAATAAGGAAATATCCCGGGAAACCCATGGTTTTCATGGTTTCCAGTTCAAATTCAATACGCTCGAGTACATCCGAAGGCATGGGATCTCCGTAGCGTTCCCTGGCTTTCTGTAATGTCAGGTCCCGGAGGTAATCCGCTTCCAGTTTGATACGCACGACTTTATTGTATCCTCCCAGTTTATCGAACCGGGAAGCATCTTCTTTATTGAATTCTTCTCTCAACACTTCTTCGGGATATAACCGGCGATATTTTTCTTCAGTTCCGAATTCCTCCGGGATCGGGAACACCGGCATAATCGCATCCGAGTCAATGCTGTAAAATTCTACTTTATCCGCTATTTCAGCCGTATGATCCAATGCTTCAGGAACATCGGCAAAAATAGCATTCATTTCTCCGGTCGTTTTGAACCATTCCTGCGTGGTATACCGCATCCGGTTCGGATCATTGAGGTCTTTTCCCGTACTCAGGCAAATCAGGCGGTCGTGCCCTTCGGCATGATCTTCTTCCACGAAATGGACGTCGTTGGTGGCGATCAGCTTGGTATTTGTTTTTTTCGCCAGTTCCAGCATGACGGTATTAACTTCTACCTGCCGTTCGTAGGTCGAACGGTCAGCACCCTCTTTATCCGTTTGATGGCGCTGTATCTCCAAATAAAAATCATCACCGAAAACACCTTTGAACCAGCCTATAGCCTCTTCTGCATCCTGAAGGGCCCCTGCCATAATTTTCTGCGAAATTTCACCTCCCAGGCAGGCCGAACACACAATCAGACCTTCGCTGTATTTTTCCAGGCATTCTTTATCGATCCGGGGACGGTAATAATATCCATCGATCCAGGAAGTGGAAACCAGTTTACATAAGTTCTGGTACCCTTTTTTATTTTTGGCTAATAAAAGGAGGTGCCATCCGCTCCCGTCTTCCTTCAACGATTTATCAAAACGAGTACGACGGGCGCAATAGGCTTCAACGCCCAAAATCGGTTTGAACTTTTCATGGGGCTCTTTTCCTTTATTTTTCTTTCCTACATAATCAATAAACTCCTTGGATCCGAACATATTCCCATGATCCGTCAGAGCAACAGCTTTCATGCCGTCACGGATGGCCTTATCGACCAAACCCGGAACAGTCGACATTCCGTCCAACAGGGAATAATGTGAGTGCACATGCAGGTGTACAAAGGGATGAAGCGTAAGATGGTCGTTTTGAGACATTGTTATCCTTTCATTATGACTGTAAAAATACAACTATAAAGGAAGATTCTGAAACTTCCCGGAAGAAAAAGTTATCAACAAGCGAGTGATTTTTGATTCAACTCGTTAATAATGCTTTTCCCCTCAGGGGTATACAAAAAGGCTATGTGATCCTTGTAACGTTCTTCAATTTTTCCCCGAACCATTTTCATTGTGGAATTCAGCAATTGGTTTTGTTCGGTAAATCCTTCGGGAAGGACTGCGATCGCAGCAGGCAGCCAACGTTCGGGAAACTGTCCCGAATATACCCCATTGGCCTTATACCGGTTAATGACCTCTTGTATCTTTTGCAGGGCCAGGCCGTGTGCTTCTTCCGAATTCCAATCAATCCCGGGCTTGACCCGTTGTACGTATTTTTTCAGCTGTTCTTTATTGGGAACCACCAGACCGATTGTATACGGATCCTGGTTGTTATGAAGCATCATCTGATCAAGGTATTTCGTCTTTTCAACAATGGCTTCCTCAATGCCTTCCGGACTGTATTTTTCTCCATCGCTACTGATCAGTAAGCTCTTAAATCGTCCAAGGACATACAGGAACCCGTCGTCGTCCATATAACCCATATCTCCTGTATACAACCAACCGTCGCGGATGACTTCCTTCGTAGCTGCTTCATTTTTCCAATATCCCAACATAACATTTTCTCCTCTGACTACGATTTCCCCTTTTTCTCCCAGAGGCAATTCATTTCCATCGGAATCACAGATCTTCAAATCCAGGTTACAAACCAGAAAACCGGAAGACCCTAATTTATGACGTTCAAGCGAATTGGCCGAAATCACCGGAGTCGCTTCCGAAAGCCCATAACCCTGAAGCATAGGTATTCCGATCGCATAAAAAAACCGCTGTAATTCGATATCCAGCAAAGCACCTCCTCCGATAAAAAATTTCAACCGTCCGCCAAACCCTTCACGAACTTTGGAAAACAGGATTTTATCATAGATCGACAGGAGAAACTTGTTCCAGGACTGGCCTTTCCCTCCCTTATTCCATCCTTCTTTATTATAAGCGTAGGCTGTTTTAAGAGCATGCTTAAATAAGCTCTCTGTTAATTTTCCTTTCGAACGAATCGTCGATTCGACATTTTTCCGGAAATTTTTGGCTATGGCAGGAACGCTCATCAACACATGAGGAGAAAATTCCCTAATATTCAAGGGTATATTTTTAAGTGACTCAAATGGTGTACGTCCGACCTGAACAGTAGCAACATTGGCTCCATAAGCCATGAAGGTATAAAAACCGGCAACATGAGCAAAACAATGGTCCAGGGGTAGAATGATCAGGGTACCCCAATCCGGCTTGACATCAATGACTGACATTGCCTGTTCCACATTCGCCGTATAATTGCGGTGAGAAAGCATAATCCCTTTCGGATCAGCAGTCGTACCGGAAGTGTAGCTGATGTTGGCCATGTCATTTCCCTGGATCTGCCTGCTTCTCCGGATCAATTCTTCCCGATTGCTTTTCAGGTACCTATCTCCCATTTGCAGGACATCATCAATAAAAATTTCCTTACTATCGTAGGCTTTTTGAGAATCCAGGATAATGATTTTTTCTATTAAAGGAAGATCACGGATAATACTCCTTACTTTTTTTAACTGGGATCCGGATACAACAATGCATTTAGACTCAGAATGTTTCAAACGGAAAATCAGGTCGTTATTCTCTTCCAGTTTGACCGACAACGGAACATTGACCGCTCCGGTATATAAAATGCCCAGTTCGGAAATAATCCAGGCGTTACGTCCTTCCGACAATAAAGCTACTTTATCTCCCGGACCGATATTCAGTTGTTTTAAACCGCCGGCCAACCGGTAAACCTGCTCACGGGTTTGTGCGTATGTCATCGGCTCGAAAGCACTTTCTTTCTTTTCCCACAAAAATGTATAGTTTGCGTAACGATCGACGCTTTCTTCAAATAAATCAATAATTGTTTTCATATTCTGTTCTTCAATTATTAAATCCAGGCAAATGCACACCCCCTTGTAAAGTGTGCAAATATACGCATAATCAAAACAAAAAAAGAATATAAATTTTATAAAATATGTTATTCCTTTTAAACTTAAACTCTCATATCCGCTCTATTGTAAGTATTATTGTCTTATTTTGTATGATCTTATTAACCCGATTTTCTTAATTTTTTTACCTCAATGAATAAAAATACCAAGATAGCACTCCTTGTTATTATCGTTCTCTTTATTGCAGGGATGGCTTTTTACCCCACGTTACGTAATCTTATAAAAAAAGAAGAAGACTCTAAGTCCATGACATTACCGGGAGCGGGAAGTGGAGAGAGGGGAGGCCGGACTCTGAATGTCAATGCTGAAATTGTCCGGTCCGATGTTTTGAAAGAAATGAAGTACGAAACCGGAAAATTGATTCCTGACGAGGAAGTCAGTCTTTCTTTTGAAACTTCCGGAAAAATTACGGACATTTTCTTCAAAGAAGGTTCTTCTGTAAAAAAAGGAGATTTACTGGCGAAAGTCAATGACAAGCCATTGCAGGCTGAATTGAAAAAACTGTTGGCTCAGATTCCGCTGACAGAAGATCGGGTATATCGCCAGAAAGCTCTGTTGGAAAAGGATGCGGTCAGTAAGGAAGCTTATGAGCAGGTGATGACGGAACTGGAAAAGTTGAATGCTGACATCGAACTGGTAAAAGCCCGGATCGCTCAAACCGAACTGAGGGCTCCCTTCGACGGAGAAATCGGATTGCGCCTGGTCAGTGAGGGTTCATACGCTTCTCCGACAACGGTTGTTGCTACTCTTACCAAAATTATTCCGTTAAAAATCGAATTTTCGGTCAATGAAAAATATGCCGGACTGATCAAAAACGGAACTCCTTTGACTTTCCGGCTGAGCGCCAAAGACAATGAAAAATACAATGCTTCGGTATATGCCCTGGAATCCAGTGTAGACCCCAATACACTTACATTGAAAGTCCGTGCAATCTATCCGAACGCGAACGGAGCTCTGAAACCCGGACGAAGTGTTTCCATTGAATTGAATTATCACATAATGAATGAGGCCCTAACCGTACCCAGCGAAGCCATTATTCCGGAAATGGGAAGAGATATCGTTTACATTTATTCCGGAGGAAAAGCCAAACAAATGGAAATTACGAAAGGACTCCGGACTGAATCGCGGGTTCAGGTTACACGCGGATTACATGCAGGCGATACGCTGATTACCACAGGAGTGATGCAATTAAGAGACGGAATACCGGTTAAGATTGATAATAAGCCATGAATATATCAGAATTAAGCATAAAGCGCCCGGTACTTGCAACCGTATTCGTATTAATTATTTTTATTTTCGGTATCATCGGTTATACCTACCTGGGAGTACGGGAGTACCCGAGTGTGGACAATCCGATTATTTCCGTGAATGTTTCTTATCCGGGAGCAAATGCCGATATTATCGAGAATCAGATTACTGAGCCT
This sequence comes from Bacteroidales bacterium, assembly GCA_031553885.1. GTDB lineage: Bacteria > Bacteroidota > Bacteroidia > Bacteroidales > Azobacteroidaceae > JAVBKV01. Next base: position 19,340 of record JAVBKV010000018.1, read on the forward strand.
CTGGAACAAAACATCAACGGTATTCCGGGAATCCGCTCCCTGTCCAGTTCCAGTAGCCAGGGTTCCTGCCGTATCACTGTTGAATTTGAATTGAGTGTAGACCTGGAAACGGCAGCCAACGACGTGCGGGATAAAGTTTCCCGGGCACAACGTTACCTGCCGAGGGACTGCGATCCTCCAACCGTGGCCAAAGCCGACGCAGACGCCCAACCCATTATCCAGCTAACCGTGCAAAGCGACAAACGTTCCTTGCTGGAACTAAGTGAAATTGCCGATCTGACAGTTAAGGAACGTTTACAGACGATTCCCAATGTCAGCGCTGTGGAAATCTGGGGAGAAAAACGGTATTCCATGCGTTTGTGGCTGGATCCGATGAAAATGGCGGCTTACAGCGTTACTCCCATCGATGTACGATCGGCAATCGAAAAGGAAAATGTGGAATTAACTTCGGGAAGTATTGAAGGAGATAAAGTAGAATTAACAATCCGGACTTTAGGTTTAATGAAAAGTCCGGAAGAATTTAATAATCTGATCATCCGGGAAGATGGTTACAATGTAATCCGTTTCCGGGACATCGGAACGGCAGAACTGGGACCGGAAGACCAGCGAAGCATCATGCGTAAAAACGGGGTTCCCATGGTTGGCGTCGTTATTATTCCGCAGCCGGGAGCTAATCAGATCGATATTTCGGATGAGGTCCATATCCGGTTGGGACAAATGCAAAAGGACTTACCTGAAGATGTGGAACTGGGAATTGCTTTCGATAATACAAAATTCATCCGGACTTCGATCATGGAAGTCGAAGAGACCGTGTATATTGCCTTTATCCTGGTAGTTATCATCATCTTTTTGTTCCTTCGCGACTGGCGGGTTACCCTGGTTCCCTGTGTCGTTATTCCGGTATCGTTAGTCGGTGCGTTTTTTATCATGTACCTGTCGGGGTTCTCGATCAATGTACTCTCCATGCTGGCGGTCGTGCTTTCGGTAGGATTGGTGGTTGACGACGCCATCGTTATGGCCGAAAACATTTACGTTCGTATCGAACGCGGAATGAATCCGAGAGAAGCCGGAATCGAAGGGTCAAAAGAAATTTTCTTTGCCATCGTATCCACCACCATCACCCTGGTTGCGGTCTTCTTCCCGATCGTTTTCCTGGAGGGAATGACGGGCCGCTTGTTCCGGGAATTCAGTATCGTGATATCCGGCGCCGTGTTGATTTCAGCTTTTGTCGCGTTGACGTTCACTCCCATGTTATCGACCAAGTTATTGAAAAGAAGGGAAAAACAAGGTTGGTTTTACCGGAAAACAGAACCTTTCTTCGAAGGGATGAATCATTATTACAGCCAGGGATTAAACTACTTCCTCAACCACCGTTGGATTACCTGGCCGATTTTTGCAGTCACCCTTTTCCTTATCGGATACCTGTGGACCAAGATTCCTTCGGAAATGGCTCCGTTGGAAGATCGCTCCCAGATTACAATCAGCACCCGGAGTCCTGAGGGCTCTACATACGAATTTATTCGTGATTATACAGATAAAATATCGGCTATTGCAGATTCTGTCACACCGGAAAAGGAAGCCAATGTAACCATGATACGTCCCGGGAACTCTTTTGTCCGCATGATGCTGACCGATATCAAGGACCGTAAACGTAGCCAGATGGAAATTGCCGACGAACTTTCGTCGGCAGTCCGTACACAAACCGAAGCCCGGGCTTTCGTTCAGCAACAATCCACTTTCGGCGGACGACGGGGAGGAATGCCCATCCAATATGTGTTGCAGGCCCCCAGCTTAGCTAAATTGCAGGAGTTTATTCCTACGTTTATGAACAAGGTCTCGGAGAGTCCCAAGTTCCAGATGGCTGACGTCAACCTGAAGTTTACCAAGCCGGAAACCCGGGTGGAAATCAACCGGGACAAAGCCACACTGCTGGGTGTCAGCACCCGGGATATCGGACAAACGCTTCAATATGCACTCAGCGGACAGCGTATGGGTTATTTCTACATGAACGGAAAACAATATCAGATTCTGGCCGAAATCAACCGGCAACAACGTAATACACCGCTGAGCCTGAAATCGATTTATGTTAAAAACAGGCAGGGTCAAATGATCCAGTTGGATAACCTGGTCGACCTGATGGAAAGCGTTGCTCCCCCCCAACTGTACCGTTACAACCGGTTCAAATCGGCAACGATTTCTTCCGGACTGGCGAAAGGAGTTACGATCGGAGAAGGTCTGGAGGAAATGGACCGGATTGCCAAAGAAACATTAGACGAAACGTTCCGTACTGCACTGACCGGAGAATCCAAGGAATTCAGGGAAAGCTCGTCCAGCCTGATGTTTGCTTTCGGCTTGGCATTGGTATTGATCTTTTTGATTCTTGCCGCTCAGTTCGAAAGTTTCAAAGACCCGTTTGTCATCATGCTGACGGTTCCTTTAGCTATTGCCGGAGCCTTGATTTTCATGCATTTCGGAGGAATTACCATGAATATCTTCAGTCAGATCGGTATCATCATGCTGATTGGACTGGTAGCCAAAAACGGTATCCTGATCGTAGAGTTTGCCAATCAGCGCCAGGAAGGAGGAGAGGATAAAATGGAAGCCATCCGGGGAGCATCTATACAACGGTTGCGCCCGATTCTTATGACCAGTTTCGCCACTGTTCTCGGGGCTCTTCCCCTGGCTTTTGCCTCAGCTGAAGGTGCCAACGGACGGGTTGCCATGGGTGTTTCAGTCATCGGAGGAATGATCATTTCCACTTTCCTGACCATGTTTATCGTTCCGGCTGTTTATACGTATGTTTCAACCAACAGGATAAAAAAGGAAGAAAAAAAATGAAGATAATGAAAAGAATGATTGGCTGTTTGGTTCTTCTGGGAATGCTGCCGTTAACGATGAACGGTCAGGGTATCTATGACCTGAAACGTTGCCTGGAAACCGGATTGGAACGCAACTACGAAATTCGGATCATCCGCAACGAACAGAAAATAGCAGAAAATAACGCTACGGCAGGAAATGCAGGGTACCTGCCAACCCTGGATTTCAATTCCGGATACTCAGGTACACTGAACAATACCGAGCAGAAACTGACCGATGGAAGCACCAATAAAAATACGGGCATCCACAATCAAACCCTCGATGCAGGAATCGATATGAGCTGGACCCTGTTTGACGGATTGAAAATTCAATCGACTTACAGCAAACTGAAGGAATTGAAGCGAATGGGAGAACTCACTACCCGCCTGACCATCGAGGATTTTATTGCCGAACTGACAGCAGAATATTACAATTACGTCCGGCAGAACATCCGGCTGGCCAATTTGAAATACGCAGTATCCCTGTCCAAAGAACGGCTACGAATCGTAGAAGCCCGGTATAATATAGGATCTATGTCTCGCCTTGACCTCCAACAAGCCCGGGTAGATTTTAATGCCGACAGCTCAAACCTGATCAAACAGTTTGAAGTGTTGTATACTTCGGGAATCACGCTAAATGAATTGATGGCTGTGGACAATATCTCTCAACGGTTAGTTGTCAGCGATTCCATTATCAATCCCAACTCGTTGCTGGAAGAAAATGTCCTTTGGGAAAAAATGTTACAGGCCAACGCTCATTTATTATTATCCGAAAAAAATAAAACAATCAGCGAATTGGATTATAAGGCAATCAGAAGCCGGAATTTTCCCTACCTGAAATTCAATGCCGGTTATGGTTATACTCAAAACAAGTACGAAACAGGATCTTACAAGCAACAGGAAACGATGGGACTCAATTATGGTTTTACCCTGGGATTCACTATTTTTGACGGTATGAACCGGAAACGGGAACAGAAAAATGCCCGGTTGCAGGTTCAGAATCGAGAACTTCAGGTCGAACAATTGCAACTGGCATTGAAAGCGGACCTTTCCAATTTATGGATGGCTTATCAAAACAACCTGGAGTTGAGCAACCTGGAAAAAGAAAACCTGGAAACAGCTAAAGAAAATTACGATATTGCCATTGAACGCTACAAATTGGGTGACCTTTCCGGAATTGAGCTGAGGGAAGCTCAAAACAGCTTGTTGGAAGCGGAAGAACGCTTGTTGCTGGCGCAATACAATACCAAATTGTGCGAAATATCCCTACTGCAGATCAGCGGACAGGCAACTTCCTATTTGGTTGAATAATACAGATATGGAACAAATCATTCAATCTTCAGGAGCAATCGGAGGAATTATTCATCTTCCGACGTCCAAAAGTATCAGTAACCGGGCTCTGATACTGAATGCCCTGAGTAACAGTCCTTATCCGGTAAAGAATGTATCAGACTGCGATGACACCCGGGTTATGCTGGAAGCTTTTGCTTCGAAAGGAAATAATTTCGATATCGGAGCGGCCGGAACTTCCATGCGTTTCCTCACGGCTTACCTCTCCCAACTGGAAGGAATCTGGACGATTACCGGGACCGAACGCATGAAAAACAGGCCTATACGCATACTGGTCGAAGCGTTACGCCAACTGGGAGCCGAAATCGAATACACGGAAAAGGAGGGCTTCCCGCCTTTACGCATCCATGGAAAAAAACTCCGGGGAGGCCAAATCTGCCTGGAAGGCAATGTCAGCTCCCAATACATTTCAGCCCTAATGATGATTGCTCCGGTTTTATCGGAAGGCTTGCAACTGGAATTAAAAGGAGAAATCATTTCCCAGCCCTACATCCGGATGACCATGCAGCTGATGAAAACGTTCGGGGTAGATGTGGTCTGGCAGGATTCAACTATCAGTATCGTCCCTCAACAGTATATTCCTGCTCTTTACCAGGTAGAAAGCGACTGGTCGGCGGCTTCTTACTGGTATGAAATGACAGCCTTGTCCAATAATGAACCGGCCATTGAGCTGACCGGACTTTATAAGGACAGTACACAAGGCGACTCCAGGGTTGCCCTCCTGTTTGAGCAATTGGGTATCACTACCGAATTTACGGACAAGGGTGTTGTGCTGAAAAAAGGAGATCTGTCAACCAAACGCCTGGTATACGATTTCATTAACGAACCGGACCTGGCCCAGACCCTGGTTGTAACCTGCGCATTGTTAAACATTCCGTTCCGTTTTACCGGCTTACAAAGCCTGCGTATCAAGGAAACCGACCGGATATCGGCATTACAAAACGAAATGCGGAAACTCGGGTACATCATTAAAGACGAGTCCGACAGTATCCTCGAATGGCAGGGAGAGCGCTGCCAGCCTGAGGCAGATCCGCTTATCGCTACTTATGAGGATCACCGCATGGCGATGGCCTTTGCTCCGGCAGCACTGGTTCTGGGAAAAATCAGGATAGCAGAACCTGGCGTTGTTTCCAAGTCTTATCCCCGGTATTGGGAAGATTTGAAAAAAATGGGGTTCTATATCTAAAAATGAATTATAATGGATTCCGATTTACATTATTTATTGGTTCATACATTTTTTCTACGGTATTTTTTGTAGCAAAAATAAAAACAACTGATTACGAATAGTACCCATAAACCGTCGCCTATAGGGACTTCTGTTCCTATACCAATATGATAGCCACACACTGAACAATCTCCATTTTCATCCCGTATTAGCGGTTCACTACCACAGTTAGGACAAAAATCGAAATCTGAGGACCTTAACATCGATCCACCAGAGGAACTCAACATGGGAGAAGAAAGAGATCCACACTGAGCAGGCTGTGAATGACCAGAAGAAGATACCCCCGACCTTCCGGTCGCTCCTTTAAATCCTCCGCCTCCCGATGAAAAATTCCCATAAACAGGTTTCTCTCGACCTGAACAGGCAGGTAAATACGAATTACTTTCTTTTTTTGGTATGCCCAACTCCGATGATGAAGATGATTTTCTCAATTTTTTCATCAACAATCCCTCCAAAACTCCTTCCGAAGGCAACTCCACAGTCACATCCTCTACCAGACCCTGATCTGATACTGATGGGATATTATACACGGGATAAGAACTCAAGCTCTCCTGTGCATATAAAGATAGTTGCAGAAACACAAAGACCAGAAGGAATCCGATCCATCCGTTTTTTTTAATCATTTACTCTCTATGCTTAATGTTTGTGTATGTATATTTCTTATATTTTTTCACCGCAAATCTAATTTTGACGTTTTTGATGTTTTTAAAGTACTTGCCTTAATAATTACGAAAGAACCCAATCTTGCTGTAGGAATAATAACATGGTTATTCCTGGTATGACTCTGACGGAACAATACATGACCTGTTATATCATAGATGACCACATCTTCGATGCTATTACCATTGGTTGATATGACATGTATATCTTTGTTCAGAATAAATATTTGTACTGCTTCTGATGACTCTTCCTCTATTGAAGTCGGGGTCTGCGGAGAATACAGCAGATAAAACCGTCCGATTTGATTACCTTCTGTATTATTAAAACTGTACCTGAACTCATTATTGCTGATAGGGATAGTACCCATTTTTGTATCTAAGAAAGAAAATGCTCCCGAAGCGTCAAATGTATCAAAGCCCTCCATATAAATCTCGGTAATTCCTTTGGTTGTCGTGGATATTCCGATAGGCAGTGATTCGGGAAGTTTATTCATTCTATTAATATCCAGATACATATCGTCTGTAATTGTAAAAATGCTTGGAGCTGAAGTTGCACCTTGTATCAACATTCTGCGTGTATCTTCTGTCAGGTCAAAGCCATTTTTTGCTTTTTCAGAAACGACAACAACTGCTTGTGAGTTATAGGTGTCATAGCTTGCTGTTATACAGAGTACACCAGGACTATTTATGCCGGATCGAAGGTTTAATTGAGGAGCTGTCACACTCATTTCCTTGGTAATTTTCAGTGTGGCAGGAGTTCCGTTATAGCCCTCTTTCGTTGTTACAATAAAGGCTTGCATCGGAGCAATAGACTTTGCTTCAAGCCCTCCGGTCGATGTATAGCCTATGATCTTTCCATTATTTTCGTCTAATGTACCCGAATAAGTTGGAAAATCAACTCCATTTGCCAGTAGCTTAAACGTTGGTGCAATGATATCTTTATTTTCATCATAGAATTTTTCGAAATCAATATGTGACATCAACGGATTTCCTACCACGATGTTTTGTCCTCCGAACGTTCTTTTGGAAGGGACCTCCACTAATCTATCGTCGTTCATTGTTCCTTCGTAAATAAAACGACTTCCATTGTCACGTCCTCCTACCAGAATTTCTTCCGTTTTTGTAAGAAGTTTTTTGGTTACATCATCATAAAAATTGAATACCATTTTGGTTTGAGGAAATACCCAGGGTGGTGCGTTCGTTATTGTTTTTCTTGTACTTGCAACAGCTCCGGCATCAGTGACTGTTTCGTAATAAACTTTTCCTACCCGCGTACTGTAACCCTCTCCCGCATTTAATCTTATATTCGTATTATTGAATGACTGGGTCCAGTCAATAAAAGGAGCGCCTGTCTGCGGACTCGTTGTATTGTATAACTTCATCTCGGTTATCGGATTAGCCCGCTCGAACATATAATCTCCCGAATACATATCGCGAAGCGGAGCCGATAAGCTATACCATTGGAATGCATTCACATTCAGGTGAACTTTTGCCTCATCGTATGTTAAGAGATCAGTACGTGCCACTTCGCCGCCAAAACCAAATTCGATAGTTTTGCATGTAGCTTTGGGTTCTTCAGTCAGTATAGGGTAATGATCTTTACCTCCCGGTATAACAACATCGGTACATTCCCCGGGAACACCATTGTCCCAGTTGTCAGGATCATTCCAGTTGCCAGGCTCACCTTCTGCTGTCCACTCACTTTTCGCAGGATAAGAAATTGTATAGAACTCGACTGGATCGGACTCGCATCCACCTCCATTTTTTACAGTCAAATCATGCGTATGAGTTCCGCTTACCGTCTCTGTCAAAGTAAAACTCACCTCATTGGATTGAATTACAAGGCTGTTGAAAGGAATAAGTTCACCATCCACAAAACAACTCCAGGTATCATTCCAATCCTCATTCTCTACCATAAATGTTATTGTTGAACTGGGGGAACAGACATCTTCCGATACAGACACACTGCTTATTACTGGCTTTTCTTTGATAGTAACTTCCAACGATTTTTCAGCTGAACATCCCTGACTTGTACTGTATACTACTTTTAATTCGCCGGATTCTCTCCACATTACTGTAGCTCTAGGCCCCGTATATGCAAAACTTCCCACAATAAAATTGGAGGCTCCGGTTACAGACCATACGTATGTTAAGCCGTTATCCTCATTGCTCACTGAATAGGTTTCGGTAGTACCTGCGCATACATTATCCTTACCTATAATGTATCCGTCCACCGGCATTTCATTCACTATGACGGTAAAGTCAACCTTATTGGATTCGCATCCATTCTCACAAGAAGACGAAATACCATATGTTGTAGTCTTTCCGGGTGTTACTATAAAAAGCTCCCCGCTTGGGACCTTATCAATTAGTGTATAGGTTCCGTCTGTGTTCTTTTCGTAAAAAAGCCAGGTGTCCGGATTCGCGTTATTGGAGTCAGAAACAAAATGGCGTAACTCTACCGGCGAACCATTACAAATGGTAGTATCGGCAGCATCGATCAACTTCACAATGGATTTGGCTGTAGCCTTTACTTTCATAGCGGTCATATTTATCAATAACTCATCCTCACCAACCCGATACTGTGCTTCTATATCGAAGTCTCTACCACTTCGGATCACTAATTTTGCTACTGATTTGTCCTCATCAGACGTCCAGTCCGTATCATCCCTTTCTGCCGAAATCCGTAATGGAGTGGCTCCGGAAACAGCATCGGGTGTAACTTTGAATGTAGTTTGCTCCATTCCTTTAGCAGTCCTGTATACAACAGTATCACCCTGACATACTTCTTCTCTTCCCGACAAAGGAACAATAGGAATTGTAAGAGCTTCGCACACTAAGGCTTCCACCGGAATGTAACCTAAGATTTCCAACGGTCTTGAATTGGCATCCATCGGTACAGGTATTGGTGTTGTAATATTGACCGGTAATAGTTGGTTTGCAGGAATAGTAGATGGTATGGTAAATTTAATCGTTTCAACTAATTTTGTATTTTCGTCTGCATCCTTTTGTCCATTGCCGATCACATCTGCATAAAAATCAAACGGAGCCTGAATACCAGCCGGGATGGATGTCATTGTCTTAATATTGAAGCTTCCCGTCCAATTACCATTTGTCACACGACCGGTAGTACTTGCATTAGGGAGAAATTTCAATTGGAACCATTCTACCGTAATTTTCGGATAACTCTGAGCCAAGGATTCAAAGATATCACAGATTTCTCCTCCACATTCGAATTTTCCCTGACGAACGATTTCCATGTACAATTGATCGACTCCGCAAAGAGCTTCTGAGGTAACAGTAAACTCAAAAGAGAAACTTACTTCATTTCCACTGATAATACTAGTTGACAAAGGCATCACGTATTCTTTTCCTCCATCTTCAGAATCCTTATCTTTTCGTACCTTCGAAAAGTCTGTAGTTTGCTTTATGTTTTCAAAGGAAGTTTCATCTAAATACATACCGTAGGGTATCCGGAAATAAATGGAATCAACTGATAAATCGGGAGTTCCTTCTACTATTTTATAATAATCCACGGTCCATTTCACCCGTTGCGGATCACCTGATGTGGAGCTACTGATAACGGTTTTATCCAGATGGCTCTCCAATTCGTATTTAATAGGATCTTGCTGCCCGAAGTCCAGGTGAAATTTTTTGGATACAACACTATCTGTTTCTATTTTTACCTTGTGGCAGGCATCGAAAGCATTCACTGTGAACAGCAGGTCAGAACCGGCATAAAAACCACATTCCGGCTTTACGGTAAAGCGTACTAAAACCTCATTTTCATGCAGTTTGACAGAACCGGGAACATAACAGGTATAATCCAGTCCGGACTTATCAATCTGTAAATTTTCCCATGAAGAAGTTCCTAAAGGTTGATATTCAGCACCAATAATGCTCAGATCCGTATATTTCCAATCCGACAAGGTTACGGCAATATCATTCAAACCGCCCTTCCCGGTATCTTTAATTTTCAGCGTATATGAAGTTTCCGTGCAAGTGGACTGTAACCCTTCCGGCTCATCCACAATGCTGATTTCGGCTACCGGAGCAGCTGTATTTCTGTGTAGTTCAAGAGTATTAGACGTGGTATATCCACAAGCTCCTGTATTTACATTCAAACGGATTAATACTTTTCCTTCACTATCATAACTTGTCTCCACAGGAGTAAACTTGGATTGTTCTACACTTTGTACGTTCATAACCGTAACACCGGGGTAAAATTCTTCCATTTTAGCCGGTTCGAACTTACTGCTGACCGGATTGAAAACTTCCCACTGGTACCATGGAATAGGAATGGTTACATTTTCAATTTCAGTGTCAAGGATAAAAGCATTACCATCACACAAAAAGTATTCATCCGGTGTAATACTCACGGATGGTTTTTGTTGAACAGTCACCAACACAGATAATCTCGGGCTTTCACATCCTTTATCACTTAGTTGTGAGAGCCAGTAGGTTGTATTATTAACTAATTTTGTTTCGAGAGCTAATGGAGTCTGGCTATCCGCGGCATCGTAGCAGTTGAGTGTGTTTCCTGTCGGAATTGTAATCGTCACTTTTCCGAATAAGTCACTGACCTTATCTGCAGTATAACATAAGGCTGAATTGGAAACAACAGGAATAGCCGGTATCGGATTGATAGTAAGCTCCATAATCGTATCTTTCACACAATTGGATGTTGTGTTGAAACGCACATAAACAGGACTTTGAGTAGCAATATAAGCCTTGGGTTGAGTTATTGGGTTTTTATAAGCGGCATCACTATAAAAGAGTGTATCCCTGACATTTGTTGCCGATGTTATCAAGCTTTTAAGATTCATTTCCGTGTTCAGACAGACTTCGGGAATTGTAAATATAATAACCGGTATGTCTTCGTTGTTTATTTCTACAGCACCAACCTCTTCATTACAACCTACCGGGCGGCTTACTCCTCGTTGGTCTGTGCCAAGCGCATCAAAAGCAGTCCATGCATCGACAACCGTTTTAGGGATGTAGTTATGTGCCGGGCCTCCTTTTTTGGGCATGATAGTGAAAGTCCTCCCTCCATTGTCGGCAAGCGTACCTGTCTCGAAAACAGTCAATAGTTGACCATCTCCCAGCACTTTGTTGGTTCCTCCCAGATCCAGGTTACGGATAATATTGTAGGTTGCAGTAGCAGGTGCAAAATTCATTTCGGCTGTCGCAGTGGTACCTGTTCCATTACCATAAATAATATTTCCGCTTAATGTTTTTCCGGTTGAATTGTTAAAATAAAATGCGGATGCTATATTGTCTTTTGAGGTATTACCGGTAAATGTAGACAAGGCTACCTGCACTATATCGTCGGCTGTATTGGAATAAACAGCTCCGCCACCGCCATTGCCTGACGCCGTATTTTCACTGAAAGTGGAGTTGGAAATCTTTCTGGTAAATTTCCCTGAAGCATAGATACCAGCGCCTGTAGTAGCCGTATTCCGGTCGAAAGCAGAGTTTTTTACGGTAAGCGTGGAAGCCGAATAAATACCGGCACCTGCAGTAGCCGTATTTTGATCAAAAGTACAATTTATACTTGTAAATTCAGAAGCGGCATAAATACCTCCCCCGTTTGTTTTAGCCTTATTTGCAGTAAAAGTTCCATTGGCAATAATAGAAGTAGTTTTCGCATAGATACCGGCACCACTACCGGCACCGGCTCTTCCGGACTCGTTATTACTGACAATAAGTGTATCTGCCTGATCCGCGGTAAATGTAGTGCCACAATAAATACCACCACCGTCGCTACCCGATATATTTCCATCAATAATGGTTTTCTTATCCGGTTTTATTTCTATTGCTCCGCCTGTATATATTCCACCACCTTGTTTAGCTGTGAAAGTAGTTCCGTTTGTTGTTCCGGATTTATTTCCTCTTATAATTGCATTTCCAAGTGTTAATTTATAGGCTGCACCGGCTAATTTTATACCGCCTCCCTCAACGGCACAGCTATTACCTTCGATGAGTAAGTATTTTACAGGACTAAAATCTACATTGGATTGTTGAATCCAAATACCCGCACCGCCAATAGTACCACTTGTACCTGTTGTTTTACAGTTAGTAACTATTAAAGTATCACATTGTTGAACATCAAATTCATCAAATTCCGGAAACCCTTTAGGGCCTGCCCAATGTGTTATTCCTCCGCCGTTAGTACCAGCAGTTGAGTTATTTATCCTGACAGTTCCTTCCAGTTTAAGCACATTTCCAATACCCAATGCTCCTCCATAACGGGTACAATAACAATTGTCAAAGGAGCTGTTTTTTAATATCACCAACGAAGAGGTTGAACCATAAGACTCAATGGCACCTCCATCTCCAACGGAGCCTTGCGCCCTGCAATTATAAAAATCACCATTGTTTACTCGTAAAATCAAGCGTCCTATTGTTTTGTTATTGGTAAAAATTCCTCCTCCTTGTCCTGATTTGGCAATGCTGTTATGTACCTTTAATTTTTTTACAGAATATAAATCCAGATTGATCATGGTGTATATTCCACCGCCACCCCAACTTCCGTCAGTATCGGTAACATGAGCTGTACTGTTGGTAATCGTCAAATCTTCCAGCTGTGAGGCAATAAACTCATTTTGAACACCTTTCAGAATACTACCTCCATTACCGCCGGATTCATTCATATCAAAAGACAAACTGCCTTGTAATTCTAAATTTCCCTCGGCGCAAATAGCCCCACCAGAGCTTTTCATTAACTCGGCAGCAGAAGGTGAACCGGTTCCTGACACTGCTACAATGGCTGTCCCGTTATAGCCCGATTTGTTTCCTGTAAATGACGCATCACGCACAGTCAATGCGGCACCGTTGGGCGCGACATAAATCCCCCCTCCTCTTTCCGAAGATACATTATTTTTAATAATCGAATTGGAAAGCAATAATTTTCCGGTATAGAGATAAATTCCACCACCATAGGTCTGCGAAGTGGAAGCGCCTAAGGCTTTACCGTTCTGAATGACAATACCGTCTATCTGGGATGGTTCGTCCGCACCGGTAAACAAAGAAACCACGTGGTAACTTTTTAAATTTCCATCCAGATAGGTAGGATGATTTTTGAAATCGCGGGTTGCTTCGCTAAAATCAGAAGTATAACCACCTAATACATATACTCCTTTTTTTAACATAAATGTATTATTCGGATCCGTGTTAGTCGAATAATAAGTACCGGATGTTATCTTAATGATGTCTCCGGTCATCAGACACGGATTATTTAAAACAGAAGTCAAGCTGGTTGCCGGTTGTGCACTATTACCCATTCCATCGCCCGGAGTGGAAGTATTCCAATCGACATACCAAACAATGGGAGTGGTATCGATTCTATTTTGACAAGCACTACCTTGTGTTATTTGCACCGAACCAATGTCCATCATATTGGCAGTCAGACGGTTTATGTCCCGTTGATCGGTAGAACTGTTTCCGCCGAAAGACATGGATTCTGCCATTGGAATCTGTGCGTTTGCCAATCCACCTTCTTTGATCAGAATGGTTTGGGTATGCCCCCCATTGTTCGCCAATAAAGCCAGATCCGGATTACCGGAATCAACGGAATCAAATATAGTTGCACCTTTGCCAGCTTCAACAGGAGGGATATTGGTTGCTCCGTCAAGTGTTTGTTCCCGAACGATATTATAATCTGCCGTTAACGTACCGGCTGCGCGGTATATTTCAGAATCGGCACCGGTTCCGTTACCATATATAATATTCCCATTCAGATTCAGCGTTCCGGCACTCCAGTAAATGGCATTTGAACTGTTACTGGTTGTGTTGTTTCCATTAAAAGTGCAATAATAAACAGAGGCTCCACCTGCGCTAAAAGCAATAGCACCACCATTATTTGTTGCTCTGTTTCCGGAAAAAGTACAGTTTGCTATTTCTTGTGATGTGTTGGATGACATAGAGAGGATTGCTCCTCCAAGATTTCCCGAATTATTATTGGTAAATGTGCTTTTCAGGATGGTCATTACTTTCGATCCTCCCATATAAAAAGCTCCTCCCGAACCAGTGATGGATTTATTCCCTGATACAGTCGCTTTGCTAAGCGTAAACAGCCCTCCATTCATATAAACAGCACCACCGTTTTGTTCTGCATTGTTGTCAGAGATGATTGTACCCGACCAATCGTTTATGAAGGTAAAGTATAAATCTTTGGTCGCATATATGGCGCCTCCTGAACCTCCGGCTTTGTTACCCGAAATGACGGCCCGGGTTTCCGTACCCTCTTCCTGTTTGGTAAATAACATTTCAAAAGTACTGTATATTCCTCCTCCATTACCTGTTATCGATTGATTTCCGGTAAGAGTAAGTATCTTAACCTCAGCCACATCAAGCCCTACAAAACCTGTACTTTTGCATATTCCTCCGCCGTTTCCCGAGGCTCTATTGTCTGTAATGGTCAAGGCATCATTGAAAGAGAGAGGCCCCGTAGCAAAAATTCCTCCACCATCGTAAGGAGTAGAAGTGTAAGCGTCATTTTCAAAATCCCATCCGGCTTTGTTATCCGACAGAGTCAGGTTAAAACCGTTAACATAGTTATTTTGATGAACTGTACCGGTATAAATACCTCCACCTTGTTGACCTGCTATATTACCTGAAATCTCAGAATTATAAATAGTCAATCCTTGTGTAATAAGATAAATACCTCCGCCTTGCAGTGCAGCCTTATTGCCGTTTATTTTTACATTGTTTGCCAGTATGGTATTGTTTGTATAAATACCGCCGCCGATTCCTGTTTTGGCAGTATTGTTGGAGATCGTGGCATCTTTCAAAGTCAACGTTCCTGTAGTATAAATACCGCCGCCAGAAACTCTGGCCGTGTTATTGCTTATACTTGTAGTAGCATTTGCCAGGTCCAAAGCAACAGCTGAAGCGAAATAGATACCTCCCCCCAAACCATTGGCAGAACCTGTGGTATATAACCCTTTCGCCTCATTGCCATCAACAGTAAGAGATGTCAGAGCGGGTGTAGTAATCGATGTGTTTCCTGTAGAACTTTTATAAATTCCTCCTCCGGAATTCCCGGCGGTGTTATTGTTTACAGTTACACTACCGGCTAAAATAAGGCTACCGTTAGCATAAACACCACCACCGAGATTGTTTCCCGAAACAAAATCAGTACCATCATATCCGGCTTTATTGCCCGATACAGTGGTATTTTTCAATCCTAACAAAACATTGGCATAAATCCCTCCTCCACTTGTTTTAGCTTCATTATGATTGATTTCCACCGAAGATAAATTGGCAGCAGTAGTAAAATCAAGATTTGTCGCTGTATATATTCCACCTCCGGTAGTACCTCTTGCCACATTGTTATTCACTTTTAAAGAAGTAAGCCCACTTACATCAAAAGGTGCCGTAACCGTAGCTTTATAAATACCTCCTCCCGAGCCATTGGCGCCGTTGTTACTGATATCTACTGCACCTTGCAAAGTTAAACCGGAGTTGGCATAAATACCCCCGCCATTTTGCACTGCGGTATTACCGGAGATAGTTGATTTTGTAAGAATTAAAGCGCCTCCGGCATAAATACCTCCACCAGTTGTAACCGCTGAGTTATTTTTAATTTCTACGGTAGTTAAATGAGTAGCAGTAGAAAAATCGAGGTCGGTGGCCGTATATATTCCTCCTCCGGAAAGTGTATTTACCGAGTTGTTGTTGACTTTTAAAACAGTAAGCCCGCTTACATCAAAAGGTGCCGTAACCGTAGCTTTATAAATACCTCCTCCCGAACTATTTGTGCCATTATTGCTGATTTCGATTACACCCTGCAAGGTTAAATTGGAAGTAGCATAAATTCCACCACCGTGATTATTATTTCCATTGTACTGTGTTCCGGTCCAGCCGGCTTTGTTATCCGATAGGGTTACATTATTTAAAGTCAAAGCTCCCGCACAGTGGATAGCTCCACCGGTTAAGCTTGCAGAACAGTTAGTTATCTCTGTGTTGTTTAGTATTACCGTTTGCGAGGCGACCGTAAAACCGATAGCTCCCCCGGTGCCACTTACCCGACAACCTGTTATTTTGCAATTAGTAAGAGTAAGAGTACTGCCGGCTCCCGATGACACGATTCCGCCTCCTGTAGTTGCACCGCCAGCAACAACATTAGGCCCTTGAACTATTAAATTTTCAAAGGTTACCGATGTATTTGCCGATACAGTAAAATGGCGGACTGTACCTGAATAATTAAGCGTTATATTCCCTGTTACAGACGATGATTTACGGATAGTCAGGTTCTTTGAAATGGTAATATTGTTACAGCTTTGGCCTTCTAATAGTTCCAATGTCGAACCTGCCGTAACAGTTGCTGACGACACAGCCCCCGATAATGTAGTAAAATCGCCTCCAGTACCAACGGTATAGGTTTGTGCATGAAGGGAAGTGAATCCCATTGCAAGCAGAAAGAAAATCAAAGACCTTCTTAATGTATGTGCTGATAGTTTTGTGTATACTCTTCTTTTCATGATTGAACAGAAATTAACATGTCTCATGTTATATATAAAAAATGATTATATCGAATTTATTTAAATTTTGTTGCCACCAAGGGCCATACCGCTCCTTTCATAAGTAGTTACAGCATAAGTACCGACTACAAGATTATGGAATATGTACCGAGATATATTATTCATTGATTAATTTTAAACTATTTCATATTGTGTACAAATAACGCTTTGTCAATTAAAAATACCATTCCTTCCGCCACAAGAATGCGGCTTGAATTAACGGAAAAACAAAAAGGGAGCAAAGAGAGCGTAGAAGAGCTGACTAAAAAAAAGACAACTGTTTTTTTTATTACCTTTCATAGATATTTCATTGACATAATACCTTTCAGTATTATGAAATTATTATATTATTATGTTTATGTAAAACCACTTAGTCCGTGGTCAATAAGTTCCGACAAAAGTACAACTATTTATTTATACTCACAAATCATAGTATTTTATCTCGTAAGCATTTATCAATTTAATTACAATTTTAATATACAAAAATAAGACCATACTTGAGTGATTGTTTTTTGATTTTTGAAAATATATATTATTTGTATTTTTCAAAATGAATTTTCGATCACAATTTTTTTATTTACAATCATTGAATTATAGGCAGTTTTCAGAAGATTTTTGATCAAAAATCCAACTGGATATTTTCACTTTTAATTATTAAAAACAAAATCTTTTTTAACTCCTTATTTCTTTTTTTATTACTTTTACTTTTTATTCCCAGATCATTTTCATCATTATAGTATGGATGTTTTACATTATACCTTTTTCCAGCATGCTCTTTGGGGCAGCCTGTTCACCTGCATCGCCTGCGGAATTGTGGGAAGTTATATCGTTGCCCGCCGGCTTGTATTCATCAGCGGAGGGATCACCCACGCTTCCTTCGGCGGACTGGGATTGGGGTTTTACCTGGGGATCAACCCGATCCTGTCTGCAACGGTTTTTTCCGTTGCTTCGGCTTTTGGAGTCGAATGGCTTTCCAAAAAACAAGGCATCCGCGAAGACTCGGCCATAGCTGCTTTCTGGTCGCTGGGAATGGCTTGGGGAGTAATCTGCATTTTCCTGACTCCGGGCTATGCCCCCAATATTTCGGCTTATCTTTTCGGAAATATACTTACTATAACGGCTGTCGACCTGTGGATGGCCGGAATCCTGGCCTTCCTGATGATCCTGGCTTTTTCCCTGTTCTTCAAACCCATCCTTTACACGGCTTTCGACCGGGAATTTGCTCAGACCAAAGGATTGAAAGTCTCATTGATCGAACACCTGATGATGCTGGCTATCGCTGTCACTATCGTATCATCCATCCGTCTGATCGGCATTATGCTATTGTTATCACTGCTTACGATTCCTCAAATGACGGCTAATCTGTTTACTTCCCGATTTAAAAACATCATTATTTTTTCTGTCCTGTGGGGAATAGCGGGATGCTTTGCCGGGCTCTTCCTGTCGTACTATCTCAATGTGCCTTCAGGGGCAGCGATCATATTTGTACAGGTAATTCTTTTTCTGATTTGCAAATCCGGTATATTTCTTCGGCAAAAGACAATAAAACGCCTGTAATTTTGTTTAAATAATGCTAAACACAAAGAAATAAATTCGCCAAGAAGCTATTTTTTCGGCCTCTTGCGTTTTTTATGCTTTCGAGTGGCCGGAAAATATATGTTGAAAAAACGTACGACTGTATCTCTTATTCTGGTTTTTATCGTCCTGCTGGTTTCGTGTACTTCTACCAAGAATACCAGCGGAACGAGGTGGTACCATTCGTTTAATACCCGGTACAATGTTTATTTCAACGGTGAACAGGCATTCAATGAGGCCATGAAAACCCAACAGCAGAGTTACAAGGAAAATTATTCCGACATGATTCTGATGTATCCGGTCAGTTCGCTGCCCAAAGACAAGGAAGTTCCCGGGGGACCGTTTGACAGACCGATCGAGAAATCAGTGAAGGCAATAAAAACCCACTCCATCCAAACCAAACCGGAAAAAGAAGCCGGGAAACGTAACGATCCGAAGTACCAGGAGTTCATGAGCCGGACGGAATACAACCCATTCCTCCACAATGCATGGATGTTGATGGCCAAATCACAATTTTACAACGGTGATTTTCTGGTTGCTGCCAGTACCTTTTCTTATATCTCACGCTTATACAAGAGCCAACCCGAAATCGTTGCTCCGGCTAAGATCTGGCAGGCGCGTTGCTATTCGGAAATGGGATGGTACTACGAGGCAGAAGATCTCCTTACAAAAGTTAACAACGAATACCTGCCTAAAAAAGAAAGTGACTGGTTTTCATCGGTATATGCCGATTTTCTGGTCAAACAAAAACAATACCAGGAAGCGATTCCTTATCTGAAAACGGCGATCAAAGCCGAAAAGAACAAGTTCCAGCGCAGCCGGATGAAATACCTGCTGGGACAGTTGTATGCCGACCTGGGGCAAAGAGAAATGGCCTACCAGACATTTGGAGACGTGGTAGGTCCCAGTACCCCATACATCCTGGAATTCAATGCTAAAATCCGTCAGACGGAAGTATATCCGGGAGGGGATACAACCAAAGTCGTCAGGCAGCTACGAAAAATGGCAAAAAGCGTCAAAAATAAAGAGTACCTGGATCAGGTCTATTATGCATTGGGAAATGTATATATGTTTGTCCCGGATACAGCTAAAGCCGTCGAAAGCTACGAACTGGGCGTTGAAAAAAGCACAAGCAAAGGACTGGAAAAGGCTTTCTGTCAGATTAAGCTGGGAGATATCTATTTTCAACAACGCAACTATGTCAATGCTCAACCCAATTATTCGGAAGCATTGGGACTGTTGAAAAAAGAAGACAAGGACTACGCACGGGTATCCAAACGCTCGGAAGTGCTGGACGAACTGGTCGTGCATGTTGAGGCTGTCCAGCTACAGGATAGCGTACAGCGCCTGAGCCGCATGCCGGAAAGCGAGCGGATGGCTGTTATCGATAAAATCATCAAAGACCTGATTAAGAAAGAGGAAGAGGAGAAAAAGAAGCAGGAACGGGAAGAATTTTTAGCCGGACAAGATATCAAAAGAAGTGAACTGAATACCATGGGACCTCCTCCGGGAGTGATTAACACGGCAGCTCCGCGTTCAGAAAGTAATGCTTTTTATTTTTACAACCCCCAGGCTGTCGCTTTAGGGAAATCCGCATTCCAGCAAAAATGGGGAAGGCGCAAGTTAGAAGACAATTGGCGCAGACGTAACAAAACGAATCCCCTCTCGGACTCACTCGAAGACACAGAAACGGCCGATACTCCTTCTCAGGAAGTACCTGCAGATTCTGTACAAATAGATAAAGAAGACTGGTCGGAATCAGGAGGAAAGGCGGATGCAGAAATATCGTCTGATCCGAAAGACCCCAAGTACTACCTGCAACAGATCCCGATGACCCAGGAAGACCTGGCTGCATCCGATCTTATTATTGCCGACGGATTATTCAATATGGGTGTCATCTACAAAGACAAACTGGAAGATGCATCCCTGGCGTTGGAAACATTTCATACCCTGGATTCCCGTTTCCCGGAAAACGAGCATAAACTCGACGCTTATTACCATACCTACATGATTTATCTAAAGGAAGGGAACAAGGAAATGGCCGAGCTTTATAAGTCCAAGATACGTGCCGGATTCCCGGAAAGCGATTACGCCATAGCCATGGCCGATCCGGATTACGAGTACAACCTGAAAATGATGGTGATGCTGCAGGATTCAATTTACCAACAGACCTATCATTCGTACCTGGAAGGAGACGTTCCTGCCGTCCGGAAGAATTACGACCTGGCGGTAAAAAAATACACTCAATCGAAACTGATGCCGAAGTTCATGTTCCTCAATGCATTGAGTTACGTACAAACCAGTCAGGCCGATTCGTTCAAGGTACGCCTCAAGGAACTGATCGAAAAATATCCGGATGCCGATGTATCCGTCCTGGCCGGAGAAATGATGAAAGGGTTCCAGCGGGGACTTCTTTTGTCTGCCTCGGGAGATAATATGCTTGCACGCGGAAGCCTGTTCAACATCCGCTTCGGAGGAAGCGAAACCGATTCACTCTCCGTCGATTCGATCGGATTCTCTACCGAAAAAAATACGGCACATGAATTATTGCTGGTTTATCCGCAGGGAACGATCAATGACAATATGCTCCTGTATACTGTAGCATCCTTCAATTTCAGTAATTTCCTGGTCAACGATTTCGATCTGGAAAAAACAACTGCAGGCTCGGTAGGTATCCTGCAGATCAAAGGATTCAACAACTACGACGAAATCATTCAGTACGTCAGGATGATCAATCAACCGGAAGGATATGCCCGGGGATTAGGGCAAAACGTCGTTGTCGTACCCATTTCCGTAGACAATTTCAACATCCTGATGAAAGGCAAAAGCCTGGATGAATACTTATCTTTCTTCGAAGAACATTTCGGTGCGGAAAACCGTTCTATGATTGAGAAGTGGAAGCTCAAACAAGCCGAAGAACTGGAAACTCTCCCGGAAGATTCCCTACAAACGGATGACTTGCTCCCGGAAGTAACAAAAGAAGTGGAAGAGGAAATGCAGGAAGAAGAAAAAACAGAACCGCTCGTTCCTGTAACCATCGATAAAGATACGATCAATGTTTCGGTTCCTGAAGTACTGAAAACCGACAGCATCCGACCGGTCCGGACCGATTCGGAAATTAACATCAACCAGAATGATATCCTGCCCGATAAAGTTCTTGAAAAAACGGAAGAAACAATCGATAAGGCTTCTGATGCATTGGATAATGTAAACAAAACCATCGACGAAATTAACGCCGATCCAATCCGCGGTATTAAGGGCTTATTCAAAAAGAAATCATCCAATCCGATCGATGAATATGCCAAGGAACAAGAAAAAGCAGAAAAGGAACGGCAAAAACAATTGAAAAAAGAGCAGGAAGAACAAGAAAAAGCGGAGAAGGAACTGGAGAAACAGAAAGAAAAAGAAAAACAGGCCCTTCTTAAAAAACAGGAGGAAGAAGAAAAACAACTGCTGAAAGAAAAGAAACAGCGGGAAGAAGAACTGGAGAAACTGAAAAAAGCCGAACTGAGACAAAAAGAAGAGGAAAAAGAACGGCTCAGGAAAGAGAAGGAAGACGCCCGTAAGGCCAAACAAAAAGCATACGAAGCGGAACAGAAAAAGAAAGCCGAAGAACGCAAAGAAAAAGAAAAAGCGTACAAGGAAGAGCAGAAGTTGAAAGAAAAAGCCCGGGAAGAAGCCCGGAAACAGAAAGAAGCCGAGCGCAAGGCAAAAGAAAAACAACGGGAAGAAGAACGCAAAGCAAAGAAAAAATAATTCATTATATGAAGAAAGACAGGCTTTTATGGGCAGATGACGAAATCGATCTCCTCAAACCTCACATTCTTTTTCTGGAAGACAAAGGGTTTGAAGTGGTTACCGTATGCAGTGGGCAGGATGCAATCGATTATTGCAGCGAACAGTATTTCGATATTATTTTCCTGGATGAAAATATGCCGGGACTCAGCGGCCTGGAAACCCTGGCTGTCATTAAGGAGATTAACCCGGATGTGCCTGTCGTCATGATTACCAAAAGTGAAGAAGAGAGCATCATGAACCAGGCTATCGGAAGCAAAATTTCCGATTACCTGATCAAGCCGGTCAACCCGAACCAGATCCTGCTTTCCATCAAAAAGAACCTGCATAAAAACGAGATCATCACCCAGACTACGACCAGTGGTTACCAACAGGATTTCATGAAAATCGGAACACAGATCAGCGATTCCCTGACAACAGAAGACTGGAAGGAAATTTATAAGAAACTGGTATATTGGGAACTGGAACTGGAAGATTCCCAAACCGGCATGGTCGATTTATTACGCACCCAAAAACTGGAGGCCAACCACATGTTCGCCAAATTCCTCAAAAAGAATTACCAGAACTGGCTGGACGATCCGGAAAAACGACCGTTGCTCAGTCCGGATATTTTTAAAAAGAAACTTTTTCCCCTATTAGACGAAGGAGAAAAGGTTTTCTTTATCCTGATCGATAATTTCCGGCTCGACCAGTGGAGAGTAGTCAAAGACCTGTTGTCGGAGTTCTTTACGTTCAATGAAGACCTTTATTATTCCATCCTGCCTACAGCGACCCAATACGCCCGGAATTCCATTTTTTCGGGTTTAATGCCGGCTCAGATCGAAAAAATGTTTCCCGATCTCTGGGTGGACGAAGAAGCGGAAGAAGGAAAAAACCTGAATGAAGAACCGCTTGTTCAAACGCAAATCGAACGATTCCGTAAGAAATATTCCTTTTCTTACCACAAAGTGAACGAGTCTGCCTACGGGGAAAAATTACTCAATAATTTCAACCAGTTGGATAATTACCAGTTGAGCATCATTGTCCTGAATTTTGTGGATATGCTTTCTCATGCCCGTACCGAATCAAAAATGGTTCGGGAACTAGCCTCTTCCGAAGCAGCATACCGTTCGCTGACCCGGTCGTGGTTCCGCCACTCCACCACCCTGGAGTTGTTCCGGAAAATCGCAGGAAAAAAGTGTAAAGTTATTCTGACAACCGACCATGGTACCATACGGGTAACCCAAGCCGTGAAGGTAGTCGGGGATAAAAATACAAATACCAACCTGCGTTACAAGGTGGGTAAAAACCTGGCTTATAATCCGAAAGACGTTTTTGAGATTAAAGATCCCGAAAAAGCCGGATTACCCTCTCCCAACATCAGTTCGAAATATATTTTTGCGATGAATGAAGATTTCTTCGCTTATCCTAATAATTACAACTACTACGTTTCCTATTACATGAATACGTTTCAGCATGGAGGCATTTCCATGGAAGAAATGCTGATTCCCCTCATTCAGTTGGAACCGAAAGCATGAATCGCTGGGGAAAAATACGATCCGTAATCATTGGCTTAACACTGGTGCACAGCGCATTGGCAACAACATTGCATGTAAATAAGCAATCTTCGTTGCAACAAGCAGCGGCAAAAGCGCTCGCAGGCGATACCCTATTAATCAACAATGGAATATACCTAGGAAATATTCAACTTATTAACCTGCAAGGATCTGCCGACAAACCGATTACCATCATGGCAGCAACGGGAGATACGGTTATTTTTAGTGGAGGTAATGAGAGCTGGCACCTTACCGATGCTGCTTATCTCATCATTCAAAACATCATCTTCGAACAACAAACCGTTAATGGCTTTAATATCGACGACGGAGCTACATACAACACTCCATCGCATCACATTCTATTCGACAATTGTACATTTCGAAACATCAATGCTTCCGGTAACAACGATTTACTGAAGATGTCTGGCGTCGATTATTTTGAAATTCGCCAATGTACTTTTCTCAACGGTGCAACAGGTGGTAGCGGCATCGATATGGTAGGTTGTCATCATGGGACAATTATCAACTGCCGTTTCGAGAACATGGGCAGCAATGCCGTGCAAGCAAAAGGAGGTTCGCAGTATATTTGCATCGAACGCAATTTTTTTAAGCATTGCGGACAACGCAGCATTAATTTAGGAGGATCGACAGGATTGCCCTTCTTTCGCCCTTCCGACGCCACATTTGAAGCAGCCGATTTACAAGTGTATGCCAACATTATTATTGGCTCAGATGCTCCGGTGGCATTTGTAGGTTGCATCCGTACAGATGTTGTGAATAATACCCTGTATATGCCCCGTCGCTGGGCACTGCGGATATTGCAGGAAAATACCGACACCGTACGATTTGCCCGTTGCGGAGACAATGCATTTGTCAACAACATTGTGTATCGTGGCAACAACGTTTCGGTCGATTGCAATATAGGGGGAAAAACCCGTTCACAGAGCTTTACTTTTGCAGGTAATTTATGGTACGATTTCAAGCCTGTAGGACTACCCGTTGAGGATAACGGGAATATTGTCGGTATCGATCCGATGTTTCGTAACGGGCAGACTGAGGATTTTTCCATATCAACCCATAGCCCCGCTGCACACAAAGGGAGTGCAACAGCATTGCCACGATACGATTACGCAGGCAGGCCATTTGCCAACTTACGATCAATTGGTGCGTACGAGGTTAATAATTAGGAGGAGGTTAATTCCCTAAACAATTTTCCTAAGTCTTCAATCTCCCCGGCAGGTCGATCCGCCACAATTTTACCCCGGTGAATAATCAGAATGCGGGTACAGATAGCCGATACTTCCGAAAGGGTGTGAGAAGAAAATAAGATCGCTCTGTCCGGGCTGAGGGACAAAAGCAAGCGGTTGATTTCATCGATCTGTAGCGGGTCCAAACCGGAAGAAGGTTCGTCCAGTATCAGCAATTCCGGCCGGTGGATCATCGCCTGGGCCAATCCCACCCGTTGCCTGTACCCTTTTGATAACTGTCCGATTTTTTTGTGAACCTCAGGCAGTAAACCGGTTTGAGCAATCGTCTCTCTGACCCGTTCCCTGACCTCGCCTTTCAAATAAATACCGGCTACATATTCCAGGTATTCGGCCACATACATATCTTCGTACAACGGATTATTCTCGGGCAGATATCCGATCAGGGACTTAACTTTCAACGGTTCCCGGCTCATTTCGTAATTTCCGACGATTACCTCTCCTTCATCAGCCGGAATACTGCCGGTAATGATTTTCATCGTCGTGGTTTTTCCCGCTCCGTTAGGTCCTAAAAAACCGACAATTTCCCCTTTTTCAATAGAGAAATTGACAGAATCCACAGCTTGCTGTGTTCCGTATTTTTTTGAAAGTTGCCGGAGTTGTAAAATCATAAGAATAAAAAAATCAGCTTGTTTTCATGCAAATGTACTTAAAAAAGAAGAAACTAATTCTTTACGTTTGGATTATTATACCTGGATAGTTTATTTTTTAATAAATGATATGTTTTTGCGCCGTCGAGCGGTTTTCTGTCTTTATCGAAAGTTACAACTATATAAATCTGGTGTTGACCGGCACAGATTCGTTTCTGACAGCTGAATTCCAGTAAGTATGTGAAAATTTGTCACTATTATACTTGTTATTGTAAAAATATGACACATTTATGTTGTTAATTGTAAATTATTTGAGATATAACACATACATAATAAAAATAAGTCGTTAATAATCGTTTCTTTTCTCAATAAAACTAAAAACCAAATGTAAAAAACTGTGTTTTATCGTTACCAACACTTACAATATTGCGGTTTAAGAAAAATTTACACTAAAATAAAGGTAATTATTTATGACTAAAACATTGATTTTAATAATTGTTTATTTTGGTCACCATTTCTAAAGTAGACAAATTTTCATTAATGAGCATGGAATAAAAAATCGATCTCCAGATTCCTGTTTTTGACAAGCTACAACAGTTCGGAAAATGATTTCTTGCATTTATCGCCAAGCATTTTACTGTTAACACACTCTGTGAGTTCACAATTACATAATTATTATATCTGCAAATTGCATGATAATGTCGATAGTGACTCGTATCTGGTCAGAATGCAGTGAGAAACTGACGGATTTCTCTTGTGTCGGAGATTTTGTTTGTCGGAGTACCATTGTTTATAGGTGAAACAAAAACTCTCTGAATTATCTGGTAAAAACATTGACAAAAAATAAAAAGAATAAGTACAAATTTTAATTCTGGAATAATATGAAGAAATTTATTTTTATCATTTTGGGGTTGGTTCTTTTATCAGGAGTAAAAGCCCAATCAAGGACGCCGGACGACCTGGATATTATCCAGTCTGTTTTCGGAAAAGACAAAAAAGAATTGGTCAAAATCTACATGGATCTACAAGGGAAAGCAGATACCGTATTCTGGCCAATTTATGCTGATTACGAAGCGGAACGCAGGGAACTTGTCCGGGAAAAACTGGTCATTCTGGCTCAATATGCTGATGATTATGATATTTTGAATGATGAGATGGTTGACAAGTTGAGTAAGGATGCATTCAACAACGTAAAAAAGACAGACAAGTTACATGAAAAGTACTATAATAAAATGAAGAAAGCTGTCGGCGCCCTCAATGCATCCAAATTCATGCAAATGGAAACCTACCTCCAACGGATGGTAGAAGCAACAATAATGGATGAAATCCCCTTCATTGGGGAATTGGAAGGACTTAAACAATAGAGAGATAATCGTTTAGTATTAATTTAAAAAGAAATTTTATGAACATTAAAATCAGATTTGGGTTATACACCCTGTTTTTAGTTTTATTTTTCACTTCATGCGAAACTTATCCGGATTATGACGACTATGTAACAGAACAATTGGTTACCATAACCGGTTACGATGAATCCGCAAATTTTGAGGATTACAATACATTCAGCGTCTATGATTCCATTGTCATAATCAACGACAAGAGTGTTCTGAAAGTAAAAGTGTCTTCCCGGCCGGAGCTTCAAAAGTTATTCAACGACGTTAAAAGTAATGTCGCTGACCTCGGTTATACTTATCAGGAAGGCAATAACGCTGATCTGGGTGTAATCATCACACTGATGGAAACCACGACTGTAGTAGTTAGCAATCCCTGGTGGTGGTATGGCTACTGCTATTGGTATTTCTGGGATTGTGGTTATTATCCTTATTATCCCTATCCTTATCCTGTGGTGGTTGGAGAATATAGTAC
This sequence comes from Bacteroidales bacterium, assembly GCA_031553885.1. Taxonomy (GTDB): domain Bacteria; phylum Bacteroidota; class Bacteroidia; order Bacteroidales; family Azobacteroidaceae; genus JAVBKV01. The sequence continues at coordinate 46,575 of JAVBKV010000018.1, forward strand.
CGGAACGGTTACGATGGATATGTTTGATTTGAAGCGCCAATCAGGGACAATGCAGCCGGTAGTTTGGACAGGTGTTGTCAGAGGACTGGTCACAGGCGACCATACGGATACCGAGATAAGTTCCGCTATTTCGGAGTGCTTTTTACAAACAATTCCTTTCCAGAATAAATGATGAGTATTAACATAAAAAATAAAACCAGATGAAAAAATATATAGTATGTCTGATTACATTAGTACTAAGCGTGTTAGCTGATTTACAGGCTCAAACCAAACAGTATTATAACCTGGGATGGGAAATAGGAATTCCTGTCGGAAATTTTTCTGATTACATCTCCTCGGCAAGTTTACGGGGTGGGTATTTTTCCGGAAACGTCTTTGTGACAGATGTGGTTTCCGTTGGTTTCAAATTCGGATATAACTCCTATCATGAAAATATGCCCCGGCAAACCTGGTACATGCCATATGGTACGGCAGTTACAGCGTCATCCTATAACTACAGTACACAGGCTCCCATACAAGTGGGAGGATACTACCATTTCAAAACGAACGGACAATTAGAACCGTATGCCGGTCTGGGCTTGGGTGTCAACTACATTACCGAAGAAACGTTGGTACAGGATCTGGAAACTTATAACGACCAGTGGGCATTCCTGATGACTCCCGAAATAGGATTGAGATACCAGCTCAAAAATGTGCCGATTGGAATCACCTTGAAAGCGGCTTACAACCTCAATTTTAATTCTTATGTTTTTTGGGGAACAGAGTATGATAACATACGGACGTTTAACCTGGGGCTTTCTGTAGGATGGACTATCAGGTGATTTTATCTAAAAGATCGGGACATGAAACAATTACAAAACTGTTTTTTTCTATTATGCCTGTATATCTTCTCTGTTCCTATTATTTCAGCAAAAGATGCTGATAGCCTGAAGATGGATAGAAAACCAGGATTTGCCGCAGTTCCTGATTTATGTTTCGACCGTTCGAGGGGATTTGGAGGAGGGGGTAGTGTGATGCTGATGCTTTATCTGGATCAGAAAAACAGGCAAACCCCCGCTTCCGAATTTTCGATTACCGGAGATTATACCAGTAAAAAAGATTGGATGGCATTCGCTAATGCCCGTATGTTTTTCAAAGACGACCGATTCCGGTTGACATTGGTTGGCGGTTACTTTAATTCGAACTTTCAAACATACAAAACAGTGGGTACCGATCAGATAGAAATTCCTTACAACACCCATGGGGGCATCTTTTTTATTGATCAGGCTGTGCGTGTCTACAATCGGTTTTATGTAGGAGTCAGCGGACAATACTACAAGTCGCATTTGACTTTTGATGATCCTGATTTCAGTACGGAAAACACAGATAGTTATCAAAATGCAATCGGCGCCAGTATTATGTATGACTCGAAAGATGACCAGAATTTTCCAACGAAAGGGCTACTGGCTGCATTTCTTTACAAAAACTTTCCGACGTGGCTTTCCAATGATAGTGCATTCAATAAACTCGACTTGTTTGCCAATTATTATTATTCACTAAGATATGATATGGTGTTGGCTTCCCGGTTGGCATTGAATACCGCAGTTGGAAATAATGTGCCTTTTGTAGCGCAAAGTTATGTGGGAAACAAAGATATACGTGGCTACTCTAAAGGAGAGTATCGTGGAAACCAAACTTATGCTATACAATCGGAATTCCGCTGGAACTTTTATAAAAAATGGGGGGCTGTAGGTTTCTTCGGGCTGGCAATAGCTCATAGTCCCGGTTATACAAGTCCATTATTGCCCGGTGGCGGTGTTGGTTTGAGATACAAGATTTTACCACGATATAAAATGAATATCGGAGTTGATGCGGCATTGGGTAAAAATGATTGGGGACTTTATTTCAGGATTGGGGAAGCATTTTGAGTTTTGTAATCAATAAATAAAATAATTCATTCTTTATGTATTCATAAATTTTAAATGATCGTATATGAAAATCATATTAATTCTTACTATATTCGTCCTTTCAACATTCCTTTTAGGAGCGCAAGATAATGTTAACCAGGACATTGGATGGCCGCGTACGGTTTCAGACCAACAAGCGACCGTTGTTTACTATCAACCTCAGATAGACAAGTGGGATAATTATAAAAAGTTAAGCGGACGCATGGCTTTCAGTTTCACTCCGAAGAACGAAAAAGAAATACTCGGTGTAGCCTCTTTCACTTGTGATACAAAAACGGATAAAGATACCCGGACTGCTTTTCTGCATAACATCGATTATACGGATGTGAGATTCCAATCGTTGGATGCTGAAAGTGCAAAATCGATGAAGAAAATTTTTCTCGGCCTGATGCCTAAAGAATCGGAAAGTCTTTCTGTCGACCGGATCATGGCTGATCTCGATTCAAAAAAGATAAAAAACGCAGGAATAAAAGTCAACAATGATCCGCCTCCGATTTTTTATAGTGCCAGTCCGGCTATTTTATTGATTGTAGACGGAAATCCGGTATTTTCTCCCATTGATAATACCGGTCTTGAGTTTGTCGTGAATACAAACTGGGATTTATTTTACAATAAATCAGACAAGCAATATTTTTTGTTGGCCAACGATGTGTGGCTAACAGCAGACGGATTGAAAGGTCCCTGGATTCAAGCCCGGTCGTTGCCGGACGATATGTTCTCGTTACCTTCCGGTCAAAATTTCGATGATGTTAAGAAATTTATTCCTCCACCTGCTGTAACCGATGTCCCTACTGTCTTTTTCAGTAGTGTCCCGGCCGAATTGATTCTGACGCAAGGGACTCCGGTTTATGCCAAAATTCCCGGCACAGGTTTGTTGTACGTTACGAACACAGATAATGATATTTTTATTGAACAGGCTAAGAGCGAATATTATATCCTCTTTTCAGGAAGATGGTTCCGTGCAAAATCATTTGGAGGTCCCTGGAGTTATGCGGGAAATAATCTGCCGTCTGATTTTTCCAGAATCCCCAAGGATTCACCTAAAGCCAATGTATTAGCTTCTGTTCCCGGAACCGTAGAGGCCTCTGATGCCATGATGCTTGCTCAGATACCAACTACTGTCGTTGTTAATCGCGCTGAGGCGGAAGCTGGTGTAAAAGTAGTATATGACGGGAATCCTAAATTCGAACCCATTCAGGGTACCTCAATGGAATATGCCGTCAATACACAAAATAAGGTAATAAAAGTAGGGGATCTGTATTATCTTTGTTTTCAGGCAGTCTGGTTTGTATCGACCTCTCCGGATGGTCCCTGGAAAACCGCCGATTCCGTACCTTCCGTAATCTATACAATTCCTCCGGGTTGTCCGGTATACAATGTTATTTATGTCACACAAACCAATCCAACGGCAACAACGGTTGAATGCAGTACTACAAGCGGTTATTTCGGTATTTTCGTGATGGGAGTAGCAATGGGAGCAATCATGGAATCTGTTATTGTTTACGGTACGGGATGGTATTATCCCCCTTACATTTATTGGCCTCCGGGAGCATTTTATCCTGTTTATCGTCCCTGGCCCTGCACGTATGGCGCCGGAGTCGTTTACAATCCGTGGATGGGCGGTTTTGTAGGAGGGAGGGCAGCTTACGGACCTTATGGAGCCGCCGGCACTTCCGCATGGTACAATCCTGCAACGGGAAGATACGGTCGTTCGGCAAGTGTGCGAGGTTGGTATGGAGGCAGAACTGCCGCCAATACATACAACCCTTGGACGGGAATTTACGGTCATACCTCGCAGGGATATAATGCCTACTCTCAATGGGGACATTCCACTGTAAGCGACGGATATCAATGGGCGCGATCAGCACATGTAACTACTGCCGGCGGAACTTCATTTGTTTACCAAACATCCCAGGGGCGTCAGGGAGTGGTTACTCAGGGAAGGAATGGTACGGTGGTCCATACAGATAACAATATATACGCCGGACATGATGGTCATGTTTATCGTAAAAGTCAGGATGGGAAATGGATGCGGACAACCTCCCCGGAGTCGGACCAGCACTCCGGTTCGAATGTTCAAAAACTTCCGGCACACTCCAATGTAACGAATTACTTGAATCGTTCTGCCGAATCCCGTCAACGCGGACAAATGCAGATACAGCATTTCCAGCGTTTTCAAGAAAACGGAAGGGTGTTCAGAAGTATTCGAAATAATCATCGATAACCATTACAACTTAATAATTAAATTAATTAATTCAAAAGTTATGAGAACGTTATTTTTTGTATTTACGTTTATTGTTTCGTCTTGTGTACTAATGGCACAAGATGATTGTATATCTTTTTTCCCTTCAAATGAAGGCGCCGTCCTGGTTACCAAGAGTTATGATGCCAAAGGTACACTTTTGAATACAATGACCTATAAGGTTAATAAAATGGATCAGACTGTGGATGGAAGTAATATAGACATTGTTTTCACAATAACAAACAGCAAAGATAGTTTGATTGACAGTGGAAATCTGAACGCAAAATGTGAAGATGGAGCATTTTATATGACTATGTCAAACAGAGTTTTATCTCCTGATGCTATTAAAATGTTGGAAAAAGACACTGAACTTGCAGGCGATTTTTTAGATTATCCGGATCCATTTGGAGTTGATTTTTCCAATTATCACAATGGAAATTTTAAAATGAACAGAGGCAAATTTACGATCCAATCTAAAAAAGATAAAAAGATTTTTGCAGACATTGATGTGTTTAACCGGCGATATGAAAAAAATGAAAAAATAACAACACCCGCCGGAACATTTGATGCGGCAAAAGTCACTTTTAATTTCACCATAACAGAAAATAAAAAGATGACCAGATATGAAGGAGTGGAATGGTATGCATTGAATGCTGGGATTATTCGTTCAGAGACTTATGATGAAAAAGGTAATTTAGAAAATTACAGTGTATTAACGATATTAAAAACAAATGAAGAATGATCAGTTCCTCTTTAATCTTTGAATAGGTAAAATACCCGGAGATATGTTATATTGTGATTATTCGTAAATTTCCCTAGGGTTTTATATCCTTTGGGAAATGAAAATAATCACGAAGTTACAATAGCGCTTGTGACATATTGATATGTATAACCATATATAAATCAGAATCTTTTGGGACTCCATCAATTCTGATAGTTCTTTATACATTAATATGGCAAGGACATAATAAAATAGGTTTTCATCATATAAGAAGAAATCGCTATTTTAAGTATATCAGCTAAAATGAAGAATAAAATAATTAATTTCTTTTCTGCTCTCTTTGTTCCGAAAAGAGAACAGGATTCAGAATTCAGGAATAAGCAGGAATGGATAAATATAAATCAACAATATATCACACCAAAAGAGAATAACCAAAATACATATTTCAGAATGAACATCTCGTTTATTGAAGACCGTGTTTTGGATATAGAATTCTTTGATGAAAGCCACGATGATATTGAAATAAAAATTTACAATCTATATGCTGAAAAGGTATATGAATTATCCATTTTTACTGTTCCTTCATTACACATTATCGTGAAGATGGAGGAATGGCTTCCAGGATTTTACCGATTGATTATTCAAAATAAGAGTTATTTCTATTTAAATGGAAGTTTTATATTGAATGAAATTAATCTTCAGAATCAATCTGAAAAGTTTTCGTTAGTGCAAAATTTCAGGGATGAAAACACAATAGATACTTATTCTGCATAAAAATGTTTTAATGAAAATAGTTCCGAGACTTCTTCTTTCGATGCTAATAGTAACTTCTGCTTGGGCAAAGAATTCGCCCGAAATACCGGGATCGTATGATTTTTCCGCTACAGAGACACTCGCGGATTTAAAATCAACCAAACAAGTACCACTCGTTCATTCCACAAATAAACAGGACAGCCTCCGTCAAGCAGCAAAAATATTGGAGATAGCCGTACCCTCACTGATGGTAGTTTACGGAGTATCCTCATTTTTCTTGGATGGAATACGCCAGATAGATTATAACATAGACTACAGGCTTCACACAAATGGTTATATCTGGCATAGTAAAGCTGATAATTATATACAATTTGTACCGGCAGTAACAGCTTTTACCTTGAAGATTACCAAAATAGAGAGCAAAAATAATCTGTTAGGTATGACCCTCATTTATGCATTGAGCGGTGGACTGACATTTGGAATTGTGGAAACTACGAAAATATTGACTGACCGCGAACGACCCGACGGTTCTGCAAATAATTCCTTCCCTTCGGGACATACAGCTACTGCATTTTCGGCTGCTGAGTTCCTTCATCAGGAATTTGGGTATCATTCGATATGGATTAGCATTGGTGGATATACGGTAGCAGCTATGGTAGGAGCATCCCGCATTTTCAATGACAAACATTGGCTCAGTGATGTTGTAGCCGGAGCAGGCATCGGTATACTCTCCACAAAAGCTGTATATTGGCTCTATCCATACCTGCAAGAAAAATTATATAAAAAGAATAAGAAATGGCAAATCACTGTTTTACCGGTCCCTGTTACCGGTGGATGGAATTTGAAATTTTCCTGTATATTCTAAATAAATCGTTAATAATGAACCTGATCCGTATGATCAAACACTGCTTTGCATATACTTTATTTTATAATTTTATTTTTTCAATACCTATCTACTACAATTATTTAAACATTTAAACATACGATTTGTTTTTTATAGTATAATTATAGAATATTTTACACTTCATACATTTTCGTTATAATCAATAGAACTATGAATAATCAGTTAATTGAAAGATTAATTCGTGTAATGCGAGAATATTTGCAAGGAAATGAAACAATGGCCTCTGTTTTAATAGATGTGCTTTCGTTAAATAAAGAGGCTGCTTACAGAAGGCTACGGGGAGATATCATGTTTACTTTTGAAGAAACTGCAAAATTATCCCGGAGACTTGGCTTTTCATTGGACAAGATCGTCGGAGAAAGCATGATTCTGGATACTAACAAATGGGCTTTTACTGATATCAGTACTTTTCATACTTCATCCAGATATTTGGAAGAATATACCAGAAGATTGTGCGCGATTTCAGATATGTTCTGTGATTTGTTGAAGTCCTCTCAAGCTACCATACGCAGTGCTGTAGGTCACTTACCTTATTATTTTATTTTACTTTACCCAACTTTAACTTTGTTCCGGCATTATAAGAGGGCATATCTCGCTTTCGGATTAAATCCTGAATTTCGGTTTTCTGATTTTACTATGTCTCCTGACATTCAGGAAAAAGAACAAGACATATTAAAAAAATGTCTTTCCATTCCAAGAAATCATTTGATTTTGGAACGCAATACTTTTCATTCAATAGTGGAGGATATCAACTATTTCTATTATAGGCAATTGATTTCTAAAGAAGAGTCATCACAACTCAAAAAAGAATTGTTAGAAAGTTTGTCTAATTTGGAAAATATTGCAGCAACCGGGACATTCGGTTCCGGTATGGAAGTTTCAATGTACTTGTTGGATGTTAGGTTGGATGCATCCTATACCCATCTCGAGTCACCCGGTTTCGAATGTTCGCTGCAATATTCTTACTTTGTAGATACGTTAAGTTTTAACAATCCAAAAGTTTGTTTAATGCAGAAAAACTGGATTGAGTCATTGAAAAGATATTCTACCATGATTTCCCAGACAGGAGAAATACAACGTGTCGAATTTTTCAGAAAGCAGAAAGAAATAATAAAGTCAATAGGATAAAATGGCAAGAAAGGTGGAGTGGTTAATTTCTTCCTCTTCTTCGATACCTCTGGAATCCCAACAGGCTCAGTTTGGTAATTCCCTAAATTCTCCATACCTTTGTCGGATTAATTCAAAAGTATCATCGAATGAAATTTACTGCTCTTGCTCTGCCGATCTTCGATCGGTCCATTGCTGACTATCACCAGTGGGACGATGTGGACGCAAGCATGCAAAACCCATACCCCCTGAAATCCATCGAGTATTATTTATACCTGAAAAACTGGATCGATACCGTGCAGTGGCACCTGGAGGATATTATCCGTGATCCGAATATCGATCCTGTCAAGGCACTGGAAATCAAGCGCAGAATCGATAAATCCAATCAGGAACGGACCGATCTGGTCGAGTTGATCGACAGTTATTTCCTGGATCAATACAAAGATATCCGCATTTCTTCGGATGCGGTCATCAATACCGAAAGTCCGGCATGGGCCATCGATCGCCTTTCTATTCTGGCATTGAAAATCTACCACATGCAGTGGGAGGTTAACCGGACAGACGTGGATCAGGAGCACCTGGAAACCTGTAAAAAGAAATTATCGGTATTACTGGAACAGCGAACCGATCTGTCGGCCGCTATCGATCAACTGCTTCATGATATCGAGAACGGACGTAAATACATGAAAGTATATAAACAAATGAAAATGTACAACGATCCTTCTTTGAACCCGGTCTTGTACGGAAAAAAATAAGTGCATGTCGCGTACGCTGGTTATCCGACTCTCAGCCCTGGGTGACGTAGCCATACTGATACCTGTCCTCTATTCGGTTGCTGTCAAGTACCCGGAAGATGAGTTTATCCTGATTACCAAGAGTCCGTTTATTCCCATCTTCGAATGGAAACCGTCCAATGTGAGGGTTATTCCCGTTTTCACAAAAGATAAGCACAAAGGAATCAATGGATTATGGAAGTTGATCCGGGAGGCAGATTCACTGAAAATCAACCGGGTAGCTGACATACACAACGTTCTTCGTTCCCGGATAATTGATTTTTATTTTCGCCTGAAAGGCAAAAAAATAGCCGTCTTTTCCAAGGGACGACAGGAGAAGCAAGCATTGACCCGTAGGGAACACAAACGCCTTGTTCCCATCACTTCATCAATAGACAGGCAGATAAAAGTCTTCAACGACCTGGGATACGAGTTCCCGTTGAGCTTCCGGACCTTATTTGATTTCGGTAAAAGGGATTTCAGCCGCATCGAAGCACTTACCGGAGCCAAAACCGGAAAATGGATCGGGATTGCACCCTTTGCCAAACACGAAGGAAAAATGTACCCCCTGGATAAAATGAAAAAAGTGGTAGAACTGCTGGATGCAACACCCGGACTTACCCTCTTTTTATTCGGAAGCAAAGACGAAAAAAGCATATTGGAAGAATGGGCCGGACAGTACCCATCTGCCGTTTGTGTGGCCGGGAAATTCCGGTTTCCGGAAGAATTCGTTCTGATGAGTTATCTCGATGTTATGCTCACTATGGATTCAGGCAACATGCACTTAGCCTCATTGGTACAAACGCCCGTCGTATCGGTCTGGGGAGCCACTCATCCCTACGCCGGCTTTTACGGCTACAGGCAGGATACGGGAAATGCCGTACAAGCGGAATTATTCTGCCGCCCCTGCTCCGTTTTCGGAAACAAGCCCTGCTACCGGCACAATTATGAATGTTTTCAACTCATTACCCCTGAGATGATCATCCGGAAAATAGATCCTTACCTTACCTGGCCTGAATCATGAATTTATAATGGTACTTACCCGGCTTCAACTGGTAGTTGCCCAGTACCGGTAATCCCCAGGAATTATCTCCTCCTACTCCCATTTGATCGCAATCGATATTGACAACCGTACTGGTGTGATCCTTCAATTCAAAGTCATGGGCTGTTTTTTCCAGGGTTTCCTGTGTATAAGGCCAAGCACTGGCAGCAAGTAAGCCATCGATACCGGTAAAGGTAACCCGATGGTCGTGACCGGAAAAACGAATCCAGCGGATATCGGTCCGATTCGCATTTTCCTGCGGACGCACATAAGGCGTTATCCAGTTTTTCACCGTCGAACTGTAGGTACCCACAGCAGCTCCGGTTTTCCGGTCCAGGTAATTTTCCTGCGGACCACGCCCGTACCAGTTGATTTCCTGAAGCTTGTTGTTCAGCCCGAACTGCAGACCCACTCTCGGTATATTGGGATTTCCTTCCGGAATATTCATATCCAGATCGACCAGCACCGATCCGTCCGGATAAATATGATACAAGATCACGGCTGTTGTTTTCGTCCCTTCAAAGCGGTATTCACTTCTGAAAACAGCTTTATCCGGCCCCATGGATTGCAGGTTGGCTCTTACTACCCGGTAGTTTTCGCCTTCCTCTTTCCAGGCTTTTAACTTCTGATTGACTTTCCAGCCCTGATCATTATCGGTTAATGCCCTCCAGAAATTGAAACAAACCGGATCAGTAATGATTTCCTGTTCCTGAACGGAATAAGAAGTAATCAGGCCGCTTGAACGATCGATATCAAGGGCAAAATGCGCTCCTTTGAAACGGAAATATTCCGGGGTTTCCTCTTTATACAGCGGATAGGAAACAGCGGATAACAAATCGGTTTCACAGGTCTGTTTTTCCGAAAGAGGGAATTGTTCCCAGGCAAAAACACTTCCTTTATCGGCCCACAGGCAGTTATTTTTCAGAGTCAGGCGGATCGTCAGGAAACATTCTTTTCCAGGATTAAAAATACCCGGCACAATTATCTTACCGGTTTGAAAAGGCGCTACCGGAAGTGCATCCAACACGCCCGATGCAATCACGTTTCCTTCCTCCGTGATTTCATAACTCCAATCGTACTCATTTAAATAAGTAGCTAATAACCGGTTGGCAACTTCTACAGTTAAAGGTCTGGTATTCAACAACCGGAACGCTACAGGCTGGTGTACTTTCTGCAATTCGTAGTAGTGCGGATAAGGATTACGCTCAGAAGTAACCAGGCCGTTCATACAAAAATTCTTATCCGTTGGAAAATCACCGAAATCTCCTCCGTAGAAGTAGCCTTCTTCGGGATTCTTCGGATTTTTACGGAACGACTGATCGACCCAATCCCAGGTAAATCCTCCGACCAGCATATCGTTCTGATAAAAAAGATCCCAGTAATCGATGAAATTACCCAGGCTGTTACCCATCGTATGGCAATATTCATTCAACAGGAAGGGTTTCCCTGTCGGATATTTCCCGTGTTGTTCTTCATTGGTCGATTCTCCCCGCTCGCCTTTCCGGGTCGCTTTTCCCTGCAGGTGCTGTTTGAGCCATTCTACCGTGGGATAGGTCTGGCTGTCGAAATCGGCTGCGCGGTTCATGTCGGCATACTGGATCAGGCGTAATTCCGGATCACAGGCATGCGTAGCCTCCCTCATTTCAAGGAAGGTATTGCCATAACCGGCCTCATTTCCCAACGACCATAAAAGTACCGAGGGATGCTGACGGCTGCGGATAACCATACGCTTCATACGATCGACACAAGCCTTGGCCCATACCGGCTGATCGCCCGGGAGTACTTTGCGGTGATAGCTCAACCCGTGCGATTCGACGTTCGCCTCATCCATCACCATGATTCCATACCGGTCGCACAACGCATACCACCGCGGATCGTTCGGGTAATGTGAGTTCCGCACAAAATTGACATGAGCCTGTTTCATGAGTTCCAGGTCCCGGATCATGCTTTGTTCTGTGATCGCCCATCCCTGATCAGGAGAAAATTCATGCCGGTTTACCCCGCGGATCTTGAATTTTTTTCCATTCAATACAATGGAGTTTCCCTTCATTTCAATTTTCCGGAAAGCCACCGGTAATTGATAGGCTTCGATTGTTTTCTTTCCGTCTTTCAGTTCCAGCGAAACCGTGTATTGAAAAGGTTTGTCATCGTACCACAACTCCACATTTCCCAATTCCACCGGAGGAAGTTTACACGCTTCTCCCCAGGAAGCAGCAAAAGGATCCAACGAGAAAGACCGTGCCGGCAAGACCTCTTTTCCGGAAGGATCCGTGACCGAAAAGGCGAGAGCAAGTCCCTTTTTCTGTTTTCCGGTAAAATTGGCCGGAGTATAGTGTAATTGAATGTTACCCTGTTTTTTATCCACATCCACCACAGGCTGTGCATAAACATCCCACAGCGTAGCAGGAGGAACCGCCCGGATAAAAACATCCCTGAAAATACCGCTGAGTCTCCAGTAATCCTGATCTTCCAGATAAGATCCATCGGTATATTTATAAACTTCAATGGCCAGGAAATTATCTTTTTTATTTATGTATTCCGTAATGTCGAATTCGGCCGGAAGGCGGGAATCTTCCGAATATCCCACTTTTTTTCCGTTTACCCAGACAAAGGTACCCGAACTGCTTCCCGCTAAATACAGAATAATCCTTTTTCCCGACCAGGAATCAGGAACCGTAAAAGTACGGCAATACGATCCGACCGGATTCCGTTCTTTATAGGTTGTATACCGTTTATCCGGCTCACTCATGACAAAAGGCGGATTCGCCTTAAAAGGATAGGTGGAATTGGTATAAATAGGTGTCCCAAAACCCTGACGCTCCATAGTAGAAGGAACTTCGATCGTAGCCCAGTTCGTGTGGTCGTATTCCGGTTTATAAAAATCCACAGGACGGGATTGGGGATCCGGCGACCAATGAAAGTTCCATAATCCATTCAGGGATTTCAGCCAGGGAGAACGATCATAACCCGATTCTGCAGCTTCTTTCAGATTCGGGGCCGGCCAGAAGGTGGTCCGAGCAGGAAGTTTATTTACTCCCGTAATTTCAGGATTTTGGATTTCATCCGGAATCTGAGCAAGGCTAACAAGTGATTGAAAAAGGAAACAAAGCAAGACCGGGTATTTCATTCTATTTTTGTAATTCATTTATATTCTCTTCCACACCCCATTGAAGATCGAGTACCCGGCTGTTTTGTATTCGTTTTTCCAGCACTTCGGTGTATTTGTCAACGTGTTCGATCTCATTGGCGTTATCTTTTGCATCCGTTTGCAGGTAATATTCTTTCGCTTTTTTAACCCAAGTGAGTGCTGTATCCAGATCATCCTGCATTTCATTCGCCACCGCCATATTTACCGACATCCGGGCCTTATCCAGGGGTTTCTCTTTTTTATCATACTCGCTCAGCCAGATATCCTCCGCCTTCGACCATTTATTGCTCTTGAAGTAACTTGTTGCTTCTTTCATCCTTGAACTATAACCGGCATACACGATCCGGTCGGCTGTTTTCCAGGTCGGAGTCAACAGGATTGCCGTTTTATCTCCCAATTTGTAAGCAACCTTAAAGATCATTGATTGCAGTAATCTTCTTATCACTTCCGATTCTTTCAAATCAGAATAAGCGCTGGTTTTAGTAAAAGTACTGTCCTTCAGGGAGAATGAAGACAAGGGAGATTCTTTATCTTTGACATAAATACTGATGGAAATAACTCCGGTAACCCGGATATCAGTAAACAAATAAGAATTTGATAAGTACATGTCGTCGCTGAGAGGGATTCCATCCTGAACTGTATTAAACAACAACTGGTCGACGGAAATAATCGCATCCATTCCGGTTTCCCTGAGAAATTGCTCCCTGAAATCCTTAGAAAGGCGCCCCTTCGCTAACCATTGATTATCTGACCGGAGGGAACTCCTGTAAATCGCAACTTGGGAAAAGAAATCCGAATCCTCCAATCGTTCTGAAATAGATTCCACACTCACCCAGGGAATAGAGTCCAAACTAGGATACATACCCTCTGTTTTTTTTCCATTATAGGAACTTTCCAGACCGACTGAATCCGGCTGGACAACAGCATTATTAACCACCACTACCTTTGTGGCATCAATGGGAAATGTTACTGAAGCCGGCTCTTGTACTTCTATAGTCAGGCGATGTACACCACTGCAAGAAGCAAACAAAACCACAGAAGAAACGATCAAAAACTTATCGATAATCTTTTTCATAACGTTAAGTACTTCATTATTTAATTAACAAATACAAAACTATCGGCTTCACAAGTCCTGAGACATACTTCCTACATCAGCGCGGCAATGCTTTCCTGTAATGATTTTATTTTACTTTCCGCATCTGCTTGTTTCTTCTTTTCCATTTCGATGACTTTGGCCGGAGCTTTGGAAGCAAAACTTTCATTACTTAATTTATTAAGTACAGATTCGAGAAAACCCTGCTGATAAATCAATTCTTCATTCAGTTTGGCCAATTCTTCTTCCACATTGATCATCTGTCCGACCGGAACAGCATATTCCGTCGTTTTTACCAAGAAAGAAATGGCCCCGGAGGCTTTTTCCTTAACCGGATCGATGGAAGCCAGGTTACACATTTTAAGTATTACCGGATTGTAGAAAGCGTTGTGTTCACCCAATACCTGTAATTCCAGGCTGTCTTTGTTTGGAATGTTTTTTTGTGTACGGATCGTACGGACATTGGAAGCGATTTCTTTCACGACTTCCAGTCCATCCAGCAAATCCGTATCGTATTGTTTTACTTCAGGCATTGCAACCATCATAATACTTTCTCCCGGTTGACGCTCGCACAGGGCCTGCCATAGTTCTTCCGTAATAAAAGGCATAAAAGGATGAAGCAGACGCAGGAGGGAATCAAAGAAGCCCAGCACTTCGTCATACGTCTTCCGGTCGATCGGTTGCTGATAACCGGGTTTGATCATTTCCAGGTACCAGGAAGAAAATTCATCCCAGAATAGCTTATAAACAGCCATCAACGCCTCAGACAACCGGTATTTATCGAACAGATCGTTCATTTCCTCGATGGTCCGGCTCAATTTAGATTCAAACCAACGGCTGGCGATTGCCGAGGATTCCGGTTGTCCGATGTCAGCCACTTCCCAGCCTCTGACAAGGCGGAAAGCATTCCATATCTTGTTATTGAAATTACGTCCCTGTACACAAAGTTCATTGTCGAACGGCAAATCGTTTCCCGCCGGAGAAGTCAGCAACATACCCAGGCGCACACCATCCGCGCCGTATTCGGCGATCAGGTCCAGGGGATCGGGAGAGTTTCCGAGTGATTTTGACATTTTTCTACCCAGTTTATCACGAACGATTCCTGTCAGGTAAACGTTTTTAAACGGATAATTGTTTCTGTATTCGTATCCCGCAATGATCATCCGGGCCACCCAGAAGAAGAGAATCTCCGGAGCTGTCACCAGGTCGTCGGTCGGGTAATAATATTGAATGTCTTTGTTGTCCGGATCATTGATTCCGTCAAACACAGAAATCGGCCATAACCAACTGGAGAACCAGGTATCCAGGCAATCTTCATCCTGACGGAGGTCAGACAATTGCAGGGCGTTGTTTCCTGTTTTCTCGCGGGCCAGTTCCAGGGCTTTTTCTTCCGTTTCCGCAACCACATAGCCACCCTGAGGCAGGAAATAAGCCGGAATCCGGTGTCCCCACCACAACTGACGGGAAATACACCAGTCTTTCACATTTTCCATCCAGTGACGGTACGTATTCTTAAATTTTGCCGGATGCAACTGAATGGTATCGCTCATAACCGCTTCCAATGCCGGTTTGGCCAGTTGTTCCATTTTCAGGAACCATTGCATGGAAAGTTTCGGTTCAATGGGGACATCGGTTCTTTCCGAAAATCCGACTTTATTGGTGTAGGCTTCCACTTTTTCCATGAGTCCGGCCGCTTCCAGGTCTTTTTCAATCTGCTTACGTACTTCGAAGCGGTCCATTCCGGCGTATTGCAATCCATGGGCATTGAGCGTACCGTCGTCATTGAAAATATCGATAGATTCGAGGTTATATTTTTCACCCAGCATGTAGTCATTGACATCGTGGGCAGGAGTTACTTTCAGACAACCGGTTCCGAATTCGATGTCCACATAGTCGTCTTCGATAATGGGAACTTCCCGGTTAGCCATCGGAACAATCACCTTTTTACCCTTCAAATGGGTATTTTTCGGATCGTTGGGGTTGATACAAACAGCAGTATCTCCCAGAATGGTTTCCGGACGGGTAGTGGCAATCACAGCATATCCACTTTCACCCACCACTTTATAACGCAGGTAATACAACTTACCCTGTTGCTCTTTGTAGTTGACTTCTTCATCGGAAAGGGCAGTTTTGGCAGCCGGATCCCAGTTGACCATGCGCACGCCACGATATATCAGTCCTTTGTTATAGAGGTCGACAAAGACTCTAAGCACACTTTCCGAACGTTTTTCATCCATCGTAAAACAAGTACGATCCCAATCGCAGGAAGCACCGAGTTTTTTCAATTGTTCAAGGATGATTCCGCCGTGTTTGTGGGTCCATTCCCAGGCATGTTCCAGGAATTGTTCGCGGGTCAGATCTGTTTTTTTGATTCCTTCTGCAGCTAACTTGGCAACCACTTTGGCTTCGGTAGCAATCGACGCATGGTCGGTTCCCGGCACCCAGCAGGCATTCTTTCCCATCATGCGCGCCCGACGGACCAGGATGTCCTGGATCGTATTGTTGAGCATGTGTCCCATGTGCAGAACACCTGTTACATTAGGGGGAGGAATGACGATCGTGTAAGGCTCACGTGCATCGGGTTCGGAATGAAAAAATCTGTTTTCCAGCCAGTACTGGTACCATTTGTTTTCTACCTCGGAAGGGTTGTATTTAGTTGCGATCTCCATTGTTTTGAAAAAAATTGAGTATTAAATTGCAAAAATACATCAATTTCCCGGATCGCATCTAATAATTCCTTATGATTTTACAGGTTTCAACGTTCCCAAATGCCGGTTGCCTTATTAAAAAGCAATTTATGCAATTGTATCGGCGCCCATACTGATCGGATAGCAGCAAAGAAAATCATGGCACAGGCAATTCCGGGAACTCCGATTGCTTTCCCGAACAGAATAGCCAACGGAATATACAAGGCTGCTTCAAAAATAGAAAATAAGAACTGTAGTTTAATTTTCCCGATACCATTTAAGATAAAAATATGAATGGAAACCCACATGTAAAGGATGAAATAGATACATACAGAAACAGACAACGAAAAAGGGATCTGTACCTTTTTTCCGGACCACAAGTAAATAGCCGTTGGAGAAACGGTTAGCATTACTACAGCAACAAAAACAAAAAAGGCAAACAGTTTATAAATCTTCTTCAGAGTGCGTTGCATCCACACATGATCCTTCCGGGCGTATGCATCTGTATAAGCAGACCACAAGGGAACAATAATAATCATTAGAAAAGAAAGTGGAAAGCCAAAGTACCGGCACGCAAGATCGTACTCCGTTACACTTTCGGAGCCAAACAACCGGGTGATAATAATATTTGCGGATTGAAGCATTACCAGTGCAGCTACTTGTGCTACGAAGAATTTTAAACCCAGATTCAATATATCTTTGACAAGCTTTTTCTGAAACAACCGGACAGAAGGCCTGAATATTTTATATTCATGATTGTAATACCAGAAAGAAGAACACAGCAAAATCAACACGGGAACAGTACCTAACACTATCGCCAGGTAAAGCAATGAACCGGAAGTTGTTTTTGCCAGTATAAATATGCATATAAGAATCAATAGTTGACCTAACATATCGAAAAAAGCAGGTTTTGCCGGTTTTTGATCAGCCACCAGTACCGTATTGATAGTCATTAATACAAACCGGATACAAAAAGAAGTAAACACGATAAAAACCACCAGAGACAGTTCATTGGCCATATTGGCAGGAGCCTTTAAAATAGAGCTCCAATCAAGGAAAAAATTAGTGCACAGGCATAAAACCCAGACCAGGATGAATACGATCCCCAAACTGACATAAGTAGTACTCACATAAGCCCTTGCTTTAACATAATCTCCCACTGCCTTGGCTTCCGTAAACCGATTCCGCAATCCATTTCCAAATCCAATATCAAAAAACGTAATCCATCCCACCAGGGAAGTTATTGTGAGCCAGATTCCGTTTTGGGCCTTACCTATATAATTAAGTGTAAGAGGAACAAGTATTAATCCTATTAGAATAGAGACTCCCCTGACTCCGAAAGAAGCAATTACATTTTTTACTACATTAGCGCTCCTCTCGTTTGAGAGATTTATATATTTCCTCAGGGAAGTATTTATTCTGTTTAACATTAATATTATTTTAGATAAAAAATAAGAATAACAAAGTTCTCAAAAGAATTAATTACCAGCTTTTTAAATTTAAATATACATGGATCTAAAAAAATATCAACCCGGATTTACTGATTTTAAGCGCCATTCCCAGATTATCTCCATAAAGTGATCCTGAGTCAAAAGCCGTTTGCAGTGTGAATTTCCAACCTTTCCATTGAGAAGGAAGATAACCACACTCCAATAAAAACGAGAAATCATCCTTTTTATTTTGGAAAGGGTATTCCATTCTTCCCCAGGCCTCCATTCCGCTGGCAAGCACCCGGTAGGAAAGAGCATCGGTAATTTCTCCTTCGGCTCCCAGGTGAATGGCTTTCACCCGGTTATTCTGAAAGTAAATCCGACCGTCTTTGCTGTATTCGGGGGAAGTCATCAACGCATTTCCCAACGTACGCCCCCAATGCGACCAGCCGCTGGGATAACCGCCATTGTTGTAATAATCATCATTCCCCCCTCCCCGGGCTCCGTCTTTATTATACTGCAAAAAATGCATCGGACCGCTCTGATCCGTCGTATTGAGGTATTCCAGCACCACTTTTTTTAAGAAATTCTGATTTTTCAGCGAACATTCCACTCCCCAGATTCCATCCCGCCAATTCGCATATTCCATTCCGGAAGCATCATCGAAATAATGTTGCTTATAAGCTCCTATTTCAAAGGACTTATTCCTGTACCCTACTTTCACATTATAAGTTCCCTGATGATTGCCCAGTACATTGACCTGCTCTCCCAATGAAGCGTCCTCTCCTCCTCCTTCTCCCAAAACGACCCGGATAAAATCCCGGAACGAATGAGGCAGGCTTCCCATATCTTCTACGGTAGTCCATCCTCCCCACTGGACAGCATGCTCAAGCCCCAACGTCAGCAAAAAAGGAAATTGGTGTTTGGGATCCTGGAGCTGTAAAAAAAGAGATTTGTGATGCCATAAAACGTCAATCGTATAATCTCCTCCGGGATATACGGTCCGTGTAGTATAACCATTATCTGTTGATCTTCCGACAGCAAAATCTCCCCGCACCTGTAGAATCCCTTTGGTATAGGGGATCGCTGTAAATTCAGGAATACTCAGGTTAATTTCGGGGATTGGACGTGCGTTGGGAGAATAGTTAAAATCACCGAGACTCAGGTTTTTATCCAGCATCGAATTGTAATATTCCTTGGAACCAACCGTAAGAGAAACAGATTTATACGTCAACGATGCATAGAGTTGCTGGATAAAAAAAGAAGAAGAATGCCGGGTTGCTGCTTCAACATCGGCTTCCGATTGCAAGAGAAAATCTTTGTGAAAACGATGATTCCAACGCACATCAGCTCTACCATAGGCATTCCCGGACTGAAGAGGCACTGTCCCGTACGTATTATTGACCATCCAAAAGGGAGTAATATCCTGAGAGGATACTGACCCGAAGGCATCCAGGCGGTAGGAAAGACTATCCTGGGCTGTAATAACGAAACAGTACAATAAAAAAATAACAGTGAAACGGATTCTTTTAATTGCCAGGTATGGGAAAAACATCTTTATTCATCGGATTAGGTTCAACCATTTTTTATTCTCCGGAACAAAAGTACAAAACATATTTCATGTCGTTATCAATTTATAAGTTATCTTTGTATCTTTATTAATCGAACGGACTGAAATAATCATCTATGGAATTGGTTGAAAAATTGAAATGTTTCCTCCGGACAAATCCCTTTTACAAAAAATACTGTCAAACGCATGTAAACGATTTTCGCTACGGAATCCGCAACAGGAAATATTATTCAGCACTATATTCCTGGAAAAAAGACAAAGAAGTAGAAGGGCATACGGTATATTTCATTATCGATCCCCAGATATCGCATCCCGGACTTGCCGACCGATTCAAAGCAATTGTAGGGACCTATTACATTGCCAAGCAAAATGGTTTTGACTTCAAAATCCTGTTTTCCCATCCTTTCTCATTGAACGACTACCTGAGACCGGCCTCCCGGCAATGGATTGCGACGAAAGAGGAACTGAGTTACAGCCGGCGCAACAGCCGGATTATCGCCTACAACGGAGGGGGAAAAGTTCCCAGACTCAACAAATCCGTAAAGCAATACCATGTCTATTGTTACATCGGATATGATATTCTTGAAACCAACCGGATCGGGAATTACCAGCAATTATGGGGAAAACTTTTCCGGGAGTTGTTTCGTCCCGCTCCTGTGTTGGAAAAAGCCCTGCAGGAGTATAGCGCTATATTACAGGAAAATGAATTCATCGCAGTGCATCTCCGTTTTGTAAATGCCCTGGAACCGTTTGAAGAAAATCAGTTCAACTTTCTGGATCAGGAACAAAAAGAAGGGCTTGTTCAACGTTGCCTGGAGGCCATCCGTACCATACAGAAACAATACACCGGAAAAAAAGTCGCAGTTTTTTCCGACAGCGCTGTTTTCCTGAAACGGGTGCGTGAGGAATTACCTGTAACAGTATTGGACGGAGAAATCGGCCATATTTCCTTCAACGCTGCCGATCATGTGGTACTGAAAACGTTTATCGATTTTTATATGATGTCCAGGGCTCAACACGTTATTTATATTCTGTCCCCGGAAATGTACCCGACGGTATTTTCTTACTATGCAGCTTTAGCCGGAGGTAAAACCTGCCGGAAATATCTTGTATAACATAGCTTCGGCTAACTCTTATTCTCCTAAAACAAGGGCAGACAAAAGTTTATTTTTCAGAATAAGCTTTTTCAGAAAAACCGGAATAACCACTCCGCAACCCACAATTAAAAGAACGCTTGCCAGGAATAAAGGCAATGTATCTATTCCGATAAACTTCATCCATGCAAACTTGAAAGGCGCCATCGAAAAGGTATGAAACAGGTAAATCGCATTGCTCATTATCCCCAATTGAAACAAAACGGCAACCCATGCACGGGGTTTGTTCATCAGTAGTTTAACGAGTTGAGGGATATACATACAAGCCGGAATCCCCAGAAGCATATTGAATAAATGAAGCATATTTCCTTCGGCCTGGAACCGGTTAAGAACGATAAAACCGGCAATATGACAAGCAATTAATAAGGGAATCAGTATTTTCTGGTCAATCACCTGTACAAACCGGAACATCCAGCAACCAAGCAAAAAGGCCGGTAATGTATTTATTACCTGAGGCAAACAACCCCAATGCGGGAGACTGTTGATATCAATAACAGCATATACCGCCAGGGAAAGGATACTCAATACTTCCAATCCGTATTTCAGGTACTTGAAGAAACAAGCAACCAGGATAAATATGATAAACAACGTATACATGAACCAAAGAAAAAATCCTGCGATGGGCGTATAAAACATCTGAATAAACGCATCGACCGGAACCGGGCTCTCTATCGGAATGAATTGCTGAATCAGCAGTTTAACCGAAATCAACAATAAAGATACTACAAAGTAAGGAACCATCAACCTCTTGAACTTCTTCACGATAAACGAAGGAAGAGAAAGTTGCCTGTTGAATCCTTTATAAAAAAGAAATCCTGACATGCACATGAATACCTGCATGTGAAACGAATAAACAAACCTGACAAGGGATTCATACCACGCAGGAGCCCCTGAAGGGTTGTAGTGTCCCAATACCACAAGCAAAATACAAATACCTTTGGTAACGTCTACAAATTCAAGACGTTGCTTGCCTGATGCGGATGGATTATTCATAGAATATTCATTAAAAAATAAAAATCAGGATCCGGATAAAATAAAACCGGCTATTTTTTCTCCCATGCGTTTCTCTGTATAATGTTGTAAAATATGAGGACGGGCTTTGCTGTCCGAATCTTTCAACACATCCGGATTTTCCAGCAAGAAGCGCATTTTTTCTTTTAAATCCTGTACATCATAAGGCTCGACAAAAAATGAACCCTGATAGTCGGTCAGGTAGTCGACAGAACTGGGTGTTTTTGTCACAACAACCGTTTTACCGATACTCATCGACTGAAGAAAACTCATCTGTGCATACGAAAAATTAAAAACCGGTAGCGGCAGAACAACATACAACGAATGATTGATTTGTTCGATCAATGTTTTAACGGGAACTCTTTTCAGGTACTCCACATGAGGAGGCAGGGGCCTTTCCAGCTCCGGATCATTGCCGATTATTCTCAGTTTAATGTCGGAGCGCCCCAGTTCTTCCCAGGCTTTGAGAAGTGTTTTATAATCCCTTGCTCCCTGCCCGAAACTCAGGATGTATTTTTCATCGGATTCCCCGGAAGCGAGCGGAGAAAAATAATCCGTATCGACTCCGAACGGAACATACAAAGACCTGTCAATAAGATTTTTATATGTTTTTTTATAATTGTCGATGATAACCCTCGAATGGCAGATAATAAAAGGATTACTCCTTAGCATGAACTTCAGGATCGTTGTTTCCAGCCGGCCGGAGCGTCCTCCGTTAATCCCTCCTATATCAAAAATATAGTGGCGGGGCGACCTGCTCCGGAATAAATACCTCAGCAGGGAAAAAAAAAGTCCGCTGGGAGCCCCGTGGGAAATAACCACATCGTATTGTTTCCGTTTCCGGAAAGCCAGAATCGCCTGTCGGATGTATATTCTTAAAACTTTTCTTTCCAACGAATGGAAGAAGCTGTTTTTTTGATAATCAATAATATCCACTTCTGTTCCGGCAGGGAAATAGCGAAAAAACCAATACGGTTTACCTTTCACATATTTATTGGGAGCCTGAATGGAGTCATCGTCGTGCTCCAACACCGGAACCTCCCAGTTAGGTAAAAATAAGACCTTCATGCTTTCAATACTTTTTTATAAACATCCAGGTAGGACTGTGCCGTACAACTGATATCAAAACAATCCGACACATAATGGAAAGCCTCATCCAGCATCGGATCAAGAGCCTGGTAATTCATGAAAATTTCCTTCAATTTCCGGACACAATCCTCCACACTTCCATTCTGAAACAGAAATCCGTATTTACCGGATTGCAGTATTTCTTCCGGCCCGTCATTATCGGAAGACAATACAGGAACTTTGGCAGCCAGTCCTTCGAGCACCGTCAATCCGAATCCCTCATACCGGGAAGGTTGAACCAACAGATGATAATCCGCGATCGATTCGTAAATATAAGAGCGGTCTCTTTCTCCCAGAAAACGAACAGTATCTCCCATTTTATATTCCAGCGATAACTGTTTGAGGTATTCTTCGGAAGGTCCACAGCCAATGAAATCAAGCAAAAAAGAATGTTCCGGAAGGTCCTCTTTCAAGCGGGAAAGTGCCCGGATCAGGATGTCCTGGCCTTTTTTTTCGTGAACAAGCCGGCTAACCTGAAGAATGCGGAAAGGGCCCTGTTTCCGGGAAACGGAAACGCTCTGCCTGATCTGGCTCAGATCGATTCCATTGTATACAAGTTCCGACCGGACATTATACCGGGACTCAATATCCTGCTGTACGGACCTGGAAATAGAACAAATGACCTGATACCGGTCGAGGTATTTCAATTGAACGTCCACATCATGTACCGTCAGTATTTTTTTTCTGAAAAACGGAGAAAGTACCTGTGTAATAATATCCTGGTGGGAATGAATAATATCCGGATGAAATCGGGCGATTTCCAGGTTCAGTTGAAGGAATTTAAACGGATTTTTACTCCCTTCTTTCCTTTTAATGAGAATTTTTTTTACCCGGCTATCCAATTTTTCAAGCAGGTCGTAATTCAGTCTGTCATTGATGATACAAAGAGCCACTTCTGCAGATGCGACTTGTCGGTTGATAATATCAACCAACATGGTTTCGGCCCCTCCGACCATAAAAAGATAACCGATATGAAGAATTTTCATAATACTATTTACAAGTAACTTCTATTCCTGGTTTCTTCTCTATCACTTCCTTATATATAACCATCAGATTCTGATAATATTGTTCGGGATCGAAGTTTTTCTCCGCAAAATTCCGGGCATTCCGGGAAAACCTCAGGTAATCTTCTTCCGGTAAAGAACAGGCTTTACGGATACAGCCAACCAGGTCTTCTTTCGATTTTGTCTGAAATAAATACCCCGTCTGACCCTCTCCCTCAGTCACAATTTCCGGGATACCGCCGATTTTACTTCCTATTACCGGTTTACCGTGCATATAACTTTCAACAATCGTCAACGGATTGTTTTCATTGCATTCGGAGGGTACGATTACAAAAGATGCATTCCGGATGTAATTATGCAATATTTCTCCCTGCTGAAACCCCAGAAATTCCACATTGGGAAGATTCATGCCTGTTAATTTATCGAGTAAAGGTCCTTCCCCTGCCACTTTGAACGAAATGTCTTTTAATTCGGCTGCCGCCCGGACCAGTGTTTCAACTCCTTTCTCTTCTGTAATCCGCCCGTAACAGAAGAAATAATCTCCCCTGGTAAAATGAGGCTTTATTTCATATAGCTCCGGACTGAAATTATAAAGGCGGTTCTGTTTATTCCGGTAATAGTCGTTGTATTTCAGATGGATCTCTTTCTGGAAATCACAGACAAACAGGTAGCGATCGACGTATTTGTCCAACTGGAAAAAATATTCTTTCAACCAAATCTCCAACATCAGCATTCCGCTGAACATCCGGGCATTTTCATAGCATTTATGGCGGAAACAGTTTGTATAATAACCTGCCTGGCAACGTTCACAAAGTTTTCCCCGAAGCATAAACAGGGAGGAAGGACACAAGGCACGGAAATCATGAAACATCAATACTACCGGGATATTGTGTTTCTTCAATACCCTAAATATGGATACGGAAAGGCTGTTATTAAAAAGGTGAATCTGAGCTACATCCGGCTTTTCTCTGAGAACCAGTTGCTCCAGGTTACGTTCGGCTTCCCTGTTATAAAAAAAACGAATCGCATTTTTCGACCGCTCCAACAAGCTCCCACTTCTCAGATCAAAATTCTGAGGAAAAAATTCCTTGGTGGGTGAGTCTACATTTTTTTCGTCCCTCATACTGAAGTGAACGACATCATGACCATGCCGGGCAAGCAGGTCACAAGTATTGAAGTATACGGTTTCCGATCCTCCTTTCGGATAATGGAATTTATTTATTTGAAGAATTTTCATTAACGACACGAACAAAAGACAAAGATATGTTTTTTTTCGTTATTTTTACAATGAAGAATCAATTATACGCTTATGCATTGATTCGTTTTAGTTTTGAAAAGTATTTAATGGACAGGTATAACAGCAGGGAAAACAAAGAGCAATTCAGGACTCTCAACGCCCGGGCCCGTCCGGGATTTATTTTTCGGAAGAGCTGAAGAAGAGTCTTATTGTCCTGTATCCGGTTGAGGGCGACGCCCAGTAATATGGCTTTCTGGAGGTACCTTCCCAACAAGGAATCCAACCCGTTGGCAAGCATGTCTTCTGTATAGTATTCTGTAAATTTAAGAGTAAAATTATAATCCTGCTGCATACTCCGTTTACTCTGAAGGAGGTGTTCCAGGCTCAGCGAATCCGGTCGTGAACGGTCGCGGTACATGACAATGGAAGGAACATACAGCATCCTTTCGTTTGTTTTGAAGATTTTCAGCCAGACCAGCAACTCGTACAACCGGAAGGACTCATCAAAAGGATAAGCAAGCAAGGTTTCACGGGATACGACATGAGCAAAATCTCCGCTAACGCTTTCACTGAGCCAATCGAGGTAGGTAACTATTTTTTCTTCCCGGGACCTTACGCCGGCAAAATCATCGACCAGAAACAGGTAGTGTTTATATCCGGAGTTTTTTTCAATCACAGAAGTAATGGTACGTAAAGCGGAAGGTTCCAATGTATCGTCACTATCCAGAAAGAGAATAAACTCCCCGGAGGCCGTTTCAACTCCCCGGTTCCGGGCATAATTCACTCCCTTGTTATGCGGATAACTGACAATCCGGAGCCGAGGTGTATCCCGGTATCGGTTCACGATCTCCCTGGTTCCATCCCCGGAACCATCGTCTACGATTATCAGTTCGTATTTTTCCGATAATTGAGGGATAACGCTCTCGATACAAGCTGCAATACAATCTTCTCGGTTATAAACCGGCACTACGACTGATAACAGAGACATACAGATCTATTTTAAATGATACAGACAAATCGATTCTTCTTCTTTTAGCACAGAGACAGCTTGTATTTCCGGACGAAAATGACAGGGATTCCTGTCGTCAAAAGAAATAGCAAGCGTATATCCTTTCAGGAAATAATCGTTTAATCCGGCAGCAGATATCCCTAAATGGTGATTAGAAATGATTTGCTGAACACGATTCAATTCAAATCCGCACAACGCATTTTCCAGGGGAGCCTGGATGGTGGAAAACAATTGCCTTTCCCTGATATAACAGCCCATGTTTGGCTCCATCGTATTGGGATTGTTAAAAACAATCGCTTTGATGATCGTGGATAAAACGGATTTGGAATAAACATGTCCGTCCACCGAAAAAGGACATCCCCAATCGGTCGCCGGATCATTTTCATATACATTCCACCGGATCGACTGAGCCTCTTCCCTGGTAATTTTTCCTCCGGTTAAGTTTTTACCAAGTCGGAAACTAAACGAACAATCCCGGGGGTGCTCCCTGATCTGATCCAGTACTTCCTTTGGAACAGTGATATCGCGGACAAATAAACTGTCGTCCGTAAGGAACATCAGGTATTCCGCAGATGACCGGTCAATTTCCCGGACAATTTCTTTTTTAAATCCGGTTTTATTTTTTCTCAGTTTTTTATTTTTCAACCACCAATAGACATTATGCCAGTAAAAAAAACTGAAGTCACAATTGGTGCGGGCTGTAGTGTAATTCTCTTCCTTTATCCAACGAACAGAAGGGTAACGACCGGCTAACAAGTCGTACGCTTTTCCATAGTCGGGCGAAGAATAATTATACAATACCGAAACTTCCAACCGGTTTCCGGTGTCGTACTTATGAATGCTTTCCAACAGAAGGGAAAGCTGCATAGCCCTATCGTATGAGAATATAATGGTTTGAATCATAAAATCTTATCTGCTATGTAACATTTTCCTGACCCTGTGCAACAGATATAAAGGAAATTTAAAAAGCGCAATCAGCATCCCCGTAACCCTTTGCAACAAGCTGAAAGGAGATTTTTCGGTAAAATCAACCCATTGTCCGTAAAACAATAATTTATCCTTTTGATACCTGAATTTCCTATTCCACAAAACAGTGATATCCAACTTCTTAAAAACACCATACCTCAGGTAAATTGTGTGAGTTTCTTTCTGTTGCTTACCGTTACTGCTTATTTTATGCGTCTGGTTTTCTCCATCCAGGTAGATCCCCAACGGTTCCGGAACTTTTACCAACGGATAATGGAGCGCAACCCTTATCTGAAAATCAAAATCTGCCGAACACCAGAATTGTTCATCGTAAAATCCTATTTTTTCATGAATACTTTTTCTCCACATCTGGAAACAAGACATGTAGTAGGACAGGCAGAACTCGGTTTTATTTTTTTCTGTCCATCGGGGAGACAAACCAAGCCAGGTACCCTGAACCCCGTATTGATTCGAAATCCAGATATCACCATAAACAAGAGCAGCTTCAGGATGATCATCCAGGGCCTTTTTCTGCCATTCGACAGACTCGGGAAACCGGATATCATCCACATTCCAAACGGTCAGGTAAGGCGCTTTTGCAAGGCGGACTCCCCGGTTCCAGGTCTGATACAGCAGCTCTCTTTCCTGAATAATAATGTGTTTATAATAGGTCTTCTTTTCAATATTCCGGTTTATAATATCAATCTCACCGGATGTTGGCGCATTATGCAATAACAAAAACTCATACCTTTCCCGATTGACTATTTTTTCTGAATAGGTAAAAAAAGAATCAAGAAACGGTTCGCAATTGTAAAGCGATACAATGATACTGACCTCCGGATTATGAGGGTGATTCTCCGCTTTGTTTTGCATACTGTTTTTGTACTATATTAAATGTGAGCAACGGGAGCAAAAAAGTAACCGGCGTCAACAAATTTGATGAAAAAAACGAAATGAGGAGTGACAACAGGATAAATAAAAAAGAAGATAACGCATATTTATTGGAAGATCTCTTATAGCAATAAACCATTATATAAATATACAGCATCAGGAAAAGGGCTGTTCCGACATATCCGGTACGCAGCAACAAAGGAGGATAGGAAATATCCGAAGTTTCTATCTGAACGGCACTATCCGTCGAGCCATCTGTCAACCCCACCACAAAGTCAAATTGCTTGTTGGCCTGAGAGGAATATTCAGTCATCAAACCAGCCCCCAGCACTTGTGCAACGGGATTTTCCGACAAGTATATAATCTTCTCAAACAAAATTCCCATCCGGAATGCAAACGTAGATTCCTGAAAGGATGCGATCGTTTCCCATTCCAGCTCAGCAAAATTTCCTTCTGTTACAGATACCATATCGAGGTAGGCCCTCGAATTCAAAAAACGATGGCCAAAGAAAACAACCGTGGGAACAAGTAATGACAGCGAGATAATAAAGACTTTTACTTTACGGCTATGAGGTAGTTGAATAATATACCCGACAATTAAAACCAGGCAAAAAGCACCGGTCAGACTCCTGTGGAATCCACCCAGCAAAGCCAACACAAGTATCGCCATGGTAACCAAACGGGGAAGACCTTTGAGCGGATTCTTATAAATGGCTAACAATGCCATGAAATTCAGGGTAAACGGATGATTATAAAATCGCTTGAATTTAAAATCTCCTAATTCAAAAAAAGAAAAACCGGAAGAATTGAGAATTTCCGTACCCAATAAAACCTGTAATAAAAACAAAGAAGCCAGGCCGACCGTAACGAGAAATAAATATTTTAACAATTTCTCCAGTTCATCCATCTCCATGTTTCTGAAGATAAAATAGGCCATGAAAAAGAAATAAAAGCGGGATGTTTTGATTATATCCGTCCAGGGGAGATGTATTACAAATTTACTGTAAGCAACACAAACAAGCAAAAAAACATAAAAGGCGAGCAGCCATTTTGTATAGGAATCCATCCGGAAAAAGCCTTTGATACAAATTCCATCCAACACAAGGCATCCCAATAATATAAAGAAAGCCAGATCCGATCCTTTTGAAATTCCCACTCCAAGATCAAACATCGTTTCCGGAATCAGGTTGAAACCCGACATGATCAGGAAGAAAAAGATAAGTAACGCCAGCGTTTTAGTGCCGCGGGCGTACAGGTAGATCGCTACAAAAATAAAAGGAAAAAAAACCATATATTTTCTCTCTCCTTACTTCTTTCTTGATCTCCGAAGATAAGGTTTTAATGAAATTGCTGATATTGGCAGGATAATCCCCCCCAGGAAAACAACACCAAGTGCAATTTTCATCAGGTTGGGAGATATCGGAGTAATAACCGTATGAGGCTTATCGATTACTTTCAGGCGAGGCATCAACGATACCGCCTTAACCAATGTTTCCTCCCGTTTTTCCAACAGATAGGTAAAAACCGTCAGTTGTAATTCCTGTTCCCTCTTCAATTTAACATATTCCTTTTCGACAGAAGGAATACTTCCTATTTTCCTGGTGAATTCCGATTCCTTCTTTTCCAGATCGTTTACCATAATCTGCATTCCTTTTTTCACGTTTTCAAGCGATTGCATGATATTCTGACGCCGTAGTTTGATCTGATTGTTGAGTGATGTCACAGCGGTAGTTTGTTCGCCGGAAGATTCAACCGTTTCATTCCGTTCCGCCAACACTTCATTGTAAGCCACGATCGCTTCCGCCATCGTTTGGTCCGTAACCGAAAGGCTGAAAGGGATCGGGACGTATTCATTCCGGGGATCGGACATAAAATCATCGATAATATCCGTAATTTTAAGTTGTGTCTGAGCCTCCAGTAATTTTCCTTCCAGGTCACCGGTCCTCTCAAGAAAAACAGTTGCATCCACGACAGGATCAGTCAGGTTATTTTCTTTCTTAAACTTTCTGATGTTTTCATCTGCCATTTCCAGGGATTCTTTTGTAACAACCAGGCGACTTTCAATATAATCGATCGTCTTCTTTGCTACAATATCTTTATCATTTACCCACTCCTCATTGTACACCTGAGTAACCTCATTCAAGATATCAACGGCTTTCCGTGGATCCGGGCTTACGACCTCCAGTAACAGGATATCGGAACTTTTTTTAGGGAAATCAACCACAACCATATCCTTATAAAGTTGGGTCTGCAAATCATAACTCAACACATTGATCTTCAATTTAAACGAATTACCGTATAATGCATAGGTAGGTGTCTGCTCAAAACCAAACTCTCCGTAAGGTGTCTGGATCTTTCCCGGCAGCGAACTCAATTCATAATTACCGACTTTTTCCTGATTGGCCTTCATGGTAATTTTGTATTTTCCATGCTGAGCGGCAAAATCAAATGTAAGATAAGCCGAAAGCGTATCGGGCATAGCCGGAGAATAAGAGATGTTTACAGGGCTTTGTTTATATAATTCCTTTTTCCACAATCCGCCGTATTCACTAAAAATAAATTCATTATTTAAACGCAACCGGGAGATAACTTTGATCAGGGAACCGTAAGATCCCATTTTATTGGATTCATCCTCAATGTTGACTCCGCTCCCGCCTCCGCCAAAAAAACTGCTCATCAGAGAAGGTGACCTTGATATGCTACCACCCAATCCCTGATCCGGTTCGACGATCAGCTTGGATACGGTACTGTACACCGGTGTTTTTACTTTGAAATAGGCATAACCGATAACAGCACATATAATAAAACTGATAACAAAATAATACCAGTGTCTCAACCAGTTCAGAAGTAATTCCTTGATCAACTCCAATTCCGTTTTATTCTTTTGTTCTTCCATACCTTTCCTATGTGAAAATTACTTTGAAAATGCGATTATCAATGTAGCAACCATCGAAACAGCGCCAATCACTGTCGAAATAACGCTCAGGTTATAAGACTTTCCCTGGTTATAATTGCTGTCTCTTTTTTTACTATCATTCGGTTCTATATACAACACATCGTTTTGTTGTAAGTAAAAATAAGGAGAAGAAAAAACCTCCGATTTTGTAAGGTCTATACGCACCCGTTCCAATTTACCGTTTGTATCCCGGGTAAGCAGCACATTTGTTCTCTCTCCGAAAATAGTCATATCTCCAGCCGCTCCGATAGCTTCCAGTATGGTGATTCTTCCGTTCTTTACCGTAACCGGTCCTGGTTGCAGGACTTCTCCCATCACTGTCACCGTAAATGAAAGGATCTCAATATTAATAATAGGATCCGGAACATGCTTTTTTACTTCATCGGCGACCCGCTTTGAGGCCTCGGAAAGAGAATATCCTCCCAGTTTGATCCGTCCGACAACCGGAAAATTAACATACCCGTCTTTATCGACCAGATACGTTTGCAAAGAAGGAGAGGCAGCGACAGCCCTTTCTCCCGGAACCTTATAGGAGCTCATCGGCAAGTTGAACTGGGCAACCGACTCCTGTAGTTTGGTAGGAGAAGAAACAGTAATCGATAATACATCGCTGACTTTTATGACCGGCTCAAAATCCAGGTAACTTTTTTCGGTGATCAGTTGGGTTCCGGAATCCTGAAAATCCTGAAAATAAGCAATGTTTTTAGGCACTGACTGGCAGGAATATAACAGGACAATAAATAAAGATAATAAGGTGAATTTAAATTTCATACGAAAATCAATATTATATTTATACACAGAAAGAAGCAGGCAAAGTTAGCCACATTTATTCATATAAACGTTAAAAATAAAAAAATAGTACATTGTACACGGATATAATTTTTTTCATTACTTTTGTACCATGCAACCGGTTTTTTTCCACTTGGCTTATTTGCTTACGAGGCATGAATGCGTGATTATTCCAGGCCTCGGAGCGTTTGTCGTCTCTTCTGCTCCCGCTAAAAGGGCAACAGAATCGGGAGTTCTTTACCCTCCGGCTCAGGTATTGGGATTCAATCCGGAAATCAGCCACAACGATGGCATTCTGGTCAATTCCGTTGCCAAGGAAAAAAAGATTTCCTACAAAGACGCGCAGTTGGTTGTCCGTCAATTTGCCGATGAGATTCAGAAACAATTGCATGAAGGAAAAACGATACAAATTCCCTGGATAGGTAGTCTGTCCCTTTCGGCCGAAAATAAAATCATTTTCACTCCCGATAGCCGGCAAACCTGTAACATTTCTAATTACGGGCTTGCTAATTTTTACCTGCCGCTCCTGAAGGAAATCGAAGCTTCATTAGAAGTACCGGTCTTGAAAAAAGAAGACAAAGAAGCCATCCGAATTCCTCTCAGCCGCAGGATTCTCCATCGGACAGGTTCCGTAGCAGCCGCCGTACTGGCTTTTTTCTTACTTGCCACCCCGGTCAATAATAACCGTACTGAACAACCCGAATGTGCCGGCATTCTACCCATTCCCATAAAAATACAGGAAGCCGGGAATGTCAATAAAATGAGTGAAATGAATGCTTCATTCGCCGAGGACGCTATTCCTGTCAGGTTGCCGGTTCCTGAAACAGTTGTTGCCCCGGTTAATTCCCGCAGGTATTACATTGTTATTGCCAGTTGTCCGACAAAAGAATCTGCAGAGCAGATCCTGGCCGGTATCCGGTCTGCGGAGTTTCCCGAAGCCAATATTACAAGCAATGAGAACAATCACCGGATTTATGTCCGGGAATTGGAAAATAAGGAAGAAGCCGAACATTTTCTTCTGCAATTCCGGGCCAGCCATCCCAAGCATGCCAATGCCTGGTTGCTGAGCGAACGGGTAAAAAAATAGAAAATAGCTCCGAAGCTTGTAGAAATCAAAACTTTCCATTACCTTTGCGCCCGCTAATACAAATTTCTAATAATTAATTTATTCAACAAAATGGCAACTAAAATCAGATTGCAAAGACATGGTCGCAAAGGGTACGCGTTTTACCACATCGTGATCGCAGATAGCAGGGCTCCACGTGATGGAAAATTTATCGAAAGGATCGGTTCTTACAACCCCAATACCAATCCTGCTACAGTAGATTTGAAATTCGACAGAGCTTTGTATTGGCTGCAAGTAGGTGCTCAACCTACCGATACAACCCGTAACATTCTTTCAGAGGAAGGTGTTCTCCTGAAAAAACACTTGTTGGGTGGTGTAGCTAAAGGCGCTTTCTCGGAAGCAGAAGCCGAAACAAAATTCCAGGCATGGGTGAATGCGAAACAATCAACAGCAGATGCTGTAGCCAACAAGACCAATGAAGTTAAAAGAGCAGAAGCAAAAGCCCGTATGGATGCTGAAAAAGCAATCAACAAAGCGAAGGCAGCTGCATTGGCTGAAAAACGCGCCGAAAAAGTAGCAGCTGCGGTTGCAGCCACTGAACCGGCAGAAGAAGCTCCTGCTTCTGAAGAAACCCCGAGTGCAGAATAATGCAGTATTAATGCAATATAAGAGAAAGCCACCTCACCAAAACGAGGTGGCTTTTTTAGTTCAAAATCAGAGCCAAAGACTTCCTATTGGCAAAATATTACAAAAAAAGCTTCGAAATAACGGTACGTTCAATATCTTTGCAACTAACTAACATCGTCATTATATGAAACGTTTTCTTCAACAGGTTTATTCTACTTTTCTTCTTTGGGGATTCGATCCGTTAAGGGTCATCAACAATTTACGGGGATTTCCATTTTATATACGGGACCTTACTAAGATAAAAAAATTGAATGATAAAAAAATATTTCCCCTGGGTAGATCTTTTCCGGTTATGCATGAGCGTTTCATTCAAAGTGCATCGTATGATTCACACTATTTTTTTCAGGACTTGCATGCCGCACAACTCATTTTTAAGAATAATCCGGCCAAACACATTGATATCGGTTCCCGTATCGATGGATTTATAGCCCACCTGGCTACTTTCCGTGAAGTCGAAGTATTCGATATACGTCCATTAGAGAACTTAAACAAAAACATCATTTTCAAGCAGGCCGATTTAATGATTTTACCTCAGGAGTTAATCGGGCAATGCGAGTCTATCTCCAGTTTACATGCTATCGAACATTTCGGATTGGGAAGATATTCGGACCCTATTGATCCGGAAGGTTACCTGAAAGCAATCAACAATATACATAAGATGCTGAAAGTCGGCGGAAAATTCTATTTCTCAGTTCCTATCGGGCCTCAACGCATTGAATTCAATGCGCACCGGATTTTCTCTGTCAGCTATTTATTATCTATATTTGAAAATAAGTTTTCTCTCGATTCCTTCTCGTATGTTAACGACAAGGGAAAGTTTCATGCAAACATTGCTTTAACTGAAGAACTGATAGAAAAAAGTTGTGGTTGTAATTATGGTTGTGGAATCTTCGAGTTAACTGCTCAATAAATTTCTGTCATTTTCGGAAATGATACCTGCAGTATTTTTCAATGATTTGCAGCATTTCCACCAACTAAAATACCCGAGGCTTATATGCTCTTTAATTCTATAGACTATTTCATTTTCCTTCCACTTGTATTTTTACTCTATTGGTTTGTCTTCCAAAAGAGTTTGAAATATCAGAACCTTTTAATGCTGGTTGCCAGTTATTTCTTTTACGCCTGGTGGGATTGGAGGTTCTTGTTTTTACTGGCGTTTTCCACTTTTTTATGTTATTACACAGGATTAAAGATCGATCTGTCCGAGAATAATCGCCGCAGAAAAACCTGGTTGTACCTGAGTGTATTCCTGAACCTGGGTTTTCTGGGTATTTTCAAATACTTTAATTTTTTCGTCGAATCCTTTGCCGACCTGCTACGGATTATTGGCTTTCAGCCTCATATTACTACACTGAGAATCATTCTGCCTGTGGGTATATCGTTTTATACCTTTCATGGTCTTTCGTATGTTTTTGACATTTACAATAAAAAAATCGCTCCGACCAGGAATGTTGTGGATTATTCCCT
This sequence comes from Bacteroidales bacterium, assembly GCA_031553885.1. Lineage (GTDB taxonomy): Bacteria > Bacteroidota > Bacteroidia > Bacteroidales > Azobacteroidaceae > JAVBKV01. Next base: position 81,356 of record JAVBKV010000018.1, read on the forward strand.
TTTTGTAGGGTTCTTCCCCTTATTAGTGGCAGGTCCAATCGAAAGGGCTACCCACCTGTTGCCCCAGATAAAGGAAAAACGGGTATTCAATGCAGCCCTGGCAACAGACGGAGTAAGACAGATTTTATGGGGATTATTCAAGAAAATGGTAATTGCAGATAATTGCTCCGGCATTGTGAACATCCTGTTTGCCGATCCGGTTCATCAACCGGGAAGCGCTCTGGCCTTGGGAGCCGTACTCTTTGCTTTCCAGATTTATGGTGATTTTTCCGGATATTCTGATATTGCCATCGGGACAGCCCGGTTGTTCGGTTTCGATTTGTTGCGGAATTTTTCGTATCCATACTTTTCAAGGGATATTGCAGAGTTCTGGAGAAGATGGCACATGTCGCTAACAACATGGTTTCGTGACTACCTTTATATCCCGCTGGGAGGAAGCCGTGGTACGAAATGGCAGACAATCCGCAATACATTCATTATTTTTCTTGTCAGTGGGTTCTGGCACGGAGCTAACTGGACTTTTATTGCCTGGGGCGGATTACATGCCGTATTTTTTCTTCCATTGCTGATTGCAGGTAAAAACAGAAAAAATCTGAATATTGTTTCCGAGAAAAAAATTCTTCCTTCTTTCAGGGAATTTTATCAGATGCTTATAACGTTCGCTTTAGCAACATTTGCCTGGATCTTTTTCAGGGCCGACAGTATTTCCGATGCATTGGTTTACATCCGGCATATTTTTTCAAAGTCTCTTTTTTCTGTTCCGTCCGGTTTCGGATTAATTGATGTATACCCTTACCTGTTTGTCATGATTATCGTGGAATGGTTGCAGAGAAGCCGGAAGCATGGATTACAGGATTTACCGTTTAATCGTGTTTTCCGGTGGATGATCTATATAGTGATCTGCATATTGTGTTTTGCAAATCTTCAGGAAGAACAGGCATTTATTTATTTCCAATTTTAAAATTGAAGGAGGATGAAATCATTTCTCTCTAAATCGGTCATTGCATTCATATTGGTTATCCTGATTCTTTTATCCGGACTATTTTTAATCCCGGACAAAAAGAATACGGTACTTTATGCGGTTCCTGATAAAAATAAATTACTCGAACATACACCTTCTCCCAGAATTGTTTTTGTGGGTGGTTCTAACCTGAGTTTAGGGCTGGATAGTAAGCGAATCTCAGAAAAATTCAGTATGCCTGTTGTCAATATGGGAATACACGCCGGATTTGGTCTCCTGTTTATCCTTAACGATGTAATGCCGTACATCCGGAAAGATGATCTGATTATTTTAGTTCCGGAATATCAACAATATTTTCATCCGGTTTATTATGGAGATATTACGCTTGTTTCATTGCTGGTTGAGGCATACCCCGAAGGATGTAAGCATTTATCAACTAAACAATTTCTTACCTTACTTCCCAATATTGTGAAATATTCAGGAACTAAATGGGTGAGGTTTCCCCGGAATACCTGGGAGGACTTGTCTCACAAAGCGGAAGTGGATTCCGGTTATACCAGGTTCGCTTTCAATCAATATGGTGATTCGGAGATCCTCTGGAATAAGAAGTATAATATCCCGTTTTATCCTCAGAAACTGGGACCTGAAGATGAAATAAACCCGGAAATGATCAGAGACATTCTTAGCTTCAAAAAGAGTGTGGAAGAAAAAGGAGGAAAGTTGTTATTATTACCTCCTGTGTATCAGGAAACTTCGTACAACAACCTCAAGCCTATGATTGAAGAAATAAAAAGTAATCCGGTTATACAGGAAATGAATCCCGATTTTGAACCCTCCCGTTATATGCTGCCTGACAGTATATTCTACGATACACCTTACCATATCAACAAGCAGGGAGTGGATATCAGAACCACTAAAGTTATTGAGGATTTATCGAAATTTTTTGAAAAAAACAATATCAAATAGGTTTACTTATTCTCCTGGTAATCTTTAATAAGTCCTTCACACAGCCAATTGGCAACGGCCTGACGGTTATTTTTATCCAGGAATCGCTTCCGGTCCCTGCCATCGCTTTGGATATTACCCAATTCAACAAACACACCAACCGGATTTGCCTGGTGTAGTACATAGAGATCCCGGGAGCTGACTTTACCATCGAACCCTCTGTTGGGCTGACTCTGGTTGTATTTTTCATGAATCGTTTTCCTTAATGTATTAGCCAGCGTTTTACCTTTGGCGCTTTTTTCCCAATGATAGAAAAAAATATCTACCGGCTGATTCTTGGGGCGGCTATCTAAATGAATGAAAACAGCGCGTTGGTACTTTTCTTTCGATTTGCGGCTCAGGCGGTTTATCTTATCGCATCTTTGTTGCAGGCGTTTTTTACGATCCAATGGGATTTCGGCTCCCATACAGGTTTCCCGCTTGCTGTTTGCCAGGTATTCGTCATCACGGATCCCATCTTTGGCATCCTGAATAATGACATGAACCGTGGCTCCCTCTTCCAGTAAGTTCAACGCCAGGCGCAGCGTAACGTCGTATGCATATTCGTCTTCATGCAACTCCACACCGTCTATGGTAGTGACAGCACCCGGATCGGGTCCTCCGTGCCCGCTGGACAGGAAAAAGCAGGTTCCTTTCAACCGGTCGGATTTTATGGTATACCGGGCCCGCTCGTCTCCGAATAAAGGTTCGGTCCGTTTGTTGGAAGATTCATTTCGTGTTGTCTCATTGTTCTCTCCGGGAGGGGGTAACAGGTAAGCAATTCCCAACTTCAGGCTTTGATTTTTTCCCAGTTTACCTTGATTCAATTGTATAAACTTCTCGTAATTATCTTCCCCCGGTCGGTTGTTACGTTTTAAAAAGGCATAAACACCCTCCCCGTCCCGGGCAAAACCGGAATCCTGTCCGAAGGAAAAGGAATGCAGGAAAAAGGTAAATGAAAATATTAAATAAAATATTTTTTTCATATCTATTTTATTTTTATAATTATCGGATATTGTACTTCAACATGTCCGCGAAGCGGGCAAATTTGAAACAACGTTCGGCGGAGCCAACAACCGCGGGTGTAATCCGTGGTTATTCAAATTGAATCCCTTCGGGATACGGTTAGGATAAACATCCTATAATTATATTTATTTTATCAGTACTCCTAATGAACAATGTTACAATGAAAAAGGCAACGGTGTTTTCTTCCTGTATGCTGTGGCAGTAAATAATGCGATCAATTCTTCTGATTGATTGGTAACCTGTACCTGAAATGTAGCCAGTTTGCTGTGAAGATCTACAAGCCTGGCTTCGGCAAATAATGTACCGGCCGATTCACCCTTGAAATAACGGATACTGGTTTCCACCGACACAGCCAGGTTTCCGTAGGCATTGACTGCGGCAGCAAAAGCCAAATCGGCCAATGTAAAGATTGCGCCACCCTGCACTACATTCCCTGCATTCAGGTGCATATTCCTGATTTCCATTTGGGCTTTGGCCCAACCTGGCTTAACATCCAGTAATTGTATGCCGGAAAAAGCGGCATAGCGGTCGTTTTCAAAAAATTCTTTTATATCCATTTTTCGCAATTGTCAAACTTTCAACGCTTAATCTGGCAAATTTAGTAACATCTGCCTGGTAAACCAATTATTTCGGTTGATTCTATTAAAAAAACAGAAAATATTTCGAAGATATTTTGAATTACCGTAAAAACTTGAAGAATTTAAAATCAAGTATATAATATCTTCAATATCAGTCCATTATTTCAAGTGACGTGTAAGTGTCAGAAAAAATACATTACATTTGCTTGGTGTGTTTTTTAGTTATATATAATCTTGTTCAAAAATTTCAAACATGAAACAACCTGAATTAGGGAAAAGAATTACTGAGCTTAGAAAGGCAAAAGGATTAACTCAGGAAGAGTTGATCGAAAAATGCAAGATCAGTATCAGAACACTGCAACGGATAGAGTCCGGTAAGGTGATCCCAAGAAATTACACCCTCAAGGAAATTTCTGTAGCATTGGATTGTAAATTGTTTGATCCATTGGAGAACAATAAGGGCAAAGGTCTTTATTATTCATTAAAGTATTTTTTTGAGCATGTTTATAAAAGCATTAACGATTTGTTTAACTTAAAAACTCACAAGATGCAAAAATTATCAATTTTAACGGGTATGGCTATAATGATTGTCTCAGGATTGTTTATAGCATTTTCAGATTGTCATGCGCAGGAACTTACAGTGAAAAACTATTTCCATTCTCATGAGAGAGGATTAGTTGTATATTTTCCTAAAATTAAAGGTTCCAGCATGCATATTTCGAATGTGAAAGACACGGCGGATTACCGCATTAGAAGTACTGAAGGAGAATGTCTTCTCCAGGAACATAAAGGAAATATTTTTCTCAATGGAGTGTTAATGGGGCATGCAGATCCGGGAGATACTGTCATCCTAAAAAAAGAGTCACTTTTTAAAAAACCGAATATCGTTTTCAGAAAAGTCAACTATGGATATATGCAATCAATCAACGGCAAAAAAATTATATATGCCTTCCCCGAGCCTGCCTATGAGGATCTTAGTCATGGCTGTATTCAGAATATTGAAGAAACTTTTGAAATAGATGGCTCGACAATAAAAGAACATCTGAATAAAATATTTTTTAATGGAGAATATATGGGTGATGCATTTGAGAATGATACGGTAATTTTAAGAAAAAATCAATTATCTATATTAAAATTTAAGGTGAGTTAAAAGCCCAAGAGATCTTTAACAGCTTAGAAATCTGTAACCAATTTCCCCGAAGGGGGAGGATTTGAATAACCGGGGGTGAGCGTAGCGTTACCCTCGGATAGACGACTCTCTCTCTTCCCCTCCGACCCTGAAAGGGTCGAACATTCTATTGTTCAACCCCTTTGGGGTTGGGGAATGAGGGGGGAGGTATCCTTTCCGAGGGTAACGCTACGCTCACCCCCGGTTATTCAAATTGGCGCCCTTCGGGCACCATTCGTTCTCCTGATTACAATTTGTAACTTATTAAAAGATCTCTTGGGCTTTTGAAACACCTTCATAGAAATTATTTTAACTTTCCTACAAATAACATATTATTGGCTTCCTCATTCAACGAGGAAAGTATTTTTTTCAATGCCTCTTTATCCTTGGCCGTACAGTTACTCTCTTTCATCCGGGCTTCAATCTTATCTTTTAAAGATCCCGGTTCGATATTCAATACAAAATATCCGTTTCTGAAATTAACAATACTAACAGGCATTTGCATGTTTCCATAATAATCGTTTACCACTTTGACAAATGACGACTCTTTCGTTTTCTTGTTAGTGGAAACCACTACATTCTTTCCGAAAACATTCGTCAGGTACCTGTCATTCAATTCAAAATACTGTCTGAACGGTTTTTCGGAGCCGCTCACCGCTATGGTATAAACAGGCTCTATTTTATTTTCCTTTACATTATAATGATACAAGGTATCACTGCTGGTATGCAAAAAATCAAACGCTGAAGTATTCCGGGTATTGAATAGTTCTCCATCATAACTTCCTACCACTAAATTAGAAGGAGGGGCCAGGGTTTTTATTACTTTTCCATTGGAATCAAACTGAATAGCAATTGCTTTTTCACCGTCAAAAGCCATGTGGAGAACAGTCAACACTCCGTTATCAGATAAAAACAACTTGGGCTTATGCAATTTCTGGGGAGCTACAATGCTTTTTACAAATTTTCCCGAAGTATTAAAAACCATTATCTTATCTCCGGAAAAAGGAGAAAAATAAATCAATCCGCTCTTGTCGTCAATCACATCATCGTACAATGTAAAAGAATATTCTCCGGGACCATTTCCTACCTTGCCCACATCGCACAGAAATTTTCCCGAACGGTCGAATAACTTGTAGGCGCCTTTCCCTTGTTGCCTGACTCCGATGTATTTATCCGTAACCGTTGTGAACCATTGCTTGAAAAGGGCCTCATCCACATCTTCCAACTGAACCAGCGTACAATTCTGAACCAAACTACTGAGAGAGATCGTTTCATTTTTACTTACTTTACTGAAATCACAAACCGTTAATTTGGGGTTGTCTGCTTTTCCTTCAGGGACTGTCTTGTCACCTGCATACATACCGGAAACAGCAAAAATAAGTGCTGTTAAAAGAATTTGTTTCTTCATACTGAATTGTTTTAAGTTTATTAAGTTGTTGAACGTCACATCCTTAATTGGCAGATCCTGGTTGAATATTTTCTTTCATTATTAGTTGAACTTTAGGATCATTACAACCGGATTATCATCTTCGTTAATTTTTGCAGCAATTTCTTTCAGTTTTCCTTGTAATTTTTTGTTTTTATAATCTTCTTTCAATCTGAATGCTTTGATTGTTGTAAATATTTGTTCTGCATTGGTATACGACATGGTAATTTCCCTAACTTTGCCATCCGTGTAATCCGTATTATATATTTCCTGTTTGAAAGTCTTATTGTTGGATTTGTCCATAATCAAGTCTACACTTGGATATCCTTTATTTGTTTTAAGATCAAATTCTTTTTTTATGCTCGTAAGAAAAACGTATCGTTTTGTTTCTAAAGTTGTTTGTAAAAATACCGGAACATCCATCTTGTCAATAGATGGAGAACGTGTGATAACCGGTATTTTTGAAAGGTCTTTCGATAATCGATAAATAGTATCTGAAGAAAGCGCATTCAACAGGAAACCATCTCCGGATTTAATTATTGGGGTTGAACCGGCTGTAATGTATTGATCGCCGATGTTAAAAGATAAACTCATCTTTTTTTTGAAAGGAATTATAATATCTTTAATAAAACTACCATCTTTTTTCGAGATCAAAACAACCGGATTATTAGAATAATCGGAATAGTCGTCCATGTGACAGAGTAGATAGTCTTTACTAAAACATTCCACTTGTGTATAATAAGCGTTCTTTATGCATCTGAAACTTCTTTTGAAGTTTCCGGATAAATCATATACCAATATTCTTCTAGCAAGAAAATTGTTGACATATAACTCTTTACCGGGTTTATCATATATTAATTGATATATACTAGTATATTCTTCCGGACCCTGACCTTTATGGTTAATCCTTCTCAGGGCTTTCCCCTTTCTGTTAAAGATAAAAATATTTCCATCAGTAAAATTCTTGCATATTATGATTTCATCATCAATATAATCTACACTCCCATCAATGACGAATTCATCATTGGTTTCCAACGGGATGTATTCCACTTCAGCAATATCCTGTAGGTTGATTGGTAGTTTCTCAAACTTACTAGTTACATCAATATTTACAGGATTGCTTCCCATCTCTCTATTTTCCTCAGATACCACTTTATCACCGGCATACATACCGGAAACAGTAAAAATAAATACGACTAAAAGAATTTCTTTTCTCATACTCTTAAGAACTAATCATTGTTCATAATAATTTGAATCTGACTATCCGCAAGGGGAGATCTCCTCCCCCTTCTTTCAGCATCCCGACGGCATAGACGGATCCGTTATGAAATGCAAACTTGGAAGGAAGAAAAGAAAGATCGTAATCATCGCACTGAAAACTGGTCGTAGCAATGGATTTTCCTTCTTTATCAAGCGTATACACTTTCATCTGATTTGTTTCCTTGTCGGTATAGAGAAACAATAGCAGATGCCCCTCATTATCCACCATAAACGATGAAAAATAAGGAAAGCGGAGGGATTGGTTTTCCCTTTGTTTTTCCATTTCGGCCTCAACCTTCTTCATTGTTTTATTTTTTTCGTTTTCCCGTTCCGCCTCATTCAAACTTTTAAAAAATCCGTCCAGGCTCTTTTCCAGATTCTTCTTATAAATCTGTGCATCCTCGTCAGTAAAAGGTAAAGGAGTTATATCGGCCTTAAAAGATTTTAGTTTTTTTCCATCAGCAGTATATTCCAATATTTCACCTGTTTGAGGAAAAGCAATCAATAAATGACCGGTTTTACCAGCCGCCAATTGGGGACGGCTGTAATAGGATCCTGAAAACGGCATCAAGGGCTTTACATACTGAGCTTTTGGGGTGTTAAGTTTGAACGCAAATTCATTTTCTCTGATGTCCTGCCAGATAATTTTCGCGCTCCCTGTTTCGACATTTTTTATCATTACCAATTGCTTTGCCTTACCGCCCGACATCGGCACAAAACCACTAATAGCTATACATGAATTTTTCAATGGAACAACCGTAGAGGGAGAAAAATCCAACTGTACCAGCCGGTAAAAATCGCCATCCAATGTAAACAATTGAACTCTTCCTTGGACATCCTGGGTAACGACATACCGATTATCCAGGATTCCTGAAATAGAAGGATCATACAAGAAATTATGTTTTTTACCCCCTTTTTTTCCGAAGCGTTTCACAAAATTCCCATCTTTATCGAATTTTGCTATGCTGTAGGTCGTTTTATCGGACATAAATACCGAACCGTCGGGAGCCACAATAATCTCTTTACTCTTGCCTATAGGACGGCCATTTGAAGTCGTCTTGTTATAATCATAAAAAATCTCCTCCCAGTTATTCTTATTTCCGTAATTTTCATCCGCTTGCAAACGAATGACCGGTTTAGCATACAGATCGGTTAACTGCTGGGCCGGAGTAAATTCCGCCTTCAACAAAAAGAACAGAAAAATAAAGCAATTTATAACTTTCATATTCAATAACTTATTAACTTCAAAAGCATTCAATGTTCCGATTCATATCGATGAATAATGGTTCCATTTGCATCCAGCAGCATGACAGGCACATTCATCTGTTGCCGGTGCCATTGTTGATTGGGATCCAGGTCTTCCACAGGGAATCCTCTCTGTTCGGCCTGAGAACTCTTTCCGGAAGCAGATAAAGCATCGGATTGACCTTTTTGCCAGAAAAGTACAACGGAAGCAATACCCAGAATGGCGGTAACACAGGCAACCGCTCTCAGAATAACCGGCATTTTCCTTCTTTTCATGCTAGTTGCGAAAGGAAATTCGGGGATCTCTTTGTTGAGGATTTCTTTATCGAAAGATTGGAAAAATGCACCCAACAACGCTTTATCTTTCTGAGCCTGACGAAACAAATCACCACAACACTCACACTCTTCCGTATGCAGGAGCATCTGTTTTTCCAACTGCGTATCCAGTTCTTTGTCTACCAATAGTTGTACATCTTCCCTACTCAAACATTTCATGATAATTCATTTTTAACAATTTCTTTAATTTTTCGATGGCCCGAACCAGTGTTTTTCCGACCGAAGCCGGATTCATTTTCAATACTTCGGCCATTTCCTGATAGGATAAACCATTGTGGTACAACATCAACAGTTGTTTATCCCTTTCTTCCATCCGTTCCAGTACCGAGAAAACGATTTGTTGCTTTTCCGATTGTAAAAAATCCGGCTCGTACGGAGCATCGGTTGCCTCGAACGACTTATTTTCCGTATACCTTTCATGCAATAATTTCAACCGGATTTGAGAGGAGGAGAGGTTAAGCAGAACCCGGTAAAGCCAGGCCCGCGGATTTTCAAAAACAGTCGCTTTCTGAAGTTCGACATAATACCGGGAAAATGCGTCCTGCACCAAATCCTCAGCCTCTGCCGGGCTTTTTTGCAACAGCAGGGCAAATCCATAGAGTTCGTGGTAGTATTGGGTATAGATCGCTTCGAACGACACAACTAATTTTTAATTAATTAAAGCATTCCGAACATCAGCCTATTTCCTCCGTAAGTAGAAAAAGAATCCCAGCCTATTGAAAACTCCAACTAGAACAAATTACCTGAACTAAATTTTTCATTCTCATTATTTTCACTCTTAATACTCAACTTCTAACTTTTTCAGGATTCTCCCACTGCCGTTCCAGAGAGGAATAAGCTAACGCTCGAAATATGCTTAAAATCGCTATATACAAATAAGACTTTCTAATCGTATTTTTGTGACAATATCATTAAAAAAAATTCCGGCCGAAGCCGGAACTTTTTTATTTACTTGATAAATCCCCGGTTTTTTAACAGGTAAACCGGATCCGGATCTGCTCCCCGGAATTTCTTATACAACACCATCGGATCATCGCTGTCCCCTCTGGACAATATGTTTTCCCTGAAAGAAGTAGCTGTGGCCGGATCAAAGATTCCTTTTTCTTCAAACAGGTGGAACGCATCGGCATCCAACACTTCAGACCAAAGATAACTGTAATAACCTGCTGAATAGCCTCCGTCAAAGATATGAGCAAAATAAGGACTCCGGTAGCGAACAATAATCTCAGGAATCAGTCCGATCTTATCCAGAGACTCTTTTTCAAAAGCACGTACATCCATTTCTTTCTTTTCTTTGATCGTGTGCCAGTTCATATCCAGTAAGGCGGCAGCAACCAATTCCGTTGTGATGAATCCCTGGTTAAAGCGCGACGCATCCTGCATTTTTTTCACCAGATCGTCGGGAATAATCGCTCCGGTCTTGTAGTGTTTGGCATATATTTTCAACACTTCCGGCTCGAAGGCCCAGTGCTCCAGTATCTGGGAAGGAAGCTCCACAAAATCATTTGCCACACTGGTTCCTGAAACGCCTTCATAGTGGCACTTGGAAAGCAATCCGTGCAACGCATGACCGAACTCGTGAAACAAGGTTTCCACTTCATCCGGAGTCAGCAGAGAAGGCGTATTACCGGTCGGCTTGGTGAAATTACCCACATTATACACTACCGGCCGGATGTCCTTTCCGTTGTCTACCCGTTGTTTACTGAAATTATCCATCCAGGCTCCTCCGCGTTTACCGCCACGGGGGAAATAATCCAGGTAAATGACTCCGATGAGCGATCCATCTGCATCGTTGACTTTATAAGCCGTTACATCCGGATGATAAACCGGAACCGAATTCAGGGGCTCGAATTGCAATCCGTACAGTTTTCCGGCTACGGCAAAAACACCGTCCCTTACATTTTCCAACTGGAAATAAGGCCTCAATTGCTCTTCATCCAGGTCGTATTTCTGTTTACGGAGTTTTTCCGCGTAATACCACCAGTCCCACGATTGTAACTGGAAATTGCCTCCTTCTTTATCGATCAGTTGCTGCAATTCCTCTTTTTCCTTTTTCGCTTGCGGAAGAGCGTATTTCCAAATCTCATTCAATAAATCATAAGCGTTCTGAGGTGTTTTTGCCATGGTTTCGACCAACACAAAATCAGCATGAGTAGGATAACCCAATAAATTGGCTTTTTCCAACCGCAGGTTCACAATCTGTTGGATATTTTTTTTATTATCCTGTGCATTGTCATTGTCACCGCGCATGTACATCGCTTTGTACAATTGTTCCCTCAAGGCCCGGTTATCGGCATATTGCAGGAAAGGAATCCAACTGGGTTTTTGCAGCGTAAACACCCATTTCCCCTGTAAACCACGGGAATCGGCTTCTTCCGCAACTGCGGCAATGATTCCTTCAGGGAGACCGGACAGGTCTTCTTTCTTTTCGATGATCAACTGATAACCGTTGGTTTCGGCCAACAGGTTCTGGCCAAACTGCAGGGCATACATGCTCAGGTTTTTATTGATCTGACGAAGTTTTTCCTTATCGGTCTCAGACAGCAAAATTCCGGAACGAACAAATTTCCTGTAATATTTATCCAATAGCCTTTTTTGCTCCAACGTCAATGCTTCCGGATGTTCCTGATCCTGATCGTGAAGCGTTTTGATCCGTGCAAATAATTTTTCATTCAGGTAAATATTGTCATCGTGTTCCGAAAGCTTAGGAGTTATCTCCGTTGCAATCTGTTGCATCACACTGTCGGTATTGGCCTGGTCCAGGCTGAAAAATACGGTGGAAACCCGTTCCAATACTTTTCCGCTGTTATCCAACGCCACCAAGGTATTTTCAAACGTCGGGGCCTGATCGCTACGGGCAATTATCCCGATTTCAGCATTATGCTGTTTCATTCCTTCTTCAAAGGCGGGCATATAATGCTCCGTTTGAATCCGGTCGAAGGGAGGAACTCCGTAGGGAGTCTGGAATTCAGAGAAAAAAGGATTATCCGTTTTTTCCTCTTTGACTTGTTTTTGATTACATGCAATCATGACCATGGTTGTGCAGATAAGCAATAGAATTTTTTTCATAAAATAATCCGTTACACATTTATTTTTTGCAAAGTTAGGGATTATTTTCAATTTCGGTATCCATCCCAGTTGATTACGAGAAAATAACCCGGTTGGGCAAAATACAGGCATCGATTACCGGATAAATCAGCAATATAGATTCCGGAAGGATATCCGTACAGGGGAATATGTTTTACTACCTCTCCGGAAGGAGAAAGAGTGCCCAGACCTGTTCCCCTGTCATCGACCGTTAATACCGAATAGGAATTATCCGGGTTTACTTTCAGAGCCCTTATACCCGGAGACACTCCCCCTCCGTCCAACTCAAGGTGCATTTTGTCCCACACCACAGTACCGTCCCCTGCCATTTTTATAAAACGAGGAGCAAAACCCGATCTTGAAAAATAATCAAGAACACTCTGGGTCATTGTCAGGATAAAATGCCCATCAGGAGTTTTTTGAATATTCTGAGGAATCGCCTCCCTGTCATTATTATCGTCCCATTTTTCCCAAATCACATTTCCGTCATCGTCTATTTCCAAAACAGAAAGGGAAAAAATTCTATAATCCAACTTTTCAAAAGTAGCTCCTGTACTCTCTGCAGTTCCCATAACGAGGTAATTTCCATTTTCTTTATCAACAATTTTGTACATTCTGTTATCAAGGCTTTTTCCTGCAAATTTATTCCAGACAACCTGGCCATGGGAAGATAACTTTGTCATAAAATATTCAACGCTTTTCGTAAGATTTCCCCAATTCCGAAGAGACATCCCTACAAGAATAAACTCTCCACCGGCATTTTCTATAACTCCATGCCATGTGTTTTTTCTCAATTCGTCAGGGTATTCGGGTTTGAGTGTCCATAACCGTTGCCCCCTGTTACTTAATTTAAATATTTCATAATAAGAAACAATCAGGAATCCTCCGTCTTTGCATTCCAATAATTGCTCGCACTCCTTTCTGTCGGAATGATTTACCCACTCTTTATTCCCGTTTTTATCCAGCTTCATAACCGCCTGGTAGTACCTGCCGTAAGAAAACACATCAGCGGACAGCAAAGCTCCTCCATCAGAGGTTTCCAGATAATGAGAAAAGGCAGAATGATTATAATCTTCCAGAGGAAGCGGATAAATGCTACTCAAAAGATCTTTACTCGTCCTTGTAATGATTGTCTGAGCATTTTTTTTACGCGTTTCGGTGAGAGCTTTAACGGTTACCTTATAATCCGTATCCGATTTCAAACCGGATAATAAATAATAAAAATCATCAAAATACTCAGGCTTTTGGACATCATACGCCACGATCGAGTCGTTTAATGCAATCTCATAACTAACGGCCTGGTTCGAAAACCCCCAATTCAAATATATACTTGTTGGAGAAACAGATACAGCTTGTAAGGAAAAATCTCCGGGATAAATTGTATCTTCCGGGATAACGGGTTCTTTTTCTCCACTTCCCACCAAAACTTCTTCTTTATCACAAGAAGTAAAAAAGGTAAAGAAAGCAACTATAAACAACCCGAGTTGCAGAATAACTTTATTTTTCATGGAAATACGGATTTATTTCAAGCATTATCAGTGAACGGACATACCCATCTGAATAGGAAGTTTTAAGAATCCCACCGGTATATATCTCATCATTATAAGTAAATACAGGTGTCCCATAAAAAGAAATTTTTGTAAAACAGTTCAACTTCCACTCTCCGGAAGCCAGGTTGCAATCCCAGACATCACTTAAAGGCAAGAGACCGTACAAGCCATAATAAGCCCCACCCAGCAGATAAACATGATTGTCTTTATACACAATTGAGCTATGCATCCGGGTATAAGGTCCACCTCCGGTTTGCCGGCCTTTTTGTTCCCAATTGCCGGTCTTAAAATCGTATTGCCAAAGTTCCCGGTAACAAGTCAGGGCAAAACCCTTATCTTCGGAGGTACAACAAGCCACATAATGATAGGATTCGTATGGAAGATCTTTGAGTTGCGTCCATTTACCCTGAAGAATATCATAAGCCCAAAAATCAAATACAGGATCTATCACGTCATACGTCCTCCCATTATATAATTTCGTTCCTCCTCCTACATAAAGAGTAGCATTATTCACAAAAGCAGTCAGATAACGATTTCCCTGTCCGGGATATTTTCCTAAATTTTCCCAGGAATCTGTGGTCAAATCGTATTTCCATATATCTTTTTCCCAAGCCAACACATACCCGAACTTGCCCCACTGAAGATTCTGCGGAACAAATAAATTACGAAATGGCAGGTCTTTTTTCCGCGTCCATTTTTTGGTCTTCATGTTGCAGGAATAAACCGATTGACTTAATCCTCCGACATAGTACAATTCGTCCTCATGGACAAACCAGGGAGATCCGCTTTCCAATCCGTCGTAAAAATCGATGACATGTTCTTCACTGCTGCCTTCCAAGACCCTGATTTTATACATGGAAACATATTCCATTCCGTCTACTTTTATATGGACATGGTAATCTCCGGGAGGAATATCCCTGGGGATATAAATAACACCGGAGGTTTTACTGGTTTCAGTGTATGCAGGCTGAGAATTAAAATCAAGGGTTGATTTGACAGGTATATTCCCATTTAAGGTGACTTCGACCGAATAGGGCGTTATTTTTTTCCATCTAAAATGAACGTAGATATTTATCAATGTATCCCGGTTGACGCATTCCATTATTCCTTTTGAAAAATCCCTGTACGTATCTTCACAATCCGTACAGGTAGTTATATCTTCAATAAAAAATTTGGAAAACCGCATGACACGCTCTTCGCTTTGATAAGTGTATTTCTCCGACTCTAGAATTGCCTTTATCTTATAATCGTGATTATATGTGTTTACATTAAGACCATAAGAAATCGTTTGTGTCCCTCCCTCTCCGATATCCAACGGATAAGTCACAGAAGGAATCGTATCAAACGTAATGTCTTCGAGGATAACCTCGGCTTTTTTCATCTTGAACCCACTCTCATTATGAATGCTCAAAGAAACAACACAGGAGTCCATGGCGACAACCCGGATGGAGTCCAGCCGGATGGAAGGCTGAACAGATTCTACCGGAACATATTCCTTCTGTTCACAACCAATAAAAAGGGAGGAAAACAAGAACAATAGTACATAATAATAATACCTCATCTTTTCAATTCATCAATTAATAATTAAATGTAACAAGGAGCGAATTATCGTTTTTTTACCATTTTTATTTCTAAGAGTGTGATTGATAGCTAATTAATACCAAATTTCAAGAAGAAGTTCTCTAAAAAGAAAAAGGGAATTCTCACGAACTCCCTAATCCAATCTTTGTTAACCTTAAATCTAATACTATTATGAAAAAACCACGATGCAAAGTTAAGAGTTTTATTAATATCTTCCAAATATTCTTTTAAAAAAGGTGTTAAAATACCACCCTTTTTTACACAAAGAATCTTAAATCACTTTTACCTGGTCCATAATCGCGAATAATTGTTCTACAGTTTCAGCTCTCAGCATGGCTATTTTGGTCGGTTTGAAATCCGGAATGCCCTTGAACAAAGGCGTGACGGCAATATGCCTGCGGCTGTGTATAATGCCTCGCCGTTCGTCCAGCCGTTCCACGCTTTGCAGGATTTGTCTTTTCAGAATATTGAGGTACCATTGAAATGACTCGCCGGGTAACAACTCGCCGGTATCCAGATAATGCCTTACTTCCCTGAAAATCCATGGACAACCGATGCTGGCACGCCCGATCATGACGGCATCCACTCCATACCGGTCGAAAGCCTGTCTGCAGGTTTCAGGGGATGTAATGTCTCCGTTTCCTATAATCGGAATCGTCATGCGTGGATTGTTTTTTACTTCTCCGATCAATGTCCAGTCGGCTTCTCCGGTGTACATCTGCGACCGGGTGCGACCGTGAATGGTGAGGGCTGCTATTCCGCAGTCCTGCAATTTTTCCGCTAGATCAACAATAATCTTGCTATCATGGTCCCAACCCAGGCGAGTTTTCACCGTAACCGGGATATTTACAGCTTTTACCACTTCCCGGGTAATTTCCAGCATCAATTCCGGATTTCTCAACATACCGGCTCCGGCCCCTTTTCCGGCCACTTTCTTAACCGGACAGCCAAAATTAATATCCAGGATATCCGGCCGGGCTTCTTCACAGATCCGGGCGGCCTCCACCATCGGTTCTACTTCGCGCCCGTAGATCTGCATGACAACCGGACGTTCTTCCTCCGCAACTTCCAGTTTGGCCTTGGTTTTATTTACATGTCGGATCAGGGCATCGCTGGAAATGAATTCGGTGTAAACCATATCTGCTCCGAATTCTTTACACAGCAAGCGAAAGGAAATATCCGTCACATCTTCCATCGGCGCGAGAAAGACAGGATATTTACCAAATGTAATGTTTCCTATGTTCATTTATTAATCATCGGATTATGTTGATCCATTTCGGATAATAGAATTTCAATTCTTTCCTTTTGGAGATTGAGACCGCTACAAATATAGGGTATATTAATGTAACCACTATCTGTACAAGATAAATTATCATAAGAAAACCCGAACTACCCCAACTTCCTGAAACAGCAATGTGATTTATTTTACCAAACATGAATAGAGTCGTTAAGGCAAAAACAAAAAATGTCCACACTATCCTGAAATTAAGAATATTTTTTCCCTGCTCATCTAACGAAACCACTTTATTTTTATTGGCCAGCCATAAAATCATAGGAATAATAATGTCACCTAATGGAATCACTATTCCTGCCATGACAAATAAATGAACATAAATTAAAAAGGATTTGTCCTCCTTTTTACCATAATCCAACAACTCCTCCACATTTATTTCCAACACTTCGCACAATATGCGAAGCGTATGGCCGTGCGGCTCTGTTTCTCCCTTTTCAATACGTTGCAAGGTACGCAGATTAATTTTTGCCATATCCGAAACAGCCTCCTGACTCAAGCCTTTTTGCTTCCTGATTTCTACAATTTTTTCTCCGATTGTTTTCATAAATTCTGTTTAATAATGTCTGAGGCAAAGATAGAGTCACAGATTCTTAACTTGTAACGGTTTTTCTGCGACATTCTTACGGCATTTGTGTCGTTTGCTGTTTCTGAGGGCAAAATTAGAGATAATTTCGTAACTTCGCAGCCTGATTCAACGTTAATTTAGAGTGAAGAAAACAAGCAATTACGAAATCATGGCTCCTGCCGGTTCATACGAATCACTGGCAGCGGCTATCCAGGGAGGGGCCGATTCGATTTATTTCGGAATCGAGGGACTGAACATGCGTTCCCGCTCTTCCAATAATTTTACTATTGCCGATTTACACGAAATAGCCGGAATTTGCCGGAAGCATCAGGTAAAAAGCTATCTGACGGTCAACACCATTATCTACGACAACGATTTGTCATTGATGAAACAGATCATCGACGCCGCCAAAGAAGCCAATCTGTCGGCAATAATCGCAGCCGACGTAGCTGCTATGATGTACGCCCGTAGTATCGGTGTCGAAGTGCATTTGTCCACCCAGTTGAACATATCGAATGTCGAAGCGCTGAAATTCTATGCTCAATTTGCCGATGTAGTCGTTCTGGCACGGGAGCTGAACATGGATCAGGTCAGCGAAATCCACACGCAGATCCGGGAACAGCAAATCAAAGGTCCGAAAGGAGAATTGATCCGGATCGAAATGTTTTGTCATGGAGCGTTGTGCATGGCCGTTTCCGGAAAATGTTACCTGAGCCTCCACGAAATGGATTCTTCGGCTAACCGGGGAGCCTGTAACCAGTTGTGCCGCCGCGGATACATCGTGAAGGATAAGGAATCGGAGATTGAACTGGAAATTGATAACCAGTATATCATGTCGCCCAAAGACCTGAAAACCATCCATTTTATGAACAAGATGCTGGACGCCGGTGTACAGGTCTTCAAAATCGAAGGACGCGCCCGCGGACCAGAATACGTACGGACCGTTACCGAATGTTACCACGAAGCCATCCGGTCTTACTGCGACGGAACATTTACCGAAGAAAAAATCGCAGGCTGGGACCTTCGCCTGAAAAAGGTTTTCAACCGGGGATTCTGGGATGGTTATTACCTGGGGCAACGTCTCGGTGAATGGAGCAATAAATACGGAAACGAGGCAACCGAAAAGAAAATGTATATCGGTAAAGCGATTAAATATTTTTCCAAACTGGGAGTCGCCGAGTTTCTGATGGAAACACAATCCCTGAAAAAAGGAGATAAAATCCTGATTACCGGGCCTACCACCGGAGCATTGTTTCTCGATGCCGATGAAATCCGGGTGGAACTGGAACCGGTAGAAGAAACGGTCAAGGGAGAGCATTTTTCGATTAAAGTACCGGAAAAAATACGACCGGCCGATCAATTATTCAAATTAGTAACCACCGGTGGCAAATAAAAATCATGGAGAACCCCCACTTTGAAATAAGGATGAAAGTCCGCGACTACGAATGTGATTCACAGGGAATTGTCAACAATGCCAATTACCTGCATTACATGGAACATACCCGTCATGAATTTCTCGAAAGCCTGGGTGTTTCTTTCCTGGAACTGCAACGTCAACAAGTCGATCCGGTCGTATCACGCATCGATATTCAATACAAGGCATCCCTCACCGGAAGCGACCGTTTTATTTCCCGGTTAACCTTTTCCAGGGAAGGTGTTAAATTAATTTTCAGGCAGCAGATTCACAGGGAAAACGACCAGAAACTGTGCTGCCAGGCACAGGTGGAAGTAGTCGTCATGCAAAACGGCAGACTAACACGAGGAGATTATTTCGACGAACTTTTGCAGAGCTATAACAGGAACCCGTAATTTGCCCGCTGATCCGGCCGGGATCAGGTTTATTCAATCAGGAATCCTTTTCCCTGACGGAGGATATCAACATCTTCTCCGGTACAATCGACTATGGTAGAAGGTTCGAGTCCGCCGTATCCGCCGTCGATAACCACATCGACAGTTTCGCCGTAACGCTCTTCAATCAACTCGGGGTCGGTAATGTATTCGATGATTTCATCGTCTTCATGGACGGAAGTGGTCAGGATCGGATTGCCTAACTCCTGAACAAGCGTCCGGATGATGTTATTATCGGGAATCCGGATTCCCACTTCTTTCCGGTTTTTATAGATCTTGGGGAGGTTGGTAGTGGCATTCAGGATAAAGGTAAAAGGCCCCGGAAGATTCTTTTTCATCAATTTGAACACATTGTTACTGACTTTAGCATATTCGCTGATATTACTCAGATCGTGACAAATGATGGAAAGATTGGTCTTCTGGGGATTGATACCTTTCATTTTACAAATTTTCTCCACAGCCCTCACGTTAAGAGCATCACAACCCAGGGCATAGACGGTATCCGTAGGATAAACGACCAGGCCTCCTTCCTTCAGGATATTGACAATTTTACCAACTTCCCGGGGATTCGGGTTTTCTTCGTAAAGCTTTATTAACATGAGCAGAAAAAAAATAGTTATCCGTAAATAATTTTACCGGAAGGGTCCTTGAACTCATCCAGGCTCTTGCTGTATTGGTTCATAGCCCGCAGACTCATACCCATACTGGAAAATCCTCCGTCATGATACAAATTCTGCATGGTGACCTTACGTGTCAGGTCAGAGAACATGACAATGCAATAATCAGCACATTCATCGGCATCCGCATTTCCCAGGGGAGACATTTTCTCAGAGAAATCCATGAGATCATCCATTCCTTTTACTCCGCTTCCGGCCGTAGTCATGGTCGGTGATTGTGAGATCGTGTTGATCCGTACGCCTTTTTCTCTTCCGTAAATATAACCGAAGCTCCTGGCTATGGATTCGAGCAGGGCCTTGGCGTCAGCCATATCGTTGTATCCGAAAAATGTCCGTTGTGCTGCCACGTACGACAAAGCCAGAATGGAACCGTTGTCTGCCATCGCATCCAGTTTTTTAGCCACCTGAATCATCTTATGAAAAGAAATCGCAGAAACATCCAGGGTCTTTTCCAGCAAATCATAATCCAGGTCATCGTATGTTTTTTTCTTTCTAACATTGGGTGACATCCCTATCGAGTGCAGAACAAAATCAATTTTTCCACCCAGTATTTCCATGGATTTGGAAAAAACCATTTCCAGGTCTTCCACATTCGAAGCATCGGCAGGAAGTATTTCCGCATGCAGCTTTTCCCCTAATGCAGCAACTTCACCCATACGGACCGCCACCGGAGTGTTGGATAACGTGATCATTGCTCCTTCTTCCACCGCTTTTTCAGCTACCTTCCATGCTATGGACATTTCATTCAATGCCCCGAAAATAATACCTCTTTTGCCTTTTAATAAATTATATGCCATAATTAGTTATATTAAATCCGGCACAAAAGTAGGCTTTTTGTGCAAGATTACAAGATAAATAAACTTTTATTTTTGAAGTCACTCTCGTTTTCAGATTTCTCTATTCAAACTCACGGCCTTTTATCTGAGTATTATTTCAACTATTATTTTCCAAAGAATAAACATTTTAATTGGTAAATCTGTTCTAAAAAATATAAACTATTCTATAAAAACATTTTTAAAAAATTCCGGATAAATGACTTAATCCAACTAAAATAATTATATATGAAAACAGTAAACTTAAGTTTCAAAAATGCAGCAGCATTATTTATAACTGCTCTGATCATCACGGCTTGCGGTAATCCAACTAAAGAGCAGGCCATCAAACAAAAACCGGCTGACGAATACGAGTTTATAAATGGTTACCCAACAGCAGCGACCATTCAAAAGGCATACGACGATGCCGATCTTACACGAGCTATACAGGTATACAAATTTTTCTATCCGACAGTCTCAGGTGAAGCTATTCTGGAAGGAAACCTGAACATAAACATCAAGCCGAACGTTGCATTCGGCACATTAGATACCAAACCGTTGCAAATAGGCTTTACACTTAACTCCGACACGCCGTATGGGCCGGTATTGCTCGACCTTGCAAATGGCCCGCTGGTAGTAGAACTTGCTCCCGGCCCTGTCATTGTTGTGGCGATGGATGTGAATCAGCGCTGGGTAGCCGATATGGGTATTCCGGGACCTGATGCCGGGAAAGGCGGGAAACACCTGATCCTCCCTCCGGGTTATAAGGGAACTGTGCCTTCTTCAGGTTATTATGTCTGGCAATCGACCTCCAACAATCTGACTGTAGGCGTTCGTTCACTTCCTGTAGGAGGAGATGTATCCGCAGCGTTAGAGCGTATTAAAACGGTGAAGGTCTACCCATTCGATGCAAAAACACCCGCAACTCCGATACAGTGGCTTGACCTTACCGGAAAGCCTCAGAATACTACTCCGCTCGATTGGGAAAGTAATATTAAGTATTGGGAAGTACTGCACCAGGTAATCGACCGCGAACCTTCTTTCGAGCTCTATCATACCTACTATGGTGAATTGTCGGTACTGGGCATTATAAAAGGAAAAACATTTAACCCGGATGCCCGTATGAAAGGCATTCTGGAGAAAGCCGCTAAAATAGCCAATGCTCAAATGCGTGTACAATCGTTTGCCGACCGTCGCCCCGACCGCGTGGTATGGAATGACCGTCAGTGGGAATGGGTAGGTCTCCGTCCTGAGAACGGTGATTTCGAAACCCCGAACTACCTCGACATCGATGCCCGCGAAGTATGGTTCTATCAGGCGATCGGTGCTTCACCTGCGATGTTCCGCCGTCAGGCAGGACAAGGTTCTCTTTACTGGTTGGGATTGAAAGATAAAGATGGAAATTATGTGGATGGGGCAAAAACGTATAAACTGACGATTCCACAACCGGTTCCTGCCGGATTATTCTGGTCTGTCACTGTTTATGACTCTGATACACGTAGCCAGATCGATACCGACCAGGGATATGCAGCACTTCGCTCGATGTTCGAGTTGAAAGATTTTGCCAAAGATTCTTCTGTCGACTTATATTTTGGCCCTCAAGCCCCTGCCGGGAAAGAAAAGCAATGGATCAAAACCATTCCGGGAAAAGGTTGGTTCATCTACATTCGTATCTATGGTCCTCAGGATGCTGCATTTAATGGTAGCTGGAAACCGGGTGACTTTGAGGAAGTGAAATAAATCGTTCGTAATCAATTGAAAGAAGGTGTCCCAAAAGGATGCCTTCTTTTTTTGTCAAGCTGCGTTTTGTATGTCGATGTTTTTGGATTTTATAATCAGGTATCTGTTATTTTCCCTTATTTGGATAAAAACCCGCACTTTTGGAGCTAAGGAAAAAGAGAA
>JAVBKV010000048.1:0-65830 GCA_031553885.1 Bacteroidales bacterium
TATATTTCTCTATGGCCTCTATCCTGTCCATAAGTGCCTGAAAAGCCTCCGATTTCATAATCATTATTCCCATAACATTTTGTTTTATTGGTACATGGCAAAGATCGGGAGGATAAATTACCTGTATTCACAAGTTTAGTACACTATTTTCAGACTATTTTCTTTTGTGCTGATTTTAAGGATTTTATAGCACCGGAAGAAACTGTTTTTCTATGCGGTATTCCAACAGGAGATTGGGAATTATCTTTTTTTGATTATCAAATAAATACCTGTCTTATAGTCTGCTAAATAGAATTAATATTAAGCCGTTTTCCGGCAGGAAATTCCGAAGTAATAAAAATGGCGGAAAATTCGCCTTTCGGCATAATAAAGTCAAAAATACCCAATGGGGTATCCATACCCTTTCTATGTATTAGACTAAAACACAAACGGTTTACCGTTCGGTAAACCGTTTGTGTTTGTGGATAGCCGGAAGAAATTATCTCAATCCTTTGCCATTTAAGATATAAATCCTATCTTTGTAAACAGATAACAGAGTTATTTGAAAGCATGAAAAACTAAGTGTATCTAAGCACTTAATTCTTACCTATCTACTGCCCGTTTTCATGCGAGAATCTTTTATTGAGTTTGTAGTCAAACAATTACCTCTCGACTACCACAAATATAATGAAAATCTACCGATAACACTAAATAACACTAAGTAGCAGAACGGAAACACAGTTTATAAAAAATACTACCGTCCTTTGTATCAACAGAGAGTACGAATGAATTTACAACCATTAAATTCTACAATCATGAACAACATCAATTTATCATCTCAAGCCTGGTGCGACCTGGTTTTTGAAGGAAAGAACAAGGATTATGGAGCTTATGCCATCCGGCTGGATTCTTCCAATCGCCATTTGAAAGCGTTGTTTATTGTAACTGCCTTAGGTCTGACAGCTTTATTGGCCGGCAACGTTATAAGTAAAAATAAGGATACCTCGACGTCGATTATAGATAAGAATTATGGAGAGGTAACTATTACCGAATACAGGGAAAAGGACCCAGACAAAGTTGAAATTCCCCAAATGACCATTCCGGAGCCTCCGAAATCGATCGCATCCTCTATTGCTTTTTCTCCTCCGGTGATTGCCCCTGATGATATCGTCGATCCTGAAAGCCTTATGCCGACACAAGATCAGCTAAACAACACCAATGCTGTTATTGCTACGGTTACCCATCAAGGAACCACTGACGGACCCGAAGGAGTATTGATCACGGATGTGGAACCTCAGATCGTCGCTCCTCCGGTCGAAAAAATCTACACCCATGTCGAACAAATGCCTTCTTACCCGGGAGGAGAAGCTGCTCTGATGAGTTTCCTGAAAAATAACCTTGTTTACCCGACTATGGCACAGGAAATAGGGATTGAAGGAACCGTCATTGTTCGCTTTGTAGTAAACACAGACGGATCCGTAGGAGAAGTTGAAATTCTTCGCTCACTGGATTCCGGTTGTGACAGAGAGGCGATGCGGGTGATAAAGAAAATGTCCAAATGGGTTCCCGGTAAACAAAACGGAGTGGAAGTTAAAGTTTATCATACCCTGCCTATTCGTTTCAGACTAAGCCGTTAATCAATTAATTTATAACCGGTTCCACGTATATTAACAATCTGAATCCGTTCGTCTTTCGATAACTTTTTCCTTAACTTCACTATAAATACATGCAGGCTGCGGGTATTAAAAAAATTATCGTCTCCCCACAGGTCTAACAAAACGGATTGATTGTCGAGGATATGATTTTGATTTTTACACAAACGCTCTAAAATTGCGGTTTCCCGGTGAGATAAATTTTCCACCTGACCATCATAAGTGAGTGTCTGATGAATCACATCGAAATCATATCCTCCTATTTTATAAATACAGGGCTCTTCTTCAGGTATCAGGTTACGGTTCAATAAGGCCTTGATCCGAACCAACAATTCATCCATTCCAAACGGTTTTTTCAGGTAATCGTTTCCTCCCGTTTCGAAGCCCCGGACCACATCTTCCGTTTTGGACTTGGCGCTCAGAAACAAGACCGGAACCCGACGGTCGTTCTGACGAATCTGTTGTACCATATTCAAGCCATCCAACTGAGGCATCATGATATCTGCAACCACCAAATCAGGACGGAAATCATAAAAACACTTCAATCCGTCATTTCCATTAGACGCCCAGCACACCTCAAACGACTGAGCCTCAAGAACATCTTTAATAATCATAGCCAATGCAGACTCATCTTCTACTATCAATATTTTTGTCGGTTTACTCATGCCTTACAATTTAGACTTTGCAACTTTATATTTCAATCGTAAAAATACTCCCTTTTCCTATTTTACTCGTAACGTCAATCGTCCATCCATGCTTCTCGACCATGGTTTTTACATAATACAATCCCAAGCCATACCCCTTTACGTCATGCCTGTCTCCGGTCGGAACACGATAGAACCGCTCGAACAACCTGGACAGCGATGCCTGAGGAATACCATTTCCGTTATCTTCGACCGATATCCGGATACGTTCATTTTTTTCCACGGCCTCCAGGACAATTATCACACTTTCTCCCGAATATTTAATGGAGTTTTCAATCAGGTTACATAGAACATGTTGAAGATGTATCCTGTCTGCAAGAATGGTCAGGTTTTCCGGATTCACCTTCACTATGATCTGTACATCTTTAGTAGGATGAATCGTGTATTGCTGACGGAGCTGAAGAAAAAGATCCTTCAGTCCAACTTCTTCTTTCGTGAGTTCCAGGCTTTTCCTTTCCTCTGCAGACATTGTCAGAATCTGTTCTACCAAATTATTAAGATGCATCAACTGCTCCTTCGACATCCTCAGGTAAGTATCCCTGCGATCCGGCTCAATGGCCGATCCATAATTCAATAGTGCATCATTTGCTGCATAAGCAATTGAAATAGGTGTTTTTAACTCATGAGTCATATTGCTGACAAAGTCACTTTTGATTTCGTCCAGAGTCTTTTGTTTATGAATGATTTTCAGCAGATAAACATACGAAAACACAAGTACCAGAACCATCCACAAGGAAGCGATTAAAACTCCGGACATTTGTTTCAAAAGAAAAATGCCAGGATGTTTAACATTCAACCGATAGGCATAAGTATCTTCCAGATCCAGGGGAAAAGTATACGCAACATAATCGGTTTTACGAATGGCAGGAAGATCCTGAGGAAGACAGGCTAATACACGGTTGTTTTTCAAATCTATTAATTCCGTAAACGATTCGAAAATTAACTCATGCTCCATCAGTTTAACCTGCAACAAATCATTATAAACCGAAAAATCCATCGTCTCCAACTCGGATAAAAAAGAATGAATTCCTTTTTGATAAATCAATTGGTCATTAGCTTCGCGCATAGCAGACAAAATATCCAGTTTTAACCGGACCGACTGCTCCCGGTAGTACATCCGGACCCAGTATACCTGAAAAATAAACGCCCCGGCCAACAAGACGAATACCCATAAAGCAATATGTTTAATCTGAATTTTCACAGAGACAAATATAATTATTTATCCTTTCTTTTATTCGAATTCGTAGCTAAAAGCGCAAACAATACGAAAAAAACAATATCTTTGCAGAGCGTTTGCTCTGTTTGGTTAATGAATAACACAAAGGAATATATCATTCAGACCGCCCTTCTGCTTTTTATGGAGAAGAGCTATAAGGCTGTCACACTGAAGGATATTATCCGGGAAACCGGATTGTCCAACGGTGCATTCTATCATTACTTCCGAAACAAAGAAGAGCTTTTCAAAGAGGTCGTAGCATCCCACCTGTTCCGGCTAGCCCGACGTGTTTATGCATACTCCCCGAAGGATTCACTGTGGGATTTTATCCAGGACACCCTGGACGAAATGAAAAAAGTACAGACAGAACTCGAAAAATTTGTCTCCCTCAGAGGAAGGATAAATTTTTTAAGTTTTATGTTTGAGGCATTCAGGCAGTTCCCTGATGCGCAAAATGAGGTAAGGGAGATGCAAAAGCTGGAGTTTGCGTTGTGGGTGAAAATCATCGACGTTGCTAAAATCAAAGGAGAAATCAAGGATGAACTGTCAACCGAACTCATCGCCCGGTTGTTTATGTATATACCAGACGGGATCTACATGGACTTTCTGGTTGATCTGAATCAGGAAAAGTATAAGATCGGTCCCAAACGATTGTGGGAAGGTATTTACAACATGTTGAAAGCATAATTTCTTTCGGATAAACAGAGTGATTGCTCTATTTTCCACTGTAAATCAAATCATAACATAAAAAGAACACATCATAATATTGTTTGATATGACACAGAAAGCATTTTATAACCTCAGCTTCAGTGAGGTCGAACGGGAATTGTCCACCTCTCTGGACAAGGGACTCAGTGCAGAAGAAGTACTCAAACGTATAGCAAAATACGGCTACAACGAATTTGAGAAGAAGAAAAAGAAAAGTTTGATAGTCAAGTTTTTTGAACAATTCAAGAGCTTCATGATCATCGTCCTGCTGGTGGCTGCAGCCATTTCCGGCGTGATCGGGTACCTGCACGGCGAGGGCTTCACGGACGCCATCATCATCCTGGCCATCGTCATCATCAACGCAATTATAGGCGTGGCTCAGGAAGCCAAAGCCGAGCAATCGCTCGAAGCATTGGAGAAGATGACGGTTCCACAATGCAAAGTAGTACGCGACGGACAGGTGCAGGTCATCGAATCCAGGGAATTGGTTCCCGGCGACATCGTGTTACTCGATACGGGAGATGCTATTCCGGCCGACCTGCGTCTGGTGGAAGCCATCAACCTGAAAGTACAGGATTCGGCACTTACAGGAGAATCGGTCCCCGAAGAAAAGTTTACCACTCCGATCACAGAAGAAAATGTTCCCTTGGGAGATCGTGATAACCTCGGCTTTTCATCCAGCATCGTCACCTACGGGCGCGGGAAAGGAATTGTCATCGGCACAGGGATGAATACCGAGGTCGGTAAGATTGCTTCGCTCATTCAATCTGTTCCTGACATGAAAACGCCCATGCAACAAAAACTCGACCAACTGGGAAAATTCCTTGGTCTTGGAGCATTGGGCATCTGTGTAGTCATATTCATCGTAGGACTGCTCAACGGCAAACCACTGCTGGAGATGTTTATGATGGCCGTGAGCCTTGCCGCCGCCGCCATTCCCGAAGGACTACCTGCAGTATCGACCATCGTGCTGGCCGTTGGCGTGCAACGCCTGGTAAAGAAAAATGCCATTGTACGCACCCTTCCTGCGGTGGAAACGCTGGGAAGTACCACCATTATCTGTTCGGACAAGACCGGTACGCTCACCCAGAACCGTATGACTGTCGTAAAAATCTTCACAAATGGCCATACATTGGAATTGCAACCCGAAGTCGGCCTGGATACCGATGAACTGAGACAACTCATCGAGGTAGCCACGCTCGCTAACGACACTAAACTCTCTTTCGAAAACAATTCCCACAAAACCACAGGTGATCCTACAGAAACTGCTCTCATTGACCTGGGCCTTAAATACAATATCAATAAAAATGAGCTTGATGCACAACGGAATAGGGTGGCTGAAATACCGTTCGATTCAGAGCGTAAGCTGATGACAACTATCCATCGAAGAGGCAAAATGCTGGAAGTATGTACCAAAGGAGGCCTGGACGAACTACTGGCCCGCTGTACCCATATCATGCTCCACGGTTCTATAATTCCCATTACCGAAGAACATAAGGAGGAAATCCGCCGGGCCAATTTGCAGATGGCGCAGGATGCATTACGTGTGCTGGCAATGGCTTCGAAAAATGTCGATTCCGTACCCGAAAAGATTACTCCCGATACGCTGGAATCCAAACTCACGTTCGTAGGGATGGTGGGGATGATCGACCCGCCGCGTCCCGAAGTGAAACCCGCCGTAGCCCTGTGCCGGACGGCAGGCATTAAACCGGTAATGATCACAGGCGATCACAAGATCACGGCTACGGCCATCGCGACCGAACTCGGCATCATGCAGCCAGGGGAAGAAGCCCATACCGGATCCGAGGTAGAGCAGATGAGTGACGAGGAATTGAGTAAGAACGTTCACAAAATCGCCGTTTATGCCCGTGTTTCTCCCGAACATAAAGTTCGCATTGTAAAAGCATTCCAGAGCCAGGGTGAAATCGTCGCCATGACCGGCGACGGGGTAAATGACGCTCCCGCACTGAAACTGGCTGACATCGGCTGTGCAATGGGTATCACGGGCACCGATGTTTCGAAAGAAGCCGCCGACATTGTGTTGACAGACGACAACTTTGCTACCGTAGTTACCGCCGTAGAAGAAGGCCGCCGGATATACGACAACATCTTGAAAGCCATACAGTTCATGCTTTCGACCAATATTGGCGAGGTAGTGGTGCTCTTTATTGCTGTGCTGGCCAACTGGGCTACTCCGCTGCTACCGATTCATATCCTTTGGATCAACCTGGTAACGGACAGCTTCCCTGCATTGGCCCTGAGCATTGACCCGGCCGCACCGGATATAATGCGCCGCCACCCGGTCGATTCCAAACAGAGTATTATGAACCGTACTTTCTCTATCCGTGTTTTCCTGCAAGGCACTATGATCGGCCTGTTATCCCTCACGGCATTCCGCATCGGGATGCAGACCAGTGTCGAAGCCGCACAGACCATGACCTTCGCCGTACTGGCCTTCTCACAGATGGCGCATGTATTCAATGTCCGTTCGACCTATCGCTCGGCGTTTTCGAATATATTCAGCAACAAGCACCTCCTGGGAGCGATCCTTCTGGTGTGCGTCCTGATGCTGGTCGTACTCGAAGTCCCCGCCCTGCACGACATCTTCCATCTGACCACACTCACCGGCGAACAATGGTGGTGGGTCGTAGGCTTATCCTTACTTCCTCTGCCCATAATTGAAATTGCAAAAGGAATCAGAAGATTATTCACAAAGAAATAGACTGTAAGGAGAGATGGAGATTCTCAAATGAATACGGGCAGGTCGTCGACTTATTGCCCGTATTCATCTACTACCTGCAAAATTTTTCATTACTTTTGTGGCTTTAATCTAAAGAACATGCAGAATCAGTCCAAAGCATTTCTATATGCCGGATTTGTTATCCTTTGCTGGAGTACGGTCGCTACAGCTTTCAAGATAGCTCTAACCGAATTGAGTTATACGGAATTATTGCTAATCGCAGGCATAACTGCTACCCTTATCTACTTCATTGCTATTTTAGCCCAAAACAAGACCGGACTGCTGAAAGATTGCATTAAAAACCGTAAAATGCTACTGCAAGCCTTAGGTCTCGGATTGATCAATCCCCTGCTCTATTACCTCCTGTTATTCAAAGCGTACAGCCTGCTTCCCGCACAGGTAGCGCAACCAATCAATTGTTCCTGGCAGATTCTGCTGCCTTTATTCGCTGTATTCTTTCTGAAACGGAAAATATCGACCATACAATGGATCGGCTTAATAGTGAGTTTTACCGGAATCATCTTTATTTCAGCTCAAGGAGACCTGTCTGCCATACGGATCGATTCCGCTCCGGGAATTTTGCTGGCCATAGCAAGTGCTTTTGTATGGGCTTTTTACTGGATTCTTAAGATTAAAAGCAGAAT
This sequence comes from Bacteroidales bacterium, assembly GCA_031553885.1. Classification (GTDB taxonomy): domain Bacteria; phylum Bacteroidota; class Bacteroidia; order Bacteroidales; family Azobacteroidaceae; genus JAVBKV01. The sequence continues at coordinate 7,644 of JAVBKV010000048.1, forward strand.
TGATCCTTCCGTTGAGTTATTCCTGAATTTCCTCACAGCCAGTATTATTTTGGGCATTTACTTTTACTTCTCCGGATTTCACATTCCTTCTTCCAAAGGTTTGTTAGCCGGAATGTATGTAGGAGCCTTTGAAATGGGAATCGCCTTCCTCTGCTGGGCCAAAGCCCTGAAATTATCATCCAATACAGCCATGTTGAGCCAGTTGACTTATTTAGCTCCTTTTCTGTCGTTGATACTGATCCATTTTGTATTGGGAGAAACGATTTACGGGACCACCTTAACCGGCCTTCCCTTAATTATCGGAGGCATTCTTTTAAGCAACTGGACACAATTCAAGTTTGGCTCAGGGAACTAGTTTTTGCATTTCTTCCCTCATTTCCCGGATTGACTCTGAATACACCTTCGGCGTTTGGGTCAGAACAAGAGTTGCTGCAACTTTCGCCTTTTCCACCTCTCCCGTTTCCTGATACATTTTAGCCAGCAGGTAATAAGGAAAAAGCCGATTCGGAACCATGTTCGCCGCATTCAGAAAACATCTTTCCGCTTCCGTATATTGCCTGAGTGCCTGATGATTTTTACCCATAATATTATAAAGCATCGGGTCACAACTGATACGGAGAGCTTCCGATAATATCGTATTGCTTTCCTCATATTTACCGGATTGACTCAACAACTGGGCATATTCAAACAGAAAGTCGGCCTGACCGGAACGATAAAGAGGTGAATGAATCGCAGCATATTGATCCAGAACATCCGCATAAAGTCCCTTGGAGTATAATGCTTTACTTTGTTTCCATTGCCCGTGAGCCTGGTATGCAGGATACTGGTACCAGGCGTTCCAGAGGATGATTAGGAAAATATAAACAGCATAAAAAGTTCTCAAAACAAAAGCATTTTTTTTCGAACGCGATTTCTCATTGATTGAAACAATCGAAGCCGCCAACAATATGGCCACAATCAGAAAAGGCAAAACACGAAAAGGATAAGACATTCCGGCAAAAACAAGCAGGGAAATCAGGATGGAAATTTCTGCTGTCTTTTTCCGTTTGATTCCCTCGTATAAAAGGACAGCTAACAGACAAAAGAAAAAAAAGGAAGGAATAATCCCAAGTTCCACAACCAGTTGAATGTATTCGTTAAATGCATACTCGGGACTTCCTGCTATAGTTTTTTCCTGTAAAGTTCCTTTTCCAGAAGAAAAATAAGCAATTTGCTGTTTGCCATAAACTTCGGGAAAATGACCCAACCCCACTCCAAAAGGATACTGAGTAACAAGCTGTAATCCGTTCTTCCAAATCAGGAAACGTCCATTGACCGAGTCTTTCTTCATCAGATACATTCCGGTAAACAAAAGAACCACAACCAATGATACAACCAAAAAATAACAGAAAATTTGTTTTTTATGTGATGAAGCATATAATTTTATCTGTTGCTTCCTCTGCCGGTAATAGTGATAAAAAAAGACCCAGCAACAGCCCAATAGAGCTCCTAACCAGGAAGCCCGGCTCTGGGTAGCAGGAAGTATGAATAAAATACCAACCAGTGTCAGTACTGATAATGCATAACGAATATAAAAAGGCAGGAAATATTTTCTGAATTTTTTATTAAGAACCACTTTGCCCCGAAGTATATAATGTAACGTTACCGGCACTACACAGGCCAGGTAACCTGCATAAGGTCCCGGATTCGAAAAAGAACCGGTAATACGGAACTCACTATGAAAAGAATCAGTAAACCCATACAATTGCAATAATCCCCAAACGGCCTCTACCAAGCCGGTAATTATAAAGAAAACCATCAGTATATAACGGGAAACCGGGAACTGAGAGAGCAAAACCCGCGTAAAAAAATACAAGGCAATCAACAATAAAAAAACCACATAATGAAAATTAAATTCAAAACCGGCAAAGACAGGAAAGGAATGAAAAATAAATGGCAGAAACATCAGGCCGGTAAGCCATAAAAACAAGCGGTCGACTCTTATATACGTCACCTGTCTTTTCCGACAAAAAAATGCAACTAATGAAGCGACCGGGACTAAAGTCATTACAGCATAAAACCAAAAATACTTAGAAGTAATCACTCCATTCCCTAAATCCCGGCTAACTATAAAAACCGTGGATAATGCCAGTAAAAAAGGCAAAACCACCAATCCGTTAATTATTGCTTTAACTCCTTTCATTAAACTTTATTTTATTACCTTAAATTTACCTTTCTGTTATCCCTGTTACTGTCAGCTTAAAAACCGATTCTTTGATATTGCAATAAACACCGATACTTTTCTGAAAATATCCCACTGCCTCCGGCTTAACTTCCACCTGTATCCGGGTTTCGGTTCCCGGTTTTACCGGAGCTTTCTTCCATGTCGGAAGCGTACAACCGCATGAAGTTTTGATATCACTGATAACCAAATCCGAATTGCCTGTATTCCGGATTAAAAAATGAGCCATACTTGATTTTCCGGTCTGTAATCCGGAAATTTCAACCCGCTGCCGATCAACCTCAACTGTAGTTAAAAGCTCTGAAGTTTCAGGTTGTATCCCTGTTATCAATTGTTTATATAAATCCCGGATTTCAGGATTTAAAACAGGATTGCCAATAGCAAGAACCGTATTGTTCCGATCTAACAAAAAAGCCTGGAATGAAGGGTGATCTGGAAAATGATTCAATCCCTGAATGGTATTGTTTCGATCAATGAAAACCGGATAATCAAAATGTTCCCGTTTCAACAGCCAATCCAGTTCCCGTTCATCCTTGGGGTGAAAGAAAAAAAGAAAATGAACGTTCCCGAATGCCAACGTTTCTATTTCGGAAATAATATCCTTCCATGTTTCCATTCTCAATTTACAGGAAGTACATCCGATAGAATCGGTATACACCAGTATTTTATAGGAAGACGCTTGCCAATCGGGACAGACGATATCTTTCCCTGATCTTTTACATAAAAATGCTTCTGGAAAAACGATTGTCTTTCCCGACCATTCTCGAACCATTTTTTCCATCTGCATTTTTTTATTCTCCTGACAGGATAAAAGAAAAAAACAAGTTGTAAAAAAAACAACAATGATAGTTCTCATTAGTGACCCCCTATGATTAGTGATGCTATGATATGCATACAAAAATATACATAAAAAATCACAACCCCATTCAATCAAGAAAACAAAAATCTCAATTGTTAAAAATTTAAATATTGATTATCAGATAGTTATAAATGTTAAAAAAGTGATTTTCTCAATTTAATAAGATAAGGAATCAATTGGAGTGTACACACGACATTTATACCTAGAAAAAAGGAACGAAAAGCAGTCCTTTTAGTTCGGACCAGCTTTGTCGTTCCTTTGACAATAAGCGAAAGAAAACTACTCTCAGGTAATCCTCTTTATTTTTTTATAGTTGATTAATTCAGATTTTTTCCGTGACAGGCTTTGTATTTCTTACCACTTCCGCACGGACAAGGATCATTTCTTCCCACCGTCTTTTCTACCCGGATCGGTTCCGGTCTGCGTTCACGTGTATCCCGGGCCGCCACGTCTCCCTGTACCCTGCGACTTTCACCAATCTCGTCTTTTTGCGTACGATACCGGCTGTAATCTGTTTTAGCTTCCGGTGCCGCCTGCCTTACATTTTCCGGTTCCCGTACGGGAATCTGGCCTCGCATCAGGACGGATACTGATTTCCGGTTCATTTCATCAACCATTTTTTTGAACAGATCAAATGACTCCAGTTTGTAGATCAACAAAGGATCCTTATTTTCATAACTGGCATTTTGTACCGAATGGCGCAATTCATCCATTTCCCTCAAATGCTCTTTCCATGACTCATCGATGGAATGCAACAGGATGGATTTTTCAAAGGATTTGATAACCTCTTTGGATTCACTGTTGTAAGCATCCTTCAGATTGACACCGATATTATAAACCCGTTTACCGTCAGTAATTGGAATCATAATATTCTGATAACGTTCTCCCTGCTCTTCATACACCTGCTTGATAACCGGCTGAACTACCTGAGCCATCCGTTCCGTCTTACGTTTGAAACTATCCAAAGCGGCATCAAATATTTTCTCCGTCAACACAGGAGATTTCATACCACGGAATTCTTCCGAATTCACAGGGCATTCCAATGCCATCGTCTTGAAAAGTTCAAATTTCAATCCTTCGTAATCATTCGATTCTGCATACTGTTCACCGATTGCATTGGCAGTATCATAAAGCATATTCAACACATCCAGGCCAATACGCTCTCCCATCAGGGCATGACGACGACGGGTATAAATCACTTCGCGCTGGGAATTCATCACATCATCGTATTCCAGCAAGCGTTTACGAATACCAAAGTTATTTTCTTCCACTTTTTTCTGGGCACGTTCGACGGATTTATCCAGCATACTGTGTTCCAGCACTTCTCCTTCTTTGAAACCTAATTTATCCATCATTCCGGCAATCCGTTCGGAAGCAAACAAACGCATCAAATCGTCTTCGAGGGAAACATAGAAAACCGAAGACCCCGGGTCTCCCTGACGTCCGGCACGACCACGCAACTGACGGTCTACCCGACGGGAATCGTGACGTTCGGTACCCACAATCGCTAACCCGCCGGCAGCTTTTACTTCCTGAGAAAGTTTGATATCGGTACCACGACCTGCCATGTTGGTAGCAATCGTTACCGTACCGGTCTGTCCAGCCAAAGCCACAATCTCAGCTTCACGCTGGTGCAATTTGGCATTCAATACATTATGAGGAATCTTACGCATGGTAAGCATCCGACTCAACAATTCGGAGATTTCCACTGATGTTGTACCCACCAGTACCGGACGTCCGGCCTCTTTCAAACTGGAGATTTCTTCAATGACAGCCGCATACTTTTCCCGAGCAGTTTTGTAAATCCGGTCGTTCATATCGTTCCGGATGATGGGCCTATTTGTCGGAATGACGACCACATCCAATTTATAAATATCCCAGAATTCACCGGCTTCCGTTTCCGCTGTACCGGTCATACCGGCCAGTTTATGATACATCCGGAAATAATTCTGGAGCGTAATGGTAGCAAATGTCTGAGTTGCAGCTTCAACCGTAACCCGTTCCTTAGCCTCGATAGCCTGATGCAGTCCATCCGAATAACGGCGACCTTCCATAATCCGTCCGGTCTGCTCATCCACAATTTTTACCTTATTATCGATCACCACATATTCATCGTCTTTTTCAAACAAGCAATAAGCTTTCAATAATTGATTGATTGTATGCACCCGTTCGGATTTCACAGCATAATTCTGCATCAGTTCATCCTTCTCTGTTTGCTTGTCTTCTTCCGACAATCCCTTATTCTCAATTTCGGCAACCTGAACACCAATATCAGGCAATACAAAAAACTGAGGATCTTCCGAAGTTCCAGTCAACAGATCAATACCTTTGTCTGTCAGTTCTATCGTATTATTTTTTTCATCAATTACAAAGTACAAAGGATCTGTAATGACATGCATCTCCTTATTTTGCTGCTGCATATAAAATTCTTCCGCTTTAAGCATAGCGGCTTTTACCCCCGGTTCACTGAGGAATTTGATCAAAGGTTTATTTTTAGGCATCCCTTTGTAGGAACGGAACAACAGTTTTACACCTTCTTCATTTTCCTTCTGATCAGAAGATGCTATCTTTTGTTTGGCTTCCGCCAACAACTTCGTACACAGATTTTTTTGTACATTCACCACATTCTCTACCCGGGAACGGTATTCTTCAAACAACTGGTCTTCGCCTTTCGGTACCGGACCGGAAATAATCAAAGGAGTCCGGGCGTCATCGATCAACACCGAGTCGACCTCATCGACAATTGCATAATGATGCTTCCGTTGCACCAGGTCCTTCGGACTAATCGCCATGTTATCCCTCAGGTAGTCGAACCCGAATTCGTTATTTGTTCCAAATGTAATGTCCGCCTCATAGGCTTTCCGACGGGCATCGGAGTTGGGTTGGTGTTTGTCGATACAATCTACGGAAAGGCCGTGAAACATATACAAAGGCCCCATCCATTCCGAGTCACGTTTGGAAAGGTAATCGTTCACCGTAACCAAATGTACTCCATTGTGGGTCAAAGCATTAAGAAATACCGGAAGCGTCGCTACCAATGTTTTACCTTCCCCGGTCGCCATTTCCGCAATGTATCCCCTCACCCGCTTGCTGAGTTTAGGATCTCCGGCATCCTTTTCATACTTACGGGTACTGTGGTTGTGCAATACAATCCCCCCCATAAACTGAACATCATAATGAATCATGTCCCAGGTGATCTCATTTCCTCCTGCTACCCAATGGTTCAGGTATATGGCTTTGTCTCCTTCAATAGTAACAAAATCATGTCGGGTAGCTAAGTCCCGGTCAAAATCACTGGCCGTTACAACGATTTGTTCGTTTTGGGTAAAACGCCGGGCCGTATCTTTTACGATTGAAAAAACCTCGGGTAGCACTTCATCCAATACCCGTTCGTATTTTTCCAGGATATCTTTCTCTATTTTATCGACCTCTGCCCATACCTTTTCTCGGTCTTCCAACTCCATGTTTTCAATACCGGCCTTCAGTTCTTCGATCTTATTTTTATCTTCATTCACTGCCTGTTGAATCTGCTCTTTGATAGCTTCAATCCGCCCCCGCAGTTCATCATGGGACAATTTTTCAACAGACGGATAAACAGCTTTAATCTTCTGAAGATACGGTTCTATTTCTCTCAAATCCCGTTGGGACTTATTTCCAAACAATTTTGATAATATATCATTAAAACCCATGGTTGTATATTTTTTTATTTTGTTAAATGTGTTTGCCGCACGTGGTACAGCTTATTTTAAAAACTCCTGTAATGGTATTTCTTTTGCTGCATTGGGAGGACGAATCCTTAACACATGCGTAATCGTCGGCGCCACTTCAGTCGCCTTGATTTTCCGGTAAACGCTTTGCTTTTGCACATTCCATCCAAAGAAAACCAATGGAGTCAGAACCGCATTGTTACGTACATATTTAGTTTTAGCCGGTTGTTGTTCATCGACAATCACCCAGCCGGGTTGTAATTCCAACGATAAATCCCCGCTGATTTTTTTATTCACTCCCCTGCGAAAAGCAGCTGCCCTCCCCGCATCATCCACCATCCACTGGCCCGATGTGGTAACATCCTGTACACCACTAAACTGGGCTACAAATTCGGCTGACTTCTGTAATATTTCCGACCAGACTACTTTTTGCGTTTCAATCAGCTTCTTGTTCAGGTAGATCTGACCGTTGTAATAACCTTCCACCCATTGTCCCTGCCCGTAAACCGCCATCAGGTACATGTTGAGCAAAGCCGTACAGCGATTAGGAAAAAACTCTCCTGTCGGCTTGAAGCCTTCAGGAAGAGGAGACTTGGAATCGTAATAACCGGTCGATGTCAACACGATCAATACGTTCTTCAGACCGACTTTTTGATCTACCAGATCAATCAAGCGTTCGATTTCTTTATCCAATCGATAATAAATATCCTGAATTTCAAGACCATATTCCCCGTTTCCGTTCTCTTTATAATCACCGGCATAATAAGTAAGAGCCAGTAAATCGGGATTAACTCTTTTACCAAAATCGGCATATTCAAGAAACTTGGAAGCCAGGTTGGTTATTTCAACGTTAATAAAAGGAGATTGTTTAATTTTAAGGAACTTATCTTTGTCGGATTTAGAAAAAACATACTTAAATGGCTGTGTATTTACCGTATAAGGGAAGGCCGTATACTGAGTCAACGCCGGCAGCCAGGTTCGTTCAGGATTATTACCGATTGCTTCGGCCGTATTGTAACGATCCACATACCAGGGTATATTTTTATAATAAGTAGTAGTCGCCCATTTCCCATTGTAATCTTCCAGCCAGAACGCAGCATTTGCCATTCGTCCGGCAGACAAAATAGCTCCTACCGCATCAGGAGCAATGGCATAAACATCGCTTTTTCCTCCTGAAGCAACCTTAAGTTCATCGCCGATCGTTGAACTCAGCAATGCCAGGGGAGACAAATTTTCAGAAGTATAATTTCCTATATATGCCTCATCGTATACCGACGAAACCTCACGTTTCTTTTCAAAGTCATACTTTTTATCGGCCACAATCCCATGGTAATATGGATTTGTCCCTGTATACAGGGTAGCGATGGAAGCCGCCTGCCCCACATTCGGAAATTCATATTGTACCTGATGGTAAACCAATCCTTCATTCATCAGGCGTTTAAATCCTCTTTCTCCAAAAGTAGAGCTGAAATACTGGATGTAATCTCCTCTCAACTGATCGACAACGATACTGATCACCAGTTTAGGTACTGCCACCGGTTGCTGGGCATGCAAACCGGTCGTAGCCAGGATGGCGATAAGAGAAGTAAGCCATTTATTCATACTTTTTGTTTTTTTGATATCAACCTGTATCCTGAACCTAACCACAAACAAAGGATATAAGGAATACAGGCCAGGTTCAATTCCTGAGGGACCCAATGCCACCCCAACAAAAGAAGGGACAACAGTACAAAATTACTCCCATGATACCCACGGATAAAGGAATAAGATTTCTTAAAAAAGAAACCGGTAAAAGCAATCAGGTGTAAAGGATGCAACCAAAGCAGGTTCCAGTTAGGCCAGGTACAAGGTTGGTCAGATATCAGCGAAACAAAAGCCACGATACAACCCGCCAATCCTGCCTGAAGAAAAATCAATCCGAAAAAGAACCGGAATTCCCGTTTCCAGATCCATCCGCAAACAGCAAAAACCAGGGAGTGAATCAGCAGGACAATACCCAGCTTCATAGGAGAACTCCAGGATGATGGTTGAGAGTCGTTTTTGTGAGAAGAAATAATTTCTTTCGAAGAAGTGAGCAACGGATAGGATAAACTATCATTAACTACTTTTGCTCCATCCAGTGCATTCATCAGTTTTACCGGAAGAAACATCTCCTGACGCAATCCGATCAGGGAATCGGCTCCACAACCGATGATCAGATCGATTCCAAATGTCATCCAGGGATAAGGATCTGTACAGGAATGAATCAGATCCCGGAAAGTCACCTCTGTTTGTTGATCGGGATAAATGAGTGTTCCTCCACAATATTTTTCAATAATATCCCGGGGGCGGGTCGCACAGTTATCAAATAGAAAATTATACCGATATTTCAGGTTTTCCGGCAAAAGATTGATACGAAACATCTGAATCATTCCTTCTTTATCCTTTTCCGGAATATTCAAGACTTGTTCTATCACCGTTGAATTTCCTCTCGAATATACTCGTTGAAAATCGTTGTATTCATCCCAACTCAGGTAATAATCCGCATCCCCTTTCACAAAATGATAAATAAAACCAGGTTCATGAAAACTAAAGCTGCCGTAATTAAAAACCACATCCATGTTCCGGGAAGAATCATGTACCCGTATCGCCGTATGACCGTAGATTGTATACACCTCATTGGAACGGGGCATCACAGTAAGCAAGCTAACCCGTATACTATCACCGGATAAAGCCTTAAAAACAGACAAAAAACCAACAAAAAAAACAAGCAGGAGAAAGAATTTCCTTTGCATGACGAATTTATTCTTTAAGCAGGGACAAAAGTAACTTTTTTTTTCATATTTTTGTAAAATGTAGAACATCAAATCCCTTATTACCATGAATAAACTGCTTCTTTCCATTCTTTTGGCCTGTTTTGGCCTCTCGGCATTCGCACAGGACATTCAATTGCCTGCTCCCAAAAAGACGGGAGGAAAACCATTGATGGATGCATTGAGTAACCGTCATACGGATCGTGAGTTTTCGGAAAAAGACATAGACAAACAAACATTATCTAACTTGTTATGGGCCGGCTATGGATTCAACCGCCCCGACAAACGGGTCGTTCCTTCTTCTCAAAACAAACAGGAAATCGATGTATACGTCACCCTGAAGGAAGGTATTTATTTCTATAATGCAAAAGAAAACAAACTGATCCTGAAAGTCAAAGGAGATCATCGGAAAAGCACCGGCAAACAGGAATTTGTAGCAATAGCTCCTCTCAATGTCTTATATGTAGCCAATCTGGACAAAGCGTCGAACCGGGATGCTGCCTGTATCGACTGTGGATTTATCGTACAGAACATTTACCTTTTCTGCGCATCCGAAGGCCTGATCAGCGTAGTAAGGGGTTATTTCGATAAAAAAGAATTGCATCAGCTACTGAACCTGACCGACAATCAGGAAGTCATGTTTACACAAACAGCAGGATATAAAAAGTAATCCGTTTTTACCGTCCGATGGAATAATAATCGAATCCATAATCTTTCAGATCCGATTTTTCATAGATGTTCCTCCCATCTAAGAGGAGAGGTGTTGTCATGAGTTTCTTGATCGCATTCCAGGACGGCAACCTGAATTCTTTCCATTCCGTAACGACAACCAGAGCATCGGCACCATCTACGGCATCATAAATATCATTTGCATATTCGATCCGGTCGTCCAGGCGGCGTTTAGCTTCCGGCATTGCCACCGGATCGTATGCTTTGACACTCCCTCCGGCATCCAGGATACGATCAATCAGGACCAATGAAGTAGCTTCCCGCATATCATCGGTTTCCGGTTTGAATGCCAGTCCCCAAAGGGCAATTTTTTTTCCTTTCAGGTCCCCATTGAAATGAGCAGATAACTTATTGAACAACACAATCTTTTGCGCATTATTCACTTCTTCCACCGCTTTCAGCAACCGCAGGTTATAACCTTTACTTTCAGCCGTTTTAATCAATGATTTAATGTCTTTTGGAAAACAACTGCCACCATAACCACATCCGGGATATAAAAATTTACTGCCGATACGGGCATCCGAACCGATTCCCTTCCGTACCATATTGACATCTGCCCCGACAATTTCACAAAGATTCGCAATATCGTTGATGAAACTGATCCGGGTTGCCAGCATGGCATTGGCGGCATACTTCGTCATTTCTGCAGAAGGAATATCCATGAAAATCACCCGGAAATTATTCAGCAAAAACGGACGATACAGCCGGCTCATCAGCTTCTGGGCCCGCTCTGAATCCACACCGACCACTACCCTGTCGGGACTCATAAAATCCTTTACTGCAGCTCCCTCCTTCAAAAATTCAGGATTGGAAGCCATATCGAAAGGAATTTGAACACCTCGTTTATCCAATTCCGCCTGAATGGCTTCTCTTACGATCCGGGATGTACCCACAGGAACCGTACTTTTATTTACAATCAGCACATATTGATTCAGGTTCTGCCCGATTGTTTTTGCCACCTCCAGTACATAACTCAGATCCGTACTTCCATCTTCATCAGGAGGAGTCCCCACAGCACAAAAAACGACTTCCACTTCATCCAGAACAGCTTTCAGATCCGTGACAAATTGCAGGCGACCCGCCTTCTGGTTACGAATCACCATTTCTTCCAATCCCGGCTCATAAATAGGCACAATTCCCCTGCGGAGGTCTTCCACTTTTTGTTTATTAACATCCACGCAGATAACCTCTGTGCCCATTTCTGCGAAACAGGTCCCGCTAACCAGCCCTACATATCCTGTACCAACAATTGCTATTTTCATATGTACATATTTTCCGATTGACCCACAAAAGTACAAAAATTCATACAGAAACAAAAAAAGGGTACCCTAAGGTACCCTATATAAAGCCGCATCGTAGATATGACAAAACTCCGTATGACAGGATTTGAGTGCTTTACCGTGTTTGTAATCCGCCGTGCGATGCATACCCCTAAGGGCGCGGCCCGCCATTCCCGGCAAGAGCTTGTCTCGGAATTATGTTTAATTTGATGAGTTTCCCAATCGACAAAATGCGGCTAATTCTTATTCATCACTCTTGATGTAATGCAAATATAAGCCTTATATTTAATAGTCGCAACTATTTTAACACAAAAAAACTGCAAACTTGTGTTAATAACCAGGCTTGCAGTTTATTCTATTAAAGGTAAAATTCTTTTATTTTACTTTATTTACAATTGCTTTAAACGCTTCCGGATGGTTCATAGCCAAGTCGGCCAACACCTTACGGTTGATTTCAATTCCGTTTTTATGCAAAGCTCCCATCAAACGGGAATAAGACATTCCTTCCAGGCGTGCAGCTGCATTAATACGTTGTATCCACAAAGCACGGAAATTACGTTTTTTAGCACGACGATCGCGGAAAGCATAAGTTAACCCTTTTTCCCACGTATTTTTGGCGACTGTCCATACGTTTTTCCTTGCGCCATAATATCCTCTCGTCAGTTTGAGGATTCTTTTTCTTTTAGCTCTTGAAGCTACATGATTAACCGATCTAGGCATAATAATAAAAATGTTTTGAATGTTAGCGCCGCTTTACACGGACTTTAGCTGCTAAAACTCTGTTAATAAATCTTTTAGAAAATCACTTAAATTAGATTATTTCATTCCCAACAATTCCTTAACCCGGCCTTCGTCGGCTTTGTTAAGAATAGAGAAATGAGTCAACCTTCTTTTTTGCTTTTTAGTCTTTTTGGTCAGGATGTGACTTTTAAAAGCGTGTTTTCTCTTGATTTTTCCTGTTCCGGTAAGAGTAAATCTTTTTTTGGCACCGGAATTAGTCTTCATTTTCGGCATTGTACTTTAATTTAATTGTTTATACTTAGCAGGCCTCGCAGCCATTTATCCTTTTGTTATTCGGCTTCCTTTTCAGGAGCCTGTTCGTCATTCTTTTTAGGAGCATTCTCTGAACTCGGTTTTTTCACAACCGGTTTAGATGCGGCCACTGATGGTGCTACTTTTTTAGGAGCAAGCATGATAATCATCTTCTTTCCTTCAAGAGCAGGTAATTGTTCCACTTTTCCATAATCCTCCAGATCACTGGCAAAACGAAGTAATAACACTTCTCCTTGTTCTTTGAAGAGGATAGACCTTCCTTTAAAAAACACATACGCTTTGACTTTAGCTCCTTCTTCCAGGAAACTCTTAGCGTGTTTCAATTTAAAGTTATAGTCATGGTCATCTGTTTGAGGTCCGAAACGAATCTCTTTTACGACAATCTTAACAGATTTGGCTTTCTGTTCTTTTTGGCGTTTCTTTTGTTGATAGATAAACTTCTGATAATCGGATATTCTACAAACAGGAGGCTCGGCATTAGGAGAGATCTCAATCAGATCCAATTCCAAATCTCTCGCTATTCGTTGGGCTTCTGCCAGAGGATAAACACCTTGTTCTACGTTATCTCCCACTAAGCGAACTTCCCTTGCCCGGATCTTTTCATTTACTCGGTATTGATCCTTAAGATTGTCTTTCTTCATTCAAAAATAATTAATCTCCTATTTATATATTAATAAATTATTGCCATTCATTCATTTGTTTTTCTACCTCCTCATTTAAAATCGCGGCAAAGTTAGCAATTTTCATTGAACCAACATCACCTTCGCCTTGTTTTCTTATAGAAATTTCTCCATTTTCGGCTTCTTTTTCCCCAACAATAAGCATATAAGGTATTTTTTTCAATTCATTATCACGAATTTTACGTCCAATTTTCTCGTTCCGGTCATCAACCAGTACGCGAATATCCTGTTTTTTCAGTTCTTTGGCAACCTCCCAGGCATAGTCGTTAAATTTCTCGCTGATCGGCAAAATAATCGCCTGATCAGGCACTAACCACAAGGGAAATTTACCGGCTGTATGCTCGATCAAAACTGCAACAAAACGCTCCATGGATCCAAAAGGCGCACGGTGAATCATCACCGGACGGTGTTTCTGATTATCAGCTCCCACATATTCCAGTTCAAAACGATCAGGAAGGTTATAATCCACCTGAATAGTTCCCAACTGCCAACGCCGACCGAGCGCATCCCGTACCATAAAATCCAATTTAGGACCGTAGAAAGCAGCCTCTCCCAATTCTACCCTAGCCTTAATTCCTTTCTCCTGGCAAACTTCAATAATAGCGGCTTCCGCTTTGTTCCAGTTTTCTTCAGTACCGATGTATTTTTCTTTATTATCAGGATCACGTAGTGAAATCTGAGCCTCGTAATCCGTGAAATTAAGCGCCCGGAAAATAATATGGATAATATCCATTACTTTGATGAATTCTTCTTTCACTTGCTCCGGAGAACAGAAAATATGGGCATCATCCTGAGTAAATCCTCTCACCCGGGTCAGTCCATGTAATTCACCACTTTGTTCATAACGATAAACCGTACCGAATTCCGCCAGACGCAAAGGCAGGTCCTTGTAAGAACGGGGAAATGCTTTGAATATCTCACAGTGGTGAGGACAGTTCATCGGTTTCAATAAAAACTCTTCTCCTTCTTCCGGAGTATGGATCGGTTGAAAAGAATCTTTTCCATATTTGGCATAGTGACCCGAAGTCACATACAACATTTTATTTCCGATATGCGGAGTCATTACCTGCTGATAACCATATTCTTTCTGGATCCGTTTCAGAAAATCTTCCAGTTTCAGGCGCAACTGAGTTCCTTTAGGCAACCACAAAGGTAACCCTTGTCCCACATTCTGAGAAAAAGTGAATAACTCCAGTTCCTTGCCTATTTTACGGTGATCTCTCTTCTTAGCCTCTTCGAGCAAAACAAGATAATCATCCAGCATTTTTTTCTTTGGAAAAGTAATTCCGTAAATACGGGTCAATTGACGTCGTTTTTCATCACCCCTCCAGTAAGCTCCAGCTACAGACATCAACTTCAACGCCTTAATATAAGAGGTATTCGGCAAGTGAGGACCACGGCACAAATCAGTAAAAGCGCCTTGTGTATAGGTTGTTATGGTACCGTCTTCCAATTCGCTGATCAACTCCGTCTTATAATTCTCACCCCTCGCTTCGAACATCTTCAGTGCTTCACCTTTGCTGATACTTTGACGAACAATGGATTCTTTCTTGGCAACTAATTCTGCCATTTTAGCTTCAATGGCCGGGAAATCGCTTTCTTTAATAGCCACCCCTTCTCCCGGGTCTACATCGTAATAGAATCCGTTTTCTATAGCCGGACCTATGCCGAATTTAATACCCGGATACAACTCCTGTAAGGCTTCAGCCATCAGGTGAGCGGAAGAATGCCAGAAAGCATGCTTACCTTCTTCATCTTCCCATTTATATAGTTTCACAGAAGCATCCTCGTTGATGGGGCGGGTCAAATCCCAGGTATCACCATTAACTCCGGCTGCCACAATATCCTGTGCTAAACGAGAACTAATACTTTCTGCTATTTCTATAGCAGTGGTGCCTTTCGCATATTCACGAACAGAACCATCAGGAAATGTTATCTTTATCATATCTTCAAAAATTCAGGCTACAAAAATAGTATTCTTTTTTTAATGTAGCAAACCCTCTAAATAGAATAAATTTCTTTACATTTGCAAATAAATAAATCAGAATGACACCGAAAGAATTAAAGAAAGCGTTAAACAGCGGTCAACGGGTATATGGTACCATGATCGCTTCTCCTTCTCCCAAGTGGGTTCCATATGTATCTAAGTTAGGCCTTGACTTTGTTTTCCTGGACACAGAACACATTCCACTCGACCGGTCAACGCTCAGTTGGATGTGCCATGCATACAGAGGAGCAGGATTAACTCCGATTGTCCGCATTCCCTCTCCCGATCCGTATGAAGCCTGCATGGCTATGGACGGAGGTGCCGGAGGTGTAGTTGCTCCTTATCTTGAAACCATGGAGCAGGTTCGTGAATTGCGGGGTGCTGTAAAATACCGGCCCTTAAAAGGTAAACGATTGCAGCGGGTATTATCCGGTGAAGAAGAACTCTCCGCTCAGGAAAAAGAATACATGAAAGCCTATTCCCAGGATGCCCTGCTGATCCTCAATATCGAAAGCAGGACAGCCATAGACCAATTGGACGACCTGCTTTCAGAACCGGATATAGATGCGGTTTTTATTGGTCCTCATGATCTGAGTGTCAATCTCGGAATCCCGGAAGCATACGATTCCGAATCCTGGAATCAGTCCTGCCTGGAAATCATACATAAGTGCAAAGCTAAAGGCATTGCTGTTGCCAATCATTTTTCGGACAACATAGAAATGCAGCTACTTTGGGCTCGTGCAGGGATGAATATGGTTCTTTGGAACGCAGACGTCATCAGGATGTATCAGGCACTCAATCAGGATTTCACTTACATAAAAAAGGAACTGGGGGATCAGACAAAAACATCGGTGGAGCGTATGGATTTATAAGCATTTACCTCCAAAACAAAAGGGCAGTTATTCGTGTTATATAAAAAACATTAAAAATTTAAAAACATGAAACAATACTCTTTTATAGCTATACTTATAGCTGCTGTTTTTGTAGGAAGCTGTTCATCTTCCAAACAGGCAACAAGTGAAAAAGATGCAGCCACTGCACAACAAGTCAATGAAAAAATCCAGGCTAAGGATTATCAGATTGACGTAGATTATGCCACTCCAGCCAGAGGGAAAGGTATTTCTCTTTCTTACGGATATAACCTGAAAATCCGGAATGACTCTGCGATAGTTTACCTGCCTTACTATGGAGTTGCATACTCCGCTCCTTATGGAGGTGGTGAAGGAGGAATCAAATTCGGCGAACCAATGAAGGAATACAAAGCTGTACCTCAAAAGAAAGCAGGAGACTGGAAAATCACATTCAAGGCCGACACGCCTGATTACAACTACGATGTAACAATCGACGTATATTCCAATGGCCGGGCGTATTTAACGTTCAATAGCTTTCAACGGCAATCGATCAATTTCAACGGACAGGTAAAACTTTAATCTACGGACATTTTCTTTATTATACTGTAAGCGCTGACAATACCTAATTCTCCGGCTTTACTCAAGTCGGAGATTCCATGTTCCGTATCTCCCAGGGATAGTTGAGTTAATCCGCGGTTAAAATAAGCCTCGGCAAAATTTGGATTACGGCGAATAGCTTCATTATAATCAGTTAAAGCAAGACGAAAATCTTTCTGAGCACACCGAAGATTCGCCCGGTTGAAATAAGCATAAACAAAATCCGGATCCAATTTTATAACCGCATCATAATCACGCATGACTGATTCATACTCAAACATGTGTTTATTTTCTTTCGACACCTGACTATCATCAAAAGCCGGTTGCTTCGTATAAGAAGAAGCCCCTGCTACTGTTTTCTTCTTTGATGATCCGGTCTGGATGTTTAATGAAAAATCTGAAGCATTGTCATTCTGTGAACTGTAGTTGTTGATTTCCATTTGTTTGAAACGGACAACCGCCCGATTGAAATAAGCCATTAAAAATGTAGGATCCAATGCAATCACCCGGTCAAAATCAGCAATAGCTTCAGATAAATCCTGCAGAACCATAAAATCCATTGCCCGTCCGAAATAGGCATCGACATTCATTGTGTCGTTATTGATAGCCAATGAATAATCATTAATGGACCGAAAATGGAAATCAGCCTGATCATCAGTCAACGGAGCTTCGTTGTTAATTAGCTTCAGGTACAGTTTAAGGTGTCGTTTCCGGTTATAATCAGAAAGTATTTTCGAAGTCCGGGGTAAATTTTCAAGTGCTTCGATCCTTTCATAATATGAGATTACAAATTGAGGTTCCAGATCCACTTTCACCTGTTTATCCTGAACCCGTCCCCGGATCTCGTTTTTATACTTCGATTTTTCTTCCTCTACTTTATCATAAACTACCAGGCGATTAAACTTCTCAATGTTCTTATCCGAAGACTCCCTGGTTTTATCATCCACCTGAGCCGTCTCCTGGCCTGGATCCAACACATTTTTTCCGGTAATGGTTTTACCTTGCTCCTTTGCCTTTCTCAATTTTTGTTCCAAATCAAAAGCGTACCAATAATCCTGGTCTGCCCCCTTTGCATCCTTCAATTTACGTTTTACTTCCGAGCGGAAATAATAACCCGGAACAAAATTCGGATATTCTTCCAGCACAACGTCCAAATCAGCCACCGCATTTTTATAATCACCGGACTCCTCCTGAAGAATTGCCCGATTGTAGATAGCCATAAAATTATCCGGTTCTTCTTTGATAACTACATTAAAATCTTCTACCGCACGCTTGACATCTCCGACCTGAGAGCGCAACAACCCCCGGTTAAACCGAGCTATAATGTTCTGGGGATTCATAACTACAACCGCATCATAATCCGACATAGCTCCTCTCAGATCATTCAGGTGATAGCGAACCAGCCCCCGGTTAATGTAATAACCGATCTGTTTGGGCTCCAGGCGAATCGCCTCATTGAAATCGGCCAGTGAGAGATCAAATTTATCCTGCTGATAGTAGAGTAAAGCCCGCTGTCCGTATGCCGGAGCATAATACTTGTCCAGATTGATGGAAGCATTATAATCAGCGATCGCCTTAATTGTATCTCCTTTCTCTGCATACATAGACCCTCTGGCCAAATAAGCCTGTGTAAGCTTCGGATGATATTTTAATGCTAAATCCAAAGCTGTTTCTGCCTGTTGGTAGTCTTTTAGCTGGATATAAGCAATTCCCCGGTTGATGAGCATATTCTTATCTTCCGGTTGATATTCGAGGCCTTTTTCATAATCTTCGATGGCCCCTTTAAAATTACCGAGATTCTGACGAGCTGCACCCCGGCACTGATAGGCATAAACATAGAACGGATTTCTTTCCAGACACAGTGTTATATCGCTTTCCGCACCTTTATAATCTTCCAGATTGAATTTAGCAATCGCCCGGTAAAGATACGGCTCAGCCAGATACGGTTTAGCCTTGATCACCTGATTAAAATACTGTATGGAAAGTACATAATCTTCAAAATACAACGCATTCCGCCCAATATCAAGAACCCGGTTAGTGTTGATCTGTGATTGAACAGGTATAATCGAAACTGTATATAAGACTATAAATAAGGTAAAAAACTTTCTCATTTCAAGAATTTGCATCGGTAAAACAAACCTGTTTCCAAGAATTTCAGGCAAATATAATCAAATAAACAAAAAAAGACGCTTGTTCGGGCGTCTTCTTTTGTTTTTTTATGATTTCGTTTTAAAATCCTATTCTTTATCATCATTATTATAATAAGAGCTATGCTTGTTATAATATGAATTTTTTCCGTAATACCGTCTGCTGCCGTAATAATTACTCTTGATATTAATATCGTTATAAACAATAGCAATGTTATCAATCGCATCCTCCCGGAGTTCTTTGATTGTTGTCTTGAAAAAGTTCCGGTTGGTTTTTTCATTCCGAACCACATAGAGAACGAGATCAACCTGACGAGCCAGGAAATAAGCATCAGAAACCAAACCAACAGGACTACAGTCCAATATAACAAAATCATACCTTTCATTCAATTCTTTCAAAAGATCTTTAGTTTCTTCAGAGCGAATTAATTCACTGGGATTGGGAGGTATAATTCCGGCAGGTACAAAGTCAAATCCATATTCAGGATGAGTTATAATCAAATCATCCAGTTTCACTTGTCCGGCAAGTAAATTAGATACCCCTTTTTGCTCCCGGGAGACATTCATAGACTTAGTCAGAGCCGGACGACGTAAGTCAAAGTCCACAATAATAACCTTTGCCTCTGAGAATTGATAAATACCAGCAAGGTTGGTAGCTATAAATGTTTTTCCATCCTGAGGTTCCGTAGAAGTTATCAATATGGAAATTCCTTTTTCTTTTTTGGCTACATACTCAACCCTGGATCTCAAGCTTCGGAAACATTCCGTAAAGCTGGATTTGGGATAATATTTAACAACAACCTGTTCTTTTTTATTTGAACGTTCAATGGTACCCAGAATAGGCAAATTGGATATTTTCTCCACTTCATCGCGTGTCTGGATAGAAAATTTGAAGAAAAATTCTTTACAGGTTACAAACAGAGCCGGGATCAGCAATCCAATGGCAATAAACAACAGATAAGTATTGAATTTATCAGAGTAGTTCACAATACTTTTTACCCGGGGTTCATCAATAATCAGGTTATCCGGAGCATTGGATGCTTTTTGGATCTGATTCTCCATTCTCTTCTGTAACAGATAATTATAGTAACTATCATTAATTTTGAAATCCCGTTCATAATTCATAAATCTGCGCTCCTGTTGCGGCAGGTTTGCTATTTCTGCCATCGTCTTTCCATATCGTTGCTGAACGCTTTCCTCTTCAAATTTGATAGAATTGTTCTGCATGGCAATCGCCTCTTTCAGGCTACGCTTTATATCTTCCAACTGACCTGCATTTTTCTTGTAGATGGGACTTTCCGGACCCAACATTTTCATATCGGCAATCAATATATTGTATTGATTGATCAAAGCACTTAACTGAGGACTTGAAATAATCGTTGAAGGATCGGCCAGCACATCATTACCTTTCTGACTCAAATAATTGGATAAATAATTTACATAATTTTTTTTGAGTTGAATTTCTGATTTCCGTTGATCCAGTTCATCCAGAATCTTCGATTTACTCCCCGATTTATCCTGTGTATAAATACCTGTCTGGGCCTGATAAGAATCCAATTTGGAAACAGAAGAACTGATTGAATCTTTGATGATAGCCAGTTGATTATCCAAAAATTCAATTGCTTTTTCTGCTGTTTGGTTCTTACGCTCCAAATTATCATTGAAAAAAGTCTTATTCAATATATCCAAAAACTCAACATCTCTTTCGGCTACCTTTCCCAGCAAAGATATTTCCATGACAGATGAGCCTTCCACTAAAAGACGATAGGACAGTCCGCCGCTGTATTGGGCAACCAGGAATTCTTTAGAAAGAAATCTAAACCACAAGTCAAATTTGGGATTAATAAAGAATTCTGTTTTCTGGATGTCTATAAAAAACAAGGAGTGTTGGATGGACTCTCCATATTTTCCTTTTATCGTAAAAGCAGGTATCGCATCATTACCGTGAAAAATAATTTCGTAGGTATCATTATCAATCCCCTTTATTTCAAATTCCAACCCATATGAGTGGCCTGCAATAAAAGAAGCCTCAATGGCAACAGGAGCTTTTTTATAATGAACATAGTTCTTAAAACGACCCCTTGTATAAACTTCATTAGTCAGGTTCATTTGAGATACAACCTTAGATATAAGGTTGTATGACCCATACATAATCATCTGATTATTAATATTACGAAGTCCAGGGCCAATCGAGGAACCGGAAGTCAAATCGTTCCGAAAACTACTTTTATTTGTTTCATCGATTAAGATTGTCGAAGCAGTCCGGTAAGTCGGAGTCCAGGTCTTATTTTTCAAATAAGCCAAACCGAAGGCCAAGACAAAACCAATAACAAACAAATACCAGTACTTTAGTATCTTGAGGATCCAGGATATGAAGTCAAACGAGCCTGAGCTCCCGTTTTGAGAAGAAGGAAATATATTATTGCCGTAGGAATAACCGTAATTTCGTTCTGTATAATTATTGTAGGGTTCCACCGTTTATATAACTTAAATTTTAAATAAAGACATTACTATCACAATTAAAGAAACCGGTGCCAAAAACATGGAAACAAAAGAAGACACCGAATCTACCCGAAAAAAAGAATTGGAATTTGTGGGAATATAAATGACATCATTCGGTCTTACATAATAATATTCGGATTCAATAATTGATTCTTTTCTTAAATCGAATGTTTTAACCTCATCCCCATTTATTCCTTTACGAATTACCTTAATATGCTTTTTATCCCCGACAGAAGAAATATCTCCTGCCATGGCTAAAGCCTGAAAAATATTCAGATTCTCTTTGTACATATAGAACTGGCCTTTTCCGTTATCTCCCTGAACATAGAAATAATTATTAGCCAATGATATTTTCACTTCGGAATCAATAACAACACTTTTAAACGCTTCCGTAATTGTTTTTTCCGCTTCCTTCAATGTCATTCCGCTTATCTTCACACGGCCAATTGTAGGAAGCACCACACACCCATCTTCATAAATCCGGTAAGTATTTGCAGACTGAAGACTTGATGCTCCGGATCCGCCGTTATACAAGCGCTGAGTTTCCAAGCTGGAAGTCATTAAATAATAAACAATCTCATCGTTAACACAAAGACGATATTGCTGAAAAGGCACCATACTATACTCTTTATTTTGTCCTTCTTCCTGCAAATAATTTTTTTGCTTATTTGTAATACAGGAAGAGAACAAGCAAATAAAGAACAATACGAAAACCGATATTTTATATGATTGTTTCATTGTTGTATTCCTCATTATTTCGTCAAATTATAAATCATTATACCCACAGAACCGATTGTAGAAATAATCGCAAATACGGACCCGAATGAACTGAGTCCCCAAAATTGCCTCTTCAACGGTTGAATATAAATCACATCATTGGGTTGAATGTAATAAAATTCGGAATTCACAACATCAGCACTTCGTAGATCAAACGTTTTTCTGATGGTCCCGGTCGCAGTCTGACGAATAATGTTCACATGTGACCGGTCTCCATAAAGATTCACGTCCCCACTTTGAGACAAAGCCTGAAAAATAGTAGTTTGTTCTTTCGCAATCGGATACCGGCCCGCTCTGGACTCTCCGATTACACTAAAATAGCGATTACCTAAGCTTACCTGAACCAGGCAACTTCCTCCTTCTTTCAACATCTTCTCATTAATGGTACGCTCCAATTCTTCCTGTATTTCCAGGGTTGTTTTACCGACCACATGAAGATCCCCTACATAAGGAAAATAAATAGTTCCTTCCGGAGTGACAGACAATGCACGAAGCTTAGATTCTTCAGAAGACCCTGATCCTCCCTGAACTGAGAATAAACTGTACAAAGCTCCCGTTTGTGATGATTCGGAAGGGACAGAGACAAAAACATTCAGTTCGTCTCCCGGTTTGATTGTGTATTCCCCAATAGCAGCAACCTCAGGATAAGCGGGAATGCTTCCTCCCGGCTCTCTCAATAAGTTAGTTTGCTTTGTAGTCAAACAAGAAGTAAGCAAAACCACCTGAAACAATGCCACAAAAACAATTTTGATTCTTTTCATTCTAAAATTTTATGTATGTGCCTTATATTTTTGTGTATATTTCAACAACTCTTCATTTTGGCTGCAATAACCATACCATTATTTTTTACCAACCGGCTTCACCTTATAAAAACACCGGATGTCTCCCTTAATCATTTTGTTCAATTTCGAACGGATCATTTGTTTACGAATACCGGAAATATGATCGACAAAAAGAATTCCTTCCAAATGGTCGTATTCATGTTGGATTACACGGGCTTTATACCCTTCGTATACCTCATCGTGGGGTTTCAGGTTTTCATCCAGATACTGGATGCGAATCCTGTTTTTACGGGGAACCTTCTCATGAATATCCGGGATAGAGAGACAGCCCTCATCCATAATGACCTCTTCCCCATCGGCTTCCAATATATGAGCATTGATAAATACTTTTTTAAACCCGGCAAAAGAAGGTTCATCCTCCGCCAGTGGACTCAAGTCAATCACTAATATCCGGTCTTCCAAGCCAATCTGAGGAGCAGCCAATCCAACTCCTTCGGCATTATACATAGTTTCGAACATATCATTAATTAATTCCTTCAAATTAGGATAATCCAATGGTATGTCCTTTGTAACTTTCCTTAAAACCGGCTGTCCGTATAAATAAACAGGTAAAATCATCTTCTAATTGTCTCTAAATAAGATTGTAACAAAATAGTTGCACTTAACTCGTCAACCAAGGCTTTATTACGTCGGTCCATTTTCTTTAGTCCTCCGGCAATCATGGCCTGATGAGCCAGCACTGACGTAAAACGTTCGTCGACCATTTTAAGTTCTACATGAGGGATTGCTTGTTGCAATTTTTTCCGGAAAGAATCGATCCAACGCATATTTTCCGATGGCTCGTAGTTCATCTGACGAGGTTCTCCCAATATTATTAGATCCACATTTTCTTTTAATAAATACTCTTTCAAATAATCTATCACTTTGTCTCCCGGCAAAGTAATTAACCCTCCGGCAATAAGCTTCAATGGATCAGAAACCGCAATACCGGTTCTTTTTTTCCCATAATCAATTGCAATTATCCTTCCCATTTTAAGCTGCAAAGGTAATAAAATTATAACAATCCTACTCTCTATAAGCAGGAAAAAAGGAATCTTTCAACATTCGGCCTTTATATTTTTTAAAAATTAAATCTTCATAGATTTCTTCATTGTGGATGTATTTCCAGGCCGAAAAGACAAAATATAACGTTGAAAATTGGGTTTTAAATAAAAACAAAGAATCGTTTTCTCCACCAAAACCGCCTCCCAAATGAACGAATTTCATCTGGTTACGAATTCCTGTCTTTCGCGCCTCATCCCAAATTATTTTCATGGGACTTTCTGACAGATACTCGTTTTTCGTTGCACTCAGATGAACCTGCATAATGTCATCACACAGGGTAATAATAGACCCTCCTAGTATTTTCCCATCTTTAAATGCCAACAACAACTTAGAATGAATGGTATTCAGAAACTGATAAAAATAATCCTGTGAAAAATAATAAAAACGACTGGCACCCACTCGCTTCATATTTTCTTCGTAAATGGCTATAAATGCATCAATATCATTTTTACCTGTTGCAAATCTCACCACAACCCCGTTTTTATTCAATCGGTTAATATCATTTTTAAGTGAATGACTGTAATGGCTTCGTTGTATTGCATCCGGCAAATTCAAATCAATGCAAACAGTTGTATTCAAATCAACGACCTCCCCAAGTCCCGATAAAAACTGTTGTTGTTCAGAAAAAAGCGGATGCAACCGGGAAAAAGCAGAAACCACCTTCCGGGAATCAAAAAAACAAAGGAGTTCTTTCTGAAAATCATCAATGAGTGATCGTTCCGGATTCCGGACATTCGCCAGTGGACCACAATATCCATATACGGAGGTAATATCAAAGTACTCTGTTCCCTCAATTGGCCTTACAATGAAAGGAAAGGCAAACGCCCCCCCCTCTCTGTCATAGTAAAACAATAAAGGTGTGCCTGAGTGATCCAACGCATGGTATTCGGATAAATAGTAAAAATCATGAAACTTCATGGAACGAATAATTTCATTCCACCTGCCGGCTTTTTCAAGAGAGAGTATTTCGACCATCAATAGGCGTTTTTTTCTCCTTTAAACATATTAATAATCGTTACCACAACTATTTTCATATCCAGTAAAAAAGACCAGTTTTCAATATACCAGACATCCATTTTCACCCGGCCTTCCATTTGCTCCATAGTTCTGGTTTCCCCACGATAACCATGCACCTGAGCCCAGCCGGTAATCCCAGGCTTCACCAAATGACGAACCATGTATTTATCGATCACAGCGGAGTAAAGTTCAGTATGTTTCAACATGTGAGGACGGGGTCCGACCACGCTCATATCTCCTTTCAAAACATTATAAAACTGAGGAATTTCATCTAAATTTGTACGTCTTAGAAATTGTCCGATTCTGGTTGTACGCGGATCATATTTTTCGGCCTGTTTTTCATCAGCTGCCTCATTCACTTTCATGGAACGGAATTTATAACAATAAAAATCTTTTCCATAAATTCCGGTTCGTATTTGTTTAAAAATAACAGGACCCGGGGAAGAGAACTTGATCAGAAGACCAAAAATAAGATACCCGACCGGAAATAAAGTAAGCAGAAAAACGAGTGAAAAGAAAAAATCAAAAGACCGCTTAAGCATCCGGTTGTATACATACTGTAAAGGTTCAGACCGAACAGCCATTACCGGCAAAGACTCTATAATTTCCAGAGTGAGGCGTTTTTTTACATAGCGGGAAAACTCAGGAACGATATAGAAGCGGATCATGTTTTTTTCCGCAAAATTAAATAGCCTTATAATTTTCTCATCCTGTGAGTTCGGTAGCGTACAATAAATTTCATCAATATCGTTCTCCAATGAAAAGTTTTCCACTTCATGGGTCATTCCCAAATAATTAGGAAGCGTATTTTTCAATAAAATATTATCATCAAAAAAACCATAGACATGAAATCCATACGCCAATTCTTTTTTCATCTCAGCATACAAATCCATACCGTTCTTACCGGCACCGACAATAATCACCCTTCTAAAATTGCGCCCGATACTTCTGTATCGTTTCAAGGCTTCCCTGGCACAGATCCGCCAGCAAGTAAAAATAAGAAATATAACCAGATAAAGAAACAAAATAAAATGAACCGGGAACCGAACAACGTCTAATTTTAAAAAAACCAGGCAGGTTATAAAAAAGATGGCATGCATGGCTACAAGCGATAAAGAACGCTGTACGACTTTATCTACAAAGAGGACAGGGACATAAATCTTAACCGGGACAAAATAGAGAACGGCAAAATAGCAAAAATTGAATAACAGTATAATAATTCTCAATTTGGCATTAATGTCCGTTAACAAATCTGTCTTTGTCCAATAATATACCAAAAAGAAAACAAGATTTAATACAATCAGGTCGCCCAAAATGATCAACCACTTGATTAAAAATCCATATCCTCCTTTATCTTTATTCATATTTTTTCAACATGCAAATTTAGCTTTTATATGTTTGTAAAACAAAAAAAAAGGCACCTAAATTTAGGTGCCTTTTAGTATTCTTATTAATACTCTTTTTTATTGAGTTTTCATGATAACAACGCGGTTCCAGTTATTTTCCGGATACGGTTGTTCGTCAGAACCTTTCCATTCAACGATAATATTTTCAGTAGGAATGTTGTATTTGGTTGTCAATTCTTTAGCAACAGCTTTCGCACGTTTTTCAGAAAGTCCCAGGTTATATTTACCTGTACCTGTTTTCTTATCTGCATAACCGACAACTTTAATTTTTTCTCCTGTATTCTTCATGAATTCAGCTGTGTTATAAACACTGATTTGTTGATTAGCATCAATCTTAGAACTATTCAAACGGAAGAACACAACATTCGGAACATAATTGATTTCATTAACAACGGTAGGAGCTGTTTTCGGGCATTCCGGACAAGAAACCGGTCTCTTAGACAGTTGTTCGTTTTCAGCACGAAGAGCATTGATTTTATTGTTGAAATCGTTGATCAAAGCATAATCCATCGGTTCTACAGCCTCAAAATTAGTCTTACCTAATTTGAATGTCAAACCGGCAGTAGCTCCAAGAATAGCTTCATTTTCAGCATCATGCTCTACTCTGTCGAAATAATCGGGAACAAATTGAGCTCCCAGATCAAAATCCAGGTTTACACGATTGCTCAAACGGAATCCGAACATAATACCACTGTTAATGGAAACTACGTTAGAATAGCGTTGGTATTGAGTAGACACTCCATATGTAACAGGAGCAACCACATCTTCATCCAGTTGGAAACGGTGAGCAAAACCTAACCCTACATAAGGAGTAAAGTTAAACAATTTGCTTTCAGAATATTTACCCCAGTAATTAGCAAGATTCCACATTGCGTCCAAATGTAGATTGTAATACTTATCATGTTGCATGTAAGCTCCATCATTTTCAAACCCGTGTGCAGTTCCTCCCTGAGCTTTCAAACGAACTCCCCAATAAGGACTGAACCATTTTCCCACAGACAAAGTAGGCATCAAAGAGATACGATTTGCGAAATCAGCATCATTATCATTATCACCAAAAAACACTTGACCTCCAGCTCCTAGATGAATAAACCAGTTATCACCGGCTTTGTTTCTTTTGAATGGAGTCTTGTAACCTGCAGTCTGACTTTCATACTTTGTTTGAGTATCTTGGGCAAACGTATAAAACGAAAAGCTCAACAAGAGACTGAGAAGTAAGATTTTTGTTTTCATAACCAAATTATTAAGTTAAATTAAAATAGTATCAACGCTAAAAAACTGCCTTAAAAATCATGCCAAATATAGACAATTTTATAATAATAGCCAAAAATCCATAAAAAAAACGACAAAAAGAGCGCTTTTTATGCGATCCAGCCATAAAATTACAACAATAAATCCAAATAATTGTTTACAAAACGGCCGTTTTATTCAAAATAATTCAAAATACGATATCCTCCTTCTTTGATATACGCCTCCTTTTGCATTTCTTTTATATCACTCTGCATCATATCCTTAACCAACAAAGGCAAATCAAATTGCGGCTCCCAGGATAATTTTGTCCGGGCCTTGGTAGAATCTCCGATTAACAACTCCACTTCGGTAGGACGAAAATATTGAGGGTCAACCCTTACAACTTCCTCTCCCATCCGGTTTTGGATTTTCTCCAGATATACTTCTCCTACTTTTTCTTTAAACAATGCAGTATCCAGACCAGCAAGTATACCAACCTCATTGGCTCCTTCTCCTTTGAAATCCACCGTAATTCCCACTTCTTCAAAAGACATGCGGATAAAATCCCGGATAGTAGTAGTCACTCCTGTAGCAATCACATAATCGTCCGGAGTATCTTGTTGTAAAATCAGGTACATGGCTTTGATATAATCCTTGGCATGCCCCCAGTCCCGTTTGCTGGAAAGGTTACCCATATAAATCCGCTTCTGCATTCCCAAAACAATACGGGATACTGCACGGGTCACTTTCCGTGTAACAAACGTTTCTCCGCGCAAAGGAGACTCATGATTAAACAAAATTCCATTACTGGCATGCATTTTATAAGCCTCCCGGTAGTTCACTGTAATCCAGTAGGCGTACATCTTAGCCACCGCATAAGGGCTTCTCGGATAAAAAGGCGTAGTTTCTTTTTGCGGCACTTCCTGTACCAATCCGTACAGTTCGGAAGTAGATGCCTGATAGATGCGGGTTTTAGGAATCAAACCCAATAAACGAACCGATTCCAGAATCCGCAATGTACCCAGACCATCGACATTCGCCGTATATTCAGGAGTATCAAAACTGACTTTTACATGGCTCATAGCAGCCAGGTTGTATATTTCATCCGGCTGTATTTCACCGATGATACGTGTCAGATTCATGGAATCCGTTAAATCTCCGTAATGGAGTATGAGGTTCCGTTCTTCAATATGCGGATCCTGGTACAAGTGATCGATCCGATCCGTATTGAAGGAAGATGCCCTTCTTTTGATCCCATGAACTGTATATCCTTTTTTTATCAGATACTCAGACAAATACGCCCCATCCTGTCCGGTAATCCCGGTAATTAATGCCACTTGTCCCATTTTATTCTTAATTCTTAGTTCTTAATTTCCCACATACCATTTATACATCTTCTCTACTCCTTCTCCTATTTCAATTTTATGATGCCATCCCAATTGATGCAGTTTACTCACATCGGTCAATTTTCGCATTGTTCCATCGGGCTTTTCCGTATTGAAATAAAAACAACCGGTATAGCCTATTGTTTTAGCAATCACATTTGCCAGATCACGGATCGAGATTTCAATCCCGGTACCAACGTTGATGTGTGTATTCCGTATTTCTTTTCCGGAAGGCTTCAATTGCTCAAAATCGACCTGTTCCATAACGTAAACGCAAGCATCTGCCATTTCTTCACTCCAAAGAAACTCCCGCAAAGGATACCCGGATCCCCAGATTTCTACTTTTCCTTTTTCTATTCCGTATTTTTTCAATATCGCATAAATCTCTGTTTCTGTGCTATTTCCACTCACACCCTCTACCGGACGTTTATTCAAGTCGTTACAAACAGCACGCCAGTCACCGTTCATCCAGCAGTGAGCCAGGTAAATTTTTCGCAGTAACGCCGGCAGGACATGCGATTTTTCCAGGTCAAAATTATCATTAGGGCCATACAGATTCGTCGGCATAACCGAAATAAAATTAGTTCCATACTGGATATTGTAACTTTCACACAATTTGATCCCGGCAATCTTAGCAATAGCATACGGTTCATTGGTGTATTCCAGAGTATCGGTCAATAGACAATCTTCCGGCATGGGTTGAGGGGCTTCGCGGGGATAAATACAGGTCGATCCCAGGAATAACAGTTTTTTCACCTGGTTCATGTAAGCTGCATGTACAATATTATTCTGTATCTGCAGATTTTCATAAATAAACTGTCCCCGGTAGGTATTATTTGCCACAATTCCTCCGACTTTAGCTGCAGCCAGAAAAACATAATCCGGTTTTTCCTTTTCAAAAAAACGAAAAACCGCTTGCTGATCCTGTAAATCCAATTCGGACCGGTCTTTCAGAATAAAATTTGTATATCCTTTCGATCGTAAATTTTTCAATATGGCAGAACCCACCAGTCCCAAATGCCCTGCCACATAAATTTTGTCATTTTTATTCATTGTTTATTCATTTGAATTATTATCAATTGCTCCCATCAAACCAAGGCATGGTTATCTCATTGGCATGGTTGATATTTTCGCTCTTCCAGCTATTTTTTACCGTCAGAAATAATATTTTCATATCGAGTTGAAAGCTGATATGATCCACATACCAGATATCCAGTTCAAACTTCTCCTGCCAGGAAATTGCATTTCTCCCATTCACCTGAGCCCAACCGGTAATACCGGGCAATACCTCATGTCTGCGACGTTGAAATTCAGAATACACCGGAAGGTATTCTTTCAGTAAGGGGCGGGGACCGACCAGGCTCATATCTCCTTTCAGGACATTCAATAATTGGGGAAGTTCATCGATTGACGTATTTCGTAAAAACCGGCCCAAACGGGTAATCCGCTGATGATCGGGTAGAAGTTTACCGTTCTCATCCCATCGGTCCTTCATAGTTTTAAGTTTGATTAATGTAAACAAACGGCCATACTGACCGGCACGCTGCTGGCAAAAAAAGGGATTTTCTCTGCTTATCAGGTACATATACCCGATAAGCAGAATCATCCAAGGTATCAAGAGCAAAATACCTATAAAGGAAATAATTTTATCGATAAAGACCTTAAAACAATGTTTATATACCATGCAGTTTGAAAAATTTCAACATCCCGGGATTATCAGGAGACTGCAAAGTTACAACTATTCTTTGATTTCGGCTACTTTACCCATAAACAAAATAACTCCTGTACTTTTTTCCTGAATAGCAAAAAGGAAAGGCTTATTGACAATAAAATCGACCTCTGAAACACCGGGAGCGGCAGTTCCGATTATTCCGGCTGCAGTAACTACAGCGGCTTCCGTACCTGTTTCATTCACTTCGAGGTATGTCTTATGAATAACTTCTGAAAAACTCAATCCACCTCCGCGTGATATTCCTGTAAAGTCAGCCCATTCGGTAAAAGGCAACCGCATACCCATTGCCGGTAGTATTTCTTTCTTTTCCAGTTTGTACTTACATTCCATACGAAACCGTGGAAATTCCAGGTTTACTTTTCTTCCTGCAAAATGGTTCTGCATATTACTCCAGGTTTCCGGATTCAGGTTTTCAATAAGGTCTGCTGTCGTTTTTCCATCATGAGGCAACATGACTATCATACTGAAAGCGTTGTTTCCATAAGGTAATTCCAAATAACCCGCTATTTCATCAGATACATAATTCAATCCGCTTTTCTGAGACATCATCGGAATATTCTGTTGCGAAGTTTCAGCATAAAACGGTTTTAGCCGGGTATCCTCTTTTAAAAACCGGGACCTCCAGATTCCCTTAAAATAAACAGCATTAATTAAATACATAATTGAATTAGGAGATACCGATTCCAATACCTGAGTAATCTTATTATTGGTATTATCAGCACACCATTTATTGATTCGTTGCAACGTAATGGGATCTTCAAAATCAGCTTCTTTTATTTCTGCATTGAAGTAATCTTTATTGATTTGCAGAAAATTATTTTCTATCGGATATCCCCAACGATACCAGATCGAATTAACAATTGAAAGCTGAGTAGAGGGATCCGCCTTCAACAAGGCTTCTCTCAGAGTTTTGCAATATTCATTCATTTCTTCTGCAGAAAATCCGGATACATGTAAGGCCGTTTCCATATCTACCAAGGTCTCATTTCGTGCTCCGTTCATAGCCATGCTTAAAGCCATGCTGACACTCAGGGGGGATACAAACACATTCGGTTTTGGTTCCGAATCACAAACAGATTTAAACAAAGCAAAGGCAAAAGCGTTATCTTGTTGTATACGGGGTTGAAGTTCTGACCTCAACACAATCGGTTTAGCATCGGGTATGGCCGGACTATTTTCTTCGCTTTCATCGCAGGACCAAAGGAAGAAAAACAAAGGCATAACGAAATAAGGAATAATTTTTTTCATAATTTTTACGATGTTTATGTAATATAAATGTAAAAATGATCAAAACGATGCATGAGAAAAAGAAAAAGCAGATAATTAAAATATTTGTGAGAAAATAGATTTTTGTGTACGTTTGTACTTTATTTTAAAGATCTCTGTATGTCAAATTATTCAAATAACAATTTTTTGAACTCCATTCCTGCTGTAACAAAAAATATCCTTATTATTAATGTTATTATTTGGCTGGCCTGTTATGTTTTCAGCCGAACTCAGATTGATTTAGTCAGCATACTGGGACTTCATTACTTCCAATCCGATAATTTCAACGTATATCAGCTGGTTACATACATGTTTACACACGAGGCTTTTTATCACATGTTTTTCAATATGTTTGCCTTGTTTATGTTCGGAGGCACATTGGAAGCAACCTGGGGACCCAAGCGTTTTTTAACTTATTACATGGTGACGGGAATCGGAGCCGCTCTTATTCAAATGCTGGTTTGTTATATCCGCGTCGTCAGCCTGACTCAGGGATTACCGGCAGATGCTTTGTCAATTGTACAAAATGAAGGTCTTGAATACTTGCACCGTAACATGAACTATGTTGATCCGGGAATGAGGGATCTCAACTCTGTTGTTAATAGTGTAACCATCGGCGCCTCCGGGGCTGTATTTGGTATCTTATTGGCTTTTGGAATGTTATATCCCAATACTCCTTTATACATTATGTTTATTCCGATACCTATCAAAGCCAAGTATTTTGTCATTGGTTACGGCTTAATCGAACTGTTTTTGGGTGTAGCTAACCGAAGTGGAGATAATGTAGCACATTTTGCTCACCTGGGTGGAATGATTTTTGGTATTTTTATGATTCTTTACTGGAGACGGAAAGACAAAAAAAATGGGTACTTTTATTAACAATATCAACCGTTTTTTCAGGCAACGATCAGTTCTTTCCAATCTGATTGTTATTAATATCGCCGTATTCTTACTCATCAAAACAGTAGGTATTCTGGGGTTTTTATTCAACCTGGATTCAGGGTTCCTTGTCCGATGGTTGGAATTGCCATCCGGATTCCGGGCCATGGCTGTTCACGCATGGACATTAGTAACGTATGCTTTCACCCACACCGATTTCTGGCATATCCTTTTTAACTTATTATGGCTGTACTGGTTTGGAAAAATATTTTTGTTGTTTTTCGATTCCCGCCAATTGGGAGGAATCTATGTATTAGGATCTCTATTGGGAGGAATCCTGTTTCTATTGTCATACAATCTTCTTCCCTATTTCAGAGAAAATAACATCCATGGATTCCTGATAGGTGCTTCTGCCGCTGTTATGGCTATTGTATTCGCTGCAGCATTTTACCGGAAAGACTACGAAATCAACTTATTATTTGTTGGATCTGTAAAAATCATTTATCTGGCTTTTATCTGCCTGATAATTGGCATTCTGATATCTACAAAATCCGATGATCACGGACGGATCACTCACTTTAGTAATGCCGGTGGACATATTGCTCACATCGGAGGGGCATTAGCCGGTATTTGGTTTGCTTTGTCCATTAGAAAAGGAAAAGACATTACCCGTTGGATCAACTGGATCCTGGACAAAGCCAGTAATCTTTTCAAAAAGAAACCGTCACGCATGAAGGTGAAATACAAACGGTTCGAATCCGATTACGACTATAATGCCAGAAAAAATGCTCAAAGCGAAGACATCGATCATATACTGGACAAAATCAAACGATCAGGGTACAGTAGCCTCACAAACGATGAAAAAAAGAAACTATTCGATGCAAGTAACCGGTAAATGAAGCGATTTAAAAAAATATTGCTAACAGGTATTCTTGTTGCGAACGGAATTGCCTGGTTGTTCTTACTGATGGCCGCATTCTCGGACAGAGTGTCACCGCAATTTTCGGTATTCTTTTCCTACCTGGGACTGTTCTTCCCATTTATCGTCCTTATCAACCTGTTTTTTCTTGCCGGTTGGATGCTGTTAAGAAAATGGAGATATTGCCTGCTTTGTTTTGTTGTATTGTTGTTGAGCTGGGGATCCATCAGCACCTATTTTTCTATTCATTTTAAAACGAAAGAAGTTCCATCCGAATGCATCAAGCTACTGACTTACAACACCATGAGGTTTGAACATCTGAAACCCAACAAAAAGAAAAACCCCAATGGAGTTTTACAATACATGATTAAAAGCAAGGCTGACATTATTTGTATACAGGAATACGGATCTTCTTCTGGAAAAGGACATTTGAGCGAAGAGGATATTCGAAAAGCATTGAAGAACTATCCTTACTCACGAGTTCACGAACTGAAAATTACCAGTAAAAATCAGGTTTTCGGGTTGGCTATTTTTTCTAAATTTCCAATTCTGTCCATCCGGGATATTCCTTTCGACAGCGATTATAACGGAGCCTTCATTGCCGAATTAGACATAGATGGAAAAAAGGTATCTATTATAAACAATCATTTAGAATCCAACAAATTATCAATAGAAGAGAGAACCGAATATTATAGTCTGACCAAAGATATAGATTCTCAGAAATTGGATAATTTCACTACAAAAATGACAAAACGGCTGACGCCTGCCTACAAAATCCGTTCGGAACAAGCTCAAACAGTCGCTAAAATAATCAAAGAGAATACAAACCCTTATATGATTGTCTGCGGTGACTTCAACGATACTCCGATTTCATACGCCCGAAGAACAATCAAGGGAGACTTAAAAGATGCTTTTGCCAATAGTGGAACGGGACTGGGTATAAGCTTTAACCAATATCGCTTTTTATTCCGAATCGATTACATCATGCATAGTAAAAACATCGAATCCTACAATT
Organism: Bacteroidales bacterium; assembly: GCA_031553885.1. GTDB lineage: Bacteria > Bacteroidota > Bacteroidia > Bacteroidales > Azobacteroidaceae > JAVBKV01. The sequence continues at coordinate 42,561 of JAVBKV010000048.1, forward strand.
GTACAGTAGATAAGATCCGGTATTCCGATCATTACCCGGTCTGGTGTTATTTAAAATTGAAGTAAAAACGATCCCATCTCACGAACGATCAGACACTTCACTGAATATTTTGCCTTCAGACAACCGGGTCTCAATCAGATCTCCCGGTTTCAGCTCTTTTGCAGACTTGACAGATTTTCCGTTTTTCATTGTAATCGAATATCCTTTAGACAAAATATATTCAGGAGAGGAAAATTTCAGAAAAGATTCTTTTATTTTTAATTTCGATTGTTCCTCAGACAAGTACTGTACACAGGCATTGCGAAGTCCGGAGATTTGCAACTCGAGGGTATTTTTTTGTTTTTCGATTAATGCCCGGGATTGATTCGGAAGATAAAATGCAATCTGTTTCAGTTGTTCTGATCTCAATTCGAGCTTCCGGCCTGCTTCTGAGACAATTCCATTCTGGAGCTCCAATAAACCGGAGTATGTATCTTCCAGGGCTTCCACAAAAAAATCAGCCACAGCCGTAGGCGTTTTGGCCCGATAATAGGCAACTGCATCCACTATTGTATCGTCCCTTTCGTGTCCGATTCCAGTAATAACAGGCAGGGGGAACTGAGCACAATTGGTTGCCAGCAGATACGAATCAAAAGAGGACAAGTCAGAAGTAGCTCCTCCTCCACGAATAATGACGACCGCATCAAACAAATCTTTGTACCGGTATATCTTATCCAGAGCTGCAATAATGGAATCCTCAGTCTGTTCTCCCTGCATAATGGCAGGAAATAAATACGGATAAAACACAAAGCCTTCCTTGTTGTTTAAAAGATGATCCAGAAAATCCTCATAGCCAGCAGCTGTAGGTGAGGTTATCACGGCAATCCGTTGGGGAACGGGAGTCAACTCCAATTCTTTATTGAGAAAAAAGACCCCTTCTTCTTCCAGTTGCCGGATGATTTCCTGGCGCTTTCGCTGCATATCCCCCAACGTATACGCAGGATCAATATCACACACATTTAACCCGTAACCATAAAGCGGATGAAAATCCACAGACACACAGACCAACACTTTTATTCCGGAAACAAAAGCCTGACCGGTTGTTTGCTCGAAATACGGTTTCAATAAAGCAAAGGTCCTGTTCCAGATATATGCTTTTGCTTTAGCCGATATGCTTCCCGTCAGAGCGTTTTTTTCAATAAATTCCAGGTAGCAATGTCCATTGGAGTGATTGACCCGGACATCACTGGTTTCCGCCATTACCCAGTAAGTATCCGGAAAAGCCAGTTTCAGTTCTTCACTTACAAGTGTATTCAGTTGAGAAAGAGTCAGAAAATCCATCATTCAGATTTTAATAAACTTCCGGACATATTGATTTTGTCCGATTTGAAGGTATGCAATATAAACTCCTTTCGGTAAAAAACCGATATCGATTGAATTTGTCAGAGGAGAGCTGTCTATGAGCTTGTTTCCCAGACTGGAAAAAACAATCAACCGGCAACTCCCCGATTCCAGGGAAGACATATTTACATAAAGCCGGTTTTCGTTCCAGTCTACATACATGTAAGGGGCGTGTTTCTCCAATGATACGACTCCCGACCCTGTTCCTTTATACGCCTGATAAACATCAGGAATACCATAACCATACAATGAATCCGAATGAGCATATCGATCCGAGTTTTCTCTTATTAACCGGGCTATTTCAAGGGAGGTCAGATCCGGTAAAGCCTGCCACAAGCAAGCTCCTAATCCGGCAATAACCGGACAGGCATAAGACGTCCCATCTGAGACAATTACATTCCCTCCGCTTTCAATGATGGCTGTGCCACCTCCCATAGCCATTATATCCGGCTTGATTCGCCCGGCAGCAGCCGGTCCGACAGACGAAAAGGAGGATCGTTCTTTTTGAGCATTGACCGATCCAACAGTGAGTACATGACGGGCATCCGAAGGAACTGTTATTTTTTCCCAGGAGTTGCTTCCCTCATTACCCGCTGCAATGAACAGCAGCATACCCTTTTCCATGGCCATTGCAGCCGCCCGGCTGGCAGGAATTATTTTTCCATCCAATTGATCCTGTGTATGGTCCATTTCCGGATCATCAAATTTGGAGTATCCCAACGAAGTATTAACAACATCGATGCCAATACTGTCTGCATACTCCAATGCCGAAATCCAATAATCCTCTTCTACCGGATATTCTTCAGCGCTTACCTCCGTAAGATATAAGTAATAATCGGCCTCCGGAGCTGTTCCGACCATCCGGCCCGGATCGTTGGAAAGCATACAGGACAATACCCTGGTTCCATGCTGGGTTTCTATCCGTAGGGGATCCGCGTTATTATGAGAAAAATTTTTCACTTCCCGGATGCGGTTCTGATCAAATGCGGTTATCTTATCCGCATCCTTAAAACCGCCGTCAATAACAGCAATGGACATGCCTTTTCCACAAAAACCTGCTTCATGTAACTGTTGGCCGTTATTAATATGGATTTGATGATAACCTTTTCCGTAACTATTCACATCGTCATCAGATTCCTTATAAAAATGTTCCGGTTCCGAATCCGATTCAAACGAAGTCAACGGCGATAAATTACCTTTCCATACCCGGTAAAGGGTATCTATAAATGAAAGTTGTTCCAAGGCAGGCAGTATATGTAAATCCGGAACATGAACAACGACCGTATTCACCCATTTACTGGACGTACGGATCGTCGCTCCGGTATTATGAATAGCTGAAAAATAAGCCGTATCGATCGGTAGGTCCGTAGCATCGATAGAAATTCCCTGTTTTTGTCTTCTTTCTATTGCTTTAACAGATAAAAATTCCTGAGGATTATTCAATGAACAAGAAGAGTTTCCCTTATCTTTTAATATCAGACGATACATATAGCTCTCTTGTGCAGATAACTGTATCGAAAAAAGAAAAAAAAAGATATAAAGGAAAAAACTTTTCATTACAGCTGATTTTGAGAAGCAAAAGTAATACTTTTTTCTTCAAAATTCACGAGTATTGAAATAGATGAGTCTGTTCTGTAAATCAGGAACATGAATAAAGCAGAACAGTGGCATAGGCGGCTACTCCTTCTTCCCGGCCCACAAACCCCATTTTCTCAGAAGTAGTTGCTTTTATGGAAATATCTTCCATGTCTGCTTTCATGACATCAGCCAGACAAGCCTTCATACGTTGAATAAACGGATTGAGTTTGGGACGTTCCGCGCAAACAGTCACATCTGCATTTCCCAATTCATATCCTTTGGCCCGGATAAGTTCCATGGTCCGGCGCAATAATATTTTACTATCAATATTTTTGTATTCTTCTCCGGTATCCGGAAACTGAAATCCGATATCCCGCAAATTGGCTGCTCCCAACAAGGCATCACACAGAGCATGAATCAGCACATCGGCATCCGAGTGACCGGCTAATCCTTTTTCATGCTGCAACAAAATACCCCCCAGCCAAAGATCACGGCCTTCAACAAAACGATGGACATCAAATCCAAAACCTACCCGAATTTTCTTCATTATTTCAGCAGGTTTTTTAATCCATCCATATCGAATGCGAGGGTAAAACGAAGGGTTTGATCCAATGGATTGGAAGGAACCGTAGAAATCAGGTAAGCCACATCCATTTGGAAAACATTCATTTTGAATCCTGCTCCCATCGAGAAATACTGACGATTTCCTTTATTGGGATTTTCGTAAAAGTAACCTCCGCGGACGAAAAATTTATGATCGTAAGCATATTCCGCTCCAACCGACCACATAATTTCCTGGAATTCTTCTTTCGCACCTCCCGGAGCATCCGAAAAAGACTTGAATATTCCGGCTATCGGAGATATGGCATAATAATCGTCCAACGCTTTCTGTTTTTCTTCGGCACTCATACCTTCGGTATTAGGAGGAGTAGGTACCAGATACTTATTCAAATCCAGGTTAAACGACAACGTGTTATAATCATCCAGAGGCATCAGCAATGATCCCCCGATACGCAAATTGGTAGGAATAAAAAGGTTACTATTTCCTCCATCATACGAAATTTTGGTACCGATATTGGAAATATTGAACCCCAACCCCAATAAACATTCGCTGTTTCCAAGCATCATGTAGTTGTTGTAGTAACCCGCAATATCGGCGGCCCAGGCACTCCCCGGCTGTAATTCTTCCACCCCGGCTCCCAGATCGGAATAAATATACCGGAATGTAGCGGCTCCGGAAAACAGTTCGGAAAACTTCAATGCGTAACTCACATCCAGAGACATCTCGTAAGGATTAGTTGCAAAATAAGTTCCTCCGGAAAGGTCGGTCATCGTGATTTCACCCAGGGAAAAGTAACGCAACGAAGCCCCGATCGCCTGCCTGTCGGAATCTCCCAGTTTATAATATCCGGACAGATAAGCCAGGTCAATGTCTTTCACCAGACTTCTCAACCACGGAGTATAAGACAATCCGACTCCTGCCTTGCTATAGGCAAAAGCATACTTGGCCGGATTCCAATACTGGGAGGCGATATCCGGTTCGGTAGCAGCTCCGATATCTCCCATACCACCCCCACGGGCATCAGGGGCAATTGTTAACGAAGGTACCCCCACCATCAACGGATTAAAGTCGCTTTTACCATCATCTTCTGCCCGGGATATTCCGATTGCATTCAGCAACACAAAAGCAAGTACTATGGATTTGATTTTATTCATATTCAAAATGATTGTTTTCCTCTTAATAACTGATAAATTACCTGTTTATTGTCCCAAAACCACGATTTTTTTAGATTGGGTAGCTTCTTTACTTCCTGCAGTACGGATAACGGCCCGGTAGATGTATATACCGGGAGCGACCCGGTTTCCACCATCTGTAGTCAGGTTCCATTCGATCGGATACGATTTCATCCATTCGGAAGATCCGCTCTCTCTGTGGGTCCAGATGGATCGTCCGTTCAGATCATAAACCCGGACTTCCACTTCGATCCGGCTATCCGGCCGGTCGTGTTCCAGCATGAAATAGGTATTGACTTTTGCCGGATTAGGCGTAGCCAAAATATCATAAAGCCTTGGTTTCAAACCGGTAACAACATTAAATTCCAACGAATCCACGGATGGGTTATTCAAAATATCCCAAACCCGGAATACCAACGTATGTTTTCCTTCCGGCAAAGCAGGAATGGAGAATTTCACTTCCCCTTCTTCTTCTGATATCGATTGATAATATTTATTTAAAACATAACTCATGGATGGAGAGTTATCGATACTGATCATGATATCGTGTCCCAATCCACTTCCGGTAGCATTAATTCCATCCGCATCACGAACGTGAGCCACAAAATACGGAGTCTCGTTGACCTTGTCTCCCTCTTTGAATGCGGGTGTGTTGAGATACATGGCCAGGATTTCCGGACCATCCGTATTCTCTTCCGGATTTTCATTCGTTCCATTCAGGAAATAATTCAGGAAGGAACCATTCGCTTCTGTCTTCAGATCTGTACTGGAAGCATAAAAATTCATTTTACCTTTCTCATCCGTGTATGAAATATCCAGAGGTACCTTAAAGCTAAAAGAAAAAGCTCCGTTTTTCACCTCATGAGTATTTGCATAAACCGTACTGGGATAATCGGTAAAGGTAAAATGACCGCCATTCGTATTAGTCACAACGGATTCTATTTTTTGCTTACTGTCAAAAACCGTTAACTGAAGATTCCCGTTGAAATTTTCAATAACCTGATCCTCTTCATTGACAACTACACCCGACACTGTTACTTTATCCAATGCTTTGAATTGTAGCACGTTATCTTCAGCCACCGGATTCCCGTCCACACTTTCCAACCTTACATGATATTCCGGATAATTCAATGTCAAAGCCGGATCTCCCAGTAAAACATAATTCAGCCGGTTAGCACCCGTCAATTTATTCTTACTACGTCTCAACACATCTCCCAAACGCAGGTGTTTGTTGTTCTCTTTTGTGAACAAATGCCGGATCAACTGATCATTGAGCTTATAATTTTCAATAGTAGTAACAACCCGGGAAGTAGTAAACAGGGCAATACCTCCGCTCTTTTTATTCAGGAAAGCCTCTTCTCCTGCGGAAGTTGCGGAACCGTCGAACCAACCAAAGTCACAGGTAGCTGTAATCCATAAAGGCAAATCCTGAAAACTCATTTGGCGGACATCCGTAATTTCAAGCATATCTTCGGACGACCAGGCCTTTGTGCTTCCATGCCCGGTATAGTTCAATAAAAAACATCCGTCTTTCAGCGCTTCCATGAATCGTTTCTTTGCATCCGGATACGTTTTTTTTCCGTTATTATCCACCGACTTGAATGCATCCATATAAGAACGGGTAACAATGTATTCCGGATGGACCCGTTCCATATACCGGGCTAAACTGTCGGCCTGAGTGGCATGTTCACAAAAAGAAGACCCTGGTGTTGTGCTATCTGTATCATCCGCCGTGAAAATCACTTTATTCTTCCAATTCCCGTATCGGGTATTATTCATGTACAATTGGACTTTAGCTACTGCATCATTCGCCTGCTCCACAGAACTCACCGGAAAACGTCCGATTCCCAGATCAAGTTTTTTCGAGTCAATTGTACTTCCGGAATCATCACTCAGAAAGCCAAAATAATCATCCGTTCCGTAAGAAACTGTTTCATCCAGTGATTGATCTACCTGGTAAGTCAAGAGGTAGTATTTCGGATTGAATTTAGATACCTGGGAAGTAATGAACCGGTTATCAAACACGCCATCTCCGAAAAGCAACAAATAAGCCGGCTTTTCGTCTTCCGTAGCCGCCCGGTCATAAAACATTTTCATAAAACGACGGTATGCTGTTGCGTCAGGAATTCCTGATGAAAACTCATTAAAAATCAAATCCGCCTGAACAACCGTTACACTCAGACCGTCACGGGTACGATGAAGTTCTGCCAACGCTTCCGCCTGATTCAGAAAAACTTCAGGAGCCAGAATTACCATTTTTGTTTGTGGCAAGGCATGTAAGTTCTGGTTCTTTACTTCTCCGAGGGATTCAGGTGTTTTGAAACTCTTACTCAAGTCGACCAGGGCATATTCGCGAATATCTTCATTCTGAGCCGGTAAAGTTGCTCCGAAAGTAAGTTCAGATCCACTCAGGGTTGTTTCTACCAGCCGGGCATCATAATTCCCGGTAACGTCAAATACCAGGCATTTATTGGTCGCATTAGAGATCTTATACAAAGCATTTTTTCTACCCGCAGACGCTTTGTTGAGCTCACGAAAAAACGTGTAGTTATCATACGGCTGTAAGTAACGGGTAACACCTATTTTCAGGTAGTTCAGGTTAGCAATCGTCTGTCCCGAAGCATTGTAGTAAATCTTTGCATTAATAGTAGTTGCGCCTTCCTCTACGTTCCAGTTACAAGAGCCTTCAGCCAGATCTGCTTTCTCGTAAGTATCACCCGGTTTAGTCAGGAGTTGTTGAAAAACATCTGTTCCATTGATACTGAGTGTTACCGGTGTTTGTGTTTCAGGGCAGGCAGCAAATGATAAATAAGCCTGCCCGGCAGTAGAAGCAAGTCCGGGAACTGCAAACGAAAATTCCCGTGAATTTTTTCCGACAAAACTTTCTCCATACAACTCTTTTCCGGAACTCAGAATCGTCACGGAATCCTTTTCATGGAGATAAAAATCATCAAAAGTAGTAAACGTAACATCTGTTTCCTTCACGGAAGACTGAAGCGTCATTTCTTTGGGACCACTTTCTCCTTCCGTCAGAAAATAAGCGCCATACGTAGCATAAGGATTTTGCTTATGATCGGCCCCTTTCCATTGAATTGTTCCCCTTCCGTAAAAAAGCAGGTAATCGCCCGAACTGAAAACGCCGTCGTCTCCTTTATTGATCCAGACAGAAACTTCGGGTAGGTCATCAATATAAGTACCGGTACTAAAATCTTCATCCTGCATCCAGCCTCCATAGCCGTATACCTTTACTTTGGCCGGATTACCGATACCCATCTTTTTGATGTCTTCATAGGTAAGTTTATATATGCCATTTTCGGTCACCTTCAGTTTGATCCATTTTCCCGAAGACAACCTGGAATTTTCTGCATAACGTGAACTGTTATTTTGCCCCGTAACCCATTGAGACGGGAAAACAATCAGGCAAAATACCCATAGTACAATCCAACAAGTTTTAGTTTTTATATTCATTTTCTTATTTAACAAAGAAATCAAGCAATTTACGTTCGCCGATATAACCCTGGAGGTGATCGTTTATTTTTACTTCACCGATACCCGCCGGGGTTCCTGTATAAATTAAATCCCCTATTTTCAACGTAAAAAAACGGCTTGCATACGCTATAATTTCATTTACTTTAAAAATCATTTCTTTCGTATTCCCTTCCTGTACTGTTGTTCCGTTGATGTCTAAGCGGAAAGGTAAACAATCGACACTTTCATCCAACTCCCGCAACGAAACAAAGGTCCCCACTACAGCGGAATTGTCAAATGCCTTACTAATCTCCCAGGGCATCCCTTCCGCTCTCAATCTCCGCTGCAAATCTCTTGCCGTTATGTCAATACCCACTGTCACTTCGTCATAATAACGGTGAGCAAACTTTTCAGCAATATTTTTCCCCAAACGATTGATCCGTACCACGATTTCTGTCTCGTAATGAACTTCCGAAGAGAAATCCGGTATAAAAAACGGCTTTCCGTCTTTCAGTAAAGATGCATCTGTCTTCAAAAAAATGACAGGCTCTTTAGTAACTAACGTACTTTGCATCTCTTTATTGTGAGCGGCATAATTCATGCCAACACAAATGATTTTCATTTTTATTAATATTATTTGTTAGGAGTTAGGAATACGATTAAAATGCGGTTATAGTCCTTTTAACCGGTTGAACATCACTGCAAGATGTGCATAAATGGAAGTATTCTGGACAACTATATATTCCGGAGTGCGAATACGAAAAGGAGTGAAATTCCAAATGGCCCGGATTCCGCCCTGAATCATCAGGTCAGCCACTTCCTGGGCCTTATCGACAGGCACGGTCAGAATACCGATATGAGCCTGCATTTGTTGCTGAATTGTCTGGAATTCGGAAAGATGATAGATAGGTATTCCATTGATGGAAGTTCCGCAAACAGCAGTATTCACATCCAAACCGGCAACCACCTCCAGTCCATACTGGTTCAAACCCGAGTCATGGAGCAAGGCTCCTCCCAGGCTTCCGACTCCAAACAAAAACGCTTTATGGGAAGATGTAAATCCCAGGAAATCATCCAATACATCGATCAATGAATCGATATCATAGCCGACCCTTGTTTTTCCGGACACGTTTACATAGGACAAATCCTTGGCCACCTGAGACGGATCTACGCTGATCTCCTTGGCTATCTGAGTAGAAGATACGATACTTTCTCCTTTGGTTTTCAACAGCTTCAAATACGCCAAATACCAGGGAAGCCTGCGTAATGCAGGTTCCGGCACTTTCCATTGATTTTTTTTCATCGAACTGGGCATTTGGGTCGATTTTGATACTATGAGGATGCAAAGGTAATAATTTCAAAGATAAGAATAAAATTTATTTATAAGAGGTTAAATTAAAAAATACAAAACCCGTCATTGCAAGTTGTATTTCCGGCAATGACGGGTTATTATACTTTAAGTAATTATTTATTTGTTTTTTACCTTTTCCTGTACAATAGCATCAATAACTGCTACTGTGGTAATGTTCACAATATCCCTCACCGAACTTTCAATATCGGTAAAGTGAATCGGCTTTTTCAATCCGACCTGGATTGGTCCGATCATTTCTCCGACTCCCATTTCCTGCAACAGTTTCTGAGCTGTATTTGCAGAACTTAAATTAGGAAATATCAACGTATTGACATCTTTTCCATTCAAGCGACTGAACGGATATTTACGATCACGCAACTTTTTATCCAGAGCAAAACTCACCTGCATTTCTCCATCGATAGCCAAATCCGGACAATCCTGCTGCAACACCCGTACGGCTTCGTGAACACTGGCCGGACTTCCTTCCTGATCGGCACCAAAATTAGAATAAGACAACATGGCAATTACCGGCTCCTGAGCAAAGAAAGAAGCTGCATCCCGGGCCAGCTTGGCCACATCGATCAGTATTTCAGTAGACGGGTGACGGTTAATCAGGGTATCTGCCAGGAAATAAGTTCCTTTTTTACCGGTCATAATGTGCACACCCGCAAATGTATTATAACCGTCACGAATACCGATCACTTCTTTCGCTACCTTGATCGTGTTGGAGTATTTTGTATATACACCTGTGATGAAAGCATCCGCATCGCCGGTTTCCACCATCATCATACCAAAATAGTTACGTTCGAACATCTTATCTTTAGCCTCATCGTAAGTAGCCCCTTCCCGGGCACGTTTTTCAGCCAGTAAGCGGGCATAGCGATCACGACGTTCTTCTTCCCGGTCATGACGCAAATTAACAATTTCAATGCCCTCCAGATCCAAATACAGATCAGCTGCTAATTTGGTAATACGTTCATCATTACCAAGCAGGATAGGATGACAGATTCCCTCGTCACGAACAGTAGCTGCTGCTTTCAACATATTCTCATGGCTACCCTCGGCAAACACTACCCGTTTGGGATTTTGCCTGGCCATATCGGTAAAGCGGCGAATCAGTTTATTGTCATACCCCATCATGTCACGCAAATGCTCTTCGTAAGCATGCCAGTCGGAGATTGTTTTACGGGCTACTCCGGAGTCGATAGCCGCTTTTGCCACTGCAATCGACACCCAGGTCAACAAGCGGGGATCCAAGGGTTTCGGGATCAGGTATTCCCTTCCGAAAGAAAGATTGGTCAATCCGTAAGCCGCATTTACCACATCCGGAACCGATTCTCTTGCCAAAGAAGCAATGGCCTTGACTGCAGCCAGTTTCATTTCTTCATTGATCGTTTTTGCACGGACATCCAATGCTCCTCTGAAAATGTATGGAAATCCCAGCACATTATTAATCTGATTAGCATAATCGGAACGGCCGGTCGCAAAAATTAAATCTTCCCGGGAAGCTTTCGCTTTTTCGTATGAAATTTCCGGATTCGGATTAGCTAAAGCAAAAACAATGGGATTCTGATTCATGCTGCGAACCATATCGATGGTCAGTACATCCGCGACCGAAAGCCCCAGAAAAACATCAGCTCCTACCATCGCCTCCTCCAGGGTATTGACATTACGCTCGGTAGCAAAAAATTTCTTAGACTCATTCAAATCGGTACGGCGGACAGAGATAACCCCCTTGCTGTCGCACATTACAATGTTCTCTTTTTTAGCACCCAGGGATATATATAATTTAGTACACGAATTGGCGGACGCCCCGGCTCCATTAACCACAATCCGGGCTTCTTCGATCTTTTTTCCGGCCAGATCGAGGGCATTCAGAATACCGGCAGACGAAATAATTGCTGTTCCATGCTGATCATCATGCATCACTGGAATATCCAGTTCCTCCTTCAGTCGGGCTTCAATTTCAAAACACTCGGGCGCTTTAATATCTTCGAGGTTAATACCACCGAATGTAGGAGCAATTGCTTTAACCGCCTGGATAAATTTTTCCGGATCTTTTTCATCGATTTCAATATCGAACACATCGATGCCGGCAAATATTTTGAATAACAATCCTTTACCTTCCATAACCGGTTTACCGGCCAAAGCGCCTATATCACCCAATCCGAGCACCGCCGTACCGTTTGAAATGACAGCAACCAGGTTTCCCTTCGCAGTATAATCGTATGCAGTTTCCTGATTTTTCTCTATCTCCAGGCAGGGCTCAGCTACTCCCGGCGAATAGGCCAGAGAAAGGTCCCCTTGGGTACTATATGGTTTAGTTGGTACAACCTCAATCTTTCCTGGTCTGCCTTGCGAATGATACAACAGAGCAGCCTCTTTCGTCACTTTTGCCATACTAATTTCATTTTATTATTACAAATTGTTATCAAATTCAATTTTTTTGTTTACTTTTATAGTTTAAAAAACAAAAAACGCTGCAAATTTAGATATTAAATATCAAATAAACGAACCTGTCCTTATTATTTTTCATAAGCCAAGGTTAAAATAGATTAATTGGATCAGATGAGTTTCTGAATTTTTAAATGGAATAAAAAAAATATGATGGATAGTTAAAATAAATGTTGTTTCTTTGCATCCGCAATTTTTTATTTTTCACACCTGAATAGCATTATGAAACGAATTTTATTTCTTATCTTTACCCTTGTTTGGATAAATCTTTCTTTTGCTCAATCTACCGATGATATTCTAAAATTATTGGTTGAAAAAGAGATGATTACCCAGGAAGATGCGAATGCATTGAAAAAAGAAGAAAAAAAAGACTCGACAACAGTTCTGACAAAAATAAAAACGGCTTTTGCAGGTAGTGATGTATTCAAACTCTCAGGTTACGGGCAGATTGTTTTTAATTCTACGAACAATTCGGTAGTTACAACTAATACAGACATGCGGGTCAACCGGATCATTCTTTTTGCCTCCGGAAACCTGAAACCCAAACTCAGCTACCTGATCATGTATGATTTCGGTCCCCGAAGCGGTCTGCATGAATGTTACGGGGAATACACCCCAATAGATGCCATAAGCATTCGGTTCGGACAATACAAAGTACCGTTCACATTGGAGAATCCGATGTCACCCACCCGTTGGGAGGGAATTTACGGGTCGTTATCCGTCAATGCACTGGCAGGTATTTCAACCGATGTTATCGGGGCAAAAGCCGGACGGGACATGGGTTTGCAACTCTCAGGGAAACTGTTTAAAAAAAATGATTTTTACCGCATTGAATACTATGCCGGGTTATTCAACGGAACAGGGTTTAATACGCCGGACAATAATAACCACAAGGATTTTGCCGGGACATTGATCTTTCAACCATTAAAAGGGCTTAAACTCGCAGGAACCGGTTATTCGGGAAAAGCACCCTATGTAAAACCAGGGGAAAGCATTCCCCGTAATCATGTGCGTAACCGGTGGTCTGCCGGCGGAGAATTCAGTAGCCGGAACTGGTATGCCCGTTCGGAGTACCTCTACGGAAATGACGGGGGAATAGACCGGAATGGGTATTATTTTACAGGAATGTGGAAGATTCTTCCCGAACGATTGGATTTTTTTGGAAAATATGATTATTACAATCCGGATAAAAACGAATCGTCCACAGCCATAAGAGAATACACCGGAGGAATCAATTATTATTTTAGTTTTCTTTCCCGGGTACAATTAAATTACATTCATACCGACACAAAAAGTCAATCATACAATACAGTTGCCGCACAGTTGCAACTGTTTTTCTAAATATTCAGAATGACCAGAGAAAAAGAAAAAAAAGGGTTTCTAAACGCATTAAAAGGGTTTTCACAGGCCTTTTGGGTGGCCAACAGCGTAGAATTGCTGGAGCGCCTGGCTTATTATGCTGTTTTTATTGTTTTAACAATTTATTTGTCTAATGTCTGGGGATTTTCAGACGGAGAAGCGGGTATTATCTCCGGCATGTTTTCTGCCTTGTTGTATTTTTTACCTACTTTCACCGGAGCATACGCCGATAAAATCGGATTCCGGTCTTCCATCATTTTAGCTTTCTCTTTGCTGACTACAGGTTATGCCGGATTAGGTATCCTTCCTACCCTGCTCCAAGGTGCAGGATTGGTTGAATATGGATTCGGCAAGGGAATAGGAAGCGCCTTTTCCGAATTTCTCAGCAATACAGGGGTTGTTCATTATGGAACGGAAACGGTTTTCAACGGATTGGAAAATAGTCCGTTGCGTTGGACAATCGCTCCTATTCTATTGTTGATCGTAATTGGAGGAGCTTTTATCAAGGCGGTAATTTCGGGGACAGTTGCACGAGAAACCACTCCTGATACCCGGGCCAGGGGATATGCCGTCTTCTACATGATGGTCAACATAGGAGCCTTTACCGGGAAAACGGTAGTCGACCCTTTACGAAAAGCGCTCGGAGACAGCGGATTGGTTTACCTGAATTATTTTTCAGCTTTCATGACCCTCTTAGCCTTAATCGCAGTCTATTTTTTGTACAAATCCGTACAAACCCAGGGAAAAGGCAAAAGTTTTGCCGAAACCTGGCAGGCTTTACTTAAAGTGTGCTCCAACGGGCGATTAATCTCCCTGACTCTGATTGTCAGTGGTTTCTGGATGGTACAGCAACAAATGTACGCTTCCATGCCTAAGTATGTGATCCGGATGATCGGACCAGAAGCATCTCCGGGTTGGTATGCCAATGTTAACCCTCTGATTGTTTTCCTTTGTGTCAACCTGGTAACATCCCTGATGAAACGCCGGAAAGCCATTACGTCCATGATTATCGGGATGTTCATAATCCCCTGTTCCGCGATGATCATGGCAGCCGGAAATCTGATTGGCACTCAACCGATTCTTGGGTTACATCCTGTGGCTTTCATGATGGTCATCGGCATTGCCTTCCAGGCTATAGCCGAATGTTTTATTTCGCCCCGTTTCCTGGAATATTTCTCCCTGCAATCGCCTAAGGGCGAAGAAGGATTATATCTTGGTTTCAGCCACTTACACTCTTTCTTCTCTTCCATCGTCGCTTTTATTGCCGGAGGATATTTATTGGAACGATTTTGTCCGGACCCGAAAAATTTTGAAGGAGGCATCCGGTCTTCCGAATACCTGGCAGCTACAGCTCAGGCGCACTACCTGTGGTATGTATTTGTAGGAATAGGAATCGTCTCGGCAGCCGCCCTGCTCATTTACAATCAGGTAACAACAAATGCCGACAAAAAGAAAAGCTAACCGGACAATTATTGTATCTGTCATCAACGACCTGGTTACGGACCAACGGGTACATAAAGTCTGCCTTTCACTACAGCAGGCCGGTTATGATGTATTGCTGGTCGGACGAAAATTCAGGAAGAGCCAGAAATTGGAACGCCCTTACCGTACCCATCGGATACGCTTGATTTTTAACCGGTCGTTTTTCTTTTATGCAGAATATAACATACGCCTGTTTTTTTATCTGTTGTTTTCCCGTGCAACGGTTTTCCTTTCCAACGACACAGATACTCTTGTATCCAATTATCTGGTGTCCAAGATCAGAAACAAGCCCTTGGTATTTGATGCCCATGAACTTTTCCCTGAGGTACCGGAAGTTGTAAACCGTAAATTTGTGAAGGCTTTCTGGACCCGGGTTGAAGACATCATTTTCCCCCAATTGAAATACTGCTATACCGTATGCCAGTCCATTGCGGATATATACAACAAAAAATACAACATACAGATGCAGGTAGTACGCAATATTCCTTTTGCGGAATTCCAACAATCCACAACACCCCGGATCGACTCGTCCGGAAAGCAGGTATTACTTTATCAGGGGGCTGTCAATGTCGGACGAGGTATTGAATGGATGATCGACGCGATGCCCTACCTTGAGAATTATGTATTTTACGTCATCGGAGACGGAGATATATTGCCTGAAATAAAAAAACGGGCAGAAGAATTAAATACCCAGGACCGGGTGATTTTTCTGGGACGCATCCCATTCGAACAGTTACCGGCTTATACAGCCTGTGCCGATATTGGCATCAGCCTGCTGGAAAATCTTGGACTGAATTATTATTATTCACTTCCAAACCGTATTTTTGACTTTATTCGAAAAAATATTCCTATATTAGCGACCAATTTTCCCGAAATTCGAAGGGTTATTGCCCATTACGATGTAGGAACATTGATCGACTGTTACGAGCCACAGTATTTGGCATCAGTCATTCTGGAGATGACAGCCAAACAGAAAAATGAGCGAGGTTTTGCATTAGCTAATGCAGAACTGACTTGGGAAAAAGAATCGGAAACGCTGCTGAAGATTGTTGACCAGGCAGCCCAATAAAGGAGGAAAACGAATGGAAAAATACTTAAATGTAGTGTCCTTCAATATCCCCTTTCCGGCCAGCTACGGAGGAGTTATTGATGTTTTCTATAAATTAGAAGCGCTACACAGTTGCGGAGTCAGGATTATACTTCATACTTTTGAATATGGAAGATCCCACACAGAAGAGTTGAACAAGTATTGCGAAGAGGTTCACTATTACAAACGACTTACCGGATTAAATTCCCAGTTTACCGGACTACCCTACATTGTCAATAGCCGAAAAAACAAAGAGCTGCTCATCAATCTGCAAAAAAATAACTATCCCATCCTTTTCGAGGGTCTTCATACCTGTTATTACCTAGACAGTCCCAGGTTAAAAAACCGGCTGAAATTAGTCCGGGCACACAACATTGAACATATTTATTACAGGGGGTTATCTCGTAACTCGGAATCTTTGTATCTCAAAGCGTACATGTTTTTCGAAGCATTCCGTTTGAAAAGGTTTGAGAAAAAACTAAAATTTGCAGATTATATTCTGCCTGTTTCAACCACGGAAGCCGGTTATTTTCACCACGTGTACGGAGATGAAAAAACCATTCTGGTTCCGCTCTTTCATCCCAATGAGCGGGTGGAAATTACAAAAAACTATAAGTCATATGTTCTTTACCACGGAGATTTAAGTACTCCGGAAAACATACGGGCTGCTAATTACCTGATTGAAAAGATCGCTAAAAACGATCCTCGTATTCCCTGGATCATTGCCGGATTGAATCCGGATGAATCGATATACAAAGCTGCTCAAAAAGTAGAAAACGTAGAAATCAAGCCCAATCTGAGCCGTGAAGAATTGAAAAAACTGATCCAGGATGCTTCTATCAACATACTGATCACCAATCAGGTATCTGGGGTAAAACTAAAATTAATCAATGCATTGTACGGCGGACACTACTGCATTGCCAATAAAAAAATGCTGGATGGCTCCGGCCTGGAAAGCCTCTGTATCCTTGCTCCTAATAAGCCGGGAAAATTATTGGATAAAATCAGGGAATACCTATACAAGGATTTTCAGGAAACCGATATCAAAGAGAGAAAAAATGTACTGAATCGCCTGTATAACAACAAGACCAATGCCCAAAAGATAGCAGACCTTTTATGAGGATAAAAATCCGGTCAATCCGTTCTATTATTAAACATCTGCTATATCTCCCATCTTTATCCACTTTACCGGCTTATACCGGAAAAAATAAAGTAATATTCCTACAAGTACCGTAATGCCCCCAATGACCATCCACCCGGCAATGATTTTGATGCTGACTGTCATTGCTTGTATATTGATACTTTGATATAAGGAATTGGTTGCGATTATTCCTGCATTTTCAATACTTAACCCTTGTTGCATGGCATTATTTACGGATGCCGTAAACTGGCTCGCCGCCAATGGATGCTGCATATCAACTCCCTGCATCAACAGGTTGATGTTTTTTTGTTGTAAAAAATAAAGCCAGTTGGTCAGGACAGATGAGCAAACAGGAGGTGCCAACGCTGAACGGGTACTTATAATAAAAAAAGCGTTAAAAAGCATTTGGTGAGGCTCCAGTCCATGCCGGGCATAAATTGAGAATGCCACGAACAGAATAATCAATGCAGCCCCTCTTAAAAACATAAGTAAATACATATTCTCATACAATCCCCCCGGCATAATCTGAAAATATAGCAGAGCAATGGACAAGGTGAACAATGCAAACCCCAAAAAGATAAGCCATGCCATCCGGAGAACCTTTTTATACCAGAAATAAGTAACGAATCCTCCGGCAATAAGCCCGGGTATCATATATAGATTTAATGTATTGACATGTGGTCCGTCCAAACGTAAAACTCCGGTTGTGTAGTTGGAAATTAAAATGCTGAACGATACATAAAACATCAGGACAAACGAAAGCAGGTAAATCACCCTGGAATTCCGGTTTTTCAATACAGTCAGGTATGGACTCAGCTTCCTGGTAAACAATCTCCGGACAAATGCCCATCCTGTCAAAACAACCATGATTGTTGCAATAGTAATCTTTTCAGAAGCAAACCAGTCTTCTACTTTACCATAGGTGGCCACATATACGATACCCGAAAAACAAAGCGATATGATTATCACACTTAGCCAGTCAATCCTTTTAGGGAGCCGGAATGGCATACCGCTGGAAGTCATACAAACAATAACGGCTATAAGAGCCAGCAAAAGCAAAATTATAATAAGAAAATACATGTATTGCCAATTGTAGAAATAAGCCAGTTCTGCCGTTAGAAAAAGAGATAGTTGTCCTAAAATATTGCTTATGGGATAGTATATCGAATAAAACTCATTCATTGTACCACTGGGAGACAATGCGTTCTTCAGTAGCAGCATGACTTCAAGCATGCAAAAACTTTTGAAAAATCCAATGAAGAAACTACATATAATGATAATTTCAATAAAACGGGTCATTGCACAAATAAGGCTTAATCCTACTTGTACCAGAAGGACCATTATAAAAACCGTTTTGGTTGCTATTATATTTTTAGTTTTATAAAGAACAAAATACCCTATAGCAAACCCGACAGAAGAGATATAATAGGCCATATTTATATCTTCCGAAAGAATTCCAAGAAAGCCCGAAATATCGACATTGCTTCCGATATAAGCACCGTTGACAAATACGATGGGAACAAGAATAATCAGTCCGACAATGGTTATCAACCATCCGGGAACCCAACTCTTGAACAACTCATCGAGAGAAGTAGCTGCTGTATTAGGAGATGCGGCCATTTTTTATTTTTTGATAGCTTCCGTAACAACCATCATTCCTGCCCGGAGTTTCTGCATGTCTTCCGGAGAAATATTTTCAAATTCAATCCGGACCGGAATGCGTTGTTGGATTTTCACAAAATTTCCTGCAGAATTATCGGTCGGAAGCAGGGAAAATTTGGAGCCTGTCGCTTCTGAAATAGCGGTTACACGACCGGAAAAAGTTTTGTCACTGATCGCATCGACTTTTATTTTCACTTCTTGTCCGATATAGATATGCTCGATCTGTGTTTCACGATAGTTGGCTGTCACCCATTTATTGTCACTCTTAATCAGGCTGGTAATCGTTTGTCCGGCCTGTACGAGTTGTCCGGCTTCCAGTGTACGACGGCCTGTAAATCCACTAAACGGCGCAATGATTACGGTATAGGATAGGTTCAGTTCAGCCATAGCTAAATCAGCTCTGCGACGCAAGATAGTTGCTTCTGCATTCCCTTGTTTCTGTTCTGTTTCGTTCGAAACGGATTTCAGTGATTCCTTTTGTTTTAACAGGGCATTGTAATGTGCACTCAACGCATCATATTCGCTTTTGACCTGTTCGTATTGCTGTCGTGAGACCGATTCCGAATCCAGCAGGTTTTTATACCGTCCGAGGTCCTGTTCAGATTTCCATAACCGGGCTTTCGCTTCCTCTATATTGGATTCAGAAACAGCAACATTGGTTGAGGTCGTTACAATATTGGATTTCAACACAACAGCAGAACTCTCGGCATCTTTCAATGCAGCTTCAGCATCCAAGCGTTTGATTTCATATTCCCGGTCATCAATAATCAGTAAGGTATCACCTTCATTGACCCATTGATGTTCTGTAAAGCGGACCTCTTTGATATAACCGGGAACCTTGGCATTAATCGGAGTTATATATTGTTCTATAGTAGCATCATTCGTAATTTCATAACGATAATAACGGATAAAGAAACTACAGGCCCAGATAATTCCACCGATTGCCAGCAAGATGCTTATCAGATTCAATAAAATATTACGCCGGCGTTTGCTCAATAATTTTCGATGATCCGCTTTTCTATGATGCTCGTTTTCTGAATTTATGTTATTTACACTCATAATTACAAGTTCCCGATTGCTTTTTGGAGTTGATAGTAAGTATAAATGGCCGACGTTTTAGCCGTTGTAAGTCTCAATTCGGCTGATAACTGAACAGCATCAGCATCCAATAAGTCGGTCAATATGGCCAACTGGTTATAATATTTATTTTTTGTAATGCGATAATTCTCTTCCGATTCGGCGACCGATTCTTTCAGTGTTTTAATCCGGTCTTCCGCTTCCAGGTGTTTGATATAGGCTGATTTAATTTCTGTCCGGATATTTTGTTTTTCTCTTTCCAACGCCAGTTCCTGCAGGAAAATCTGATGTTTTGCAACACTTGTCGTCTTCCTGTTTTTAAAGACCGATGAAAGGTTATAGGATAGATTCAGAGAAATACCCCAAGTGTTCATAAACAGATCCAACACGGGAGAGACACTGGTGATCGGACGTCCGAGAGAGTTTCCTGCCTGCAGCGACAAAGTAGGGAAATAGTCCGCCTTAGCCAATTTCAGATTATTTTCTGCCAGATGGATATTCGTTTCGACCATTTTTATTCCCGGATATTTGTTGTACGCTTCTGTCACATAATCACTTTCCATCATCATGTCGGCAGAAAACTCCAACAGAGTCTCGTCAGGCTCCAGGATCAGTGTTTCGTCTAACCCCAGGACAACGTCCAACTGTTGTGATACAATAGCGATGTTATTGGTCGTTTCTTTATAAAACAGCTCGTAATTAGTCAAGACCAGTTTACTTCTCAACACATCATTGGAGGTAATCATCCCTTCTGCTTTCATTCGTTCAATGTCACGCAGTCGTTTGGTTGCTTCCTCGATATTCTTGGCATATACCTCACGACTTTTATAAAAGTTAAACAAATCGAGGTATTTACTCATCAACCAAAGCTTTAGCTCCCCCTTATTCCTTTGTAAAGACAAGCGGGCAACTTCTTTTTCCAATTCGGCTTTTTTAATATTATTTCCGACTCGTCCTCCATCGTAAAGCAACTGTTGTGCATTGATCTGGTAATTTTGTTTCCAATCCGGCATATCCACGTGTTTTACAACGGACAAATCCGTATCTAAAATTACCGGGGTTCCTACATAACCCATTAATCCACCGACTTCAACATCTGGTAAACGCTTTGTTTCAGCTACATTTACCCTATCTTCCGCCACCTGAACTTCCGTCATGGAGGCCAGAATAGCTATACTATTATCCATTCCCCGTTGAAACAACTCATTTACAGACAATTTATAAGAATTCTGCGCAACAAGGGGATAAATGAAAAAACAGGACAAAAACAATATATAAAATCTTCTCATCTACTCAAAAAATAGTTGAACATTCATCTATTTAACTTATCTACATTTTCCTTAAACTCATTCAGATACTCAATACAAACCTGTATATGAGCTACATTTGTACTGTTGGACATTTCGTCGTATGCATCATTCAATGCATTATTGATCCGGGTGTAAAGATTTTCTCCGGTTTCTGTCATCAACACCATCTTGTTCCGCTTGTCTCCAGGATATTCCGCTCGTTTTACCAGACTCCTCGTCTCCATATTTTTGATTAAATGAGATAAACTCGATTTTTCTTTGAATGTTTTATTAGCCAACTCTTGTTGATTCATACCACCATGGTTGTATAGAACTCTTAAAATCATCAACATTTCAAACGAAACATCAATGTTTTGTTCTCTTATTTTTCTTAAAATAACCTGACGGTAAGCAAATTGAGACCTAAGTATGGCCTGAACTAATTCTCGAATCATAACTTTCAAGTAAAAAATAGGGGACAAAGTTACAAATAAAAACAACTGGTTGAACATTCAACCAGTTGTTTTTTATAATTACCTAATCAATGACAAGTTACCAACCATCAGGTGTTGCATTTTTCAAAACAACCTTGACAGTATCCAATATAGACAATTTATCGGGGCTACATTTATATCTGTGCATCAATCCATCTTTATCAACCAAAAATGATTCCCCCTCATATTTCACTTTTCCATAAAAAGTTGTATTTCTATTGTATAAGAAACACACATTCATTGAAAAATCACTTGCCTTATCAAAAACAGGAGGACAAATAACTCCTTTGAGTGAAACATAACCAAACTTATCGCCTTTTTTGCTTACTGCAATATCTCTACTATTACCTAAAAAACCAATCTCATCATAAACAGCAGGTATTATCACTTTTCCGCTTCTATCTATATATCCTTCCTTTCCATCGATGGAAACTCTGATTTCATTATCTGTTCCAAGAGGCCTTATCTTGTCATATTTCATTTCAGTCAAGGGAATCCCTTTATTGTTAATCAAGCCCCATTTTCCATTTAACATTACCCGGGCAACCCCTCCTTCAAACAAACAGGCATAATCATATTGAGGTTGAATCGTAATATTTCGAATCGAATCAATATACCCCCATTTATCATCTTTTTTGTAAGGAATCAGATTTCTGATTTCTAATGGATTAACTCTTGAGAAAGAATACTCTTCTTCATCCCGGGTATTTCCGCCGGCAAAAATCAACATCATGCCCCACCCTTCAGACCAGTTATAAACCAGCAAATCAGAGTCTTTGCTTGAACCCACACGAATTCTGTCTACATCAAAAACGGTATATAGTATGGGGATAAATATCCTTTTATTTGAAAAGTATATTTCAAAAAAATTATCTTTCAGCTTTCCTTTATAGGATTTAGTTCGCAATCCGGATTCTGTTTCATAAGACAATTTCAGGGAATCCCCTCCCTTGTATTCGAGTGTTATGAAATTAGAACTATCATCCAGAATATTGAATAATCGGGATAATTTACCCTTCTCATTTAAATATGTCCCATTAAATGATGCTGGAATTGTAAAGGAAGAGAATTTACTTACCGGCAATTTCTTGGAAGCACAAGAGAAAAAACCGATACCCAATAACAGGATTAATATACAATGCCATTTTTTCATTTTTATTCAATCTGTTTATTAAAGAAACCAACTTATTGTAATAAACTTTTCAGAATAGATGAACTTGTCATTATAGTTTCTACTTGCCGATGCAGAAAGTAAAATTTTGATCATATTCAATTAATAATCAACACAATATAGTGTAAATATTTTTATTTCAGTGTAAATTTACGGCAAATAATAATAAAACTGTGATTAATTTGTTGTTTATAACACATCCTATCACTACAAAGATAATATCATTTCTTTGCTCAAAATAATATTCGTGTTTATTTCTCCATTGCTTTCTCCTAAGTTAGTGCAATCACACAATTTTAATAGTTTGTTATAATCAATTCTTCCACCTTGTATCTTTCCTTTTTACAACTAATTGTACGATTAGTCGTGGTTATATGGATATTCCAATCTTTATATAGCTCTACAATAAAAGGAGTATTAGCATTAGATATCATTATTTTGCAACCTTTACTAGATAAATCGTTGGCAAATAATGCAACCTTTTGTTGATCATTCATTGTAAACTTTTCTTTTGTATAATCAACAAATTTAGAAGTATTACTT
>JAVBKV010000046.1:0-32409 GCA_031553885.1 Bacteroidales bacterium
ATTTTTCCACTGAATGTAGGATAATCACGAACGATAATCTCTTTCAGTTGCTCATACCCTCCTACTTCCACCATGTAGCTATACTTGTAGATAAAGCGGAACCAGAAAGTAAGAAAATTATCTTCCAATGTATAACGTACATTTTTCGTTTCCACCTTTGCAAAAATAGGGGTAACTTTAGATATCAAGCCATAATCATGTTCCAACTTGGTAAGATACCCTCCAATTTCGCGGTTTACAATTGCCTCTATTTTTGCCCTTGTATTCTCACCTCTTGCAATGGACGAAAGGATGGTAAAGTAGTTGGCATACTCTTTACCGAATTCCTCAATAAGCATATTTTTACCTTCCGGAATAAACGTTGAATCCTCTTTAACGATAGTATCCAGCATTGCTTCCAGTGTATATGAACCGGAATCCATGAGAAGTTGGACATATTTGGCGACTCCTCCGGTGAAAGTGTACAGTGCCAGTAAGTCTTCCGAAGTATAATCAGGATTGTGGTCTGCAAGAATTTCCTTCAATACGGATGTTTCAAACGGCCTAACCTTTAGCAGAGCGGTCGCACGACCAAACAACGGCTCTTTGGAATTTTGAAATATCTTGTGCATTAACGAATGAACAGAACCGCTCAAAAGCAAGTTCATTTTACTTTGGTCTTTATTCACATCCCAGTAATGCTGGATGTCGCTATAAACCGACGGTGCAATATTGTAGAACTCCTGAAACTCATCAATAATCAGGTTGAAAGACCGTGTCTTTGAAAGCTCCATCAAGTACTTGAACAATTCTCCGAAACTATTAACCTCTCCCAGAATAGGAATGCCCAATTTGTCTTTTATTTCCTGTGCAAAATCCTGACATAAAAAAGGCTCGGCTTTCCGTGCAACAAAAAAATAGAGTGTAGGTTGTCCTTCGGTAGCTTTTAATAACAGTTGAGTTTTACCAATACGTCTACGTCCAGTCACAACTGTCATTTGGGCATTCTCTAGCGAACGCTTTTGAGTATTCAACAGGTTCTTAATTTCTTTTTCTCTATTGTAAAATTCCATATTTATACATTTTACAGAAACCACCAGTTCCGAAATATGCATTTCGGAACTGCAAATATAGAGAATACTTTTGAGAAAGGCAACATTTTGCTTTAGATTGAGTATTTGAGTAGGGTGTTACCCCATTTTTGCGCAATTACCTATATCAGGTAACTGTGCAAAATCATGGTAACTATGTGTCATTTCTATATTTTGTTTCTGTTATGCAGCATTTATAGTGCATTTCAGAAACAAAACAAGATATTCGGCCGAATCAGAATTATTTCTTCAGTTTGTGAACTAAACATTGAAAATAATCCAATGAATAGTTCTCGAAATGGAGATTTGATTTTGTCGGTTTTTAGCGATGCACGGACTGTAGTTGCAGACCTATTATCAATTTTACCTCTTAATATTTAGATAACAATATTCTTAGTTGAAAATTTTACTCAGATTCGTTTCGAATTTGGAAAAGTCAATTAGATTTATCAAGTCATCACATAAATTATTTATGAAATATTCTTCATTTATGTGCCTTTCCTCTAAATCCTTTTTCAACCTAAAATAAAACTTTTTATCCGGATTGGATGGCTCTTTTGGATATTTCAGTTTGTGTTCTTTTATTAAAGTATCCAATGATTTGATTGTGAAATATTTATCATTCAATATTTTTATTACTCCATCACTAATACCCTTTTGGGTATTATTTCGTGCATTCAATCAAAAAGATACCCGAAAAGGTGTTATTTTAAAAATTATCATTATATTTGTACCCGGAAAGGTATTGAATATGGATAATCTACCATTAAACGAATATGTGAAGACTAAGCGCAAAGCACTTGGAATCTCACGTGAAGAGTTTGCACAGAAAGCGGGCGTTGGACTACGTTTCCTGCGTGAACTGGAACAGGGTAAGGAAACCCTGAAAATGGACAAGGTAAATCAAGTATTAAAGTTATTCGGGGTGCAATTGGGTGTTGTTTCGATGGACAGAAATAATCTGATAGAACAATGAAACAGGCTAAAATATTTATGTACAACCATCCGGCGGGTACGCTCACCGAAGATGAGAACGGCTACACCTTTGTGTATGATACGGTCTATTTGGCAAGTAAAGACCCTGAACCGGTAAGCCTCACGTTGCCTTTGACCGATAAACCATTTGTTAGTAATGTGCTGCATCCTTTCTTCGACGGGCTTATTCCCGAAGGTTGGCTGTTGGATATTGTCGAAAAGAACTGGAAAATCAACAATCGCGACCGTATGTCTTTGCTGCTTGCCTGTTGCAAAGATTGTATCGGGGCGGTAAGTGTTCAACCTATTCAAGCGAAATAATCATGGAAAGATGCTTATACTGTTATCAACCGTTGGAACAGGGACAGGTTGATTTTCATCCGCAATGTTCAAAGAAAATATTTGGAACTGCCATCCCGCCTGTTCTTCCATACACAAAAGCCGATATAGAATCGTTGGCATTGGAAGTAGTGCGTTCACAAGTTACGATTACAGGCGTTCAGCCGAAATTGTCGGTTGACTTGGAAAAAGGAAAAGGGAGCGAAAGACGTTTCACGATAGTAGGTTTATGGGGAGAATATATCCTCAAACCACAAACGGAACAATATCCGTCGCTTCCCGAAAATGAAGATTTAACCATGCATCTGGCATCGCTTGCCCGTATAAAAACAGTTCCCCATTCCCTGATACGGTTTCAGGATGGTTCATTGGCATATATTACCAAACGGATAGACCGCAACAAGAAAGGCGGTAAAATACCAATGGAAGATATGTGTCAACTGACGGAAAAACTGACCGAACAAAAATACAAAGGTTCCCATGAGCAAATTGCCAAAAAGATAGTGGAGTTCTCGGCTTATCCGGTGCTGGATTTAATCAACTATTTCGAGGTGCTTTTGTTCTGCTACCTGACCGGAAATGCAGACATGCACCTGAAAAATTTTTCACTTTACAAAAAGATAGGAGAATGTGTTTTGGCTCCGGCTTATGACCTCTTATCCACTAAACTGGTCATTCCACAAGATAACGAAGAACTGGCATTGACGTTGAACGGCAAAAAACGCAAGCTGAAGAAAGCCGATTTTGACAGCCTCTTAAAAACAATGAAAGTCGATGATAAAGCAATCGAAAATGTATATGACAAATTCAGGAAGGTAATCCCCGAATGGCTTGTATTTGTAGATTCTTCGTTCTTGCCGGATGAAATGAAAGCGGATTATAAAGCATTGATACAGGAAAGAGCGAGTATTTTGGATTGATTCAAGCCAACTTCCGCAGCCCCATTCCACTACCGGACAATTCTTAAAACGGGTCTATCCAACCGCTATATTTGTTGGCAAAACGAATAAATACCGTCAACAATATGGATTTAGTAGCAATAGAACGTGAATCTTTCGACGCATTCAGAAAGAAGCTCCGGCAAATTATTTCATTGGTACCGAAGCAACCTTCTTCCAACCTTCAACCGATAGAACAGGAATGGATAGAAGGGAAAGAACTTGCCGCTTCCTTGAACATTACCCTTCGCCGCTTGCAATACCTTCGGGAAAGCGGCAAACTCTCCTTTTCTACGCTCGGAAAGAAAACCTATTACCGGATTTCCGAAGTAAAATCCTTGTTGGAACAAAGTAGTATCAATGCTAAAAAATAATCCGATGGAACTATATACCAACGACGACAACAGGGAACTTTTGCAAGCGTTAAACGATGTGTTGCCACATATCGAAGAAGCCTTGAAAAACAATAAACCGCTTTTCGATGGAGAGCGCTACCTGACAAGTGAAGAACTTTGCTCTATCCTGAAACTAAGTCGGCGCACGCTACAGGACTACCGCAACAACGAAATTTTACCGTTTATCCAGTTGCCGGGGAAAGTCCTGTTTCGTGAATCCGACATCAAAAAAATTTTGGAAGAACGCTTCCGACCTGCATACAACAACAGTCTATGACATTCTTTCCCTTACGTTCTGCATATCTTCCAAAATACTTTGGTCTAATACTTTTGCATAACGTTGTGTCATTCTAGTACTGGTATGCCCCAACATTTTCGCTACATTTTCCAACGAAACATTATTAGCCAGCGTGACCACGGTCGAAAACGTGTATCGGCCGGTGTGAGTCGTCAGCTTCTTCTTAATTCCGCACACATCGGCCAGTTCCTTCAGATAACTGTTCATCTTTTGATTCGATAAAACAGGTAATAACTTTCCGCTTTTCTTGCATAACGGATGCTCCTTGTACTTTTCTAAAATCTGAATAGGAATATCCAACAACGGAACGTTACACATGACATTTGTTTTCTGTCTTGCCTTGCGAATCCATAAATTTCCCTGATTATCCTCTACAATGTGTTCGGCCTTTAGTTCCGACAGGTCGATGAACGCCAATCCGCTATAACACTGGAAGAGGAAAGCATCACGCACCAACTCCATGCGCGGAATTTCAAACGTCTTTTTCCAAAGTACATTCAATTCTTCTTTTGTCAGGAAGTCCTTGTGAACTTCTGGTTCATGGAAACGGATATTGGAAAACGGATTCTTACTCATCCAATCGTTGGCAATCGCCAGATTGGTAATCTTCTTAACGGCTTTCATGTAGCGGATAAGCGTATTCTCCTGCAAGTCCTTTTCTGTTTTCAGGA
Source organism: Bacteroidales bacterium (assembly GCA_031553885.1). GTDB lineage: Bacteria > Bacteroidota > Bacteroidia > Bacteroidales > Azobacteroidaceae > JAVBKV01. Next base: position 4,687 of record JAVBKV010000046.1, read on the forward strand.
AATGGATATAGTCTTGGATAATAGCATGGGTAAGCTCTTTCAACGGAATATCTTTCATATGATACTTCTTCAAAGCCATTTCACGGAAATACTTCAAACAGGTATCGAAGCGGGAAACGGTTACTTTGGCATAATCCTTCCCGATAAGTTCCCGACACTTGTCGTTATGTTCCTGAAAAACTTCAAAGAATAATTTGTGTTCATTATCCAGCCCTAAAAACTTTCGCTTGATTTCATACGGATTGATAAGTTTATCTTCCTGCTCCATTGTCCGGTGGATGTCGAACAAACGAAGTTTCACCGATTCCAGATAACGGTTGATTTCCAACGATGCGGCATCCTTGCCCGTACACCGTTCTTTCTTCTGATTCCATTGAGCAGCCTTTACGGTTCTTTTTAATTGGATTTCTGCCAACTGTCCTGCAATGGAGATTCTCAACATGATGGGTGTTTCACCCGATTTCACTGTTCGTGTTTTCCTGATAAAGAAAAGCACATTAAATGTCTGTCTCATACTCAAAAAAATAATGGGTTAAAGATACTTCAACCGTGTAAAATGAAGAGTATATAACGATAAGACAACCAGCGACTTAAGAGGCTATTCGTGGACACTTTTTCGAGGACTAAAAAATGTACACGATTTAGTCCAGCGAAACTGCCTGATTTTGCTAAAAAAGTGGGGATTTGTAGAAAATAAAAATCCCTGAAACGTCTGTATTTCAGGGATTTTCCAATTTTGAAGTCTTTTTTAAGTGGTGCCTATACGGCACCTGATCCTCTGATGGTAAACTATTTTTATGATATCAACGGAATCTACGAAACGGTTTGTCCTACTGAAATGGGAGATGCCTATTGTCGCCAGATCGATGCGGAAGATAGTGATCCGACTGTGTTTTACATGCTGGCTTACCATTATTATAAGAAAACAAACGACGCCTCCTGGTTCAAACAGCCTGACGTTCGTCTGAAACTGGAAGGGCTTGCCCGCTTGGTTTATGAAAGACTCTATTTTTCGGACCCTTATTGGCTGACTAATGCCAAGCGTACATACGCTGTAATGTATACGATGGATAATTCGGAGGTTTATGCGGGCATGCTGGCTTTCCTGAATATAGAACAGGAAATTTATGCTTCAGAACCGGTAACCGAACATACCAGCATTGCAATAGCCGGAGCCAATGAAATGCTGGCGATTAAAGAGGCGATTTTCAGACATAAAATGTATCCGGATCCCTCCCTGACTTATGCTACAGGAGACTTAAACTATAACAGCTATAAGATTTTTGGAAATCCGTTGGATTGTTGCAGCGGTTACCTGAATGCCGAATCCATGTATCAGTTTACGCCGGCTACCTGGCCGCCTATTTTCGGGGTAGATACGGATTTTAATTCTGCTCCGGCTTCTTACATGCGTACCATGATTGATAAGTCCATGTCCGGCTGGTACAAGGAAGACTGGTATTTGTCGGCTGCTTCCACTGGTTTCTGGGGAACATCCGTCGGATACTATTTCTGTATGTCAAGTAATTCGGATGATCGCAGCAAAGCGAAGGAACAAGCTCAGTATGCTTCTGCATCTGGTTTTAAACCGTATAGTACTGATGGAGCCAGTTTAATTTCGGATGCCGGCTGGTTGTTAATGACACTGGGAATGATCAACAATAATATTGATCCGGCTACGCCTGGAGCCGCTGATCGCTATACCTTATACAAATATTAATCAAAACAAATTCAATGGACTAATATGAAAGTAGTCAACAGATATAAAAATATAAAAGGCTTATTACTGGCAGTGATGTTGGTGATGAGCGGGGTGGTGAAGTCAGCTACCTATACGGCTAATGATGTAAATTCTGTTAGCGGATTAAATGACGCACTTTATAAATCTAATTTTGCAGGCTATGATGCTATTGTAATAAATATTACAGGAGATATCGTTATTAATAGTCAACTTTCTGATATAGGAAGTGCGTCAGGTCCAGTAACTATTAATGGAGGTGGAAAAACTATTACCGCAAGCGGGACAGGATTTAGATGTTTTTACTTAGGTTCTGGAGCTAATGCAACAATAAATAATGTTACTATTACGGGATTTGACATTGTAGCTGATGGTGGAGCTATTAATAATACCAATGGAGGAAACTTGGTGTTGGACAATGTAACCTTTATGGATAATACGTGCAATCAGTGGAGGGGAGGAGCAATTTATTCCAATGGAGGGAGCCTTACGTTTAAAAATGCGGTTACTTTTAGTAATAATAAAGGAAAAAATGTAGGTGCTTTTAATGGAGCCGGAGGTGCTTTGTTCCTTGAAGGAGCAGCGATAATGACCGTTGATGGAGGTTCTGTTAATTTTACAAATAACACAGCAACCTGGTATGGTGGGGCTATTGCATTAGCAGGTACATCCTCAATTTTCATAAAAGGAGGAGGCCGGATAACTTATTCAGGAAACACAGATGGAGGTTATGGTGGCAATAATTGTTACTTTTCTTCGGTATCTAACACTTATACAGTAGAAGTGAATGCTACAACGGGAGTAGGTGCAGGTTCCTTGAAAGATGCCATTGAGGTTGCAAGTAGCATAACCAACCCTGGTAATCCCATTTATATCAAATTTGCTGATGCTATTAAAAATGCAGCCGATCCTACGGTGCGACTTTCTGCTGCTTTAAATGCCAATGTAAATGATGCAAAGTTTATAATTGATGGAGAAAATAAAGTTATCCTAAAGCCTACAGCGACAGGGTTTCGATGTCTGAATATTGGTTTTTATACAAATACAACTTTAAAAGGACTGACTATTGATGGCTTCCAAAATGGAGATAATGGAGGTGCTGTATTGTGTGAAGGACCTCTGACACTCGATAATGTAACCTTACAAAACAACAAAAGTACAGCTGGCGCCTGGGGCGGAGGTGCAATTTATGGAAGTCAGCTATGTAACTTGAATTTGAATAATTCGGTTAATTTTATTGATAATACAACCGTTGCAAATGGGGGAGCTATAGTTCTTCTTTCAGGTGCACAAATGACTGTAAATACAGGAGCACAGGTTGCTTCCTCTGGAAATCAGGCTGTGAATGGTAATGCTATTTTTATAGATGGTAGTGCAGGTACGATTACAAATTCAGGAACGATCACAGTCGAAGCTTTAACAGATATTGCAGGAAAATCAATAACCGGTACCGGACAGATTGTTGTTGCAGGAGCTGCCAATCCTTATCTGGTTACTGCTGCCAATACGCTCGAGATGGCCATTGCACGGGCATACGAAGCAGATGCTATCGGGACCGATGTTACAATTACTTTTGATGAGGGAATTTCTTCTGTAAATGTTTCTCAATCTATTGCTTTGGCTGCCCGTACAGGCAAGCTGACTATCGACGGAGGATCCGGAGTTACGATTCAGAACAGCGGAACAGGACATAATTGTTTCAATGTAGCTTCCGGAGTAAATTTATTCCTGAACAACCTGACAATTAAAGATTTTGATAACGGGTCTAATGCCGGAGCTGCTATTAATAATAGCGGAAGTAACCTGACTTTAACCAATGTTACTTTTAGTGGAAATAAGACTACAGGTAATGGAGGAGCCATTTTTTCTCAGGATGGAACTGTTTCCTTGAACGGGAATGTTACCTTTTCCGGTAACAATGCGGGTTATTATGGTGGAGCCATTTGTTTGGAAGGAACTGCCGTATTAACTGCAGAACAGGGAAGTACGACTGGATTTACGGGTAATACAGGAGAGTTCGGAGGTGATATTTCCACCAATTTATACACCAAAGTAAACATTAGAAACGGATCGGTTTTCTCTGTCAGTACTCTTTCTTTTTATGGTGGCGGAACCCTTGCCAATGGAAACCTGATTCAGAATAATACCCTTCTTGTTAACTCGGTTGTTGCAGGTACGGGTAATGGATATTCGGTTGTTACGCTGGCAGATGCCATCAACATTGCTAATATGGAACTGGATATGCCGATCACGGTTAAGTTCGCCAACGGTATCGGAATCCGGACTAATCCGGTGAAAGTGTCTTCCGAGATGGTAATCACACGGAAAGCGGATAAAACGTTAACAATCGACGGAGGAACCGGAGTTATTATCCAAAGTAGCGGTACCGGATTCCGTTGTTTCAATAAAACATCCACTCTTACCCTCTATGCTGATTTAGTATTGAAAAATCTGACTTTTGACGGATTTAATTATGATGCAGCAGCCGGAGGGGTTATCTACAACAACAATGGTTATATGACATTGGATAATGTCAAATTCACTAACAATAATGCCGGTTGGGGAGTATTCTGGACGGATTATGGGTTTATTAATATAAGAAATAATCTCGTTTTTGAAAATAATACGGCAGCTTATGTATTAGGATCTTTCTGGGCTACGAATGTGAATATGCCTGATCCGTCGAAAGTAGGAAAAATTTCGTTTTCCGGAAATAGCGGGGACTTGTGGAATACAAAGCCTGCAGGTGAGGATGAAAAAGACAGAGCCTACGAAACCTTTATTAAACCTCAGATCAATCCTACGCCCAGGACTTACATTGTGACGATCAACTCGGACGATAATACAGAAGGCACATTACAAAAAGCGATCTCATTGGCTAATACTTTTACTATTGATACTATCTTGTTTGCCGGTCCTATGACTATAGCTACTACCGGATATGAAGCGATTAAAAATAATCGGGGGAAGAATTTAGTGATAGATGGAGCCTGTGGTGTAATTATTAAGGCGAAACAGTCTGGTTTCAGAGCATTCTGGAATAATGTTGCAGGGAGTGATTCTTTGATTATTAAAGGTGTTACAATACGAGACTTTAATACGAGTGGTCAGGGTGCAGCCATTTTTAATAGTGGTGGTTGTAATTTGGTCCTGGATAATGTTAACTTCATAAATAATGATTATACCGGAGATGTGGTCGGTGCTGCCGGAGGTGCAATTTCTACCGGGACAGGAGCAATAATGACTTTTAGAAACCGGGTTTATTTTGAAGACAATCAGTCTACTAAAGTATTTGGAGGAGCCATATTCCTTTACTATGCGCGTTTAATAATCGGAAGTGATGCACAGGCTATTTTCCTGAACAATTCGTCAGCAAATGGGGGAGGTGCGATTTACTCCTGGGAATACTTTACTACAGAAGATCCGACTCTTTATAAGATTACTCCCCGGACGGATGGAGGTAAGTCCTTGATATTTACCGGTAACTCCGTGACAAAAACAGCTCCTTATGGAACAGATCTTCAGGCTGCTCCGGCTGGCGGAGCTATTCTGCATAGTGGTAAGTCGATTATCGAATTGAAATCTGCCGTTTTTAACTCCAATATTGCTTATACCGGTGGTGGCTTTGCTGCTGCCAGTGATGGTAATACAGGGGCTACAGTCAAACTTTACGATTGTACCTTCAGTGGAAATCAGGCTATAGATAACAGGCCTGGCATTGCCATAGAAAATAATGGAGGAGGAGGAGGAGCCATTAATAAAAAAGGTCCATTATTCATGGACAATAAGTGCATTTTTACCAATAATACGGCAACGGGTAACGGTGGCGCTATTTATTACTACAACAAGCCTGCAGATGGAGCTGCAGTTGCTCCGCTGAAGATTAGAGGAACTTTTCGTAATAATGTGGCCGGTCACGCTGGTGGGGCTATATTGGCGGACTTACAAAATAATTCTCCGGGGGTTGAAGTTTATGGTAATTACATGGATACCACTTTCGTGTATGAAAAAAATCATGCTAAATTTGGTAATGGCGGTTTTATTGCTGTACACCATGCTCCTGTTAAAGTATTCGGCTGGTATAAAGGTTCCGGAACAGAAACAGATCCCTTTGTCCCAAAATCAACAGACCCCCTGAAACAGCAGGCCTATTTCCGTGAGAACATTGCCGGTTATGCCGGTGGCGCTATTTATTCATTCAATGGAGATACCGTCAGGATCGAGAACGCCCGGTTTTATTATAACAAACAGGAAGATACGGAAGATGGATACGAAAAATTCGGAGGTGGGGCTATTGCTTTTCATGGAAGTCAGGATGAGACTACGATTAAGCCGACAGTGCTTAAACTGAAAGATGCCCGTTTTGAATATAATTCTGCTACTAAAGGAGGAGCGATTGCCGGATTGTCCACCATTGATACAATACGAGTGATCGATGAACCTACTGATGCCACTCGCTTTTTTGCCAATAAAGCTTATTGGCAAAACCAAAATCAGTCAGATGTTGTATTGGGGTATGGTGGTGCTATCTATAGCATGGGCCCTCTTGTTTTTGAAATGCCGAATGCAACGCCTACACGGGAAGATGTAACCGCTGATCCGGCCAATGAAGTTCTTAAAGCACAATTCCATGATAATTTTGCCCAGACATTCGGTGGTGCCATTTATTCTCAGAACAACCTGGTTCTTGATAATAATTATTTCCATCAGAACAGAGCAAATGGCGGTGGCGGTGCTGTCTACCTGGATCTGAATCCGAAGGATGGAGAGGTGGAAGCTCAAACCGGATTGATAGAAAATTCTTTGTTTATGATTAACAGCTCCGGTTTTGGTGGAGCCGTTAAGTTGGAGCACCTGGTCCGGAAAGACAATGGAACTCCTGATGATCCGAATGATGATACATTAGTTCCCGAACCTACGGGTACACTTGTAACCATTGGAAGTACGTTCTATCAAAACAGGGCTTCTTCGGGAGGTGCTGTTCATGCTGTACTTCCTACATTGGTGGATGCAAAAAATAATATGTTCGAAGAGAATATGGCCATTGGGGGCGATACTCCGGATCCGGTATCAGGTGATTCGTATGGAAAAGGAGGAGCCATTTACTCCCAAAAGGGGTATTTTCACGTAGGGGATAATGTATTTTCAGATTTTGACAATAAAATATTGACAGATCCAGATGGTATAGGTAATACGTTCAAGAATAATTACGCCTGTTTCGGAAATGCAACCGGAGCAGCCGTTTATACGACCGGACAGGTTGATATTCATAATAATCTGTTTGAAGGAAATTTAGCAGGTAATGGAGTGAAAAACGGAGAAACCTGGAACGTAACTCCGGGAGCTGTGATCACTGTGGGCTGTGAAGATTTGGATATACATGAACGAATTTTTGATAATCAGGTATTGAACAACAAAGGAACGATGCCTGATCTTTATCCGCTGGAATCCGGTCCCAGAGTGTTTGATGTGAATTCTCACGGTATTGGATTCAATAATGAAGCAGGAACTACCCCTATTGGAAACCTGACTATCAATAACAATGTAATTCAGGGAAATAATTACGGCGTCTTTGTACCGGCTTATGTTAAGGGGGTAAAAATCACTCAAAACACTTTTGGAAAAAATACGGAGAGTATCCATAACCTCCAGCATGCTCCTCGGGTAGCCGCTTCTGATACTTATCTTTCCTCAAAAGGAAATCTCGGAATCGGTATGCCGATGTTGCTTTTCGGTGTAAAAAAAGTGGGGGATCAATTGCAATTTGCTTTTCTTCCGACTCAGAATCTTGTCAATGAAGGAGATCTTATTGAGTTTTACAAAGCAGATAAACCGTTGGATAAGGATGCTACTGAAATTACCTACCTTGGGGTTGCTAATGCTACGGATATTGTAACGTCAACATGCGCCTCGGCTAATTATACATTTACACTGCCCAATGGAACCACATTTGGAGATACGGATGCACTCTATCTTTTATCGATCGATAAAGACTGGAATACTTCCGAGTTCAGCATTACCGGAGTTCCTTTGCAAATCAATATTACGGATGCGGCGAATTCCAATGTGGACTTCTCTAATGCGAATTTTATCGGTAACTGGAGCGCCGATTCTCCAGCATTCCAGGGTGGTGATGAAACAACGTTTGCGGTGTATCCGGGTACTGGTTGCGATATTTTCCAACCAGTAACTACGGGAAGTGGTGAGCCTAAAAAATGGAAAGGAGCTGTTTACGTGATACCGGACGCAACCAATCAGTGGCAGGTAGCTGTACAAACCGGAGGGTCTGACGGTAACAAACGCTTCGGATCCTGGTCGTTCGACGGGCTGTATGGCGATACGATCAATATGGAAACATATCGGGTGGTACAGAATTATACATTTACGACCAATACTCCGGCCAATGGCTTTACAAATGATTACAAGCTGCTGGCAGTTGTGGATGGAAGCAATGAGAACCATTTCAGGAATAATAAATACCTGTCTGTCGGAAATTTAGCTGGAAATAATTCATTTAATGGCGGTGGCGGTGGATTGATTATTAAAAATCGTACAGGCAAAACCGATGACGGTACGGTTTATTTTACCAAAGACAGCCTTCCTGTCGGAGGAAGTCTCGGAACATTAACTGCCGGATTTATTGTGGTAGATAGTATTGCAGACTTTATTATCGATGGGGCTAATGCTCAACTGGCTATGAATTCGACAAACGGAGGTACAGGTACCGGTGCCTTTTCGTATGGTCCTCGTCTGATTCTTGAAAAAGGAGTTAACAGCAGTGCAATTTTTGCATTGGATAACGGAGGTGTTTTGAATTCCGGATCTAATTTTATGGCTGCATATCACCATAAAATGAGGGTGAATGAATTTTCGTGGCTGGGGCATCCGGAAGGAGTATCGTTCAGAAGTGCGGCACTCACCGGAGGACCTGTAAAGGATGACAAAATTCTCTTTACGACCAGTAGCCTTGATAATCAGTTCATTTCGTATCTTACAGGAAATTATACAGCGATCCAGATTCAGAATTACGGAGAAGCCACACGGGCAACTACTAAACCTAGTTTTACCGATGGGACAGCCTGGGAGAGGGATGCGACAAATGCGTCCGGATTTATTGCTACGGCATATAAACCGACAACGCCGGATCTGTACCTGAGAATTAATAATCCGCAAAGTATTTTTACTAACGGAGATAAAACCGTATCCCTTTCATTTACAACCTGTACCCGGGAAGATCAGTATAAAGCGGCAGCTCAGTACCTCGGGAAACTGATTCCCTGGCAATTCCCTACCGGAGATGAAGATATTGATGGCCTGGTGGCTGCCTATCATTCCGGATGGAACCTGATCGGAAATCCATTTTCAAAATCGTACGAACCATCTTTATCAATGGGGGTATTAGCCATCCAGAATGCAAACGGAGATGGTTATATTTACAGGAACTTATCCGATGTGGTGGTTGATTCAAGCGGAGAAACAGGAAACGGGGCGTTCCCGGGAACTGATTCAGATACTCCATTCAGAGTACCTCCTCTTGCTTCATTTTTTATTCAGGCTCCTTACAGCAAGGATAACCAGTCTTATAAGATTGACTTTAACCTGCATGGAGGAAAATCGTTGGATAATGAAATTCTTCGTTCTTCGCAATCGAAGCCGGGTATTGTCCGGGTTGACCTGATGAAAGGAGATCTTCGCATCGGACAAACTGTACTTTCTTTCGTAGAAGGAGCGACTCCGGTAATGAACCGGGGCCTGGACGTGCCTTTGATGTCAAACCGGGACAATGAAATTTATCTTGTCGATAGTCTGGGAATAGCTATGGTTATCAATGTCGTAGGAACGAAATCCGCTCATCTTGCAGTGCCGGTAGGATTAAAAATTTCCGCATCCGGAGTTTATAATCTCCGGATTTCTGAAATCAGTAATGTTGAAGCCGACAGTTTACTGCTGAAAGACGGTGAAAATGAGGTCCTGATAAAGGAAGGGGATATTTATCCTTTTACTATACAAAACGGAACGTCCAGGAGCCGGTTTGCCCTGGTAATGAAAAACAGTATCAGTATTCCTGATCCGGATGATCAGGGAGGTAATCCGGATGATGGCGATGATGATGGAAATGACGATGACTACACAGGAATGGATTCTATGTCAGGTTCTTCACCTTCTGTTTTTGTTGCCGACCGTGCAATTACCGTACAGAATCTTTCCGGTCAGTCCACTATTATTCTATACGATATAGCCGGACGTCTGCTTTATAAAAAGCGGACAAACAATGAAAATACCTGTGTCATTCCGAAACAAAAAACAGGAAATTATATTGTGATGATTCAACAAAATAAACAGCAATACCGGTATAAAGTAATTGTTCACTGAGAAATATATACATATACGCATAACAGGAGCGATGATAAGAAGCGAACAGTTTAACGAATGAAAAATTTAAAAAAGGTAGAAAAAGCAGGAAAGATCGGATGTGTTCTGATTTTCTTGTTCATACAGTTATCGTTGTATGCACAGGAGAGTCTGAGTGCTCTTCTGGTGTTATATGATATTCCATTGGCATCAGAGCAGGATCTGACAGTCGGCGTGCCTTCTGAGGGTGCTCTGCAGGGATTGTTGATGAGAAAATTGAGAAAATCGTCCTCGGGATCGAATTCGATTATGCCGAAAAAAGAGAGTCATTCCTATTCACCGGGTGTTTTTGGTAGAGAAAAACCTGTTTATCAGAATTCTTTATCGGGAGGCGGAGGATCCAACGGAGCAGGCGGAGGATTTAGCAGGGGAGGTTCTTCTCTCCGTATTTCGGAATCTGTTGGAGTATCTCTGTTCTCTACGCCCATGCTGAGGGCTGATGATGATTGGGATGAAGCCGACAACCCGGGAGATAGCGGAGGAGAGATGGAATTTGATCCTGTCGGTGATTCCTGGACAACCATTCTTCTGTTAACAGGGTTCTATGTTATTTATGTTTTTGTAAATAAAAAGAAGAGATTATCCGTAAATCAATTGTAATGCTTTTTCCACTTTGGCTTCCGTCGGAAGTTCTGCCGGGAGCCAATGGATAATAAATCCCTTACGTTCCATACCCCGGAACCAGGTCATCTGCCGTTTGGCAAACTGGTGAATGGCCGTTTCCAGTTGACTGAACATTTCGGAGTAACTCAGTTCTCCGGTCAGATGCAGGGTCAGGTATTTGTATTCCAACCCGTAATAAATCAGATCATCAGGAGTCAGGCCGGAGTCCAATAAGGCTTGAACCTCATCCAGCATCCCTTCCTCCAGACGGGTTTTTAATCTCCGGGAAATCTTCTCCCTGCGTAATTCCCGGTCGATATCGATCCCTATAATCAGGCTGGATAACGGTTCAAACCGGTTTTTATCAGGTTCTTGTGTCAGGTAGTATTCTTCAATCTCAATGGCACGAACAGCCCGTTTGGCTGAATCCAGGTCTGTTTTATTATGCAGCTCCTTGTACGTTTTCAGAATCGTTTCCAGTTCTTCCAGACTTTTATCTTTCAGTTTTTCCCTTAATTCCGGATTCTCCGGTACAGCCAGCAATTTGTATGCTTTCAGTACGGACTCGATATAAAGACCCGTTCCTCCGCACAGAATCGGTAACTTGCCTTTTGCTCTGATCGCCTCGTATACCTGGTGGAAATCGTGCTGATACTCGAAGACATTATATTTTTCACCCGGCTCACAGGTATCGATCAGATGATAAGGTATCTGTTTCCCATTAACCATATAATCTCCCAGGTCCTTTCCGGTTCCGATCGTCATTCCTTTGTATACCTGCCTTGAATCGGCACTGATGATTTCCGTATTGAGTGCATCCGCCAATGCTGCGGCAAAAGGTGTTTTGCCGGAGGCTGTAGGTCCTAGTATGGTAATTAATTCGTACAAAACAGCAGAAGTTTAAAATTGAGAATTAAGAGTTAAAAATGAAGAGTTAGGAGGCCAGGGTTGTAATCTGGCTTCAGCCTTTCCCCCTCTGGAGGGGGTAGGGGGAGGATATGGCAACGAGTTAAGAATTAAAAATGAAGAATTAAAAATTAAAAATGAGAAATTAAAATGGGATAGTTCAGAATTTTCAATAGTCTTAAATCCTCCCCCTGCCCCCTCCAGAGGGGGAGAGAGGAGCTCGATCAAATGAGTAACTCCTATAGAATCCATCATTCTTAACTTTTAATTCTTAACTCTTAATTCTTAACTCTTAACTTTCCCGGTCGACGAAAGTAGTAAAAATACAGACAAATACCAAATGGTCTATTTGTGAACGATCCTGTTTTTCACGCTTCGCTTCAATTAAAGAAATATTTCCCTAATTACTTGTTTCTTCCGCTTTATTGGCCTAATTTTGTGGACCCAAATTGAGGATCCGTTTTTAACAAACAAAAACAAATATAATTTTAAAATCAAAATTTTATGCATTGGCTAATTAATTCTTCTATTGGCAGGAAGTTTATCATGAGCATTTCAGGTATTGTTCTTGTTCTTTTCCTGTTGTTTCATGCATCCATGAATGTGACGGCTGTTTTTTCGGAGGAGGCTTATAATACCATTTGTTCCTTGTTGGGTGCCAATTGGTATGCTGTAGCAGCAACAATCGGGCTGGGTGCTATTATTGCAATCCACTTTATTTATGCATTCATTCTTACGCTGCAAAACCGCAAGGCTCGTGGTAACGACCGGTATGCGGTGAGTGCCCGTCCGAAGAATGTAGAGTGGGCTTCTCAAAACATGTTTGTATTGGGATTGGTCGTTGTCGGCTTTCTCCTTTTACACTTCACACAGTTTTGGTATAAGATGATGTTTACCGAATTGATGGGACATCATGAGGTAGAACTCGGATCCACCATGGTTTCTCCGCAGGACGGAGTGGCTTTTATCCGGTATTATTTCAGTCAAACCTGGATTGTAATTGCTTACTTGATCTGGTATGTGGCCTTGTGGTTTCACCTGTGTCATGGTTTTTGGAGCTCGCTTCAAACCATCGGATGGAATAACACGGTGTGGTTCAATCGCTGGAAAGTGATCGGACAGGTTTTCGCTACAGTTATTTGTCTGGCATTTGCTTTTGTAACAATCTATTTTTACGTAACTTCCATGTGTTGCTAAGTAGAAACGGGTTATTTTTATTCAAGATTAAAAAGAAAAACAGATATGAGTACACAATTAGAAGCAAAAATCCCTCAAGGTCCTTTGGCCGAGAAGTGGACCAATTATAAAAATCACCAGAAGCTGGTGAATCCTGCAAACAAACGCCGTTTGGATATTATTGTCGTCGGAACCGGTCTGGCCGGGGCTTCTGCCGCTGCTTCCCTCGGGGAAATGGGATTCAATGTATTGAATTTCTGTATTCAGGATTCTCCCCGCCGGGCGCACTCCATTGCTGCACAGGGAGGTATCAATGCTGCAAAGAATTATCAGAACGACGGAGACTCTGTTTACCGTTTATTTTACGATACAATCAAGGGAGGGGACTACCGTGCCCGTGAAGCCAACGTTTACCGTTTGGCCGAAGTTTCCAACAGTATCATCGACCAATGTGTGGCTCAAGGTGTTCCTTTTGCCCGTGAGTACGGTGGTTTGTTGGATAACCGTTCATTCGGTGGAGCTCAGGTTTCCCGTACATTTTATGCCAAAGGACAAACCGGTCAGCAGTTATTGCTGGGTGCTTACTCCGCACTGAGCCGTCAGGTCAACAAAGGCTCCGTAAAACTGTATACCCGTTACGAAATGATGGATCTGGTGATTATCGACGGTCGTGCCCGTGGTATTATCGCCCGGGACCTGGTAACAGGTAAGATCGAGCGTTTTGCCGCACATGCAGTGGTAATCGGAACCGGAGGGTATGGAAATGCATTTTTCCTTTCTACGAATGCAATGGGTTCCAATGGCTCGGCAGCCACACAGTGTTATAAAAAAGGCGCTTATTTCGCGAATCCCTGCTTTGCACAAATCCACCCGACCTGTATTCCGGTTCATGGTGAATTCCAGTCCAAACTGACCCTGATGTCCGAGTCGTTGCGTAACGACGGACGGATCTGGGTTCCCAAGAAAAAAGAGGATGCCGAAGCGATTCGTGCCGGTAAGCTGAAACCGACTGCCATTAAAGAAGAAGACCGTGATTATTACCTGGAAAGAAGATATCCTGCATTCGGAAACCTGGTCCCGCGTGACGTAGCTTCACGCGCCGCCAAAGAACGTTGTGATGCCGGTTTCGGAGTCGGATCCACGGGTCTGGCCGTTTACCTGGATTTCTCGGAAGCGATCAACCGCCTGGGATTGAAAACCGTTGAGGCCCGTTATGGAAACCTCTTCCAGATGTACGAAAAAATTGTTGATGATAATCCGTACGAAACGCCGATGATGATTTATCCGGCGATACACTATACCATGGGAGGTATCTGGGTGGATTATGAATTGATGACGACTGTTCCGGGACTTTTCTCTATCGGTGAAGCCAACTTCTCCGATCACGGAGCCAACCGCTTGGGAGCTTCTGCTTTGATGCAGGGACTGGCCGACGGTTATTTCGTCCTTCCTTATACCATTCAGAACTACCTGGCCGACCAGATCCGCGTACCCCGTTTCAGTACCGATCTGCCTGAGTTTGCAGCAGCAGAAAAAGAGATCAATGAAAAGATAGCCAGGTTGATGAGCATCAAGGGAAAACGCTCCGTTGATTCCATCCACAAAGAATTAGGTCTGATCATGTGGGATTACGTAGGTATGGGCCGTACCAAAGAATCGTTGGAAACAGCCCTGAAAAAGTTGAAAGAAGTGAAGAAAGAATTCTGGTCCAATGTACGTATTCCGGGAGAAGCCAATACATTGAATGTGGAACTGGAAAAGGCCCTTCGTGTAGCAGATTTCCTGGAAATCGGTTACCTGATGGCGTTGGATGGTTTGAACCGGAATGAATCCTGCGGAGGCCACTTCCGTGAAGAATATCAGACACCGGAAGGCGAAGCCCTTCGGGATGATGAAAAGTATTCTTATGCTGCCTGCTGGAAATATACAGGTGAAGATAAAGATCCCGAGTTAATTAAAGAACCGCTGGATTACGAATTCATCGTTCGTCAACAAAGAAATTATAAAGCGTAAAAATCATGGAAAAAGTTATCAATATAAAATTAAAAGTTTGGCGCCAAAAAGGTCCCAAAGCAAAAGGGAACTTTGAAACTTATCAATTGAGCGGTATTTCCGGAGATACTTCTTTCCTGGAAATGTTGGACATCCTGAACGAAAAACTGATCAATGAAGGACAAGAACCTATCGTTTTCGATCATGACTGCCGGGAAGGTATCTGTGGTATGTGTTCGCTTTATGTAAACGGACATCCTCACGGACCGGATGAAGACATCACTACCTGCCAGTTGCACATGCGTAAATTCAGTGACGGAGAAACGATCACCATCGAGCCCTGGCGTTCGGCCGGTTTCCCTGTGATCCGTGACCTGATGGTCGACCGTTCGGCTTTCGATAAAGTCATTCAGGCCGGAGGGTATGTTTCCGTCAATACCGGTGGTATTCCGGATGCCAATGCGATTCCTATTTCCAAGGTGGATGCTGACGAAGCGATGGATTCTGCTTCCTGTATCGGTTGTGGTGCGTGTGTGGCGGCTTGCAAAAACGGATCGGCTATGTTGTTCGTTTCCGCTAAGGTAAGCCAACTGGCTTTACTGCCTCAGGGGCGTGTGGAAGCTGCCCGCCGGGCCAAAGCGATGGTAGCCAAAATGGATGAACTGGGATTCGGTAACTGTACGAATACCATGGCTTGCGAACAGGAATGTCCGAAGAACATTTCCATCAGCAATATTGCCCGCCTGAACCGCGAATTCCTGAAGGCCAAATTCCAGGATTAATTCCTTGATCAGATAACGAAAAAACGGGGCTGGACACAGCCTCGTTTTTTTTTGCCAGAATCTTTATAAAATCTTTATATTCCTGCTCTTTTCTTTATAAAATCCATATAACCTTCTGTCTATCTTTGTACGGTAATCAAAACGAAAGAAAAATGGATACAACGTATACACTCGGAATCGTAATTGCAGCCGGATTACTTGTCTATCTGCTTTACGTATTAATTAAACCGGAACGATTTTAACCCGTATGTCTATGGAAACAATGGATTTTATTCAGGTACTGTTATTGATCCTGGCAGTCGTTTTATGTACCCCTTTGTTGGGAAGCTATATGGCTAAGGCATTAAACGGAGAGAAGCAATTTCTGTCTCCTGTATTCGGAAAACCGGAACAATGGATTTACCGGATCTGTTCGATCGATTCCGGTCGATCGATGAATTGGAAGAATTATACACTTTCCTTGTTATTATTCAATTTATCCGGTTTTTTACTGCTTTTCGGATTATTACTTACTCAGCAATGGTTGCCGTTAAATCCTCAGCAGGTGGGAAACATGAGTTGGCATACAGCATTCAATACAGCAATCAGTTTTGTGACGAATACCAACTGGCAGAGTTATGCCGGGGAAACAGGGGTCAGTTACCTGACGCAACTGATAGGATTAACGGTTCAGAATTTTGTCAGCGCCGCTACGGGTATCGCCGTTCTGTTAGCCCTGATCCGGGGAATTACAGGAAAAACCTCCGTTTTCATCGGAAATTTCTGGGCGGATATTACCCGGATTATTTTGTATATTTTAGTACCGTTATCGATTTTGTTATCGGTTTTGTTGGCCGGGCAGGGTGTCATACAGAATTTGCATCCGGCAGTCGGGGCGACTACCCTGGAAGGGATAACCCAGGTCATACCTCAGGGGCCGGTGGCATCCCAGGTAGCCATCAAGGAATTGGGTACGAATGGAGGTGGATTTTTCAATGCCAACAGTGCCCATCCATTCGAGAATCCGACACCTTTTTCTAACTGGTTACAGATGGTTGCGATTTTGTTGATTCCGGCCTCTCTGACTTTTACTTATGGAAAAATGGTCGGATCCGTCAGGCAGGGATGGACCCTGTTTACAGTCATGTTTATTCTTTTCAGTGCCGCATTAGTCGTTTCGTTTTATTCGGAGTATCATCCGGAAGGTGTTTGGGAGAATTATTCCTACATGGAAGGAAAGGAAACCCGGAATGGAGTTGCTAACAGCGTACTCTGGTCGGTGACGACCACAGCCGCCTCCTGCGGATCGGTAAACTCCATGCATGACAGCCTCTCCCCTCTGTCGGGAATGGTAGCCATGATCCAGATGATGATTGGGGAGGTTGTTTTCGGAGGGGTTGGAGCCGGGTTGTACGGAATGATTGTTTTTGTTATTCTGACTGTATTTATTGCCGGATTAATGGTTGGAAGGACTCCTGAATTCCTGGGTAAAAAAATCGAAGCATTTGAAATCCGGATGTCCATGCTGGCAGTACTGGCTCCTGCGTTTGTCATCCTGGTGTTTTCCGCTTTGGCCTGTTCCATCCCTGCAGGTCTTTCAGGCCTGAATAACCAGGGGCCTCACGGTCTTTCGGAAATCCTGTACGCCTTCACTTCGTCTGCAGGAAATAATGGTAGTGCTTTTGCCGGTCTGAATGTCAACACGGTTTTTTATAACCTGACTACCGGTATCGGAATGTTGATCGGAAGATTCGGAATTATCCTTCCGGTACTGGCGATTGCAGGCAGTCTGGCCGGTAAGAAAGTGACTCCTGTTTCTCAGGGAACATTTCGTACCGACAACTGGCTTTTTATCGGATTACTGATTGCCATTATTCTGATAGTTGGAGGATTGACTTTCTTTCCTGCCCTTTCGTTAGGTCCGGTGGTTGAACATTTTCTCTTGCAACAGGGTATTCTTTATTAATCATTCAGTCCAATGAAAGCAAAACAACATACAGCGTTTTTAAACAGCAAACAATTACTGGATGCTTCCCGGATGTCTTTTATTAAATTAAATCCGGTCACACTGGCTAAAAATCCCGTAATTTTTATTGTGGCCATAGGAGCCTTACTCTCAACCGGAATTCTTTTTCTGCAGTTTTCTTCTTTTAACCTGCAAATCGCTTGTTGGCTGTGGCTGACGGTATTGTTTGCCAATTTTTCGGAAGCCATTGCCGAAGGAAAAGGCAAGGCACAGGCAGAAAGTATGAAAGCCAACCGGTCGCAGGTCAAAGCCAGGAAAATTACGGGAGAGAAAGAAGATATTGTTGCTGCTTCGTGTTTGAAAAAAGGCGATTGGGTGGTGTGTGAAGCAGGTGATATCATTCCTTCCGACGGAGAAGTGACAGAAGGGATAGCCAGCGTGGACGAATCGGCTATTACCGGAGAATCGGCTCCCGTCATCCGGGAAAGCGGCGGAGACCGTAATGCCGTAACCGGAGGTACCAGGGTGCTCAGTGACCGGATTGTGATCCGGATTACTTCCGAGGCGGGCAATACCTTCATCGACCGGATGATTGCTCTTGTAGAGGGCGCAAAACGCCAGAAGACACCCAATGAAATTGCATTGACCATTTTATTGGCCGGGTTGTCTGTTATCTTTTTACTGGCAGTGGTTACTCTTCCTGCCTTTTTCGGTTATAGCCTCAATGCTTCGGGCTTGTCTTCTTCGGAGAACTTATCTCTGCCTGTATTGATTGCCTTATTGGTTTGTCTGATTCCCACAACTATCGGCGGACTCCTGAGTGCCATCGGAATCAGTGGTATGGATCGCCTGATGAAACGGAACGTGATTGCTACGAGTGGCCGTGCGATCGAGGCTGCGGGAGACGTGGATGTGCTGCTGCTGGATAAAACAGGTACCATTACCCTGGGAAACCGGATGGCCTATGAATTGATCCCGGAAGAAAAAACAAGTATCCGGGAACTGGCTAATGCCGCTCAATTGTCGTCGCTGAGCGATGAAACGCCGGAAGGTCGTTCAGTAGTTGTGCTGGTGAAGGAAAAATACGGGATCCGGGAACAGGACCTGCAAAAATTGGATGCCGGATTTGTTCCGTTTACGGCCCAGACCCGGATGAGTGGGGTCGATATCCGGATTTCGGGAAAGAAGCACCGGATACGGAAAGGGTCGGTGGAGGCTATCCGGTCATTTGTTCTGAATAATAACGGGTTCTTTCCGAAACAGATCGAATCGAAGGCATCCGAACTGGCTCAGCAGGGAGCTACTCCGCTGATTGTAGCAGAAGATGATAAGGTGCTGGGAATCATTCACCTGAAAGATGTAGTAAAGGGAGGTATCCGGCAACGTTTTGCCCAGTTGCGTAAAATGGGTATCCGTACAGTGATGATTACCGGAGACAATCCACTGACGGCAGCAGCTATCGCTGCTGAAGCCGGAGTCGATGATTATCTGGCCGAAGCCCGTCCGGAGGATAAATTGCAGCGGATACGGGACGAACAGGCCAACGGACACCTGGTCGGTATGATCGGGGACGGGACCAACGACGCTCCGGCATTGGCTCAATCGGATGTGGGAATAGCCATGAACAGCGGTACTCAGGCAGCCCGGGAAGCTGGTAATATGGTGGATCTGGACAGTAATCCCACCAAACTGATCGAGGTGGTGGAAGTCGGCAAACAATTGCTGATGACCCGTGGGGCATTGACTACTTTCAGTATTGCCAACGATGTGGCTAAGTATTTTGCCATTATTCCGGCTATTGCCGTTTCCCTTTATGCAGGACATTCGGGAAAAGGAGCCTTGTCCGTACTCAATATCATGGGTCTTTCATCTCCTGAAAATGCCATCCTGAGTGCGGTTATTTTCAATGCACTGATCATCATTTTACTGGTTCCCCTGGCGTTGAAAGGGGTTAAGTACAGGGCGGAAACAGCTCAGAAATCGTTGATCAGAAATTTGCTCATTTACGGAGTGGGAGGGCTTGTTTCTCCCTTTGCCGGAATTAAATTAATTGACTTTATTTTGCAAATGATATGAAAACACAATGGATTATATCACTTAAAATACTGGGAGTCATGACCGTTTTGCTTGGCCTTGTTTATCCCCTTTTCATTACGGGTATAGCTCGACTGGCTTTTCCCGAAAAAGCCTCAGGATTGCTTGTCCGGAACGAAGGTAAAATAATCGGAAGCCAATGGATCGGCCAGTCGTTTACAAGTCCCGTATATTTCACTTCCAGGCCTTCGGCTGTTGATTATCAGGCCATGCCTTCAGGCGGATCCAACCAGGGACCTACCAGCCGGACGCTTTATGAAACTATGATGAAAAGGAAGGATGCATTTATAAAAAACAACCGGCTTCCGGACGGGCAACCGGTTCCTTCCGAAATGTTGTTTGCCTCTGCCAGTGGCCTGGATCCTCATATTTCACCCGAATCCGCCCGTTTGCAGATCGAACGGGTTGCAGCGGAAAGAAATTTATCAGAAGAACAGAAACAACAGTTATATGACCTGGTAAAAAAACATACGGAAATGCCCCAGTTTGGCTTATTAGGAGCTTCACGAGTGAATGTATTGATGCTGAATCTGGAATTGGATAAAAAAGTTGGAAAGGTTCGATGATTTCAAATCGAAGTAATTTTTTAATTTTGCAACAGGATGCTGTGTCAAAAATTCCATTTTTAATATAACGACATGAATGCAACCGGAGAAAATATTCGTCCGAATCCTGATGAAATGCTGACATTACTGCGTCGGGAAGAAGAAACGGAGGGCAAAGGAAAACTGAAAATCTTTTTCGGGATGTGTCCGGGAGTGGGAAAGACCTACACGATGCTTCAGACCGCCCGGTCGGATGCCACAAAAGGAGTGGACGTGGTCGTCGGTTATGTGGAGTCTCACAACCGTTCGGAAACCAATGCCTTGCTGGAAGGCTTAACTGTTGTTCCCAGGAAAAAAATAACCTACCGGGGAACCGGTCTGGAAGAAATGGACCTCGATGCCATCATTGAAATGCATCCTTACCTGGTGCTGGTCGATGAACTGGCCCATACCAACGCTCCGGGAAGTCGTCACCTGAAACGTTACCAGGATGTTCAGGAATTACTGGATAACGGTATTAATGTCTACACGACTGTCAATGTACAACACCTGGAGAGCCGGACGGATACCGTTGCTCAGATCACGGGAATTACGGTCAGGGAAACGATTCCGGATGAAATCTTTGAGAAAGCCGATGAGGTGGAACTGGTCGATATCACTCCTGACGAGCTTCTGATCCGTTTGGCAGAAGGAAAAGTGTATACCTCCGGTCAGTCGAAAGATGCTGTAAAGAATTTTTTCAGGAAGGGAAATATTACGGCTTTACGGGAAATGTCCCTCCGGATTGTCGCCGACCGGGTCGATAAGCAACTGAAATCTTATATGCAGCAAAAAAGGATTGAGGGGCCCTGGAAATCAGGATTACACCTGCTGGTACTGATCGGACCCAGTCCCACTTCCGCCCAGCTGATCCGCTGGACTAAAAACCTGGCGTATACCATGAGCGCCGACTGGACTGCCTTGAATGTGGGAACGTCCCAACCTTTAACGGAGAGTCAGCAAAGACAATTGGAAGATAATATCAACCTGGTTAAACAGTTCGGTGGAGAACTGATCACCGCTTCCGGCAGCGATCTTGTTGATACAGCCTTGTACATTGCCCGTCGGGAAAATATTTCCCATATTGTTGTGGGAAAATCGGGAAAAGATTATGATAAGTCGTTTCTTTTTTCTCAAAAAAGCATTGTTCAGCGGTTGATAAAAGAAAGCGGGAAGATCGATGTCTATGTCCTGGGTTCAGAAACGGCAATCCGATACAAGCACAAAAGAAGAATTTCGTTTCCGGCTTTTACATCCAGAATCAGTGAATATACATTGGCATTTCTGATTATGGCAATCACCATCCTGGGTTGTTTGCTGATCAACGATGAGATCGGTTCTCAGTCGGTGTCATTTTTATTGCTTTTTACCGTTTCTATCCTGGCTTCGTTTCTGAGGGTGGGCCCTGTGCTGCTTGCAGCTGCATTGGGAGCGCTTGCCTGGGATTTTTTCTTTATTCCTCCCCGGTTTACCATGCATATCAACACGCCTTCCAATGTTCTGACTTTCCTCATGTTTTTCATTATTGCTCTGCTTAACGGGATCCTGACTGCAAAAATCCGGAAACAGGAACAACTGGCGGTCATTAAGGAAGAACAATCGAATGCCTTGTACCAGTTGATGAAAGGATTATCAGGGGCGACCAGCATCCGGGAGGTTCTGGATGCCGGACGGGAGAATATCCGGAAATATTTTTCTGTCGAAACCTGTTTTCTTCTCCAGGACGGGGGAAATCGCCTGTTTCCTCAAAAGGAAATTGCCGATGAAAAGGCATTTTTTATCACTGATCCGGGAATTGCAGATTGGGTGTTCAGACATAACCGGAAAGCCGGAAAATTTACCGATACACTTCCATCCGGGGAATATACCTACTATCCCCTGAAAGGATCCAGAATAAAACCAGGAATAATTGTCGTTGAACAGAAGAAGTCTTTTACCGGCGAAACGGCAATTTTATGGGATACTTTTCTCACTCAGATCGCCCGGGCCATGGAACATCAATACCTGGGAAAAATGGCCCGGAAAGCAAATTTTCTCGATGAATCCGATCGTTTGTATAAAACCTTATTCAATTCGATCTCTCATGAATTAAGAATTCCGGTGGCTACGATCATGGGAGCTTCCGATACATTGTTGACTACTGATTATCCGGATGCCGTCAAAGTTGAATTATATGAAGAAATATTCAAGGCCTCCAAGCGACTTAACAGACTGATAGAGAATCTACTGAATATGTCCCGGCTGGAATCCGGAAGAATTGCAGTTCGCCTGGATTGGTGTGATATCCATGATTTGTTTAACCGGATCGGAGAGAGTCTCAACGATGAACTCAGTCCCTTTCACTGGGATGTTGTGATTCCGGATTCGATGCCGTTGGTGAAACTTGATTTCGGTTTAATGGAACAGGTATTGTACAACCTGGTATACAATTCCTGCCAGCATAGCCGTCCGGGAACAACCATTCGCATGAAAACGTTTTATGATAACGGTAATCTCGTTGTGCAGGTAATGGACCGGGGACCGGGTTTTGATCCGGAGATATTGCCTCATTTATTCGGTAAATTCTATCGGGGAAAAAATGAAAAAACCGGAGGAGTCGGATTGGGGTTATCGATAGTTAAAGGATTTGTAGAAGCTCACCAAGGAACGGTGTCTGCAGAGAACAGAAAAAACGGAGGAGCCCGTATTACGATACAAATACCCTCAGAAATTTCTTATGGAAACGAACAGAAATAAAAACGGAGTTTTATTGATTGTCGACGACGAAGTTCAGATTCGCCGGTTGCTTACGATTACCATGGAAGCTTCCGGATATAAAACGATCGAAGCCGTTTCCGGAAAAGAAGCATTGGTGATGACAGCCAATCATTTACCGGACCTGGTTATCCTGGACCTGGGATTACCGGATATGGATGGGGTCTCTGTATTGAAAAAACTGAGGGAGTGGTATTTTAAACCGGTTATT
This sequence comes from Bacteroidales bacterium, assembly GCA_031553885.1. Classification (GTDB taxonomy): domain Bacteria; phylum Bacteroidota; class Bacteroidia; order Bacteroidales; family Azobacteroidaceae; genus JAVBKV01. Next base: position 27,884 of record JAVBKV010000046.1, read on the forward strand.
ATCCTTTCTGTCCGGAATTCGGAAGAAGATATCGTTCAGGCATTGGATGGAGGTGCTAACGATTATCTGACCAAGCCTTTCCGGACCGGAGAATTATTGGCCCGTATTCGTTCTGCTATCCGCCAGAGTCAAAGCCAGGAAGAAAATCCTGTTATTGAAATCGAGAATCTTCGTATCGATATTGCTAACCATACCGTAAAAAAGGATGGACAATTTCTTAAACTTACTTCCACAGAGTTTTCCTTACTTGTCCTGTTGGCCCGGAATCAGGGCTGTGTGCTCACCCATCAATATATTCTTAAAGAAATATGGGGATATGGGTATACCGAACAAAGTCAGTATTTACGCGTGTTTGTTGCCCAGTTGAGGAAAAAAATAGAAAAAAATCCTGCCTGTCCTAAATTATTAATTACTGAATCCGGTATCGGATATCGTTTGGGGATTTATTGAAATTTTATTCTTTTTTAAATTCATTTTAAAAATATAGCGTTATCTTTGCGTATTAAATACACAAAGACTTAAAGGAAGAGATTATTCATTCGGTAACACAATCGGAGATGTGAATAACCACTTATGGATCAAGTAGGTATTGCTTTTGAAATTGTAATCTGTAAAAAATATTTTTGTATGTGTCTAGTAACCACGGAAATTCTGTCTTGAATGTGTGAATTTATCAGTTGCCTGTTACTTCCCTTGATTAATAGTAAGGTAACTATTGAAAAACTTCAGCAGACTCAGAACACAAGACTGGGAGAGTCTTCTGTTGAGGTTTTTGGGGGTATGCTTTTTTGTGAAAAAAAGCGTACCTTTGTTTTTTGGAAAATGAGTCATGAACAAAAAAGATGTGATTATAATCGGGGCGGGGCTGACCGGTCTCACTCTTGCTTTTTACCTGAAGAAGAAAGGGAAAAAAGTGTTGGTGATCGAAAAAGAGGCTGTTGCGGGAGGAAGTATCCGGACTTTTCGTGAAAATGGATTTATCTTTGAATCCGGGCCTAATACCGGGACCCTTTCCAATCCGGAAATCATCGAATTGTTTGAAGAGTTGGACGGATGCCGGTTGCAAACGGCCCGGAAAGAAGCCAACCGGAGGCTGATCCTGAAAAACAACCGCTTACATGCACTTCCTGCAGGAATGATTTCCGGGATGGCAACTCCTTTGTTTTCCTGGAAAGATAAATTCAATCTGTTGTTGGAGCCTTTCCGTAAAAAAGGAACCGATCCGGATGAGTCCATTGCTTCCCTTACCGCCCGCCGGCTGGGAAAATCATTTCTTGATTATGCGGTCGATCCTTTTATTTCCGGTATTTATGCAGGCGATCCCAATACCATCATTACCCGTTATGCATTGCCTAAGTTATATGCCCTGGAGAATAATTATGGTAGTTTTATCCGGGGAGCTATCCGCAAAGCGAAGGAGCCAAAAACGGAACGGGACAAAAAAGTAACTAAAAAAATCTTTTCCGTAGAAGGCGGACTGGAAAGCCTGATTCAGGCGTTGACAGAGTCGATCGGTCCCGAAAATATCCTGTTGAATAATGCTTCTGTAACGGTTTCAGGAGCAGCCCATAATTGGACTGTAAAGACGGATCAGGATGAATATACAGCTCCATATATCGTTTCAACTGTTGGACCGTATGTACTTCCGGCTATTTTTCCTTTTGCTCCGGAAACGTTACTCTCCCGGATCGATAACTTGCGTTATGCCCGTATTATTCAGGTTTCCGTAGGACTTTCCGTATTTCCGGGTATGGATCACAACGCTTTTGGTGTATTGATTCCGGCTGCTGAAAAACGGAAAATACTAGGAGTTCTTTACCCTTCTTCCTGTTTTGACGGTAGATGTCCGGAAGGTAAAGTCGTTCTATCTGTCTTTCTGGGAGGAATCAGGCATCCGGAATTATTCGATCTGAACGACAAGGAAATCAGGACGCTGGTTTTGGACGAATTGAAAAATCTTTACCGCCTGCCGGAATTAACACCCGATTACATCCATATTTTCAGGCATGCACACGCTATTCCTCAATATGAGAAAAATACAGGAGAGCGGCTTCAGGCCATAGAGAAATTTGAACGACACTATCCGGGAATAATTCTTGCAGGTAATTTAAGGAATGGTATCGGAATGGCCGACCGGGTCAGACAGGCGGTTCATATTGCCCGCTCTATTCCCTGAGTCTGGAAACTCTTTCGCCGGTCAATTGATAACGTTGTCCGCTTTCCGGGCAAATTGCAAGTCCTGCCTCATCAAACGAAAGCTTGTGCCCGTATTCACTGATCCAGCCGGCTTGTATGGCAGGGTTACCCATGACCAGGGCATAAGGCGGTACATTTTTGGTTACTACGCTTCCCGCTCCGATCATGGCATATTCACCAATGGTACATCCGCAGATGATGGTGGCATTTGCTCCGATACTGGCACCTTTCTTTACAAGGGTTTCCTTGTATTGGTCTTTTCTGACAATGGCGCTCCGGGGATTGATTACATTCGTAAAAACGCAGGATGGGCCCAGGAAAACATCGTCTTCGCAACGAACACCGGTATATACGGAAACGTTGTTTTGTACCTTGACATTGTTTCCCAGTACCACCTTGGGGGAAATCACCACGTTTTGTCCGATGTTACAATAATTGCCGATGATGGCATCCGGCATGATGTGCGAAAAATGCCAGATTTTCGTTCCTGTACCGATCCGGCAGCCCGGGTCGATGACTGCTGTGGGGTGTACCTGATAATCACTCATAAAAATGCTTCAATTGACGGATGATATATTCTTGTTGTTCCCGCTCCAGTTCGGTGTGCATAGGCAATGAAAGTACGGTTCGGCAGAGTCTTTCCGAAACACTCAGATCACCGCCTATCCGCGTGATTTCGCGGAAGGCCGGTTGCTGATGCAACGAATAAGGGTAATAGACAATGGTGGGTATTCCCTGTTTTTTCAGGTAAGCCTGCAACTCATCCCTCCGACTGTCTTTTACCTGAATGGTAAACTGATTATAAACGTGGGTGGAATAGGACATTTCCTGAGGGAGTTCGATGAATTCTGCCAACGGGGACAAGCCCTCCCGGTAAAAAGAGGCTGCTTCCTGCCGTCTCCGGGTGAAATCATTCAGGTGGCGAAGCTTTACCCTCAGAATCGCTGCCTGCAAATTATCCAACCGGGAGTTGCAACCGATCACTTCGTGTACATATTTCCCGGATTGACCGTGAATAGCGATCATTTTCAGTTTTTTTGCCAGGGCTTCGTCTCCGGTCAGGATAGCTCCTCCGTCTCCATAACATCCGAGATTTTTGGTCGGAAAGAAAGACAGGGTTCCGATATGTCCGATGGTTCCGGCTTGTTTTTCCGGAATAGAATTGTTGATAAGATCTATATTTTTGTTAAAATTATAGATAGATCCTATATTTTGTGCATTGTCTTCCAGGACATAAAGTCCGTATTCGAAAGCAATCTGCATAATGGGTTCCATGTCAGCCGTTTGTCCGAATAAATGAACGGGAATGATGGCGCGGGTTTTTGAAGAAATCGCCGCCCGGATTTTTTCCACATCGATATTAAAAGAATGCGGGTCTACATCCACAGCTACGGGGATCAGCCTTAACAGGGCGACTGCTTCTGCAGCTGCGGCATAAGTAAATGCAGGAACGATCACTTCGTCGCCTGGATTCAGATCCAGGGCCATGAGTGCGATCTGCAGGGCATCTGTTCCGTTGCCGCAGGGAATAACATACCCGGATCCGGTAAAGCAGGCCAGTTCTTCGGAAAAGCGCTGTACAGGTTCTCCATTGATATATTGTCCGGAACGGGCGGTACTCAGGATTGCTTCATCCATTTCAGCCTGCAAGCGGGTATATTGTCCGGTCAGATCGACCATTTGAATGGGATTCATCCGATGAAAAAATTAGCTGATTAATGATACAAAATTATGTAAAAAAATATAACCCGATGATAACTAATAAAAATAACGTGTACATTTGCCTAAAATTGTAACGGACAACTTAAACCTCAACCAGGAATGAATAAATGTTGGGTAGGATTAATCGGATTCATTTCCGCAATTTACTTAATAAATCCGACGGCAGGGATCTTCGAGCTGCTTCCGGATAATCTTCCGATAGTCGGGAATCTCGATGAAGGCGTCGCCTGTTACCTGTTGTATAGCTGTATCGAATACTTCAGGGGGAAAAAGATCGGAGTATTTAAAACCAGTCCATAAATCCTATATTTTACAATCTGATTACCGGATATCTCGGCGCAGAGCGCCCTGATCTTCATAGCCGGGGTTCGAAGCGCAAGCGAGCCCCCGGACCAGAAAGGATGCAACACAAGCCAAACAGAGCTGCGTAGCAGCGACATTTTAATCATTCATTGACCCAATGAAACAGATATTTCTCATCGTATGCTATCTTTGCTTTTTGAAGAAAATCCAGAAATTCTTCCTTAAACAACCGTTTCTTATGGTGTTCGCCCTGATTCATAATATATCGTACCACATTATCAATCTGAGATTGGGAATAACTAAAA
>JAVBKV010000065.1:0-22671 GCA_031553885.1 Bacteroidales bacterium
CAGCCTAAAGTATGCAAAAAAAGGGAGATAAAAGGAATGTAATAACCTGAAAACAGAAATAGTCGAAAAAAAAGCATGAATGATGAATCTATTGCTCTTTTTTCGACTATTTTATTGGTCTTTTAGCGAATTGGCCTAAAATAAAGAAACGTGGAACTTCATCTACCCACTATCTGTTCGAAGGGTTCTGGACGACCGCCACACAGATAAATGGAATGAAGTCCACGTTTTATACGTGAACCACGAGTCTAACTTATTCTTCCTTGCGTGGCTTGAGATTGTCCAGATCTTCGAGCAAGAAAATAAGATTGACGTTCTTTTTATGATATATTCACCACAAAGAAAGAATAATTTTCCGATAAAAACAAAGAAATACTTGTAAAAGATTAAGTTTTCCAGTTAAAATAAGGTAATTAAGGTTGTCGAAATCTACATACCGTACTTCAGCTTATTTTCAAATCGGATTGTTTCGACAACTTCATCCATATAATCTGCATGTATCAAACCAACCGCACTGACAGTGTGAACTTTACCGGCAGGAGTCCGGTCAAACCGTTCCGTCCCAAAATATTTACCTTCAAAAAGACGGGTTTCAGGCATCTTGATTCCACATTTTTTTGCCAGAAGAGAATATTCATATTCAATTTCCCCGACATTTACCGGATCCGAACCAACGCTGAATTTCACAAGCCATTCCCGGCCTTCTATCCGTACAAATACTTTGGAACCAGCCTCCCGGGCGAACCTCCGTAATTATACAATGCTTCCAACGACTCTCCCGTATAATTTGTGGTCAACAGTTTTTCAGATTCGGCCGCCAACAGATCAAGGTCCGATACTTCATTGATAAGTTTCATGCTTTTGTCCGGCCTGTACTCCAAAGTACCCTGGCCTGCGTTGTACCTATAAGTGAAAGGCGTTGTAAAATAGATCATAAGCCGGAAAATCTTCATCCCCCATCGGAATATCCTTTATTGAAAAGGGAAAGTAATATTTTCAGCAACAGGACCAGTTCCGATAAATCTGACAAAGAGGAGGTAACATCCCTGAACTGATCCTCGTCAAGCCGGAACTTTACCAATGGTATGTGAGTTTCATTTTCAAAAAAAACAGACACGGGGACCTCCAATGACTTTGCAATTCGAAACAAAAGATCAGTATCGATCGACGGCTTCCGATAAATTTTGCTTACATTTGCAGTCGAACAGGATATCCTGTGGGCCAGTTCTACGTTACTGATTCCTTTCTGCTTCGCTATACGCTGGATTACGCTTCCGATGTGATTGTGTTGTTTCGCTTTCATGATTTTTAATTTTTAAGGTTCATGCAGCGAATCTATAGTTAAATTTCATTTTAAAAACCATCAGCCCTTCCAGCCCCTTTTTAATCCTTTCGAACACCTCCAAAAGTCAGCATAAATACATATTAACCAATCTTGTACGAAAAACAAAATAAATTTTCAGGCACCACCTAATTATCCATATTTAAATACTCCAACAACGTTTTAATAAGCTCTGTATTCTTTTGATCCAGATTCAATTTCTCATTTATACAGTCTTTTAACTTGCTCCGCCATGTATATACTGTATTCGCAGCAATCCCAAGGTCCAACGAACTGACTGTACCAGCCGAATAATGTTTCCCCAATGATATCAATGCGATAAATAGTTGTTTTTCATCACTTCTGGCCCACATTCTTAGTTCAGGATATGGTTGTTGTATGAACTTATTGTAAAATGATCGTAATTTCTTTCTTATTTCTTCAAAATCCTTTGTGCTTTTCAAATTTTGTCCAATTAACTCTACAATAGAATTTTTCAAAGTATTAAACTCCGGTACAGATCTATTTTGTAAATCTTGCAGTTGCTTCTTTATATTCAGGTTTTCTACCTCAAAATCATCTCTCTCTTTTTTAGTTTGATCCAATCTTGTTTGCAAGTCCATGGTTTCTTGCTCTAGACGAGTTAGCTCCTCCTTATTCGTATTTTTCTCTTTCTGAAGCTCATCTCGCTCCAATTTTATCTCCTGAATTTCTTCATTTTTTTTTCTCTCTTGATCTTTCCTCATGTTTCTCCCAAACAAAAATAGCATCAATAATAAAACTGCAGGAAATAAAACATTCAGAATCTTATAGGGATCCAACGATCCTTTTAACAAAACGGGCTCCAACCCATCTTCCGCATCTGATTGACCCAAGGTTACCAAATATAAGCCATGCCTACCACCGCATAAAATTTTATCTCCACATATTTCAAATGTAGTTTTGTTGAATATCATGTCCTTAAACGAAAAATACTTAGGAGCGGGATAACAACAAATGCCTTTCTGTCCAATCCCGTAAAAGCTATAATCACTCTTTTCTATGATCGCTTTGATGGTTTTCGTCGATTGTAAAAAAGGAGTACAAATCAATGGTCTTTGATCTATATGGGTCTCGTCGAAAAGATAAAATCCCTTTGTTGTATGAACCTGTAATCTACTATCCTCTCCAATTTTCGCATACTCATTCTTTAAATTAATAACAGAGAGAATAGAACCGATCGAATCACACTCGGAAAAAGGAACAGGCTCAAAATCGTCCTTATTTTCTCTCTTATAGAACAGTCCCTTATTCAAAGTTCCCACAATCAAGCTCTTACTGTTAGACAACAACAAGGATGTAACATATAAATCATGGTGATTGAACGAATCGTCATCTACTTTCAGCATCTCTCCTTCACAGATATTATTTCCTTTTATTTCCTTTTCAGAAAAGCAGCGCAAACAATTCCTCAGTCCTAAGTATAAGTACCGGTCTTCATTATCAACGAGTAAATCGTGAATTTCTTCCCTGATCGGATAATCGGTACAATCGTATATCACCTGAAGATGTTTTCCATTCTTGTCTGTCCGATACAACTTTTTCTGCGAAGCATACCAGAGAAAATGCCTGGACGATTTTATCTGAACAATTTCATCATCGATTTTATTAATATGATTAAGGAAAGAAGCCTCATTCTTTTTTTCTGATTCTTTATACGTATACTTATACAAACAATTGTCCCTTGTCAGAACAAAGTAAACCTTTCGATCCTCCGAATCGGATCGTGCAATTCCTATAACATTCTTTTGTTCTCCCGTAGTAGTTTCATTCATAGGGATTTGTAATATTTTATCCTGATCAGGCAGGAATAAAAATTCATCTTTTGTCAAAAGCATATTTGGACGAAGTTTTACATTAACCTTAACAGGCAGGGGTAAAGTAGTATTACCATCCTTTTTCTTAAACATCACCATTGTAGTTGTATAATACCATTGATTACCTTTATTATCGACCAAATAATCAACTATCCTGGGAAGGGAAGTACCTTCTTCCTGAATAGAAGCCTTTGCCCAATAGTTCGGGTGATTAAATATTTTCTGATAGAAAGGAACCTGATAGGGATATAAGACACTGTCTTTTTTACTGTCAATATCATATTGAATAAGTTTACCCCCCTGAATAATATTGATTTTACGTTTGACTATACGAAGATTTGTGACCGGTTGATGATTTATAAATTTCGTTCGTAAAGAATCAGTTACCATACCTCTTTTTATATCGTAAAAAAAGACTCCTTTGTTCGTTGCCAGATACAGAATATTATCCAACAAGCATATTTTATTTGTAATCTCAATACTAATAAGGTTTAGCGAGTCCATGCGAGAAGGTATAAAAGAATAATAGCCATTACTCGTACCAACATAAACGATACTATCTCCATCCATGAGGATAACACTATAAACACTATAGTGGGTTCCCTTTTCCCGAATCGAAGGATTCAACTCTTCTACCGTTTGTTTAGTGAAACGGTTGAATGTCACCTTACGTAAACCATGGTCTTTTTCTCCTATCCACAAACAACTCACCGAATCATTCACCATTTTCTCTACAATATCATAAATGCGCTGATAGCCGATGTTAATCGTATCCGAGACGTCATTAATAATATCCTTACGTATTATCGAACCGTTCTCTAAGCCGATGAAATAAACTCCATCATAGCAAGACTCTTTGATACAGTTAACATCTGCATTACACAGGATTTCACCGGCTTTCAGCTTATAAGTAACACCTTCTTTGAAGTAATCACACGATGTGAATAGAAAAGAAAGGATAAATGACAGAAGTAGTAAACGTATTTTCATGTCTAACTATTTTGTTTTTCATTAGTATAGATAATTCACTCGTAAAAATAACATTATCTAACATATAATTCCATAAATTAACAAAAATTAAGTGCTATTTTTTTTGCTTCTTATAGCAACAAAACCTTTTATTAGTTAACCTGTTTTACTTTCAATTAAATTATAAAAAATTCTTTGCAAAATCCATAGGGTATTTGTACCTTTAAACTATCATAAGAACAGAATACGAATCCGTAAAATGAATATCTTATGAAAACACAAACATTTCAAACAAGAGTAATGGCAACACTGCTGGGGTTACTCTGGCTGTTGTCCGGTTTACAGGCCCAGAACGGAGGAGATTATTTTTCTGTTACAGGGATTGTAAAAAACAAATCCAACAAAAAGAAACTGGAGCAGGTTACCGTTTCGGCTGTGGGAAGCCCGGTCAGTACGGTGACGAATGAAGACGGTGAATTCACCATCAAAATTCCCCGGTTCCTGCAAGTGAAAGAAGTGGAATTTTCAGCAGCAGGATTTTTTAACCTCAGGATACCGGTCTCCAATGAAAACCTGACGAATCAGGCTATTTTTCTGACACCCCGAAGTATTCAACTGGATGAAATCCAGGTAATCAGCTGGAAAGATCCTCGTATGTTGATCGAGGCTGCAATTGATAAAATTACGGATAATTACAGTACTTCATCCAACCTGCTTACCGGATTTTATCGCGAAACAGCACAAAAGGGACGAAAATACATCAATATTTCAGAAGCCGTGATCAGTATTTATAAAACATCCTACAACGAAGATGCTGAGCAGGACAAGGTACAAATTTTGAAGGGAAGAAAATTACTGAGTATCAAAGCAAGCGATACCCTGGCCGTCAAACTTCTCGGAGGCCCGAACCTTTCCGTAAATGTGGATATTGTCAAAAATCCATACGTGTTACTCGATAAGGAAACACTTAAGTTTTTCAGGTTCAGGATGGGGCCCGTTACCTCCATCGACGACCGACTCCAATACGTAGTTCATTTTCAACCGATACAGGTGGACTTACCTTATCCCCTGTATTACGGAACATTGTATATCGACCGCGAAAACCTGGCATTTACCCGGGCTCAGTTTTATCTTGACATGAGAGACCGGTACAAAGTAACTTCTTTAATCCTGAAGAAAAAACCGGCCGGATTGCGCTTTAATCCTGAATCGGTTTCATTCACTGTTACTTATAAGCAACGAGACGGTAAAACATACTTGAATTATATCCGTAATGAAGTAAAATTCAAGTGCGACTGGAAACGGAAACTCTTTGCTACCAATTATACCATTGTCAGCGAAATGGTAGTGACTGATAACCAAATGGATGACATTAATGCCATTCCCTGGAAAGCTGCTTTCCGCCAGAATCAATCCCTGAGCGATAAGGTCATGTCTTTTTATGACCCGGATTTCTGGGGTGCCTACAACATCATCGAACCGACCGAATCCCTGGATTCGGCAGTAGATAAACTGAAAAAACAGCAAGAATAGATCGGTATGTTTAACGACCTGCGAATATTCAATAAAGTCAAAGAGGGGGATATAGAGGCTTTCGAAGTGCTTTTCCGCCGATACTACGAACCACTCTGCCGGTATGCCTGCCGCCTGGTGGAGGATACAAATGTCGCAGAAGAAGTCGTCCAGGAGTTGTTTTATAAAATATGGAAAGAACGAAAAGAACTGCAGATCTTCCTTTCTGTTAAGTCTTACCTGTACAGTGCAATCCGGAATCAGGCACTCCTGCACCTGGAACACCTGCAGGTAACCGGTCGCTATCAGGAAAAAATCAAAAGCCGGCCGGAAGAATCCATGCCGGCTACCCCGGCCGAGCAGTTGGAATACAATGAGCTTCAACAATACATCGAAGGTGCTTTGGAACGGCTTCCCGAGCGTCGCCGTAAAATTTTCTGCATGAATCGTTACGAAGGAAAAAAATATACTGAAATTGCCGGAGAACTTTCTCTTTCCGTCAAAACGGTAGAAGCTGAAATCAGTAAAGCTTTGCGGGAACTTAAAAAAGGGATCGGTAATTATGTGGACAACAAACTTATTTAACAAATAAAACAGAAAAATGAATCCTAATTTCAATACGGACAAAGCCTGGGATGTTCTCTATACCCGGTTAAGAGAAGAAGAATTATTACTTCCTGATACAAAGAAAGCCATATCCGGAAAATTCTTTTATTACCGGGTTGCTGCAATAATCACCGGGATTATAATCGGCTGCGGGATTATCTTCTGGCAAATTCAAACGCCCCATAAATCCCAATGGCTTACACAACAAAACCCAGATTCAAAAAGCACACTGGTGACTTTACTGGAAGATGGATCGGTGGTATACCTGGCCGGAAATGCCTCCCTCTCTTATCCGGAAAAATTCGATCCGGACAAAAGGGAAGTCCGGATGAAAGGAGAAGCCCTGCTCGATATCAGTCCGGAAGCCGGACGCCCCTTTTATGTGGAAACCAAATACGTTACGGTGGAAGTTCTGGGAACGGCCTTTCGGATTCAATCTTCTGAGGAACAACAGCTTTTCTCGCTTTCGGTTGAACGCGGAAAAGTAAAAGTCACCCGGAAAGAAACCGGGGAACAGTTCATCGCAACAACCGGAGAGGAGGTTTTACTGCAGCCCGGAACCTGGCAGAAAACCCGGATTGAAGATGGAACAGCCATCGACAAACTCATGGAAAAAATCAGTTTCAAGGACGAACGATTGGAAGATATCGTTCGTGTAATCAACACATTCACCGACCAGCCCATTGTTTTAGAAGCAGGATTAGAAAACCGGATCCTGACCGTAGCGTTCGATGAGCATTCGGCCGGATCCATGGCCCAACTGATCTGCCTGGCTTTGAAACTGAATTGCCGGGAACAACAGGACTCTATTTTTATTTCCCGTTAACCGGGAAGATTCATTAAAAAATTCACGATGAAATTTCCTGGTCTGTGGATATGTTGCTTTTTCTTCTACAGCTCGCTGACCCGGGCGGAGGAAGACCCTGTCTGGCAGCAAAAAATCCCATTGCCGGCAATCAAAGGGACGACTTACGAGGCTCTGAACCAGATCGGTGAAGCGGCAGGATTGTTTTTCATTTATGACAGCCAACTGATCGACAATGACCGGAAAGTAAAACTCGATGCCGGAAATTATACCCTGAAAGATGCCATTCGTACTGTCACCCGGGACGAAAAACTGCAAATACGCCTGATCGGCAAACACATCCTCCTGTATAAATTATCTCCGGTTAGTCCGGAAAAAGAAGAAAAGACAAAAGAAGACCTGCTGATTATCGAAGGGACTGTACGAGACAAAATAACCCGGGAAGTACTGTCCCATTCTTCAATCAGCCTTTCCGAAAGCGGAATAGGAAGTATCGCTAACTCGGACGGAAAATTTCAACTAAAAATCCCCGATTCACTCCGGTCCGAGTCGGTTTGTATCTCCTGCATGGGCTACCAGCCTCAGATTTTGCCGTTAAGCCTCTTTGAGGAAGGCAATACCGATATTTACCTGAATATTCAGGTCATTCCAATTCCTGAGGTAATCGTTCACCTGATCAATCCCAGGAAGATTATCCACGACATGCTGGAAAAACGTAAATCGAATTACCAGGACAAACCGGTTGTATTGACGACTTTCTACCGCGAAGGAGTCGCACGGAAAAAAGGAATTGTAAACCTGACGGAAGCCGTGTTTAAGATATACAAGCAACCTTATCATTCCAATTATTCCGACCAGGTCAAATTGCTAAAAATGAGAAGGATAACAAATTATTCAGAAAGTGATTCCATCGTTCTGCGGATCAAAGCCGGAATCGAATCATCCCTCCTGCTGGACCTGGTAAAAAACCTCCCTGACTTTCTGACTCCGGAGGATGAAAACTTGTACAACTTTTCAAAAATCGATGTATCGACCATCGATTCACACCTCGCGCACGTCATTGCTTTTGAACAGAAACCGGAAATAAACACGCCTCTGTTCCGCGGAGAATTATACATCGACGCCGAAAACTCAGCCTTATTGAATGCACGGTTCGAGTTTAATCCCCGCTACATCCGGAAAATCAAAGAGGATTTCGTCGTCAAACGAAGCCGTAACCTGGATATCGAGCCCCGCTCTGCAGTTTACTCCGTTTCCTACAAGGAATGGAACGGAAAATATTACCTTAACCACATCCGGGGGGAGCTGGAATTCGAAATAAAAAAGAAAAAACGCTTCCTGCAACGAACCAACACCTTAACCATTCGCTTCGAAATGGCTACCTGTCAGATCGATACGATATTGGTTAAACCATTTCCCGGAAAAGAAAGAATCCCTGTACACAAGATTTTTTCCGAAACCAACTTCTCCTATGATCCGGATTTCTGGAAGGATTTCAATATTATTCTTCCTGAAGAAAACCTGAGTGAAGCACTGAGCCGGATTGCAGCAAAAATCGAAGAACTTATTGATGAATAATTAATTTTTCCTTTTTTTGCAACGTTTCTTTTTTTTCTTCGTCATACTTATAGAACAACAAACGAAAACGGAATGATTCTGAGTACGTCGCAGCTGGTTGAAGCATGCCGGGCAAAAAATACCCGCGCACAGCAACAATTGTATAATACTTATTATAAAATGGTATACAACAGCTGTTATCGTATTTTTTCAAATGCATTAGACGCCGAAGACTGCATGCAGGAGTCTTTCATCAAGGCCTTTGAAAAACTGGATACGCTCGGCGATGCTCCGATAGAAGCCTGGCTCCGGAGAATTGCCATCAATACGTCCATCGATTACCTGAAAAAAAGGCAGATCGAAGTGACGGATCTCAACGAACAAATGTACGTTGTTTCTGAGGAGGAAGAGGAAAATGAGTTGGAATGGCAGGTGGAACAAATCAGGAAAACGATGGGAACCCTGCCCGATAAATACCGCATTGTACTGAGTCTGCATTTATTTGAAGGATTTGACCATCAGGAAATTGCAGAGATACTGAACATCGAAGCCCCAACGGTCCGCACTCAGTATTCACGGGCAAGACAAAAATTAATTGAAAAATTAACACATGAGACTAGAAGAATACATCAATAAAAACAGGCCGGAATTCGACACGGAAGAACCGGAATCCGGGCACTTCGAACGGTTCGAACAGCGATTACATGCCTCTACGTTGAAAAAAAAGTACCGGATTCACTGGTATGCCTGGGCAGCGGCAGCGGCTATAATCCTGATTCTGGGAACTACGTTCCTCCTCTCCGACCGGCAGAATCATCCCGCAGAGTGCAGGCTTTCCGGTGAAATGCTGGAAGTTAAAAACTACTATGATTCCCAGGTGGACCAGGAAATCGCCAGTATAGAATCCCTGTTGAGAGACGAGGATCCGGCTGTTAAAAAAGAAGTTATGAATGACATCAGGAATATGAAAACAGACCTGAACGTTTTTCCCGATGAGCTTTGCCGGGGTATGAATAATGAAAAGGATATTGCCGCTATGGTGGAACGCTACAAAATAAAAATAAAAACGCTGCAATCCATGGCCTCCTTCTTTGAAAAGAATAATAAACGAAACACAAACAATAAAATTAAATCATCCATCCATGAAAACACTATTTAAATCGATTTGTACCCTGATCCTGCTGGTTACATTCTCAGGCTCAATTCATGCCGCTGATTACAAAGCTAAAAAAACATTGACACAAACCTATTCTACCGGAAGCAACACTTCTCTTTCGGTGGATAACAAATACGGGTATATTCACATTCAGGAATGGGACAAGGACCAGGTATTAATTGAAGTAACCATAAGCACAAAAGCCAAAAGCCAGGACGAAGCTAATTCGCTTATCGGAACCGTTAAAGTAAATTTTTCCCAAACAGGAAATACGGTTTCAGCAACCACTTCGTACGATCAATTACGGAATTGCAACAATTGCAGCCGGTCGGTGGATTATCAGATTATGGTTCCCAAAGGATCCAATTACCTGTTAAAAAACAAATATGGGGATATTTCACTGAATAATACACACGGAAGTCTTGATATAGACCTGGCATACGGGGATCTGAGCGGAAATAATCTGAAAGGAGAAAAAAATTCAATATCGGTCCAATACGGAGATATCACCATCAATGAACTTGTCGGAAAAACAAATCAAATCAAGGCCCGTTATGCAGATAAAATCCGGATCAATACATCCAACAATATGGAAATGCAAGCCGATTATTCCGATCTCACGCTGGGAACTGTGAATACGTTGAACATACAAAGCTCCTATACCGACGTAAATATTCAACAGGTGAAAGAGTTGACTTTCCGATCCAGATACGAAGATTACAAGATTGGAACCGCAGATAAAATTAAAGGAGAAGGTAATTATACAGACATGAAAATAAGCCGGCTGAATCGCTCACTGGATTTATCAAAACTGGGTTACGGAGATCTGAGTATCAATCTCGTAGACCCCGGTTTTGAAAGCATCACAGCCACAGTATATTATTCGGACTCCAAGATCCAACTAGATCCCAACGCTTCCTGCCAGGTCGATCTTTCCGGTAGATATGCGGATTTTTCCCTGAAATCCACAAAGAAAAACATAACAACCAAAAGCGACAACCTCTTAAAAGGAAGTATAGGATCAGCCTCCTCAAACAGCCTGATCAGAATCAGCAGCCAGTATGGAGATGTCGAAATAAAACAATAAATTTACTGAGATTTCAGGTATTTCATTCCTTTATCCTTTTCAACACGGTAAGTGCTTTTCTGAATGAAAGTCCGTCCGAACATATCGGTTGCCTTTACCTCGATCGTATGCACTCCCAACGATAACTTTGTCGGAATAGCCGTCTGCCATAAATGCGTGCAAGTAACCGCATTGCTTGGCCGGCTGCCCGGCATCAGTTCGTCGGTACGATCCCAGCGGTACAGAAGCTCTAAGTAAGCCGGGTCGGGAGCTTCGATCCGCTGCATCCGTTTCCATTCGGAATCATCGATGCGGTATTCCACCACATCTTTTGCACTGCCCATAAAAAAATTAACAACGATTCCGGCACTGGTTTTCTTGTTGTGAGGCACCACTTTCGGATGGTAAATATTCATCCGGTAATCGGCAGGCTTTCCGACAACCTTATAATCCAACGTATATTGATTTCCGGAAAAACGCATAAAAGCATATCCCTGGGGCGTACCGTCGCGCATGGTGGTCTCCGGCAGATTCCGCTCGTTAATCTCACCCGAATACCAGTCGCCGCAAGTCGTCCCTGCATTATACTCATGGTGAGGTTTATTCCGGAACCAATCCTTTTCTTTGTCATAGAATAACTGTTGCTGAATATGCGTATGGGCCGAAAGCGATACCGTGTATGGATAGTCTTTCAAAAGTTCAAACAAACGGCGACGGTCTTCCGGCCGGAAAGAATTATCATTATACATGGGAATGTGGAAAGCCAGTACGATCAGCTTATCTTTGTCTACATAACGAAGGTCATTCTTTATAAATTCCAGTTGAGACTCCCGGAATCCGCCCCAGTAACTTTTTCCGTCACGAGGATCCGGATACAGGATATCGTCCAGAACGATAAAATGTACTTTCCCGTAGTTGAACGAATAATTGGCCGGACCGAAATTCATCTCGATGGTTTCGTCTGCCAGGGAATCTGCCGGAGCTTCTAAATTCATATCGTGATTGCCCATCACATTGTACCAGGGAATTCCGGCCTGTCCGATCGCCTGAATATAAGGCTGATGCAGATCCAGATTATTTCCGGCCAAATCGCCTAAGGAAATTCCGAAGCTTATTCCCTGCATCCCTTTTATTTCCGAGACAACTCCCCGGAAAAAGAAATCAATTTCTTCCAGATTATAAGGCTGGGGATCTCCGAATACCAGCGCGGTAAATGTATCGGATTCAGGAGCAGCCAGCAACGCAAAATCTACAGATTTGGGAAGTTTTCCGGTTGGAGAAGTTGTCTTGTACCGGAACATTTCCGGATGACTTTCCGGTTTATGAATGTAATAAAACCGGGGCAGGTTATTCGCATCATGCGGCACCTGATACCCCTCCGGCTTGATTACAAAAATAATGTTGTCGTTGCCAAGCGGCAAACTGTAAAATCCCTTTGAATCGGTAACCGTCACTTCCCTGCCGTTTGATACGGCTACTCCTGCAATGCCTTGTTCTTTCCGGTCTTTTTTTCCGTTATTATTTATATCATCATATACATAGCCGGAAACTTTCGACTGGGGCTTCGCACTTAAGCAAAGTAATACGCTGAAAAAGAGGAAAAATATTCGTTTCATACGCTTATACAATTGAAAAAGGGTGGTTTATAATAGGATTCCGGAAGCAAAGATAGTAAAATTCAAAATAATTAATTACCTTTGTCGTGTATTACGAGATCGTCATTAGTCTTTTTATGAAATTGCATCCTCTCACGGCGATATCTCCCGTTGATGGCAGGTATCACGATAAAACATCATCCCTTTCGGCCTATTTTTCAGAATATGCCTTAATCCGGTACAGAGTACTTGTTGAAATTGAATATTTCATTTCGCTTTGTGAGCTTCCTCTCCCTCAGTTGAAAGAAGCCGGTAATGCCGCTCTTTATAAATCATTGCGGGAAGTCTACCTGTTATTTTCCACGGAAGATGCACAACGGATCAAGGATATTGAACGAACAACCAACCATGATGTAAAGGCCGTCGAATATTTTATTAAGGAACAATTCGACCGGCTGGGACTGGATGCTTATAAAGAGTTTATTCATTTCGGACTGACTTCCCAGGATATCAACAACACCTCCGTTCCGCTGTCCATTAAAGATGCATTGGAAAAAGAATACAAGCCTTTACTGAATCAACTGATCGGCACGCTCAACAGTCAGGCATCCGAATGGGACAACATCCCCATGCTGGCCAGAACGCACGGGCAACCAGCCTCCCCAACCCGCCTCGGTAAGGAAATCCGGGTATTTACCAGTCGCCTGGAACAACAACTGAAATTATTGAACGAGGTTCCTGTCTCTGCCAAATTCGGCGGAGCAACAGGAAACTATAACGCTCACTATGTTGCTTATCCGCAAGTAGAATGGAAGACGTTCGGAGACCGGTTTGTCCGGGAAAAACTCGGACTGATGAGAGAGGAATACACTACCCAGATTTCGAATTACGACAACCTGGCTGCTTTGTTCGATGCCCTGAAACGGATCAACACGATCCTCACGGACCTGGTCCGGGACTTCTGGCAATATATTTCCATGGAATATTTCAAGCAAAAAATAAAAGAAGGAGAAGTAGGTTCCTCTGCCATGCCACACAAAGTCAATCCGATCGATTTTGAAAATGCAGAAGGAAACCTGGGCATCGCCAATGCCCTGCTGGAACACCTGGCTGCTAAATTACCGGTTTCACGTTTGCAACGCGACCTGACGGATTCTACCGTATTGAGAAACGTCGGAATGCCTTTTGCCCACATATTAATCGCTCTTCAAAGCATACAAAAAGGTTTGGGCAAATTGTTACTGAACGAACAGGCGATAGCCAAAGATCTGGAAAATGCCTGGGCCGTGGTTGCCGAAGGTATTCAAACTATTTTGAGAAGAGAAGGTTATCCCAAGCCCTATGAAGCTCTCAAAGCATTGACCCGTACGAACGAACAGATCACGGGACAATCCATCCGGGAGTTTATTGAGACGCTCCATGTGAATGAAGAGGTCAAGGAAGAACTGAGATCCATCACACCTCAAAATTACACAGGATTATAATTTATTTGAGATATGAACAGCAACCGTGAGGTTGCAAAAGTAAAACAACACAAATTCAATTCATCCAAACAAATGACTACAGGAAGAGAAGAATGGAAGCCCCGGAATTACAATAATGACGGGCAAGGCGATGACAACGGACAAAATCGCGAAAGAAGACCTTATCAATCTAACAGAGAGGGATATGGAAACAATGAGAACCGATCTTACAATCGTTCGAGCTATGGAAACCAAGGAGGAAACTACGGAAGACCATCCGGAGGAAACTACAATCGCACAGGTGGAAATTATGAAAGACAAGGCGGTGGTTACGATCGCTCAGGAGGAAACGACCGTTCGGGAGGTGGATATGATCGCTCGGGAAACAACTACGATCGTGATCGTCAGAGTGGAAACAGTTACGATCGTTCAGGAGGAAGCTACAACCGTCCGGGTGGAAATTATAACCGTCCAGGGGGAAACTATGAACGTAGAGACAATAATTACAGCCCCCGGCCACAACGCTCTTACGACAATTACCAACCTCGCTCTTACGACAACTCCCCGGCTGGAGATGAGTCCGGAGATACACCCATAAAGAAAAGAAGACCGAGAGTGGGTGAAGCATCCGCTCCTGCAAGAAATACGGGTTATACCCCCCGGCCCGGAGGATCCGGACAAGGCGGATACAATGCCGGAAGACCTTCTTATGGAGGAAATAGTTACGGAAACCGTAATGATAACAGAGGAGGAGGCTATAATCGTCCCCAGGGAGGAAGACCCGGACAAGGTGGATACAATAGCGGAAACCGCAGTGGTGGAAATTATAGCGGGAACTACAATCCGAGTGCCAAATACAGCGTTCAGAAACAATTGAAATACAGGGAGGAAAATTTCGATCCGAATGAACCCCTTCGCTTGAACAAATACCTGGCTAATGCAGGCGTATGCTCCCGGAGAGAAGCGGACGAATTTATCCAGGCCGGATTGGTGAAAGTAAACGGAGAAGTAGTTACGGAACTGGGAACAAAAGTGAAACGGGCCGATTTGGTTATGTTCCACGATCAACCGGTTAAACTGGAACAGAAAGTATATGTGTTGCTGAACAAACCTAAAAACTGTGTGACAACTGCCGATGATCCGCAGGAAAGAATGACGGTTATGGATCTGGTGAAAAATGCCTGCCGTGAACGTATTTTCCCTGTAGGGCGCCTGGATAGAAGTACTACAGGTGTACTGTTGCTTACTAACGATGGAGACCTGGCTTCCAAGTTAACTCATCCCAAATTCCTGAAAAAGAAAATCTACCACGTATGGCTGGATAAGGATGTAACAATTGCCGATATGCAGAAAATGGCAGAAGGAATCGAACTGGAAGATGGAGAAATTCACGCAGATGCTATCAGTTATGTAACGGAAACAGATAAGGACCAGGTAGGTATCGAAATTCACTCCGGACGTAACCGGATCGTACGCCGTATGTTTGAAAGCATTGGATATAGGGTGATTAAACTCGACCGGGTTTATTTTGCCGGATTAACCAAGAAAAATCTGAAAAGAGGTCAATGGCGCTACCTGACTGAAAAAGAAGTTTCTATGCTTCGAATGGGAGCGTTTGATTAAATTACTTTAATTGCAATGAAACCGATAAAAAGAACAAGAATAGTTGATTTACTCCACAGTACTGCATTTGGTACGGAGGTGTGTGTGAAAGGCTGGGTCCGTACCCGGCGGGGAAGCAAACAGGTAACGTTCATCGCATTGAATGACGGTACGACCATTCATAATATTCAGGTCGTAGTTGATCTGGAACAGTTTGGAGAAGAGTTCCTGAAGCCGATTACCACCGGTGCTTGTATTTGTGTCAACGGGCTGTTGGTCGAATCCCAGGGACAAGGGCAAAGCGCCGAGATTCAAGCCAAAGAAATTGAGATCTACGGTACGGCCGATCCGAATACCTATCCGTTGCAAAAGAAAGGTCACTCGCTGGAATTCCTGAGGGAAATCGCACATTTGCGCCCCAGGACGAATACGTTCGGAGCGATTTTCCGTATCCGTCACCATCTTTCGTATGCTATTCACAAATACTTCAATGACAAAGGATTTTACTATTTTCATACTCCTATCGTCACAGCCTCGGATGCGGAAGGTGCCGGCGCAATGTTCCAGGTGACTACTCTGGAAATCAACAATGCCCCGAAAAACGAGGAAGGAAAAATAGATTATACCAGGGATTTCTTCGGACGATCTACCAACCTGACGGTTTCAGGTCAACTGGAAGGTGAACTGGGAGCCATGGCTCTGGGAGGTATCTATACTTTTGGCCCGACTTTTCGCGCTGAAAACTCCAATACACCCCGCCACCTGGCTGAATTCTGGATGATCGAACCGGAAATTGCATTTAACGACATCCATGACAATATGGACCTGGCGGAAGATTTCCTCAAATTCGTAATTTCATACGCCATGGAATATTGCAAAGACGATATCGAATTTCTTTGCAAGATGTACGACAATGAACTGATCGATCGCCTGAACTCTGTAATCAATAATCAGTTTGTTCGTCTGACTTATACCGAAGGGGTTGAAATTCTTGAAAAGAGTGGAGAAAAATTCGAGTTTCCGGTATACTGGGGTGCAGACCTGCAATCCGAACATGAACGCTACCTGGTAGAAAAACATTTCAAATGTCCGGTGATTATGACCGACTATCCGAAAGAAATCAAATCGTTTTATATGAAACAAAACGAAGACGGAAAAACGGTTCGCGGAATGGATGTCCTGTTCCCTAAAATCGGAGAAATCATCGGTGGTTCGGAACGGGAAGCCGATTACGACAAACTGATGGACCGTGTCAACGAACTGAATATGTCTATGGATAGCCTGTGGTGGTATCTGGAAACCCGGAAATTCGGAACGGCTCCTCATGCCGGTTTCGGATTAGGTTTCGAACGACTGGTATTGTTCATCACCGGAATGGCTAATATCCGGGATGTAATTCCTTTCCCGAGGACTCCCAATAATGCAGAATTCTAAACTATTTAGAACCACTCATTAAATAAGAAAACAATCCCAACCTGTTTATAACGAACAGGTTGGGATTGTTTTTTTATTTAATGGACGGCCCTACTTAACAGTGAATCAGGTAAAGGAGGCAAAAATAAACCAAACGAAGATTGGGAATAAAGATGTTCATAAGTTCTTGAGTAGTTAAGCTCTGTTTGGCAGGGAGCGACGTTCAGTCAATTTAAAATCGTATCTTTGTTTCAAAATGAATGATATGAAAGCTGTTGTTTTTTACGAATCGAGCAACGTGACAATGGATAAAATCATGGAAGTTTATCCGAGACACAAACAAGTGGTAGATGAATTTGCCAAACAAGGGAAGATTATTGCGATAGGCCCTTTTATAAATCCCGCCGGTGGTTCGATGGGCGTGTTTACGGACAAAGAAAGCGCGGAGGAATTTATCGGGCAAGACCCGTTCGTGAAAGAAGGTCTTGTCGGTAAAATCACCGTGAAAGAGTGGAACGAAATATTATTATAAGAATAAAATGGAAGAATGGTAAGATTCTTGAATTATGTTGTGGTACAGGTAGACTTATCGAAAATATCGTTGAATTTTTATTCCCACCTTTCCCATGCTTCAATGTCACCGTCAACTACTATGAACATGGGATGCGGCTCGATATGAGCATCTGTTTTCAGAGTTTCCAATAAATCAGGGTCTCGTACAGTCAGTTTTTGTTCAAGGTGCTTCTTTTCATACATCATCTGTCCGGAAGTCACGGAAAGTTTTATGGGACTGAAATCCCAACAAATTTTCGTCCGGTCGAATTGATACCCGCGCCGCTGTGCTTCCTTATATATTTTCGAAAGATACTGCGAGATAGTCTGCTCCGGATATTCAGTTGCCTTGAAGCGTAATAGTTGCGGATGGCTGGTATATCCTTTCGTTTTTCCTTCCAGTACATGTTTTGCTAATAATCCTTCCCGCCAAACGGCCAATAGCCCTTTGGTATCAAGATATTTCGGATGTAGCGACCAAAGTCTCATGTTGTTTTATTTGCGTTGGTACTTTGCTTCCAACACGCCATTATCATACGCTTTGCTTTCGATTAAATCCCATTGGGCTTCCTTGAATTTATTTGGTGGAAATAAACGTATTCCGTCGCCAAGCATGACAGGCATGTGGAAAATCTGTAGTTCGTCCACTAAATCAGCATCAAGCAACATGGATATTATTTCGCCACCACCGATTAACCAAATGTCTTTGCCTTCTTTCTCGCGCAATCCGGAAACGGTTTCGACAATATTTTCCGTTATGAAACGAATATCCTCTTTGTTTTCCCATGTGTTGTGTGAAATAACATAGTTATCCATTCCTTTATACGGCCAAATCACATCCATACAAAGTATATCACGATAGGTACGACCGCCCATGATAACGGTATCAACCGTAGTTAAAAAATCCTTATATCCATAATCCGAATTTGACGGACTGGGATATCCGGTTAGCCATTCGATATCACCGTCGGGACGTGCAATGTAGCCGTCCAATGATGCCGCAATATACAATTTAATCTTTTTCATGTCTTTAGATATTTAAACGTTCAACATTCCGCTTTGTTGTTCGCCGATATCCCACGAAAAAAGCGGAACTCAAACCGTTATAATCCTTAATTCTATTTGCAAAGATAGCGATGTTGTTCCGGCTCTTTCGGAAAACATCGCTAAAACTTTACGTTACAGTTCTAATCGTTACTTGTCCGGTAGCCGATTTTTGGGCGCAGATTTTCTTCGATTTGCTTTATATATTGTAAGTAGGCATTTAGACTAATATCACCAACACGAGTTATTACGTTATGATTTAATTCAATCCGGTTTAAGCAGACGCGCTATATCCGACACAATGCATATCACCTTCATCTGTCTCTGATGTTATGCACTCTTCTCATAGCTCCATTCCGCCGGAGGATATGCCTTGTGTGACATTACACAATCGACAATTCCGTGCTATTTACGAAATTACGATTGCTATAATAGCCGGCTTATTGTGAAGAGTTAAAGCTGATTATAAACTGCTTAATATTCGGAAGATGAGAGAATTTGCATGGATGGATCTGATAAAAGAACCTGTTTATTTTGGCAATCTAATAATTTTGAGTAAATTTGTTTGTAGTATTGAGTAAATTATTTCAAGATGTATGAACGCCCTTATTTGAAGCAGGTTAAATCAAGAATAGAAGAGCCCCGAAAGTTCATCCAGGTAATTCTTGGCCCTCGTCAAGTAGGTAAAACTACTATGGTGAACCAATTATTGTCTCAATTATCCATTCCACATGTATATGAATCTGCTGATGCTATTGCGGCAACTAACTCGGCATGGCTGACGCAAGGCTGGGAGACTGCAAGGTTGAAAATGAAGGCCTCTGGGGAGCCGGAATATCTCCTTGTGATTGATGAGATACAAAAGATTGATAATTGGAGCGAAGTTGTCAAACAGCAATGGGATAAGGATACCCGTGAAAATGTAAATATCAAAGTTATTCTGCTGGGGTCATCCCGCCTTCTTATTCAGAAAGGTTTAACCGAATCGTTGGCCGGACGTTTTGAAACGTTTTATCTTGGGCACTGGTCGTTTGCTGAAATGCAGGATGCTTTTGGCTGGTCTATCGAACAGTATATCTATTTCGGAGGATATCCCGGTTCTGCGTTATTGATCAATGAGGAAGAGCGTTGGAAAAGCTATATAAAAGATTCACTCATAGAGGCCAGTATCTCCAAAGATATTCTGATGCTGACCCGCGTGGATAAGCCCGCATTATTGAAGCGACTGTTTGAATTGGGTTGCCTATACTCAGGACAGATTCTATCATATACAAAAATCACCGGACAGTTACAGGATGCAGGGAATACCACGACCTTAGCAAATTACCTCAAATTATTATCTGATTGTGGTTTATTAGGTGGATTGGAAAAATATGCAGGAAGTGTAATCCGGCAACGATCATCCAGTCCGAAGTTCCAAGTATATAACAACGCATTATTAACATCGCAAGATGACGAAACCTATTCGACTGCCATTGTAAACCCAAAGCTGTGGGGCAGATTGGTTGAATCGTCAGTAGGTGCCCATTTACTTAATCATTCGGTTTCCGAACGGTATAATCTCCATTATTGGCGAGAAGGTAATAATGAAGTAGATTTCATACTTGAAAAAGGCAATAAGGTAATTGGATTAGAAGTGAAAAGTGGTGCCAGCGCAGATAACGCAGGAATGGGAATATTTAACGAGAAATTTCATCCCGATAAAATGCTACTGGTCGGTACAGGCGGGATGCCTTATGAGGATTTTTTGAAAATTAATCCGAAAGAATTGCTTTCCTAAGTTGGAGATAGGATAAAATGTTATATATAACATTTCAATCCAAATCCGATTTAGGGGTTGAAGTTATTAAACGGAATCTGGAAGCATTCAACAATAATATAGAAGCATGGAAGAGCTTAGGCTACCGCGAACAACTGAATAAGTATCTGACCATGCACGATAGTTTTATCAAAAAGAACTGGGTTTGCATTGTAGGTTCACTCGCCCCTTCTTATGATACATTGCCGAAGAATATGCAGAACGAATTACAACAGTTGGTCAATACCATTTTGGGATGGCTGACCGACTTGTTGGAAAGGGGGCAGAAAACAAAAGAATTTACATTTACTGAAAGTCCAAGGACAAAGGCATTCATCATTCATTCGGCTTTATTATCCGCTTTACAAATGAATAAAGTGCTGAGGAATGATGTGTATAAATCCATTCAGGAAGGACTGATGAACATCTAAAATTTTTTATCCGCAATACTTACTTATTGATAAGTAGATTGATTTAGAAGAATATGAGCAAGATTGAATTTTTAAGAGAACAGATTATCGAATCACGGAATTTTGTAAATCGGTTGATTTCGGAAATTCCTGAAGATTTGTGGTATGTCATTCCTGAAAATACAGATTCCAATTTTGCATGGCAAATCGGACATTTGATAATCAGCCAGAATTTCCATGCCATTACCTGCATTACAGGAAGGAATGAAAAGGTTTTTGAGTTGATTCCGGTAGTGGAATATGTTCATCTATTCAACGGAATGGGTGCACTACATCGGTCAGTGGAAAAAGACTTGATTCCAACAAACAGGCTGAAACAACAATTTGATACTGTCCATGAGATTTGCATTGATAATTTGGCCAAGTTGAATGATGATATCCTGAATCAGCCATTAGAACCGATCCCATTTAAACATCCGGTTGCCGATACGAAATACGAAGCCTTATCCTGGTGCTTCAAACATGAAATGTGGCATAGCGCGGAAATGGAAGAAATAAAACGGATGTTGGGCTATCCAATTCATTGGTTGAAATAAAATCATACCTTTGCATGTAATAAACGTAATTGAAGAATTTATGAAGAAAATTATCTTACCATCACTTCTCTGTTTGGTTGCATTAGCAGTGATGTTTGTATCCTGTAATTTCAAGAAATCTACACCCAATGTTTCCGGTGATACGACAGCCGTTACTGCGGATAGTTTGAGGATAATTATCCATTCCGAAGCAATAGATTCCATACTTTTCATACCTATTGAGGGACAACCTTTCCGGATGGATATGGCCGACTGCAAACCCTTATCAGAATATTTGAGGGAAGCAGTCTATGATACGACATTGAACAATAGTGGTATCATGCTAAAAATGCAGGCGCCGGATTATACAGTTGTTTTCTATCATAAAAACAAATCAGCGGATGAAAGCGACTGGTTGATGATTTGGAAAGAAAATGGACGGACTAAATTTGCAAATAAATGGTATAATCTCGCGGAGAGCAGCCGGAACAATGTATACGACTTGCTCGAAAAATATAATAAGCCTATTCAATAACCTTTGTTGCGACAAAATTGAGAAATATGAAACTCTGGAAATATAGCGGAACATTCCTTTGGGTTACAGGAATCATCCATATTGTTGTCGGTTTTATAATAGGAAAAGATATTTATGCCGACATGTTGCGCGACGGGTTGATCGATTCGATGCAAAACGATTATACCCGTGGCTTTGCATTTTGGTTCTTTCTCTTTGGCGTATTGCTGATTCTCTATGGCTATACGTTGCAGTACAATATCAAACGGGAACAAAAACCGTCCCCGATACACGTAGGTTATGCGCTTTTAGCGGTTAGTATTTTCGGTTGTCTGGTAGAACCGGTATCAGGCTTTTGGCTCGTGCTTCCGCAAGCGTTAATTATCATTGTTGCAAACAAGAAGGCTTTGCTGCCAAAATGAACGATATGAAAGCAGTTGTTTTTTACGAATCGAGTAATGTATCGATGGATAAAATCATGAAAGTTTATCCGAGGCATAAACAAGTGGTGGATGAATTTGCAAAACAGGGGAAAATCATTGCGATTGGCCCGTTTGTAAATCCAGCCGGCGGTTCGATGGGCGTGTTTACGGACAACGAAAGTGCGGAGGAATTTATCAAACAAGACCCGTTTATGGAAGAAGGACTTGTCGGTAAAATCACCATAAAAGAGTGGAAGGATATTGCATCACAAACATTCCGATCGTGTGGTTACACAGAGACTGTAAAATAAACTGTGTCAGTATGAGATAATAAAATAATTATTACTTTTACGAACACAGTTTATTTATGGAAGAATTTGATTACAAGGCATTTCAAGCCAAAGTATTAGAACAGATTAAGTCCGGCAAGCCATT
>JAVBKV010000021.1:0-37933 GCA_031553885.1 Bacteroidales bacterium
CAGCCTAAAGTATGCAAAAAAAGGGAGATAAAAGGAATGTAATAACCTGAAAACAGAAATAGTCGAAAAAAAAGCATGAATGATGAATCTATTGCTCTTTTTTCGACTATTTTATTGGTCTTTTAGCGAATTGGCCTAAAAATTAAAAATTAAGAGTTAAAAGTTAAGAGTTAACGCTAACCTTATTTGTAGATTTTTTCGGAGGTGGAATTTCCTGTTTTTAAATCTTTTCCAACTAATTCGACATATTCCACTTTTAAAGAATTACCATCCTGGGCTTTCACATAAACGCTTTTTAATTCAGAGAACAGTCCGTTTATAATCATCCGGCAACAATACTTCTTCTCTTCTTTTTTGACGGTAATGGGTCTGTCGGAACAGGCATTCAATGCAATTACACAGGAATCTTCTCCATGAGATTTCAACTTATAACCGTATGCCAGTTTCTTTTGAATAGCACTTAATCCATTCATTTTTCCAGGAGTCTCTTCTCTGTTGACCCAATACACCTTAACCGGATCGGATGTTTTCCATTCTCCATCCGGATTTAATTTAACATCATAACAAACAAGATTACGGTTTTTACTACGCTCGATGTGGAAGAGCCGCTCATCTGTCGGATAGGTATTTTCCTGGGAATAAGAAGATGAAATTAAATTGATTAATGTAAAAACAAACAAATAAACAGGTATTTGAGGCATGAGAATATAATTATTGGTTGTATTTACAAAGATAATGAGATTTTTTAATACTGAAGACACTTAGGTTTTCTAGGAAAATATTCAATTAGTTAACTAATTGAATGTTTTTTCTTTATACTCGAGTAATCCTCACTCATCGAATAATCCATATTTTCCGCAATATACATACAGGCAATTTTGATAAAATATACCTATACCTCTAAATCAAAATATCCCTCGCTCCACCGCTACATATTTTTGTAACCATTAAGCAATTTTTTAGCAACAGATCCTGATTTTCTTTGCACCGGATATTTTAAGCAAAGAAAGAAAATGATCAGAAAATTTAGTTTATTAACGGGCATTTTATTTTTTATTATCAACCATTTAACCGCACAGACCTGTAGTATCGAAGGAGTCGTATCGGACAAGAAAACCGGAGAGACTATCGTCGGAGTAAGTGTTTATATCGAATCACTGAACAAAGCTACCAGCTCGGATCCGGATGGTAAATTCAAACTAAATGAAATTCCTCCGGGAAAACACAAAGTAACAGCAAGCTTCCTCTCCTACGAAACCGTCGAACTGGCGGATATAACTACCCAACCGGGACAAGTGACTTCCCTGAATATCGAATTAAAAGAATCTCCTACCCTGCTCAAAGAAATTGTAGTATCAGGTACTCGCAGCATGAATTCCGAACTTTCTATGCTAAGTGCTCAAAAAGCTGCATTAACAGTGGTAAGCGGTGTTTCATCCCAACAAATCACCCGGAATCAGGACAAAGATGCCTCGGAAGTAGTCAAACGCATTCCCGGAATTTCGATCCTGGAAGACCGGTATATCGTTGCCCGTGGTTTATCGCAACGTTACAACAATGTGTGGATTAACAACAGCTCCGTACCGGCCTCGGAAGCGGATACCCGTTCGTTTTCCTTTGACATGATTCCCGGGTCACAAATCGAAAACATCATGATTGTCAAATCGCTTTCTCCCGACCTGCCGGCAGATTTTTCCGGAGGTTTTGTCAAGGTTACGACTAAAAATATGCCTACAGAAAATAGTTTTCAGGTAAGCTACGGAATGAATTTCAACACAGAAACTCAATTTCATGACTTCAAATACAACAAGGGAGGGAAAACTGAATTCCTGGGATTCGACAATGGATATAGAAGTTTAAAAAGCAGCCTTCCCAAACGCCTGAACCCATCCAATTCAGAACAAGTAAATACTGTCACCAAAGAAGGATTCAATAACAACTGGGAGGTCCTGACCCAGCAACCGATCCCCGACCAACGGCTTTCGGCGGCCCTGAACCGGAAATTCCGTACGGAATCAGGCAAACAATGGGGATTAATTACCTCTCTTAATTACAGTTATACACACCGGACATTCATGGACATGAAAAATACCCAGTATGGAGTCTACAACAAACGGAACGATGAACCCGAGCCGGAAAACGATTATACCGACGATCAGTATGTAATCGACTCCAAGTTACGCTGAATACCGGGATAGGGATTATCACAACCGTTGGTTCAACTACCTCTACAATCCGGATGCTTTCCCTTACAGTTTCCGGTATCAGCATGTTATCGAAGATATCCTGATTCCTGAAAATTACGGAGCCAACAAACTATACATATCAGAAATCACCAACAATACAGACAGTTACAAGGGAACGAACGTTTTATGGGCGGGATACCTGGCTTTTCAGGTTCCGGTAGGCAAACTGAATATCTACGCAGGTGCGCGATTCGAATACAACGATATGTCTCTGACTTACTACACTACTGCAGAAGAATGGAAGACAAAAACAAAAAATTATGTAAAGGCAGATATTTTTCCTTCTCTGAATGTTTCTTATGACTTCAATTCTAAACAATTGGTGCGGATGGCTTATGGAATGTCGACCAACCGACCGGAATTCAGGGAAGTATCGCCTGCATCCTATTACGATTTTGACCTTTTCAACCGGATTATGGGAAATCCGGACCTGAAGTGCGCCTATATCCAGAACGTCGATCTGAGGTATGAATTTTATCCCACGCCTTCGGAATTGGTTTCTGTCGCCCTCTTTTACAAACATTTTCGTAATCCGATCGAATGGACATTCATATACACCGGAGGAGGCGCCCGTGATTACACCTTTGAAAATGCGGATGCAGCTAATAATTACGGTCTGGAAGTCGACATCAAAAAAAGCCTGGATTTTATAGGAATGAAAAACTTTTCCCTGGTATTAAACGGTTCTCTGATCGACAGTAAGGTTAATTTCGCTGAAAACAGCATGGAATATGACCGGCCTATGCAGGGACAATCACCTTACATCGTCAATACCGGATTATTTTACCAGCACGAAAAGCTCCAATTAAATGCCGGAATATTATATAATGTGATCGGAAAACGAATTGTCGGAATCGGAATGACCGACCGAAGTGAAACACCTACTATTGACAATGAAGTACCCGACATGTATGAAATGCCCCGGAATGTAGTCGATTTCAACTGTTCCAAAAAATTCGGGAAAAAACTGGAAATCGCACTGAGCATACGGGATCTGCTGGCCCAGGAGATTGTATTCAAACAATATCCTCAATTCCATGATGATCAGGGGAACCTGCAAACCCGGGAACAGGTAACCAAACGATTCAAACCCGGACAAAACATTTCTTTAACTGCAAAATTGAACTTTTAATCATTTAAAATTAGTTTTATGAGAACTTTCAAAACAATCGGAATTTTGTTCTTAGCCTACTTGTCGTCCTTTTTCTATGGTTGCGACAATAACGATGATGATGTAACTCCCGAACCTGCTGTGGAAGGTGTCATTGGAGACGGTAGCTTCGAATTTGAAATTACCAGAGATACTACATTCAAAAAAGGAACTTACTCACTCAGGGGCTGGGTATATGTTACAAACAACGCTACGGTCCGGTTTGAGCCGGGAACCATTATCAAAGGAGAAAAATCCAGCAGGGCCAGTCTGATTATCGAACGGGGAGCTAAAATCTATGCGGAAGGAACAGCTACCGAACCGATCGTATTCACTTCTGCACAAGCCAAAGGACAACGGAAACCAGGAGACTGGGGAGGATTGATCATTTGTGGTAAAGCGAAAAACAACGCCGGTGAACTAAAAATCGAAGGTGGTCCGAGAACCAAACACGGAGGAGACGATGATAACGACAATTCTGGAACTTTACGGTATGTACGCGTCGAATTTGCAGGTTACCCTTACGAAGAAAACAAGGAAATCAATGGTATTACCTTCGGCTCTGTAGGTAAAGCAACTAAAGTGGACCACGTACAGGTCTCCTATTCCAATGACGACTCATTCGAATGGTTTGGAGGTGCAGTCGATTGTAAACACTTAGTCGCTTATCATGGCTGGGATGATGATTTTGACACCGACAACGGATTCTCAGGAAAACTGCAATTCCTGCTGGGAGTCCGCCATCCGAAAATTGCGGATACTTCCCTCTCCAATGGTTTCGAATCGGACAATAACGCCGATGGTACAAGCACACAACCCATTACTTCCTGTGTTTTCAGTAATGTTACCTTTGTCGGACCGATTGGACAGGCAAGCGATTTTGCCAATACAGCAGAATACATTACGGCAGGTAGCATGAATCCGGGAAATGGTTCAAAAGCAGGACTCTTTCAAGCCGCCATGCAAATACGCAGGAACTCGGCTCTCAGTTGCTTCAACTCCGTTGCCATGGGATATCAGGTCGGTTTGCTCTTAGATAACCAGAAAGGAAATACCCAAGGATTCGCAACCAACGGCACAATGAAAATCAACAATGTGTACTTTGCCGAAATGAGTGTTCTTGGTTCGGATGTTAATGCCAGCCTGGTCGACAAATACTCAATTAACGGAAAAGACATGACCGATGAGGTTTCATTTTCTCATACCTATTTCTTAGCCCAATCAGGAAACCAATATTTAGATAACATCTCAAGCCTGAAACTCAAACAACCCAACAGTTTAATTGCAAATCCAAACTGGGGACCGACTTCAGGAAGTCCGCTTACCGGAAAATCCGGATTATTTACCGATGCGATGCTTTCCGGTTTCACCCAGGTGGATTACATCGGCGCTTTCAAAAGTGATTCGGATACCGATAACTGGATGAAAGGCTGGACCAATTTTGATCCGCAGAATACGGATTATTGAGAAAGTTGGCAGAAAATTAAGGGCTTTAAGGACCCAAAAGACAACAAGGTCGGAAAATAATTACTATTTCCGACCTTGTTGTCTTTTGGGTATTTGGGATCCTTAAGATCTTAAATCCTCACTCTGGTCTCACTTTCTCTTCTGACCACCTTTCGGAGCCCGTTCTTTCATTTTTTCCCGGGCTTCTTTTTTCTTTTCTGTCCACTGTTTGTACTGCTCATCTGTCAGCACTTTCTTAAACTCGGCATCTTTAGCATCCATGTCCTTCTTCACTGCCTCCATCTCTGCTTTACGGGCTTCTTTGTCCGATTTCTGGCGTTCTTCCATTTTCTTTGCATGCTCCAGATTAATTTCTTTAATCTTAGCTTGTTGCTCCGGTGTCAGAGTCAATTGCTTGGTCATCATTTCCGTTTGTTTGGCCGCCATTTCTTCCGGCGTCCTTTTTTGTCTCGGAGGGTTATTCTGAGCTGTCACCGCCAATCCGAATGCAACCATTAAACCTAAAAAAAACAATCTTTTTGCCATCATTTTCATTTCTTTGTTAAACTCATTACAACTTTTAGTATTAATCTCTCATTGTGTGCACGTTTTTTTAGATGGCATTTTCAAAAAAACGTTTAAACGGAAAAACGTTAAAATAATTCAACAATATAAAAAATCAGTAAAGCTCTAATACCCACATTTCCCAGGGAGCAATTTTCTCCGGCTTACCAAGTATAACTGTTTCATCCGAAACAACATTCCGGGCTTTGGTAAAACCTTTCATTTTCCATTCCGGATAATCATCCAGCGACACGGTTGCCGGATCCGAACCCGTATTCATCACACACATTACAGTTTGGCTTTCATTGTATCTGAAATACACATACAAACCGTTTTTCGGAACGTATTGCATCATTTTTCCGGTCTGGATGGCTAATGAATTCTTCCGGAAATTTGCCAGTTTTTTTACATAGGCCTGCATATCCGATTCTTTTTGTTCCAAACCTGCTCCTGTAAAAGCATTTTTTTTATCCCCCTTCCAACCTCCGGGAAAATCCAGGCGAACCCAACCGTCCGGATTGGTAACGCCTTTCATCAGAACTTCCGTTCCGTAATAGAGTTGAGGTATTCCCCGGCAAGTCAGTAGCCAGGCGACAGCCATTTTCGCTTTAGCCACATCCTCTCCTACTGTTGAAAGGATACGGGTATAATCATGGTTGTCCAGCATAATGACATTACGCATAGGATCTTTATACAGAAAATCGTTACTCAGGGTTGTATATAACCGGTTAACACCCTCTATCCAGCCGGTTTTCTCAGTCAGTGCAGAATGGATACCATACATCATTGCCTGAAAATCGGTTACTCCCGGCAAGTTACTTTTGAATGGGGTATTCATGATATTTTCTGCAAAATAAGCCTGATTAGCCGTACCATGTACCCAGGTCTCTCCAAACATGGTAATCCGGGGATATTCATCCATCAGGGCCTGATTGCACCGGTTCATAAAGTCGAGATTGTTGTAGATATAGGTATCGATGCGCCACCCATCCACTCCGAACATTTCCACACTCCAGATCGCATGCTGAATTAAAAATGCTGCTACAAAGGGATTTTCCTGATTCAGATCAGGCATCTGCGACGTAAACCATCCATCGGTCAATACCTTTTTCTCAGAAGGGGCCGCATACGAATCAAAATACAACTGGTCCCTGTAATTGGTCTGAGTATAATGGGGAAAACGATGCAACCAATCCTGGGCCGGAGCATCCTGAACCAGAAAATGTTGTAACCCGATGTGATTATACACTGCATCCTGAATCAGTTTCATGCCACGGGCATGTAAGGAATCCGAAAGCGCCAGGTAAGCTTTTTCTCCTCCCAAACGCGGATCTACTTTATAATGATTGGTGAAGGCATAACCATGTTCGGTGCGGTTGGGCATATCATTTTCAATAACAGGCGTCATCCACAGAGCCGTGACTCCCATGTCCTGCAAATAATCCAGGTGGCTGATCACTCCTTGTAAATCCCCGCCGTGCCGGTCATAAAGCGAATCCTGGTTCAGGCTTTGATCCTTCATACCCGGAATCCGGTCGTTAGAAGAATCTCCGTTACTGAAACGATCGGGCATCAACAGATAAATAAAATCCTCCGAAGTGACACCCTGAGCAAACCGGGTTCCGTTACCTTCCCTCCTGGGTTTCAGTTCCCAGCGTATTTTCTGTTTGGAAGAAGGGAATTGAATCTCCACAATCCCCGGTTTCGTTTTCGGATCGATAGTCAGATTCAAAGCCATGTATTTACCGTTCTCAAACGTATACTTTCCCGTATACTCTACTCCCGGATAATTGATTTTCACGTCTTCTTTGCTGAAATCCGGATATTGTGAATGCAACAACAACTGAACTTCATTGTGCTTCATACCCACCCACCAATTGGAAGGATACACTTCTGCATACTGTGACTGTGCATAAACTCCAATGGTACAACCCAATAAAAAAATCAAAACAATCACCATTTTCATTTTCATCCACAGGTTGACACCCGTGGCTACAAAGGTTTGACCGCTACGCGGCCATTTGGGGAGGTGGGGATTTATTTTTTTCATTATATTCATTTTTTTCATTTTTTCATTCGAATAGAAATCGCATATCCTCCTCCTGGAGCTGCTTTTAATTTCAACGTTGTTTTATTATCTACCTGTTTTTGCTGAATCACATAAGCCTGCGGATTGGTTTCATAGTGTGCATCTTTAGCATCCGCATAAATCGTTGCCGTATATTTTTTTCCCGGATCCAGGAAGTCTAATTTCAATTCAGAAGCATGGCCATTCTCGTCACTGGAACAACCGACAAACCAGTCGTCAGTACCTTTCGCTTTACGGGCAACAGTAATGTAATCTCCCGGTTCGGCTTCCAAATAACGGCTGTCGTCCCAATCCACAGCTACATCCCTGATAAACTGAAAAGCGTCTATGAATCGTTCATAATTTTCCGGTAAGTCAGCCGCCATCTGCAAAGGGCTGTACATCGTAACATACAAGGCCAGTTGCCGGGCCAGAGTACTGTGTACAAACGAATGATTATCCGGATTGATTTTTTCAATCCGGGTTTCGAAAATACCCGGAGTATAATCCATCGGCCCACCGATCAAGCGGGTAAACGGAAGAATAGTCGTATGATCCGCATTGTTTCCGCCGAAAGCTTCATATTCGGTTCCCCGGGCCGATTCATTTCCAATCAGATTAGGATATGTCCTGCACAACCCGGTAGGCCGGACCGCTTCATGCGCATTCACCATGATTTTAAGATCAGCCGCCTTTTTCACAGCATACAGGTAATGGTTGACTAACCATTGCCCGTAATGGAACTCTCCTCGTGGAATAATATTGCCGACATAACCGCTTTTCACGGCATTATAACCATTATCTACCATAAACTGATAGGCCAGATCGATATGTCGCTCATAATTCCGGACAGAAGCCGATGTTTCATGATGCATCATTAACCGGACACCCTTACTTTGAGCATAAGCCTGCAACCCTTTTACATCAAAATCAGGATAAGGGGTCAGGAAATCAAAGACATAATCCTTGGATTTACCGAACCAGTCCTCCCAGCCGATGTTCCATCCCTCCACCAACACCTGTGAAAATCCGTGTTTAGAGGCAAAATCAATATAGCGTTTTACGTTTTCAGTATTGGCTCCATGTTTTCCGTTGGGTTTTGTTTTGGAATAATCCGTTTCACCCAGTTTTACAGAAGTAAGATCGGTATAGGCCCAGGTACTTTTTCCTGTAATCATTTCCCACCAGACTCCGATATACTTGACCGGCTTAATCCAGGATACATCGGCATACCGGCATGGCTCATTGAGGTTCAAAGTCAGTTTGGAAGCCAGGATATCCCGGGCATCATCACTTATGATGACCGTCCGCCAGGGCGATTCACAAGGCGCCTGCATGTATCCTTTATTCCCCTGGGCATCAGGAGTCAACCAGGATTCAAAGATCATATTTTTGTCATCCAGATTCAGGTGCATACAGGAATAATCGACCAGAGCCGCTTCATGTAAATTGATATACAATCCATCCTTGCTTTTCATCATCAAAGGTGTTTGTACTCCGGTCGGAGAAAAAGGAGTCTGCGAAGAGTTTGGTGTAATGGCTGACTTCATCAATCCCCTGATTTCCGACAAATCAGAAGTAGTTGTACTGTATTCCTGTGTATCGTAATCGCCCGGCAGCCAGAACGCTTTATGATCTCCAGCCATGGCAAACTGTGTTTTTTCTTCTTTGATGACAAAATAAATCAAGTTATCCTGTAACGGAAATTCATACCGGAACCCCAATCCATCGTCGAACAACCGGAAACGGATCATCAGCTTCCGGTCCGTGCTTTTTTGATTTAATGTCACCAGTAATTCATTGTAATGATTCCGTATGTTTTTTACTTCTCCCCAAACCGGTTGCCAGGTTTCGTCCAAACTGGATTGTTTGCTATCGACCAGAGCAAATTGATCGAACAGGGAAGTATTGGCATCCGGCTGCGGTGTTTTGACTTTCATTTCTTCACCAAACTCCACCCAGGTATCTTCGGCTTTCAATTCCAGTCCCAGTTTACTCGGTTTAATTACGTCCTTTCCTTTATATGTCAGTGAATAAACCGGAAATCCATTTTGAACGGAAAAAGTCATTTTCAGGTTTCCGTTGGGAGAAACCAATTCCTGTGCCGAGAGTTGAACTGTAAGCACCATCATCATTAAAACAAGTCCTATATTTCTCATATTTCTTTTTAAAATTTAAACATCCTGACAATCACACAAACAGACAAATCACCTGCATGCTATTATTGTCTACAATGATTAATTAAAACAAGTCCGAATGAGTTCCTGTATCCAACAACAATATAAGAAGTTCTTTATCATTTTGCATCCAGATCAATAACCAGTCCGGCTGAATATGACATTCCCAGCATCTGATATATTTCCCTTGTAGTTTATGAGGTTTATATTCCAAAGGTAATTCGCCTTCTCTTTCCAGAATAGACAGTACTTTTTCTAATAAATTAAGGTCATAGCCTCTTCTCTTACACAATTTAAGACTTTTCTTAAATTGCTTCGTATAGTTAAGGTGGTACATGAATTTTTAAGACAGTGCTTTTTCTATTAAATCTTTTGCACTCTCGGCCGTATAAACTTTTCCTTTTTTGACATCATCCAACGCCTTATCTAACCTTGATTCTTTCGTTTTCTTCACAATAGAAACAAAGCTAAGCGTCTTCAAAAAGCTCAGGAAACGTTTTCCTGCAGGAGTACTATCATCGATGTTAATCGTTAATGTAGTCATACTTTTTCTCTCTTTATAACAAACAAAGTTACAACATTTTGTTCAAAAAAACAATAGTATGCAAGCAATTATGTCAAAGAACGACCAGAAAGAGCCAAGGCTCATTTCTTTATAAATTTAATTGTTTTGATTCCCTGGTTTGTTTTAACTTTCAACAAATAAACACCGCGGTCCAATCCGGTAACATTCAGACTTTCTGTATTCGAGAACCGCATTACTATTCTTCCGGATAAATCAGAGATAATCCCTTTCAGGTTTTCAGACAACAATCCTTCTGATCTGATATTCAATACGTCACTTACCGGATTCGGATAAATAGTAAGTGATCCTTTGTCGGCAGGAACATTCACCATTCCCGTAGGCATACTTATCTTTTTGTCCGTATACAAACGGCATTCTCCAGCCTGAAGCGATACGGAATAAGTTGTTGAAGAAACATCAATTTCATTTCCGGTAAATGCTTCATACCATTTACCTGCATGCGGCAGAGTAACGTTTACTGATCCCTGGGTCACATTAAAATTACCGACAGTAAAGGCATTCATTTCCGGGTGTCTCCATACAAAAGATTTCAGTAATCCCGACAGGGAATAAGAATAATCTGAAGTTGAGAATGTCGGATAGTTTGTTTTCAGGTAATTCAAGTCACTGAAAACATCGTACAGTTTTTTCCGTTGCGGATCTGAGAAATAATCCCAGCGAACAGGCTTCGGAGAAGTCCGGCAATCCTCATTGGTTGTTCCGTCTTCACAATAATTGATCGAATAATCATACCCCAGTTCGCCGAACTGCCAGATCATTTTCGGTCCCGGTGTAACCAGGTAAAAACAGGAAGAAAGTTTGATCCGGTCCAGTGCCGTACTCAAACTTTTCACACTGTAGGTTCCACTTCCGTTTCCATATTGCAGGTTCTTGTACATCATCCGTTCTTCATCATGGCTTTCCATGTAAGCAAGTAAATTCGGTTGATGAAAATTCCGTTGGGAATAAATACTTCCCGACAAGTCGGCCCGATCCGAATATCCCATACTCGACTGACAATAATTATCATTCATATTTCCCCATAACAAGATGCCATCATCGGCCAGTTCAGTTTCTTCTGAATTTTCCGTCAAGTGTTCGAAGATAACAATAGCATTGGATTTGCGTTTCTGAATCTCCGACTTCATCCGTTTCAGAATGGCAATACGGGAAGCATCATACGCCCAACCGTCACCTGGTTTTTGAGTAAATCCTTTGGTGAAATCGAACCGGAATCCGTCTATTTTATACTCGCTCATCCAATAACTGTTGATGCTGTCGACCAGCGCCTGTGTCTGCGGCTTTTCGTGATTGAAATCATACCCCCAGGAATACACCGGATTCGGAGAAGTCACATTATACCAGGGGCTGTTTCCTGCAGGAGTATTGGTCGTATTGTTCCAGTACAACTGTACCAACGGGCATTCTCCAAAGGAATGATTCAACACCATATCCATAATAACTGCCATTCCTTTTTTATGGCACTCATCTACGAAAGCTTTCAAATCGTTTTTTGTCCCGTAATATTTATCCACGGCAAAATAGAACGATGGGTTATACCCCCAACTGCTGTTTCCTTCAAATTCGTTGACAGGCATCAGTTCGACGGCATTAACTCCGAGCAAATGAAGGTAATCCAGTTTTTGCATGGCAGATCTGAAAGTATGTTCCGAAGTAAAATCACGGATCAGCATTTCATAGACTACCATTTTTTCTTTGACTACCGGTTGAAAATTCGTCACCGTCCAGGAATAAGAAGATTGCCTGGTTTGAAACACCGAAACAATTCCCTCGGTTTTTCCTTCGGGATAAGGTTTCAGATCAGGGTATACCGAAGACGG
Organism: Bacteroidales bacterium; assembly: GCA_031553885.1. Lineage (GTDB taxonomy): Bacteria > Bacteroidota > Bacteroidia > Bacteroidales > Azobacteroidaceae > JAVBKV01. Next base: position 12,058 of record JAVBKV010000021.1, read on the forward strand.
GATATACCGGTCATTCCATGGATCCAGGACTTTATCCGTATAAGGATCTGCAATCCTTAAAGTTCCATTGACCAGGTATTGGAAGGCATACTCCAGTCCCGGTTGTATTGTATTTAACGTCAGCCACCAGTAATCACCGTCTTTTTTCATCAGGTAATCATTACTGATCCGCCAGTCATTGAAATCACCGGTCAGGTATACAAAATCCTTATAAGGAGCATATAAACACAGAGTCACGGTCTGATCATTCACAACATTAATACCGGAACGGGTACCCGCCGGAAGCGGTTCGTACGTTACGGCAGGACGTGCCATAACGCGAACCGTATCCCGAACGAGGTCCGGAGCTATCCCTGCTTCGGCTACCACTTCATAGTCACCAGGTATATCGAATGTATGATCAAAACTCAATAAAGATGTTTGTTGTGCTTCTTTCACGGATGTACCGTTAACCAGACACCGGATGGTTGTCGGCTGACTCGTTTGAATCGAAAACAGCAAGGAATTTCCTGTCTCAATGAAGCTTATCTCCGCTGCCGGTTGAAGAAATACCACATTCAAACCGGTTTTGTACACCTCTACATAAATGTCTTTTCCTCCGGTGTCCTTTCCTTCCCGGCTACCATCGGCACTCCGGAATACAAAAGCCAGTTGCCGTACTGTTTCCGAGGCATCCGTTATATTATAATAACCCCGGATATCCGGCGAAATAACCAGTTTCCACCGGTCATTTCCCAACGACGACATTTTACAGGCCGGAAGATTGACTCCCCATGCTGCTTTTACATACTTCCAATCCGATCCGGAAGTCGATTTACTTGTGATTACACCGGTATGTGCATAGACATCACCGGTATATCCTTTCAATCCGGCTGTTCCTTGGGTAGCATCGAAAATGACTTCGATGCTACCTTCTTCCGTAACAAAAGACGGAACAGTCGTTATGATCTGAGCCTCTATTGTCAGGCAACCAAACAGAAACCATATAACCGGTAATACCCTTTTCATAAAAACATCATTGAATAGCGCCCGTACCAGCATCGAAATTCAACGTAATATGACCTCCTTTTACCACATTGACCCGCTGCTGATCACCGTCATTACCCCGGTAAACAATTTTACCATCCAATACAATGAATTCGGATTTCCACCAGTCGATTCCCGGAAACTCGACATACATTCTCAATTCCGCGTCTTTGGCAAAAGCCGGGGAAATCATCTGCATTTTGTTAGTCGGATCGATAGTAAAAGGATCTGTTGAATAATTTGCATCCCAACCAGCAGACGCCGCATCCCCTTTCAATACCACTTTAGGAGTTGTAATCGAAATGGTTTTGGCTCCGGCATTCACCAGGATCTGGTAATAACCTTCCGTCGCCACATTGATGTTATTGGACCCGAATGTATATTCTCCAATCGCATCCGTATTTTCAGTACTGATTCCGAAGTCACCTATCCAGTCGGAAACCGGAGAAAATTTAAATCCACCCTTTTTCAGGTAAATAACAGTCCAGAAAGTACCCGGAGTTCCATTAATCGGAATCAGTTGAGCGTAATTACCTGCTTCCCAGCTCCAGCCTCTGTAAGCATCTCCTGTCAGGTACAAATTACCAGGAAGGGCTGCCGTAATTTTGGTCTTCATCGCATTGAAATCGACTAAAATCTTGTAAGAAGCCGTACTACCCGCGAACTTAGGAGAATTGGATCCGTTTCCAGGCAGCAAATCAGCCTCAACTCCCACTTCCGTAGAAGAAGAAATAAAGTCCGGCTTATTCCAGGATTGCTCCTGAACATACTTGAATTCATCATTGGGTTGCAGGTCACGAATAATTTCGAAAACGCCTTCCGACACTTTAGTAAACGCAGGAGCATTTTCTACATCCCAATTATTAATTGAGCCTACCAAATAGAGATTTTCCGGGAAATTGTAGTGGATTACCGTTTTCTTCGTAGTAAAATCAACCACAATGTTGTAAGTGGATTTTACCCCTTCGAATTTCGGAGAATAGACACCTGTTCCGTCCAGAATATCAGCTTCCTGATCGACAACCACAGAGGAAGCGATGTATTCAGGTAATTTACCTAACTCCTGTACCTGAACAAATTTATATTCTTCTCCTCCTTGGAGATCCAATACCAGGTTGAATACACCGTCGGCCGTATTGGTAAACTGAGGAGCGGTCGTAATATCCTGTCCTTTGATAGCCAGGTAAAGTGTAGCCGGATAACCTGAATAGGCTGTAATGGTCGGAGAATATATATTGGAAGCACTGGATTCAATGACTGCTGAACCCTGCATCGTAACCACGCGTATATCGTACTTTTGAGGACTATTCACAATTTGCTTCAGCTTCTTAACAATAACAGCATCCAGGTTTTCCGCTGTTACGGAATATTCATAGGCCGTTACCTTTGCCAGGGACTGAACATTATTAAAGTTATTTCCGGACAAATCAATCTGAACATCAAAGACCGGATTTTCCAAGCGGTGAACATCGGGAGTCCATGTCAATTTGAATACTTCCTGACTCGGATCAGTAGCCGACAAAACGAAAGTGCTCGTTTGCGGAACATTAAGAACCGTAGGTTCCGTTACAATTTCCGGAACAGGCGGATTAGGCGTGATATCCGAATCATCCCCGCATGCCACAAACAATACGGGTAAAGTAAACAATAATCCTAAAATATTTCTTATTTTCATAATCATCCGTTTTTAATATCAATACTTACTCAAGTTTACAAAAGTATATTGCTTCGTCAGGTCGTTGAACATGATGCAATAATTACCCTCATTCAGCGGTTTAATAAAAATATCGTCATTGTTGGAACCCTTGCCAAACGGGAAAGAATCGTCCGTATCTGCCGGGCATCCCCAATATTCTCCGGTATTTGTTTCAAAGATCACCCCATCACCGGAAAGATTCAGTGCAGTACTTTGAACCAGCCAGATATGCGGGTTTTCACTGAATTGAGTCATAGCAACCTCACCTCCGGTCACAGCATCTCCCTTAACGATAACCGAACTATAAGGAGATTCGGCAGAAGGATCTACCACCTTGGTAAAGCTATAAGTCAGGGCAACGATATCTACATCCAGTCGATACCAACCGCCACCATCCGGAACAGGAATATTACCTCCTTCACCCGAAGCATCCCTGGCACGAAGTTTTCCAGGTGAATCTAATCCGTACTGAACTTCCCAGGAACCGGGATTAACAACAAACTTCATTTCTTTTGCTGCCGGGAAATAACCGGTATAAGTATATTTTCCGTCACCCAGAACATTATTATCGGAATAGAAGGGTTGCAAACCCGTTCCAACAGCATCCAGCGAATTGGTCCAGCTATAACCGGGTTCGAAAACGCTACCGACAATATATAAAGGAGATTTTACAGGAATTTCTCCCTTGTAAGGAGTGATAGTCAACGGATAATCGGAAGAATACTGAACGGGGAAAGATAACGCTGTCGTTCCTGATTCTCCTCCCATGGCTTGCGTAACCAACCGGAATTTCATCGAGGTAGGTGCCTCTTCCAGGCATTTGAGCGCCATCATGGCATCATTCACCTGTTTTACGGTCAATGTCACCTGACTAGCCGTAGTTCCGTTAACCAAGACATACGGTTTTGAAAAATCCCCGTCCGATTTATCCATTTGCATGACGTAACGAATGCCTACCGGAATTCCGAAATCCGTAACGCTCCATTGAAACGTATCCATTGCATCCTGATCATGCTCCGGAGTCAATACATACGACTTGCCGGATTGCGGGCTGGTAAACTGGGCGGAAACAATATTCGCACCCGTGTATACCGGCTCTGTCTCATCATTGCAGGCAGTAAAAAGCCCTATCAAACAAATCGACGCTAAAATATGATTGATGTATTTCATAATTGAATCTGTTTTTTGTATTTTTCTTTTCCACGGGTTACCCACCCATGGTTATTGATATTTGTCTGCTCTGTGGATATGCATTAAGCATTATTCCCTTCATTTATTTCGAGCCCAGAGTTTGATATCCAGGATTCTGAACCAATTTAGGATTGGACGTCAGGTCCTTATCACTGATCGGATACAAGTTAAACTTGCTGTCAAGATCAGCAACTCCTTCCTGTGATCCTCCTTTATAAGGCCATGCATAACCGCTGGTAAACAATCCGTAACGGATCAGGTCGGTTCTTCGGTGTCCTTCCCAGTATAATTCACGTGCTCTTTCATCCAGAATGAAAGACGCTGTCAATTGATTGGAGTTGATATTACCGGAATTGTCACCGTAAGCTCTTGTTCTCAACAGATTCACCAGGCGCAAAGCTTCTGTTTTATCCGTTCCTTCAGCATTCCGTACAGCACATTCCGCATACATCAGGTATACATCGGCCAACCGGAATAAAGGAAAATCAGTATTGGGGTTGTTGGTCGGAGTTGTTCTCGCTCCGTTCCATCCCAGGTTATTGAATTTGTAGGATAGCAATCCGCTGTCCCAGTCTTCCATCTTAGATTGAAGCGAACGCCTTTCTTTCACATCATAAACAATGTTTCCTTGTCCGTCGAACGGCCAGGCGGGGTCTGTTCCCTTAGGAGCTGCTCCGTATGTTTTAATATCGAAAAACAAATACCGTTTATCTTTTTTGACAATATTTTTGTATTTTCCCAGTCCGGCATCCGGTGACTCGTTGAACAAATTAACCAATGTTTCTTTGGGTTTCAGACAAGTCCAGGAACCGTTACAACCAAACCAGTTGGGGTTCATAGCGCCGCCATAAGCTCCGAAAGTCAACAGAATCGTACTTCCGTAACTGATTGTATTGGTTTCGTGAAACGGAATCGTAAAGATAATTTCGTTCAGGCATTTATCATTTTCCGCACAAAACAGGTTGGCATAATTGGATTCCAATCCGGATTCGGGATAAGCTTCCATCACTTTTTTACAATAAGCCGCAGCTTCTCCATATATGGCTGTTCCGGAATACACCTGGGCATTCAGGTATAATTTAGCCAACAGGGTCCATACCACCGGTTTGGTCATTCTGGCGTAAGTAGCCAATGAAGGCGTTTCCGGAAGTTTATTATTTTGTTCGATCGATTTTAATTCGGCAACCAATTTTTCAAAAAGCGCTTTTCTTCCGATCTGTTCGGGCAACCAGGAAGGATCATCCGTAGGAGAATCGTCCCAGATAATTCCGGGGTTTCCGTAAATATCCAACAGGTAATAATAATTCAGCGCACGAATAGCTCTCACCTCATCCCTGAGCTGGTCTATATTAGGAACAATAGTGGATCCTTCGGGATACAGGTCCAGGAATTCTTTGCAATAACGAATGTTCAGCATGCAACGTTGATAAAAAGTATAAGCATACTTGGTCGTAAAATCCCAGTTCATACTGATCACTTCCACGATTCCCGGGTCCCTCCAGTTCCAGAGAGCCTCATCGGTCGGAAACTCCTGCATGGTTATTAAGCCGCGAAGGAAAACCAATGACCCCTGGTCCCCATCACTAGCTATCAAATCATTTTCTCCATATTTATCATCGCCACTCGGGCCTTTGATTCCCGAAAGACTGAAACCCGTATAAATCTTACTCAACAAATTCATACATCCCTCCGGATTCAATAAATCTTCTTTGGATTTATCTTTTGGCGGTGTCTGATCCAAATCATCCAGGCAGGAGTTGAATAACAACAACGAAAAGACGCCTGCTGCCAAGAAAGACAAGAAACTATATTTTGTGAATGTTTTCATCTTGATTTGTTTTTTAAACGTTAGAAACTCATATTAACTCCGAAAATAAACGCCAGTGGACGAGGGTACAAATTATTATCCATACCGTTTTCTACTTCCGGATCCAAGCCTTTATACTTGGTTATCACCACCGGGTTCTGTACGGTTGCATATACCCGCAACGATCCGATTTCCCGGGATCCCAGGTTCTTGAAAGAATAACCCAACGTGATGTTGTCAATCTTCACAAAGGAAGCGTTCTGTACGTAATAACTGGATTGACGCTGACGTTCCTGAAAATTGGTTTCCAACGCCGAAAGCGGACGGTTGCTCAAAAAGTTGTTGCCAAACAGACCGGTAACATTCAACGCCGCATTGTTGGCTGCATACGAATTATAATTGTAATTACCGATACTGGACCGTCCGTTGAATCCCAGATCCCAGTTTTTGTAGATCACTTTAGTACTGAATCCCATCAGAACGTTGGCCGTCGGTTTTTTATAATGGAACAAGTCGTCGCTGTTGATTGCTCCATCGCCGTTTTTATCCACATAGGCTCCTTCGATCGGTTTCCCGTTTGTATCGTATATCTGCTGATAAACATAATAGGTTCCGGGAGCATACCCGACACTGTGAATCTTAATGGATTTACCTCCGTCACCTCCGGTCGATTCAAACTGATATCCCGGAGAAGTAGTTGTCGCATCATTAGCGGTGAGAGCGGTAATCTTCGATTTGTTGTAGGCAATATTGAAACCCACGTTCCATGTAAAATCGTCCGTTACCACCGGCGTTGCATCAATAGAAAACTCGACTCCCTTGTTTTCCATCGAACCGATGTTGGACAATACATACTCGGCAAAATCGGTACCGGCTGGCTTGTTGATTTTGTCATTCAGCAAGTCGTCTGTTTTTTTGTAATACAGATCCAATGATCCGTTGATGCGATTATTCAAAAAGCCATAATCCAAACCGACATTCCAGGTAGTGGTTTCCTCCCACTTCAGATTCGGATTAGAAGCCGTAATGGCCGCCACATTGACATATTCAATCAGTCCTGTTGCCGGATTAAACATCGGGAAATAAGCTCCTCCTCTTCCCATTTTCACATAAGACAGGTATGGGTAAGCATCATTGGAAAGGTATTGCTGACCGGTAACACCCCAACCCAAACGAAGCTTGAGGTTACTAAGCGATTCATAATCTTTCAGGAACGACTCTTCGTTCAACCTCCAGCCTAATGCCACTGAAGGGAAAAGTCCCCAGCGATTATCTTTGGAAAAACGGGAAGTAGCATCATCCCTCAACGTAAATGTCAACAGGTAACGATCCTTAAACGAATAGTTGAACCGTCCGAAAAAAGAAATCAATACTGATTTGCTACCCACAGAAGTAGGTTGTCCGTCAATTTCCGTATTTTCACCAAAATTGGTCTCATTCCGGGACAGGAAATAATTGGTCTGGTCCTTTTCATTCGTAATAGCCTGGTACGAATATCCGCCCATCACGTCAAAATGGCTCTCTATCGATTCGACATCTTTCATGTACTGTCCGTAAAATTCCAACAAATTATTTTTATTTGTTTCCGTATAAGTCTCGTTACGACCGGTCCTCAACGGATCCGTTCCGTAATTCGAAGGAGCATCGGGACGAATGTATTTTTGTCCGTCACTTGTCCCATAATCCGTACTTAAATTCAAAAATAGTTTAAGATCCGGAAAGAAATGGAGTTTATAGTCGAACCGGGCGCTACCAACAAACGTCTTTACCGTCGAATGATCATCCGTCATTCCCAGTAATGAAGCCGGGTTAGTTGTCGACGATCCTGTCTTGGTCCCATTGGGAGTGCCATCTGTTGTCCAAGTATAAAATCCGCCATACTTGTAATTATCATTCTTTACCGGCTTGGTCGGGTCAAAAGCAATCGCAGCACCGAGTGAACCGGTATCGGCAAACTTGTTTTTTATATACGCTCCTTTGGCATTCAGATTGATATTCAAATGCTTATCAAAGAAAGACGGATTTAAGGATATATCTCCCGAATAACGCTTAAAATTAGATGTCTTCAGGATACCCTCATTATTCGTATAACCGAGAGAAATGCGATAAGGCATGAAATCACCCGCCGTACCCAACAGGCTTAAACTATGATCCGTACTCAATGATGTCTGAAAAATAACATCCTGCCAGTCGGTACTTGTATCCGGATACATATTTAGAGCAGTAATCATGGCATCAGTGGTAATCGGATTGAGGGTAATCAGATCCCGGTATTGATCCGCATTCAATACGTCTATTTTATCACGTGGAGTACTGACGGTCATACTACCGGAATAATTCACCGACAATGTACCAGAGCTCCCCTTCTTGGTCGTAATTAAAATCACACCATTGGCAGCCCTGGAACCATAAATAGCAGTTGCAGAAGCATCTTTCAACACACTGAAAGATTCGATATCGTTTGGATTTACCGCATTCAGCGGATTACTCATACCAGCCAGGTCTTTGGTGTTCATAATTACTCCGTCAATTACGACAAGCGGATCATTATTGGCTGTTAATGAAGATCCTCCACGGATACGGATAGTAGACTTCCCTCCCGGTTGTCCGCCGTCCGATATAACAGAAACACCGGCTACTTTACCAGCCAGCAAATCCTGAGGCGAAGTTGTAATACCCTTATTCATTTCATCCGGATTGACAGAAATTACGGCTCCCGTCGCATCCCTTTTCCGAACCTGCCCGTAACCGATCACAACAACCTCATCCAATAATTTTGTATCCTCTTTCATCAGGATAGTCATCGCCCTGGACGGATCGACCGGCACTTCCAATGTGGCATAACCCAGGTAAGTTATAACCAACACACTCTTAAAAGGAACCTCGAGAGTAAAATTACCATCCGCATCCGTAATAACACCCCGGGATGTTCCTTTTACCATTACATCAGCTCCTATAAGCGGCTCTCCCGTATTCTGATCTTTCACTTGCCCTTTTACCGCCACATCTTGTCCGAATGACGATAACGCAAACATAAAAAACATAAAAAGAAACAGGGAAACCTTTTTTACAGAAAAGAATAATATTTTCTCCATATAAAAAATTTATATTAAGGTTAATAATACATATTTATCATTAATTAATGTTACAAACTTACAATTAATTTAACAAGCTATATTCATAAATAACAAACATTTAGATTATTTTTCACGCAAACGTTCACACAAACGATTGCATAGAATATAACTACAGGTATAACCTTCTTTGCTATTATTTTGTTTTTTAAAATAAGGATTTCCTTAGAAAATTTCATGCAAACGATTGCATTTTGATATTTTAATTTTTATAACTACCTTTGGAAACACTAACAAGAATACCATGGAAAAAAGGCAAATCACGCTGAAAGATATTGCCAGAGCATTAAGTCTATCCACATCTACCGTTTCAAGATCGTTGAAGGATCATCCCGATATCAGCAGGGAAACGAAAGACAGGGTTAGAAAATTCGCTGACGAGCATCGTTACAAACCTAATGCCCTGGCTTTAGGTTTACGTACCAATAAAAACAAAACCATCGGTGTAATTATTCCGGAAATAGTTCATTATTTCTTTTCATCTGTTTTATCCGGGATGCAGGAAGAAGCAGAAAAAGAAGACTACAGCCTGATCATCTGCCAGTCCAATGAAGATTATAACAGGGAAATTAAAGTCACACGGACTTTACTTTCCGCCCACGTGTGCGGCGTGCTTGCCTCCGTATCCAAAACAACCACCACTTTCGACCATTACCAGGAAATATTGGACAACGAAATTCCCCTGGTCTTCTTCGATCGTATCTGTACAGGAATCAATACGGACCGGGTTGTCGTAGATGATTATACAGGCACTTTTAATGCCGTCAATCACCTGATTCAAACGGGGTGTAAGCGAATTGCTTTTCTGGGAGCCCCTACCCACCTGACCATTTCCAACAACCGGCGCATGGGTTATGAAGATGCTCTGAGAAAAAACGGAATCCAGGTAGAGCCTTCCCTGATGCCAATCTGCGATACCATTCTCCTTGCAGGTGAAATTGTCCACCGGCTTTTAAACCTCACAGACCGTCCGGATGCTATTTTTGCCATTAATGACGAAGTAGCTGCCTACTGCATACGGAAGATCAAAGCATCAGGATTCCGTATACCCGAAGATATTTCCGTTTGTGGATTTTCCAACAGTTATATTTCCGAAGCGACCGACCCGGGTCTTACTACCGTCGACCAACATGGTTTCGAAGTTGGCACTACCGCCATGCGATTACTCATCGACCGGCTCAACGGAGAAGAAAAAAAGGAAGGATGTGTCAGTAAAATAATTAAGACCCGGTTGGTAGTCAGGGAATCAACAAAATAAAAAATAACGTGTTATAGTAGTTATGAAACGAAAACATATGTCTTTCGCAGATATCTGGAACATGAGTTTTGGATTTCTGGGTATTCAGTTCGGCTTCGCGTTGCAAAATGCAAATGCCAGCCGCATCCTGCAAAGTTTCGGCGCCGACGTCGAACATCTTTCCTGGTTCTGGATAGCAGCTCCCCTTACCGGAATGATTGTCCAACCCATCATCGGACATTTCAGTGATAAAACCTGGAACCGGTTGGGCCGGAGAAAGCCTTATTTCCTGGCTGGCGCCTTGCTTACATCCATAGCACTGGTACTGATGCCCAACTCTGCCATGCTTACGGCTATTGCCCCGGCCATGTTTATCGGAGCCGGAATGCTGATGATAATGGATGCATCCATCAATATAGCCATGGAGCCTTTCCGGGCTTTGGTGGCCGACCTGTTGCCTTCCGATCAGCGGACTCTTGGTTTTTCGGTACAAACGACCCTGATCGGCATCGGTGCACTGCTGGGCTCCTGGCTGCCTTACATATTGGCCGAATGGATCGGAATTTCCAAAACAGCCCCGGAAGGTCATATCCCTGACAACGTCATCTTTTCCTTTTACATAGGTGCCGCTATATTATTAGGTAGCATTTTGTGGACCATTTTCTCAACGAAAGAATATCCACCGGAAATGTATGAAAATGAAGGAAATGAAAGGAATCAAGACAACCAAGCGTCCGCGGAGCGGACAAATATCAATAACCACGGGTGTCAACCCGTGGAAAATGACAGGAATTTTTTCAAAGCGATTTATGAAGATTTCCGGAATATGCCCAACACGATGAAGCAATTGGGCGTGGTACAGTTTTTTTCCTGGTTTGCCTTATTCTCCATGTGGGTGTTTACTACTCCGGCCATCGCCGTACATGTATACGGAACCGATATCCACGACACCTCCTCGGAAACGTTTCAAAATGCTGGAAACTGGGTGGGTATTATTTTCGGTGTTTACAATGCCGTATCGGCGGTTTATGCGTTTGCTCTTCCGGCTATTGCTAAAAAAATCGGCAGAAAAAGAACTCATGCATTTTCATTAACCATGGGAGGATTGGGACTGATTTCCATTTATTTCATTTCCGATCCGAAGATGCTTCTGCTGCCGATGCTCGGAATAGGAATGGCTTGGGGAAGTATTCTGGCCATGCCTTATGCGATCCTTGCCGGATCCATTCCGGCCAAAAAGATGGGTATCTACATGGGGATTTTCAATTTTTTCATTACGATTCCTCAGATTATAAACGGCATACTAGGTGGCCCGATTGTAAAGCGGATCTTTGATTCACAGGCAATCTATGCCATCGTAATGGCAGGAATATTCCTTTTTATCGCTGCTTTTTCCGTTTTATTTGTAGAAGACAAAGACGATGCTATTCTACAATAGCTATCATAAATACTTAAATATTTATCTAATTATTCTAAATTGATTTTCCTGAATTCTTCTATTTCCCTTTGCATTTTTTTTAATTCTCTATTCAACTTTTTCTTATATTTTTTGAGTGATGTTTCCGTAATTTCGGTACCTTCAAAGAAGAGCATATTATCTATATTTTTTTCCATTTTTTCGAAAGACTCTTTACCTGGGATTTCCAAAGTCTTATCGACAACCATTAACTCATACCTGATCCTCCATAATTTATATAAAAGTTTTGCATGAAAACCAGTATTCGGATATAGTTCGAAAGCGAAAGGCATTATAAAGGATCCGTACATATAATACTGTTTTAATACGTTTTGATAAGATCCCATTTCGCTTGCATATCCCATAACTATCGGGTAAGCAAACGCATTCATCGCATCTATCATTCGCTCAAGCTCTCCTGCAAACTCTCTCTTAACTTCTTCATTGCTCTTAATGCTATCTTCAAAGAGGGACCAATAGAGCAAACGCAGGGTATCTGCCTGAGAAGAACTCCGTCCTTCGGAGGTTGAAAAATCAGGAAGTATCATGTCTGCACGTGTCCAGACATGAGTACTGGCTAACGGGGATTTACTCATTTCCAATTTAAATCGCTCGATATTTTCAATCGTCATTTTTGCTTTTTCCCACTCACTCGATTCCACCATGGAGCGCTTTGCATAAAAAACCTGTGCCATAATAAAAATTAAAGACACCAACATACCAACATAATAAAGATTTGGCAACCAGACATTAATCCTTGCGTACCATTTCTGCTTTTGTTCTTTGTTTTTCATAATATGAACATAAGAATTTTTATTCTTTACCTACAAAGATAGCAAACATTTAATCATTTTCAATGGCACGGTATGCCTCCAGACGGGGAAAGGAATAGTTTGTAACTGGTCAATATACTTCAAATTTCATCAATATTCCCTTAATTACCACCACCACATGTCGATCCACTCTGTCAAATAATTCAAACATGGACAGACCCGGAGTAATCATATCATCTATGGGAAGAGGAATAACGTTTTTATCCGGAAGAGATACTAATTCAGAAAGAGCACTCAATGCTACTTCCATTTTTCGTATTCCTTCCATTCTGCAAGGAATGGTGACAACGATGACGAATTTTCTGTTTTTCTTAACTAATAACTTAGATAGGTTAACAATAAGTCCGGTTCCTGTTCTTCCGCCCAAACCGCATGTTAAAATATATAGAACATCGGGGTCGGTTGCACACTCAAACAAATCACAATGTTTGTCAACTAATTCCTTAGTTACTTCGTGACGGCATAATCCCGTTTCTTCGCCTACTAAAAATTTGTCTTTGATGTCAAGGTATTTCACAATCATCTGGTCGGTATGGAAATACGAAATTTTATCTACATTAACGCCTTGGGATAAAAGAGCTTTGCAAATCTGCCCTCCGGATCCGCCAAGCGCTATGATTTTATATTCGTTCATTTGATCTTCCTATAATATCATAATCTCCAAAAAACTTATTTACTCAATGAAAACTTATCTTTTAAAAAGTCGGCTGAAAAATCCTTTTTTCTCTTTTTTTTGTCGAAATTGAGCGGATTGTTTCGGAGTAGATTCCATTGACACTGCCAATTTTTCATACAGATTTTCGATATCGTATATTAATATCCGGCCGAGACCGCCTGCTTCAACTGCTGCTATGTGACGGTTATCATTTGAAATAACACCTCCCCCCGAGGAGTCTTTTGTATTTATTGCGATGACTCTAACTTGTTTTTTCCAGTCCAAAATTTTAATAGTAACAGAACCTACTAAAACGATATATTTATCGTCAGAGGAGAAGTATACATCTGTCCTTTCATTCATCTCGAATTCGAATCTTCGTACTTCTTTCCATTCTTCGCAATCGAAAACCTTAATAGCATCATCGATAGAACTCGAAACAAGATATTTTCCATCAGAGGAAAAGCACACACTATATACAGGCATTTTTTTGTAGTCTCCAAATCTGTGCACTTCTCTTGCGTTTTTCCAATCCCAAATCTGGATGAATCCTACACCATAACTTCCACAACCCAATGCAATATATTGGCCATTTGGAGAAAAACACATACTCTCTGCTTTGTCTACCCCTACCTCCAACCTCTGCTCTTCTTTCCCGTTTGCCCAATCCCAAATGCTGACATAGTTAATTTTATTATACCAAGCCTTTGATGCGATATATTTTCCATCAGGGGAAAAATAGATGCAGCCTCCTCTGCCACTTTCACCCAATTCCACTTTTGCTATTTTTTTTTGTATATTCCAATCCCAAATGTTTAGAGTCGCATTTCCTCCCGCAGCAAAAAACTTTCCATCGGGAGAAAAACACACACGCTCACTTGCCTCTTCAAATCTCAATATTTCTTTTTGCTCCTCTCGTGCCCAAACTCTGACGACTTTCTCCTCCCAAGATCCTGATATAATACACTTACCATCGGGAGAAAAACATAGATTACCCACTCTTTTTGTCTGTTTTTCGACTCTTTGTACCCCTCTTTGCTTATCCCAGTCCCAAACTCTAACTGTCCTATCCCATGAGCCCGATATAACATACTTTCCATCAGGGGAAAAACAGACTCTATTTACTATACTAACGTGTCCATCCAATATAACTATCTCTTCGAGGGTTTTCCAATCCCACACTCTAACCATAAGATCAGATGAGCATAAAACGAGATATTTCCCATCGGGAGAAAAACACACACTTCCTACTTTTTTACTGTTATCTAACTTTCTTATCTCTTCACCGTTCTCCCAATCCCAAATTCTTACTGTCGCATCCCCAAATCCTACCGCAATATGTTTTCCGTCAGGAGAAAAACATATTTCAGTCAAATAAATTGTAGGCCCCATTAATTGACACACTCTTCTTCGATTTTCCAAATCCCAAACCCAAACATCACCATCAAATGCTCCTGCAGCAACATATTTCCCATCAGGAGAAAAACATATGCTACGTACCTTATCAATACGTTGTAACTTATATATTTCTTCCTGTTTCTCCCAATCCCAAATCCGGACAGCATTATCATCTCCTGTTGCGATATATTTCCCGTCGGGAGAAAAACACACACTGTTTACTCCATTTTTATGGCCATCCAGTCTTTGTATTTCTTTGGCATTTTCCCAGTCCCAAATTCTAACAAAGCCATATTCTGCCCCAGAAACAATATATTTTCCGTCAGGGGAGAAACGTGTATCATACACATTCACTTTTTTATCAAACTCAAATCTTCGAACTTCTTCCCGTCTTGCTAAGTCCCAAATTCTGACCGTACTATCGCTTGATCCTGACATTATATACTTACCATCCGGAGATACGCATACACAACTCACGTTCTCCGTATGCCCCGTGAGCGTCATTTTCAACGCCCCCTCGGGCGATTCCATATGGTGTCGGGGCTTGAGCCACGGGTAATCGGTGCATTTTTCAAGATCAATCAGGAAAGCCTTGATTTCCGGGTTGTCGATCTCTTTCAATCTTCCCCACAGTTGTGAGGGCAAATTATCTTTAATATTTTCCTTTAAAACATGCTGTGAAAGAATAAGTGTTTTTTCAATTAGTTTGACGTAATAGTTATCTTCCGTTTCTTTCACGTATGGATAATCATTGATTGTGTTCTGTATATCAGACAGTTCACTTTTATTCTTAATCCAGAGGTAGGTTGAAAGTATTTTCTCCAAACAGCTTGTATTCTCTGATTCTTTCAAGTGATAAGGTAATTCATTCAAATCCCGGATATTTTTTCCCTTGAAACTCAAATCAGCTTCCGGATCTGCCTGTTCTTTGAAGTAATCTGCTAAAAGGTTATTGTAATGAACTTTCTTGTAGCTGTATCTTTCCTGAGCAGCTAATTTAAAAGCTTCGTAGAAATAATCGGTTCGACCTTCCCGTCTTGCCATGAACGGCCTGACCTGACGAATAAACAATCGGATCGCTTGAATCAACATTTCTTCGTCTATACCCAATTCTTTCTGCATGCATGAAACGATTTCTTTTTCCGAAAGCCCGTTTCTCGCATTCGCCAAAAGACCAAACAACAGAGGTGCAAATTCCTTTGAAACGATACCCAACGAGTTAACGTCCTTTTCCAGGCGATTTAATACCGTATTAAATGCTTCTTTGGGCGTTTCTCCGAATTGTTGCATTTCGTTGGATAATTGGACGAAAGAACCGAAGACTCTGAGTTCTGACAGTAATATCTTTAGGTACAACGGGTTTTTTGATCCTTCAAAATCGCATATCGTATCAATCTGTTTATCATCTAATGCTTTCAGGTATTTTTTGAGGTAATCGTTAATAAGTTTCTTTTTTTCTTCCTTATCATTGAATGGCTTAACAGTCGAGTTGCTGATGTTTTCATTCTCTTTTAATTTTTCAATGTGATCCATTAATTCGTTATCCTTTTCATCTTCTTTCAGGCTCAGTATGATTTTCAGGTTTTCCGGTAGTCGTTTGGGTAGCCAATCCAACAGTTCCAAACCATCGGGTAACTGATTAATAGCATCAATAATCAGAACGGATTCTTCTCTGGCCAACTCTTTCAGTAAATCTTCAATTTTATCTTTCAGCTCTTTGAAAGTATCGGGACATTCAATATGAGCTTCCTCAAAAATGGTTTTCCAAAGCGAATATTGCTGTGAGCATAAGTCGGATACACCACAAAACCGGTTGAAAAACCGGGCATGATGCTTTTTGCTTTCCTTGATGATAAAGTTGGCGAGCAACATACTCTTACCGGAACCGGCAGAAGCCGTAAGAATAAACAAACCATTCTTATCACTCGTAACATAATCATTCAGAGCATCAAAGTCGCCTTCACGAGAGATAAAACCTTCACTGTTTAATTCTATAAACAAGGCTTGCTGATCCTGATCCCTTTCCAAACCAGAAGCATAGTCAACTTTTTCTCTATCCGGAAATTCGTTGATAATTTCTTCTTTCAATTGCTCGAGGATAATATTCTTTAAATCTTTTCCATCTGAATTGAAATCGATTAATCTACCTTGACAGGTATTTTCCGGAAGTTCCGGAGAAATAACGCTTTTATCCCAGTTACAATCGTAATCAACAGTACAACCCCATTGAGTTTTAATTTTCTCCTTGAAATTTATGAGTTCCTTATCGGCTAAATCGATATCCTTTTCGGCTTCATTCGTAAAAATCTTCCTTTGATCAGTTGTTAAATCAGCTAAATAATCCGGGTTTCTGAAATAAAAAAGCGCATGGCTTACTGGTATTTCCCGCTTTTCATTTCCATTGACTATATGCCTCATTGGAGATAAAAGAGCATGCTCGATCTCCATTTCCGTCACAGAACTCCGACCGATCGCCTCTAAAATATCGGGATATTCGTCTAAGGTATCGGAACTAATATCTTTTTTCCCGGGGACCCAACCTCTTCGTTGGCCTAAAAAGCACAAGAAAAAAGGACGGCTCTCGTCGATATTATTCAAACAGGCTAAGACGGTATGATTGGAACTGGAATCTTCTTCTGTCACACCCCATCGTAAATCGACATCGACCAGATGAATTTTTCGTTCTTCACACCATTCCCTCAATTCGGGAAACACGTCCTTTACCAAATAATCCCTTTCGGCATGCATGTCGTTGAATGTGCTACTGATAAAAATGGTCACTCTTTTCCAATTCATAATGTAAAATTTAATAAGCCGATTCGTAACTTAAATATGTTCGTATTTTTCAAGGATCGCTAAACGCCTATAGCCAATTGCCAAGACAATAAAAGCAGCATTGGCAAATGCAAAAGACATCGTTTGACCATTTGAATAAAAAACGTAGTAGCCAATAAAAATTCCTGTCGCAATCAAACCAGCAAATAACGACAGCATAAATGACCGCCTTTGCATTACTAATAAATTATTCATGGATATCAAATGAATGCAAATAACCAATCCCCAACAGTAAATCAAATTTTGCCTTAAAAAGAAATAGGTATGACAAAGGGAATTCCAATCATCAATTTTCCCGTTCTTTACGAAATCTTCTTTTATGGCTTTTATCACGTCAAGGGGGCAAAACTTAAAAACGTATACGAAAAATAGAATAAAAAAAGTGGATAGAATAAAAATGCGGGCTGTTTTTATGAGCATCATTCCTTTTTCGGAAAATCCTTCTGTGCGTCTACAGACACCAAACATCAATGTGATCAATCCCATGATCATGATGTGCCACCATCTCAATCCGGAATAACCCATTGGGAACAGGAATGTAATAATTGCAAATATTGCAAGCAGGATCGAGATAGCATTGTATTCGATTGTCTTTGATTCTACTGTATTTCTTCTTAAATGGTCTTCATCTCTTTCACTGATTGATTGATTTAGTTTCATGTGACTACTTTTTAAATATTCATATTTTGGGAGATACTTTTTTTGAGTGACCAATGGACTGAAGTTGCATCAAAAATCAATAAAGGCCGAAGTAAATTACAAATTGAAAAAAGTTTTTCATTCGCCTTGTTTTCAAACTTCTTATACTCTATCTTGCCTTTTAAATGAAAGAAATATTTTGGCAAAGGAGGAGGGATCAGTAATTTTTGTTTTATCAATTCTTTTCGCAAATCATCCGTACACAGACCTAATGGTGTTTCTTTCAAGATTCTCAATATTCCGATAGTAAGGATTCTATCCAGGTTTCCGGATCTTTCTATGAAAAGAGACGCGCAGCCGTCTAAAGACCGTGGTGTAGTCCGGATAACTTCCTGCATCCATTGTATATGGGCTTTGTCTCCGGTGTATTTCTCATAATCTTCTTTTCGCATACTTAACAGGTATCGGATCAGCAATTCAGCATAATTCAGGTTGCTATCGACAACCAATAAGGCATTTTCCAATCGTTTAAGTATTTCATTATCAAACTTTTTCCCATGGCGAATCGCGATGGATCGGATATAAGCTTGGAGGTCTGTTGGAGGTTCAAGTGAAACCAGATCTGCCTGTTCGCTTTTTTTATCGAAAAACGATTCAGAAGCGGAACAAATAAAATGAATACCTTCGGGAAGTCGTTGTATAAAATTATTCTCCAAAAACGACAACGGGTTTTGTAGTGCGTCTATATCATCCAATAAGATCACTATTTCTTTTTGTGTACGTGCACGATTAAGGAATGTAAAAAAATCTTCCTTTTTTGATCGGATTAATTTTGTAACAAACTCAAGCGTTTTTGTCAAATAGGCTATCAATTCGTTCAAATCATGAATGTTCGGCTCTAATCCGGATACAAAAGGAAGAATGATATAATCATCTTGTAGTGCAAAATACAACTGAGACATCAGTACACTTTTTCCTACTCCCGACTGACCTGTAATGTATGTAATGGTTTGTTTTCTTGTATTTTGTACAATATTTTTTAGTTCGGGGTGTGGAATTGTGTTCAGAGCTTTATCGTCCCAATAATTAATTTGGCGAATATACCACGAAGGGATGTTTCTACGATTAGATGCAAATGTATTTAATTCTTCAGCCAAGTTTGCTAGCAAGTTATTGAAAACAAGATTTCCGAATTTTTCCAATTCTGTAATTTGTCCGTTGTTGAAAACAGCACGATAATATTGAAGATGATGTCCTATTTCAGATTCGGGTGCTATTCTGCTTGTGCCATAGGATAGCATCAATTCTTGTTGCAATTTTTGAATTCCCTCAGTAGCATTGGCGTATATACTCTCTTGCTCTTTTGTCATGGGAGACAGGCACTCTAATTGTCTGAAAAGGAAAAAACATTTATTATGGTCCATCACACGCATACCGTACATGATTTCAATGTGGGTAATGCTTTTTTCCGTTATTTCCGCTAAACGAATTCCATGTTCCGCTGCCATTTTTTTTGCGGTATATAATAATACTTCATCAGATTCCGCAGCTTTGATTGGAATCCACCCGTAGTTTGAACCAATGAGCCCAATCATCCGGGGACGGCATTTGGCTACTTCATTCAAACACATACTGAAAACATTGCGTTCAAAAGCTTCATCCCGGCTCTCTTGTTCGCTGCCCCTTAAATCCACCACATGCAAACGAATCCCATTTTTACGGAGTAATAGATCAATTTTAGGGAATATTTGCGTGAGCAAATAATCCCTTTCGGCATGCATATCTTTAAATGTGCTGGACAAAAATATTTTGAGTTCTTTCAATTTCATGTGTTATTTGGTTTTGCTGAAAAGTCTTTGCCAAAAAGAGGGATATTCTGCAAGTGTTGTTTCCAATAGGCGGAAATTATCCACCTCTTTTATTCGCGGAATATTTTTTAATTTTTTAATAAACGCTTTTATAAATCCTTTGCTGGAAAAGAGAAGGATGTGAAACACAGGGCGCTCCAGGATACCATTCAACGTCATTACATAATCGGAATTATCTGTCGCGACAATATCATGGATTTCAATTAATCGGGTAGTCCATGACATCATTGCAGTCAGCGTTTCTCTCCAATAATTTTCATTTGAAAAATTTAGTTGTTCTTTTTCATATGCTGTTAGTATACTATCGCAAATAGCCAGAGCAGTACCCACACACTCTTTCTTTTCTTTCTTTTCATGATCCCGAAACCCTCCTGCGACAAGAGTCGATTCAAATAATTGAAACGCTCGCCAGTCTTTTTGATATTTACCCATGTAATTTTTTCGTTCCTTTATTCGGTCTATTGTTTCCAGTGATATTTCGTCTGGGAAATGTGCTTTTAGTATATGTGCCCAACGTAAAGATTCTTCTTGTGTTTCGGGCAGCAAATACCCCAACCGGAGGATCCATCTGAAAAAATCGGTCTCCATTAACATTTCCGAATAAGGGATCGGATAGCTTTCGACTTCGCGAAACGCTTCACGCACTAAATCACGAGAGGTATTGCCCTGTCCGAATCCTACAATCCAAATCAGAAGTTCAACCGAGATAAGATCGAGCCACGAATGGCTAAGAAACAAACAATCCATAGGAGCATTGCTCTTTAACAGATCGACTATGCAAAATGAGTCGGGTTTGGGGGGTAGATCATTTTTAGAAAATGAAGTCATTGAAGACTCTACTATAGGACGCATTCTGCGACAATGCGATAATGCCTCAGAAAAATGTCCTTGGGAGAACAAATCCATTACAGAATCTATTGTTGTATCTACCTGTCCTAATATTGATGTCGTTTTTTCGTTCATATAAATGTGTCCTCCTTGAATGATCGTTTATTTAATAGTGAGCCATTGAAAAATACTATTTCTTTATCGTGAATCCCAGTTTCGAAATTACCTTAAGTGTTTCCATGGCCGTATTCCGGTCGTATACCTTTTCTGCTTCGGAGAGTTCTTCATAAGGTATAATTCCGGGATGTTGTTTCAATCGATCGTTTCGTTTTTCTCCGTATTCCCATCCATCATCGATACGTTGCTTTGCCCAGACTTCATGGATATTTTTCGACAACACTTCAGTAAAATCCAATACGTCTTCGGGTAATTCGATCGTACTGGTATCAATCGGCTGTGGAATGTATTTATTATCTTTCATAAGTTAGATTCTACAATCGAATCACTTTCATTTCAGCCATACTTGCAAGTTTCATTATATTTCTTGCCGTGTTACGATCCTTTTCCTTTTCAGATTCAGGAAGTTCTTCCCATGGCACCATGCAATTGTGCTGTTTCTTTTCATCATTACGAACAGGAGCATAACTCCATCCGAATTTTAATTTTCCTTCTACCCAGTCGTCATGCTCCAGGATTGAATATTGCTCAATAATTTCCAATGGCAGCGCCTTTTCGGCTATCTCTTCCGAATCCAATGAAACAAGGGCATATCCTAATCTACGTAATTTTTTATCCATATTCATCGCTTGTCTCAGGTTGGCATAACGTGAAGATGGCTCCAACTCATCATAATTTTCCGCTACATAAATCGGTTGACCCTGTTTTTTTTGACTCTGGATATAATCTTCGTGTATTTTCCGGGCCAACAGTTCCATATTTTCAAGTACGGGTCGTGGTACCGATTTGTCAGATTTAGCTTCTACAAATACTTCGTCCAACGTATCGCAGTCTATCTTCAATCCATCAGAAAAAATATCATGGATATTTAATAACGAACCGAACAATTCCTGCTTTTCTTTTATAAACTGTTGCTTGAAAATTCCCCGTTGGGCAAGATAGGTAATCTTGAAACGGTTTTCATTGATCATTATATGGGCGCTGGCGGCTTGTGTCTTTAATTTTTCTATGATACCAAATCCTACCCGATTCCAATCCTGCATTTCATCGCAGAACATCAGCAAGTAGGCAATCGGGTATTTACTTGCATCAAGCGTTCCAAGCTTGAAATGTTTCTGCATCACATTCCGATAATAATTATGCAACAGGATGGCTGTTGCGCTATCGACGATGGCATTGTAGAAACGCATCGGATTTCCTTTGGTAACCTGTATCAGGTAACCATACCATTTCAGTACGATGATGGCGCTGTAAAAACCATGGTCGATAAAGCCGAACTTAGCCATGTCGGCAGTAAATGAATCCAGTTTGTCTTTTATTTCTTCTATGGGCACACCCAGAGCAATGTGTATCTTCTGGGCAAGTAAATCAATCGGTTGCAGCAAATCGACATAAACACTGCTGGCATGCTTGTCATAAAACTCTTCGATAAACTGTTGTTTGGGAGTTGCCTCAGCAATGGAATTCAATCTTCGAAAATTCTCAAATGCGAGGTGTGCTTTTATTTTTCCTTTTTTACTATCGTGGTCGGCATCCGTAGCAAATTTCAGAAAATGTTCAATCTGTCGTCCGATGATTTCAACCGGATACCCTACGTCGTGAAACAACGATGCTAATCCCCAGCGAAAGAAAAATTCTTCATGCCGGGTAGTGTAGTTTTCCGGATATCTATTTTCGTCTAATACCGTATCATCAAAACGACGGCGATAATTGGAATTATGTGCATAAATACACAGCCCCAGAATAAAAACGTTGACGGAATGAATGTAGTGATCCCTCTGTTTATCTATTAATGTAGCCGCTCTTTCTTCATACGCACTCAATACATCCAACAGATCTAAGAAAGGATTTTTAGAACCTTCAAGCACAATGCGGTATGTGCCGAAAAAAATATTATAGACATCGAAGGCTGTGTTTTTATTTTCATCGGCTAAGAACACAAGTACTGACTGTTCCAGCGACTCTTTAAGCATAGAACCCGGATGGTCGGACTTAATTTGTAATTCCGAAAAGAATCGTTTTACTCCTGTTACAAGATGATTTTCGTGCATGATATTATTTATAGTTTATTGTTTAACCAATTGATCATTAATTCTATTGTCATATAATCCTTCTGTTTTTCAGCTTCAGGTAATTTTTCCCAAGAAATCAGGTTGTTGTGTATTTTAAATTCGTCCTTTCGAGTACTTCCATGACGCCAACCGTTACTGTATTTTTCGATCATCCAACGCCGGTGTTCCATCATCGCCAGTGTTTCCATCTCTTTATTAGAAAAAACAATTGACCGGCCTCTCTTCGTGCTGATTTTTTTCCCTGTAGCGATAAATGCGCGAATGTAATTATCTAATACCTGGTTGCGGTTTGTTTGTTTAAAATGTCCGGAGATTATCTCGTATTCGTTTTTTTCTATGTAATTACCCTGTTCGTCTTTCGTTCGCCAGCGATTGTGAGCATCTTCTGCAAGAATTTCAATCTCAGGATCTAACTTAACGATATATCGAATGGATTCCTCGAATGTGTTGATCAGGAAAATATTTTTGTCATTTAAAGTGAAGACCTGATGACCTTCCGTATTCAGCACTTCAACCAGATTTTCCGGTTCTTCGGAAAAAATAAAAATATTCGGAAGGTTATTGGCAATCGTATAACGAATGGATACGGCAGCTTTAACTGCCTCTATTTGATTTTCAAGGCAAATAAAAATGGATGTAAGAGGTTTACTGGGGGATACCTCGAAGTCATTTGTAAATTCTATTTTTACAAAGTCCTGTAAATAAGGATGTTTTTTTTGAAATGAGCTAATTCTTTCCGGATTCCTTTCTATAATTGTGAATTGAAAAACCTCCCGGTTCATGGTTAAGCAATGAGCCAGATTCAGAATGATAGCCTCCGATTTTTCCGTCAGTCCGATAATCAGAAATTCAGGAGATGTTTCCTTGTTCCTGAGCAAAATCTTGTCTATGGTCATACTTAAACCGTATTTTATACCCATTTCATTGACATGGAGAAGGATCCCGTCAAAAGTTTCTGTTCTGTATTTGAACAAGGAAGAGTCTTCCAATAGAGTTTTCAGTTCCCGGTCTTCAACCAACGTATAGCATTTCAGCGCATCGTTTCTGTTGGTCTTTTTTAACAAGGAAAAAGCCGATTGTGTGATTTCAACATTCTTTTTATCGTTATCGGTTACAACAAAGAGTTGGCTTGCAAGCCTGATTTTAGCTTGTTGTAAAAAATGCTCATCAAAAGAACTGCCGCAGAAAAACAGCTTTACTCCTTTTTGTTTCAATGATTCCGAGTATCTGTTACGTTCTTCTGCAAGTATAATCATTTTCTTGCCTTTGTATTCATTGACGAGATTCGATGTTGTTTTACCTAATCCACAAATGACAATGTGTTTTTTATAAAAAAGCTGTACCCTGATATTGGAGAAAAAATCAGGCGCTATGATTGTAATAATCACTTTCAGGCTTAGCCAAAGCAAGGCAAAAAAGAGAAGCCATTTCGCGACGGTCAGGTTGGAGGAAATATCTCTGGAGTTGTATTCTAATTCAAATAATCGGAATGTTTCATATAAAGAACTGCCTAATTTATGTTTTGTTTCGCCAGTTTCAATGAAACCCAATATGCCAAAAGCGAAACCTAAAATCAGGGTGCAAATGAATATAACATTCCACCAGTGTTTTCTGAGGTATTTCATATATAGCTCTAAAAATCACAAATATATACAATAATTTATTATTGTCAGACTAATTTTATCGTAAAATTGATTGGACATTGAACCCATGGATAAGAATAAGAATGTAAAGCCGATATGAGACTAACTGAATATCCAAAATCTGTTTCTTGTGGCGTATGTTTTATAAAAAAATAACAATATCGAAAAAGAAATTGTAACTTTACCCCGTTTTTAATACATAAGTCTATGGCAACGATTAAATGCATCGGGATACTTACTTCGGGAGGTGATGCACCCGGAATGAATGCGGCCATTCGCGCTGTAACCAGAGCTGCTATCTACAACGAATTGCAAGTAAAAGGGATATACAGAGGATACAAAGGATTGATTACCAATGAAATCATCCCTTTCAAAACTAATAATGTCAGTAATATCATCCAACAGGGAGGAACCATTCTTAAGACAGCTCGCTGTAAGGAATTCATGGAGCCGGAAGGACGAAAAGTGGCTTATGAAACCCTCCAGCGGGAAGGAATCGATGCCCTGGTAGTTATCGGAGGAGACGGTTCCCTGACCGGAGCCCGCATTTTTGCCCAGGAATACAACCTGCCTATCGTAGGTTTGCCGGGAACTATCGACAATGATCTTTTCGGAACCGATACCACCATCGGATATGATACTGCACTCAATACGATCATGGAAGCAGTCGACAAAATACGGGACACAGCAACCTCGCACGATCGCCTGTTTTTTATCGAAGTCATGGGACGGGATGCCGGATTCCTGGCATTAAACGGAGCAATCGCCGCCGGAGCAGAAGCTGCTATTATCCCGGAAATATGGACCGAAGTCGACCAATTGGAAGAACTGATCAAAAACGGATTCCGGAAATCCAAGAACAGCAGTATTGTACTGGTCGCTGAAAGTGAAATTACAGGAGGCGCGATGGGAATGGCCGAACGGGTCAAAAAAGAATATCCCCAGTACGATGTAAGGGTAACAATCCTCGGTCACATTCAACGGGGAGGTTCTCCGACCGCAACCGACCGTATCCTTGCCAGCCGTATGGGTGCCGCTGCTATCGATGCCCTGCTGGAAGACCAACGCAACGTCATGATCGGTATCCAGGATGACAAGATCGTATATGTCCCCTTCTCCAAGGCTATCAAAAACGATAAACCCATCAACCGTGAGTTATTAAATACCCTGCGGATACTCTCGATATAATAGTTCATTCGAACTCCCAGCAAACAAAAAGGGGCTGTCCAAAAAGTCGGACAGCCCCTTTTAGCATTTGGTCATATCGTTAAAATGTACTATCTTAACGTTGCAAAACAACACAATGCCATGGCTAAGATAGTATTTAAAGAGTTAACATCCAACCAAAATGTACTTTTTCCTGTAAGTTTATCGGAAAGAG
>JAVBKV010000067.1:0-23011 GCA_031553885.1 Bacteroidales bacterium
TGCATAAACTTTACACTTGTAATGAGAGATTATTCCACAGATGTATTTTTCTACAAGATCTTTCCGGTCGGCATTGATTTGTGCATTACGGTTTTTTACAGCAAAAATGATTTGTAAAAAATGTTGGGAATAGGTATTGGCCATGGTTTTTTTGTGTTTTGATTAATAATGGACGACAAATGTATAAATTATTTTGAAATAATGAAGTTTGGCTTGTGTTGCATCCTTTCCTTTCCGGGGGCTCGCTTGCGCTTCGAACCCCGGCTATGAAGATGTTGGCGCTCTGCGCCGAAAGGGGCGAATGATTCCTGTACTGTTAGTTGTTTCAAATTTACCCGCTTTGCGGACATGCTGTGGAGAAATATCCGATAATCACTTTTACAATTTTGAAGTTAGGGTTCGCTGCTGATGCTGTCAGAAACCGTCTGTAATGTTTCTTTTCCCTCAGCCAGGGGATAGTTGACTGTTGTGGTATCCATTTTGAAATAGAGGTTATTCAGACTATCGTTCAACTGTACCTGAGGTCTTCTGATGGGTGAGGAAGCCGGAGCCTGTATGATTGCATCGATGCTTTTTTTCAGGCTTTCATGAAGCTGCTGCCGTAAGTTAGTCTGAGTTGTTTCCAGGGACTGAACTTTTGCCGGAGTAAACAAATCGCTGTATTTGGGCTTGGCCAACCGGATTTTCATTTTATCAGGAGTGCCCGAAAGGTTTATGCCGATTTTAAACGGAATAGGAGACTTCAGTACCGATATGTGATAATTGAAACTCAGGTCCAGGTTTTGTGTTCCTCCCACTCCTGCCGTATACCGGTCGAGTGTCACCTGGAAGGGAAAGACCAGTATCTTCCCGTTTTCCAGAATCATTTCGGCGGCGATGGCATCGATCATGTTTCGTTTTTTGTTTTTAAACATCAACATCTTGGAGATTTCCGCAAACGTTTCGCCGTCCAGCAACACCATATTTACACCGCTTAAATAGCAGGAAGCAGTGGTTTTAGGCATAATCACATTCATTGCCGAATCCAGTTCCGTAACGGCAGCCATGTTGCAGTCGACAACCCCTTCAAACGATTTCAGCATGGGTGTCAGCGTATCGATCATAGGGAAAGCGTCGATCAGTTCCTTGATGTAGATCTGTTTCATCTGCACATCCAATCCGACGTATGCTCCTTTAATATTTTCGGCTTTGTACACCAGCGATACCCGGGCGTCTCCTACATCCGAATGCAGGTGAAAATCCGGTAATCGCACCGACTGGTCACGGATAATGATTTTTCCAGAGGTATTTTTCAGGTTCAGCTGATTGTATTTTGCATTTTTGATGGTGGAATTGAATTCAAGATCGAGATTCCGGGGAATTACAAATACTCCGGTTGCAGTTGTATCTGTATGAATCGCTAACGAAAGAGTATCATCTAAAACAGCCTGTGAAATGGAGTCCCGTTCCATCGAATTTTTATCCGAATATTCCGCTCCGGCTGCAGCAGTCCTGATCAATTGATTGAAGTCAAGGGAATCGGCTACCAGGTTCAGTTTGGCTGTTACCTTTCCGTTTCTTAGTAATGCCTGCCTGATTCCTTCTATTTCTCCGGATAAGACCATGTCTGAAGATCCAGCTTTCAATTGTACATTTTCTAACGATAAACTGTTGGCCGTAAATCCGAGTGACGACCGGATCATGCGTAAGGGAAGCGGAAAATAGGGAGTCCTCAGGTTCATATTGTTACATTCGAAAGATCCGTTGATGTCCCATTTACGCAGGATATCCCTGACTTCATTCGATTCCAGTCTGAAAGAGAGATTGGCATTTTGATCCTGGGTGCGTAAAGAATCCCTCCGGCCGGCCCATGCCGTGGAATCAGATCTTGTTCCAGCCATCCTGCCGGAACGGATTTCCAGCGGTTTTATTTGGGCCGTCAGCTTCGCATTACTGATACCACCTCCCAGAACCGGAGTCCGGGTACGCAGGCTGTCGACGGTGAAGCGTAATGAAATTTCAGGTCGTTTCGGATTGCCTTCCATCGGAGCTGTCCGCAGGGAACCGTTTGCCTTTGAGATCCGGAGGCGTATGGAGTCACCCATAGTAAACCGGAGGTTTTCAAACCGTACGGAAGTCGACATACGTGCAATCTGGGTCGTATCCGTCAGGTTATCGGTCCGGAACCGGGAGAATAACTTGCTTGCATTGGCCGACAACTCTTTTTTCCAGTTCAGGTTGAGGCTGTCTATTTCTAAGTTTCCTCTCAACAGGCTTTCCCGTTCCTGTCCCCGGATGCTGTCTTTGACATTACTTCCCAGACGAAGGTTTGCGGCAGAGGCAAAAAAGTTTATATCTTCCTTTGGATAATTGACAATGACATTGTTAATATCTACATTGCCGTTGATATCTATTTTACCATAATCCAACGCCAGGATATCGTTCAGAAAACAATTGCCGGACAGATTCAACCGGATAAATCCTCCTGCCTTCATGTCCTGTGCAAATGAAAAGTCCTGTGACATCCGGTCGAAATTAATATTTCCATCTACAGCCATCTCAATATGGGGTTTTGTAAACAGGTTGTCGAATGTTCCGGAGCACTCAAACGAAGAAGACGCACTTTCAAGGATTATTTTGTTGATGCGGATGTAAGATGGAGTTTGACCGTTCATATCCACTAAGGCCTCACAGTCAATGTCTGCTTTTTTGATTCCTGATTTTTGCGGATATTTGGCACTTCTCAGCGATCCGTTTTCCAAATGGAAAGACAGGGTTAACAACGGATAAACATCTTTTCCCAGGTTACCTTTCAGACTTCCTTGTGAATCAATACTTCCTGAGGTGATGAGGTTTTTATCCATTTCCAGGATATGAGAAGGAACCATCTCCAACAGATCAGACAGGGAGGAGGCCTGCAATTTAAAATTCAGGTCTGCCTGTGCGGGGAGATGGGTACTGTCTTTTTGTAAGGTACCTGAAACATCGAATTTCAATGTCCCGGCGGAAAGCAACGCTTTTTCAATCGTAAGCCGATGTTCTGTTTTGTCATTTTTCAGGCGGGCGTTCATGCCTAAGGGAAGCCCTTTTATTAAAGCTCTTCCTTCCGAATAAGTAGTCAGGGATTTCAGATCCAGCTTCAGATCCAGATCGGCGGACCTGGCCGACATATTTCCCTTGAGTTTCAACTGCACGCTGTCGACCGATATGAACAGGTCCTGCACCCGGTCGTCATAGACAACAATTGCATCTGTAATCTGCAATTGGTTCAGGTTCAGTTCGGGAAGCGATGTTGCCCGGGTAGTATCCTGTTCACTGCTGCTTTCGGAAAAAATCTCCCAGTTTGCTTTTCCCTCCTGGTTTACAAATGCATAAATGACAGGATGGTTTATTTCGATCCGGTTTACACTGATTTTTTTGTCGAACAGCAATGTGATGGGATTGAAAGATACGGTGCAATCCCGGAAACCGATCAATGTATCCTGGGGAGAATTCAGATGAATAAAGGTCGTGTCTTCTGTTTTCTCCGGACGGTTGACGATACTTCCGTTTTTCAGATGTACTCCGAGATGCGGAAATGTCTTGAAAAATGTGATTTCAATGGATTCGCATTTTACATCGGCATCGATATGTTCATTGGCAAGATTAAGTACGATGGGAGTTACTTTTTCCGGAGTCAGGATGATATGGACAAGGATACCTGCTCCGATTCCTACAAGCAGGATGACTCCCAAAAATATCAACGTGCTCCGGATCCAGGTTTTTTTCTTACTGCCCGATAAATGTTTTTGCATGAACTGGCTCTACTTTTTTATATGTTGTAATTTTTCGTCTCCAAATTTACAATTTTTACACTGAGTAATATCGTATTATCCGGATTTTACATAAAGTTTATATTTTAGTTATCTACATTAACGTTTTAAGTTCCGGATACATTATATTTGCAGGGAATATTTTCAAACAAAGTCCGTTGAAAAATTGTTACCTATGATGCTTATTGTTTCTGATAGGTAACAAATCCTCGGTTAATACATTTATTCAGTTAGAAGTTAAATTATTAAAACATTACGATCATGTTAGCAGCAGTAAATCCTTATTTATCATTTAACGGCACCTGTGAAGCCGCGTTTAATTTTTACAAGTCCGTATTTGGCGGTAATTTCAATGAAATTTATCGTTACAAAGACATTCCGGATGCGGAAGTTCCCGAATCGGAAAAACAGAAAATCATGCATGTTTCGTTGCAATTGACAGAACATGTCTGGTTGATGGGTGCTGACAGTTCCGAAGTTTTCGGACAGGTTGTCAAATTCGGTGATTGCATAACCATCACTCTTTGTACACCGAATGAAGAAGAAACACGCCGGATCTATAAAGCGCTTTCTGAAGGCGGGAAAATCACAATGCCGCTGGAAAAAACATTCTGGGCGGAATTGTATGCCACGTTTACTGATAAATTCGGAATCAGTTGGGCGTTGAATTTCGTCAAAGATAAA
Source organism: Bacteroidales bacterium (assembly GCA_031553885.1). GTDB lineage: Bacteria > Bacteroidota > Bacteroidia > Bacteroidales > Azobacteroidaceae > JAVBKV01. The sequence goes on from JAVBKV010000067.1 coordinate 4,476, forward strand.
AATTAACGGTAATCCCTTTGTAACATGGAACAGCAACTGGAAGTTAAGGCGGCGCTTCAAATCGGAAAATCCGCCCCGGAAATCTACGAAGCGATCGTTGATCCGGAAAAAATGAAAAACTATTTTATCTCCAGTGGATCAGGGCGTATGGAAACAGGAAAAACCGTAACCTGGCGATTTCCCGAATTTGATTTTGAAGCACCTGTCCGAGTCGGAAAAATGGTTTCCGGTAATTACATTTCCTTTTATTGGGATGGACCTGAAGGAGAGGAATTATTTGTTGAAATCACATTGACTCCCCAACCGGACGGATCTACCGTTGTGCGTATTACTGAAAAAGGGATGAAGAACAATGAAGCCGGAATTGCCTGGCTTGTCGGTAACACCGAAGGCTGGGCGAATTTTCTCGCCTGTATGAAAGCCTGGCTGGAATACCGTATTCATCTGCGCAAAGGCGCCTTTGATTTTATGAAATGATGCGTTTATGAATACATCCAAGCCTAAAACAGTCGATGAGTACATTGCCGTAGCCGCACCCCATGTGAAAGAACACCTGGAGCGGCTACGGATTGCTATCCAGCAGGTTGCACCTGATGCTCAGGAAGGAATCAGCTACGAAATGCCGGTTTATAAACTGAATGGCGTGTTGGTTTATTTCGGCGGATTTACTAAGCATGTCAGCTTGTTTCCGGGTCCGGAAGCCATTGAGACATTCAAAGAAGAACTGACCGGATATAAAACTTCCGCCGGAACAATTCAGTTCCCGATAACGAAGCCGGTACCGGTCGGGCTGGTAAAGAAAATTGTTAAGTTCCGGATGAAAGCGAATCTGGCAAAGAAAAAATAAAAATCAATTGTAATTGGTTCCGGAACGGGCAAAAAACACTTCGGGTTCTTTTCTTGTTCCGGAATAAGCCTTAACAAATTTTCTCCGGACTATCTTATACAGGATTCCTCCAAAATGGCGGGCATTCTGTGGACAGACACTGATACAACGGGCGCAGGAAATGCAACGTGATTTATCTGTTCTGCGAGGATGTTCCGGACGAATGGCTTGTGCCGGGCAGGCTTTTACACAGGCCCCGCATTTATTACAATGATGATTACCCTTGGGTTTTAAGGGGATGGGCTTTGCTTCTTTATAAGGAAAATTTCCCTTTACCGGAATTTCGGGCAAGGGTATGGATTCGTCCCGGTTTGTGTAGAAGACAATACTCTCTTTTCCGAATTGTTCGGCTTTGTTCTTATCCATTTCATCCGGCCTTCCTTGTGCCACAACCGGAAATATGGAATGTTCTGCAACAAAAGCGCCTAATGAAATCAGGTTAAAATTATTGCTTTTTATTATGGTTTTCAGTTCCAATAAAGCATCGTCGAATTCCCGGTTTCCATACACAACGACACCGATCGCAGGTGTTTTACTTCCTTTGAATTTATTCAGTGAATCGATTGCAGAAGCAGGAATCCGTCCGGCATAGACGGGAACTCCGAAGATAACCAGGTCTTCCTCTGAAAAATCGACTTCTCCTGATTGTCCCTGCGTGATATCATACTTAGTTGCAGCCTTGATACCGATTCCCCTGGAAATGGATCCCAGAATGGTTTTTGTAGTACCTGTGGCGCTGAAATAGACTAAATGGACTTTATTTTTCACTTCAACAAGATATCTTCTAATTTCCGCTTAGGAACGTGGTGTATTCCTTCCTGATCTCTCCAATACTTAAAATCATTATCTACCATCTCTTCGACAACGACTGTTTCGGCCGGTTTGCCCAATGCAATAACACCAAGAATCTCCATCGATTCGCTCAGGCCGATGATTTTGCTGAGTTTTTCTTTTTTTGCTGATCCGATAATACATCCGCCCAGGCCTTTTTCGACAGCTCCCAATAGGATACTTTGAGTAGCGAGTCCTGTATCGTACAGAGTAAACTGATCTTTCTGTGGGGAGTCGACAGCGATCACGATATAAGCAGTAGGACGCTCCTGTTCGGAGGGTCCATCCCAATCCCGAAGGTAACCCGCCCAGGCCAGGGTCGGAAAAATCAGATCGTTCATTGTTTTTTCGTAAGATACGAAATACCTCAAAGGCTGAGCGTTACGGGCGGATGGTGTGTAACGGGTCAGATCGACCAATTCCAATAGCGTTTGTTTGTCAATGACGTGCGTTGCATCAAACCGGCGGTAACTGCGGTTGGTATGAATGAGAGTTTGAATGTCCATAGTATGCAAATGTACGATTTTTTACCTTTATATTTAAGAAAAAACATTCTTGATAGATATTTTATAATCGATTTCCCATCCGGTGACTGTATCTGTAACCTGATTGAGATTACATAAAAAAATCCGGACAATGCCGGACTTTTTTATGTTGGGAAAACAGTAAATATCGGACTTTACTCCAGCCTTTTTAACCGGTAGAGAAGTTGCTGTATCGTTTCCTGATAATCATCGAGAATGGATTGGGAAAAATCTTCCGGAAACAATTTCCGATTGGATTCCACATAATCGTAAAAGCTTTCCACGTGCATTACGATATTGTCCGGATTTTTTGTAGCCGGAATAGCAATCTCAACATCTTCCAGCATGGCAATCGATGTTTCTGTCAATCGGTCCAGAATGCCGATCAGCCCTCCGATCGCTTGATCGAGAGCGATGTGTTTTGCATAGCTTCCCTTGCCGGTAACGCTCCAGTGAAAAAGTTTCAAACTACTGTTAAATGCAAATAACTTCCCTAAAAAAATGCCTGTTTCGGCAGAGATTTTCGCTTCTTTTCTTTCCATTACTTTAAAAATTAGTTATTCAACGATATATCTGTACTTTTATATAAACAACAGGCAGAGAAAAAATGTTTGCAGAATAATAAAAAACGACTTTCCCGGAGAATGTTACAATTACCACTCGTTAATGGGAAATATATCCTCCTCCCTTTATTTTTAAATAGCATACATTTGCAGCAACTATTTATCGCTCAATAAATCTGATTTTTTACTTATGGAAAAACATACGAATATTACAGCAATTGTAACTACGCTTTTCTCCTTTTTTACTACAGGAGATTTTTACCCTGACAGTACGCTTTTCACAAACGGATTTAAGAAAGAAACAATTATCTAATTATTTATATTTTATAACATGAATCTAAGAAAAATGCAAAAATTTCGCTCAACCGCACTACGCACAGCTTTGGTGTTGGTAGCGAGTATCTTTGTTTGTGCAGGTGCATTTGCACAATCTAAGACTGTTAAAGGAAACGTAAAGGACCATACCGGAGAAGGTGTTATCGGAGCTTCGGTTTCTGTGAAAGGAATGCCTAATATCGGTGATATTACCAATGTGGACGGTGATTTTACCATTTCGGCTCCTGCTGAGGCAAAAACACTTGTTGTCAGCTACATCGGAATGAAAACGAAAGAGGTGGCAATCACAGGCGAGACCATTAACATTACGATGGAAGAAGATGTCGCAATGCTGGAAGAAGTAGTGGTGATCGGTTACGGAACTGTGAAAAAAAGAGACCTGACAGGTCCGATTTCATCCGTAGGTGAAAAAACATTAAAGGATATTCCGGTAACGACAGCTGCAGAGGCTATAACCGGAAAAATGGCCGGGGTACAGGTAACCACCACCGAAGGTTCGCCCGATGCCGATATCAAAATCCGTGTCCGTGGGGGTGGATCTATTTCTCAGGATAATTCTCCTCTTTATATTGTAGATGGATTTCAGGTTTCAAGTATCAGCAGCATTCCTCCTTCCGATATTGAATCCATCGATGTATTGAAAGATGCTTCATCTGCAGCTATCTATGGATCGCGTGGAGCAAACGGAGTAGTTGTTATTACAACAAAAAGCGGAAAAGAAGGACGTGTAAGCGTTAACTTCAATTCTTACTGGGGAACTAAAAGGCTTACGAAAGAACTGGATGTAATGAGTCCTTATGAATACGTTATGCTTCAATACGAATTGGATCAAACTTCTTCTTTTACTCAACGCTATGGCAATTATTCCGACCTGGATATTTATAAATCCAGAAGAGGTACGGACTGGCAAAACCAGGTTTTCGGAGAAAGCGGATTTCAACAATATTATAATGTAGGTGTTAACGGCGGATCAAAAGCGTTGAGATACAGCTTGTCACTTACGCATACCGACGAAAACAGCATCATGATCAATTCCGGTTACCAACGGGATAACCTCAATTTGAAATTGAATTCCGAAATCAACAAGAATGTCAGCTTTGATTTCAATACCCGGCTGGGATATACCATTATCGACGGTCCGCAGGTAAACCAGGGAACCGGTCAGGCTACCCGTTTGCGTAATGCGGTAAAATATCCTCCGATCGGAAACCTGGCTGATTCTGAAGAAAATCCGGATGATGATATCAACTCGGATTCTTCTACTGCTTTGTATCACCCGGTAAAATCAATTGAGGACGAATACCGTCGTCAACAACGGACTACCAATTCCTATAACCTGGGTGTTAACTGGAAAATCATTTCCGGATTGAAATTCCGTACGGAATGGAGCTACCAGATCGACAGGAACAGAAACGACGATGTATGGGGTTCGGCTACTTCCCAGGCTAAAAACTATGCAGGACAGCCATTGGCCAGACTTCAAACCGTGCAGGGAGAATCCTGGCAGGTTACCAACACATTTACTTACGATAAGGAACTTGTTAAAAATCATAATTTCACATTTCTGTTGGGAGAAGAACTTTATTCCGGAGGTTCGAAAAGTATCCTCGATGAATCCCGTTACTTCCCCATGGGCATGACCGCTGAAGAAATTCTGGCCATGTTCAACCTGGCCGGAGAAACCCTTCCTACGCGTACAACGATTTCTGCAGACAACCGTTTGTCTTCTTTCTTCGGACGGGTCAATTATACCGGAATGGATAAATACCTGGCTACTCTGACTTTCCGTGCCGACGGTTCGAGTAAATTCGCCAGAGGAAACCGTTGGGGATATTTTCCCTCCCTGGCTTTGGCTTGGAGACTGTCGGAAGAAAGTTTCATGGAAGGTACAACCGGCTGGTTGTCCAACCTGAAATTACGTGCCAGTGCCGGTGCTGCAGGAAATAACCGTATTGATGACGGATTGTGGAAGTTGACTTATTCTACCGCCAATGAAAATAAACCGTACTACCTCAATGAAAAGGAAGCAAGCAACCTGATTCCGGGAACCTCACTTTCCAATTCAAAACTGAAATGGGAAACTACCTATACTTCCAACGTGGGTCTTGATTTCGGATTATTCAAAAACCGTCTTTCAGGTACCGTTGAGGCTTACTGGAACATCACTAAAGACCTGTTGGTTTCATCGCCGATTTCCTCGTCTACCGGATATTCCACTCAGATGCAGAATATCGGACAAACATCCAACAAGGGGATCGAATTGACATTGGAAGGCCGTATTATCGATAGAAAGGATTTCACTCTTTCGGCTTCTTTTAATATTGGAATTAATAAAAACAATGTAGATGACTTTGTTAACGGGGATAAAGACTATGCAACTTACAGTTCCGGATGGAACGGAGCAACGACCGCTCCGCTGGATGACTACATGATCAAGAAAGGAAAACCCGTAGGACAAATGTACGGATACGTAACGGATGGATTCTATTCATTTGATGACTTTACCGGATACGATGCTGCTACTCAGTCCTGGATACTTAAACCGGGTGTTCCGGATAACCGTGCGGTAACGTCTGCCGGTTCTTATTTCGGACCGGGAGCATTGAAATTCAAAAAGACATCCGATACGCCTTACGATGAAAATGGTAAATACGTCATCGGCCTGGACGACAAGCAAATCATTGGTGATGCAAACCCGTTGCATACCGGAGGTTTCAGCCTGACCAGCACTTATAAAAACATCGATGTATCTGCTTTCTTCAACTGGTCGTACGGTAATGATGTATACAATGCCAACAAAATAGATAATACAACTTATATCCAGACACGCAGGTATCAGAACATGACCGATGAGATGAGTCTGGCTAACGGACGTTTCACAACCATCGATCCGGCTACCGGTTACAACATTTTCTACGGAAAATATGCAGACCCGGTCCGGTTACAGGAAATCAACCAGAATGCAACGATGTGGCATCCGATTATGACACAGGGCGCGCTTCACTCCTGGGCCGTGGAAGACGGATCATTCCTGAGACTGAATACCCTGACACTGGGTTATACATTTCCTAAAAAATGGATGAAAAAAGCACGGATAGAGAGCCTGAGAATTTATGCTACCGGTTACAACGTCTGGTTATGGACCAACTATTCCGGATTTGATCCTGAAGTTGATACCCGTCGGGCAACCCCGATGACTCCTTCTGTCGATTATTCCGCATATCCGAGAAGCCGCTCGTTTATCGGTGGAGTTAACTTAACATTTTAACGATTAAAAAAGAAACAACGATGAAAAAAATAATAAACACAGGCTTATCTTTATTAGCCGTTTTAATGATGTTTTCCTGCGATGATTTCCTGGATACGACTTCCCCTTCGGAATTTACTCCGGATGTGGTATACGGTAGTACTACGTACACGGAATATGCCCTTATGGGATGTTATGCCCTTCATACCCAGGACCAGTCTTATTCCTCCCGGATGAGTCTGACCTATCCGGAAAACTCGGATATCGAATTTGCAGGTGCTAACCAGTCTTCTTATAATGAAGATACAAACCGCGGACTTTCCAACTATATGGGTACTCCCAGCAATAACCGCGTTGTCGACGAATGGGCCTTGCAATACAGAATCATCGAAAGATGTAACCTGGCGATCAAGGGAATCGAGGAAAGCCCCGTTATGAAAGGATCGGATCGTGCAGCTATCCGTAAAATGAATGCACTTTACGGAGAAGCGATGACGTTGAGAGCATTGGCTTATTTTGAACTGGTACGTAACTGGGGGGATGTTCCTTATAAAAGAGAGCCGACGAAAGAAGACCTGTCGAATGCCAGCGTTCCTGCTACCGACAGAGACCTGATCATGGAAGGCATCATCGATGATTTGCTGCTTGTTTCAAACGGAGATTTTCTTTACTGGATCGGAGAAGGTGGCTATACCTCTCCCGAACGTGTAACCACCGGCTTTGCCAAAGGACTGGCAGCGCGGATCGCTCTCTTCAGAGGAGGATACTCCATTCGTAATAAAGCCGGATTCCCGACAGAAAGAGGAAGCGATTGGGAAAAATATTATAAAATTGCCGATCAGCAATGTGCTGAAATTATTGAAAAAGAAGGTGTAAAACATAAATTAACTTCTTCTGCCGAAAACTTCTGGAAAGGAATGTGTGCTCTTCAAGTGGAATCGCTTCCTACAGAAAGCCTTTTTGAAATCGGATTCGGATTGGGTCGTAGTGGTGAAATCGGGTACTCCATCGGTGTTCGTTTTGCAGTGAGCAGTACGTATGGTTACAGCAATAACTCCAACCTGGCCAGTACAAGCCATTATTATTTCTATTCGTTCGATTCACTGGATGTAAGACGTGACCTGACGGTTGCCACTTACAAAGTAGCAGGAGGAGACAACAATACGCCGGCTAAGGAACAGATGAATGCCAATCTGTTCGATCTGACTTTTGCCAAATGGGATCAACGCTGGATGAACGATCAGTTCAAAAATCAGAATAAAGCAGCATCCAACAAGTTCGGATATGGAGTCAACTGGCCGATCATGCGTTATGCGGATGTGTTACTGATGTATGCCGAAACACAAAGCCAATTGCCGGAAGGAAATCTGGAAACAGGTAAAGCACAACTGGAAAAAGTCCGGAAACGTGCTTTCGCTACCAAGGATCAACCGGAAAAAGTAAGCGCTTACATGGCAGCTATCAATTCTAAAGACAAGCTCTTCCAGGCAATTGTAAATGAGAGAGCCTGGGAATTCGGTGGTGAAGGTCTCCGTAAGTATGACCTGGTTCGCTGGAACCTGTTACAGGCAAAAATAGAAGAGCAACGGACAGCTATTATCAATATGCTGAACGGAAAGTATCCGGTGACCATTTTTGATAAAACGTACAATTTCCTTCCTCAATACGTTTACTACAAATACCAGGACGGAAGTACGGAGTTCATCGACAAATCGTCAATAAACTATTATTCGGATCGGGGATCGGATGCGATTTCCGGATATACGAAACAGAACTGGTTATCGGGAATCAGCAAGGGTACAACTTTTGATAATTACATCCTGACTGCACAACGGTTCAGCTCCGGCTTGAAGAAAGAAGTCAACGGAGCTTGTGACAACCGCCACTTGTTCCCGATCGGAAATAAAACAATCACCGATTCCAATGGCATATTGAAAAATGCATACGGATTCTAATAATTAATGGTAAAAAGACAATAACATGAGAACAATATTCAAATCATATATTATTCTATCGGTAATCGGAGCTTTATTCTCCTTCGGATTTTACTCCTGTGAGGATTTCAATGATTGGTCGGTAGATAAAAGTCATGACAGACTTTTCAGTCCGATTGACCTGCAGGCTTCTATCGACGGAACACAGGTGACATTTACATTCAAGAGAACATACCAGAGCGATCTTTCCTATACATTGGAGATCAGTCAGGACAGCTTGTTATTCAACAATACCGTGTATGGCCCGGTGGAAATTACTCCGGCTACCGTTCAAAATGATAACACGACACTGAAATATGTACTTGCCGGAGGAACATTGAAACCGAAAAAACAATATTCGGCAAGAATCAAGTGTTTCAGAGAAGGCAGTAATGAATCGAACTGGACGGCTGTAGCTTTCAAAACTTCTTCCGAGCAAATCCTGAAGCCGGTGGATGCAGCCAAATTGACCGATAAAAGTGTTGTGATCGAGTGGGAAACTCCTAATGCCGTTACACACTTCATGTTCGGTCCGAAAGGAAAACTGACCCGCTACGATATCAGCGCTGAAGAAAAAGCGGCAGGAAGCAAATCATTCACCTCACTGTTGTTTTCAACAGAATATGTGGCTGAAATCTATAATGGAGATACGGCCGATGACATCCGTGGTTCCCGTACCTTCATCACTCCGGATCCGCTTCCGGAAGGAAATATTTATATTCTTCAACCCGGTGATGACTTAGGTGCTGTTATTGCTGCTCAAACACAGGATATTTCTATTGTGTTCCCGAAAAACTCGGCTTATGAAGTCACTGCAAACGTACAGATTCCGGAAAATGTAAACCTTACACTCTGGGGACAAGGTGCTGTCAAGCCTGAAATGATTATTAATGCAAACCTTGTACTTCCTGCAAGTGGTAAAACTCTTACATTTGAAAACCTGGAAGTAAGGGCCGGAAAGAAGACAGACGGAACATTTTATGAATACATCTTCAATCAAAGCACGGCTTCTACCATGGAAGGTATTGAATTCAAAAATTGTATTGTCAGGGATTATAAAAACTCGCCGGTTCGTTTGCAGAGTGCTACTCCTACCATAGGATCGCTGATTTTCGATAATTGTGTTGTTTCCAATATCGGAGATAATGGAGGATCAGGAACTTACGCATTTATCCACATCCAGTCCGGTAAAGTCAATAACATCAAGATTGTCAATTCTACGATTTCGAAGATAGGATACAGCATTATCCTGCACAATGCGGGTAACTCTGAATCTGTAGTCATCCAAAGTTGTACATTCTATAACATAATCGGTAATACCCGTTATTTCATCGATTACAATACATTCAGCGTTACGACAACCTTCGATATCAGGGATAATATCCTGGCCAAGACATTATCTTCGGCCAATCCTCCCAGTTCAAGGGGAATCCGGAATGCAGGCGTTAAACCCAATGCGATCAACACATTCCAGACATCTGATTTCGTAACTTCCAGCAATCCGATTTCGGGTGTTACGGCTTATGATAAAACTTCGGATGATTTGTTTGTAAATCCTACCGAAGGTAATTTTACCATCAAAGATCAGTCTTTCCCCGGAAAAACCGATGCTGGGGATCCTCGTTGGAGATAATAAATACTAATGATACGCATGCGACGAATGGGAGTTTTTTATTTAATGCTGGCCTTGTCCGTATCTCTGTACGGACAAGCCGGCAGAACTCCTGCTTTTCCGGGAGCAGAAGGAGGAGGTATGTATACTACCGGTGGACGAGGCGGAAAAGTAATTTATGTTACCTCGCTTCAGGACACTAATACGGAAGGTACCCTCCGCTGGGCCGTTGGCCAGTCGGGTAAACGGACCATTGTCTTCCATGTATCCGGAATCATCGCATTGAACAGTACATTGGAAATCAAAAACGGAGATCTGACCATTGCCGGACAAACAGCTCCCGGCGACGGAATATGCATAAAAAATTATTCCACAGTTGTTAAAGCTAATAATGTGATCATTCGCTTCATTCGTTTCCGGATGGGTGATGAAAAGAAAACGGAAGATGATGCCCTCTGGGGCAGGGAACAGAAAAATATCATCATCGATCATTGTTCCATGAGCTGGAGTACCGACGAATGTGCTTCGTTTTACGATAACGAAAATTTCACTATGCAATGGTGTATCTTATCGGAAAGCTTGCGAAACTCGGTTCATGATAAAGGGAAACACGGTTATGGAGCTATCTGGGGTGGTAAGACCGCCAGTTTTCACCATAACCTGCTGGCTCACCACGACAGCCGTAATCCGCGGATGTGCGGAAGCCGGTATTCCAACCGGCCGGATTTGGAGCTGGTCGATTTCCGGAACAATGTGATCTATAATTGGGGAGCTAATAGCGGATATGCCGGAGAGGGCGGTAATTATAATTTTGTCAATAATTACTACAAGCCCGGACCCGCATCTTCCAACCGGACCCGTATTTTCCAACCCAATGCCGATGATGGTTCAAACAGTCAATCGGCCGGAGTCTGGGGTGTTTTTTATGTGAGCGGGAATTACATGAGCAGCAGTGCTTCCGCAACGAACGATAACTGGCAGGGAATTACACCCAATCCTTCTTCTAAAAATAAGGACGAATTGAAAGCGATAATTCCTTTTCAGGTTCCTGAAGTTACTACGCACGATGCGTCTACGGCTTATGCCAAAGTAAAAAACCTGGCCGGAGCATCATTGTCCCGGGATGCGGTCGATGAACGTATCATCCACGAAGTGACTGACAGTACGTTCACGTACACGGGAAGCAATGGAAGTTCAAAAGGCCTGATCGATTCCCAGACCGATGTGGGAGGCTGGCCGGAATATCGTTCGGTAACGCCTCCGGTGGATTCCGATAACGATGGAATTCCGGATGGTTGGTTAGCTACTCATTACCCAGGTAAACAAGCCAGTGATTATAACGATGAAGGTTATACTTACTTAGAGGTTTACCTGAATAGTCTGGTGGCGAATATCACCAACGAAGAACTGAGTGACCCGGTTTTCACAGGAATTACATTCCCTGAACGAAATGTACCGGAAGTCAACGTCTTTTACGAGAAAGATTCCGGGTATATGCTTATTCAATCAGAGGAAATTGTTGCCGGTGTAGAAATTTATTCTGCCCAATCCCGGTTGGCCGGAAAAATCCAGGGAGGGTCCCGGACGGAAATCAAAAAGCGGATTCTCCTTTCAATAGGAGTGTATATTGTTCGGGCAGCCCTTGAAAAAGGAACTGTTTCAACAAAGAAAATTATTGTACCATAAGTAAACGGATATAAAAATCATGATTAGAATCCTTTCCCTTTGTGTAATCAGTCTGGTTTTATTCTCTTGTAACGGAGAAAAAAAAAATAGCTATCCATACGATTATTTGTATAAAAATCTTCCGTTTGAAATGCCGAGGGTTCAAAAGCCGGTATTTCCTTCCAATGAAGCATCTATAACCGATTTCGGAGGAGTAGGCGATGGAATAACTCTTAATACCGAAGCTTTTGACAAGGCAATGAAAGCCTTATCCGGAAAGGGTGGAGGCACATTGAAAGTTCCATATGGTGTGTGGTTTACCGGACCGATTGTTTTTCAATCCAACATCAATCTGCACCTGGAAAAAGGAGCATTGATTCTTTTCACCTCTGATTTTAATGCATATCCGTTGATCGAAACTTCATTCGAAGGTTTGGATACCCGTCGTTGCCAATCCCCGATTTACGGAAAAAATCTGGTCAATGTGGCCATTACAGGAGAAGGCGCGATCAACGGATCCGGCCATGCCTGGCGTCCGTTGAAAAAAAATAAAACAACAGAGGCGATTTGGAAGAAAATTACCTCAGGAGGAGGAATCATCAGGGAAGACGATACCTGGTTTCCTTCCGAAAGCTCCATACAAGGAAGTGAGATCAGCGAAAAGAACCTGAATGTTCCCCGCCAGGAATTGACCGACGAACAATGGAACTCGGTGAAAGATTTCATGCGTCCGGTTATGGTGAGTTTTGTTCAGTGCAAAAATCTGTTATTGGAAGGGGTGATCTTTGAAAACTCTCCGGCCTGGAACATCCATCCGCTGATGTGTGAGAATGTCATTGTGGACGGAATCTTTGTACGTAATCCCGAATATGCACAGAACGGAGACGGTATCGATCTGGAGTCCTGCAAAAACAGTTTGATCATCAATAGTATTTTCGATGTGGGCGACGATGGAATCTGTATCAAATCAGGTAAAGACGAAGACGGTCGCCGGAGGGGAATCCCGACTGAAAATCTGATCGTCGACAACTGCAAGGTATTCAATGGTCATGGAGGTTTTGTGGTTGGCAGTGAAATGTCGGGAGGAGTAAAGAATATTTCTGTCAGAAATTGTGTATTTTTGGGCACTGATGTGGGCCTGCGTTTCAAGAGTACCCGGGGAAGAGGCGGTGTAGTGGAAAACATCTACATTGAAAAGGTCAGTATGTTCGACATTGCTACCGAATCGTTCCTTTTTGACCTGTATTACGGGGGCAAATCGGCAGCAGAAAAATTAGCGGATAACGATCAGGATCCGGTTGAAAATACAGTTCCTGAAGTAACCGAAAAAACACCTTCTTTCCGTAATATCTATGTGAAAGACCTGATCTCCAGAAATGCACGGAGAGCAATGTATTTCAACGGTTTACCGGAAATGAACATAACGAACATCAATGTGGAGAATGCGATTATTACTTCACAGATAGGAGCAGAATTGTCGGAATCGGACGGTATTCAGTTCAAGAATGTGACCATTATTCCACAGAAAGGTCCGGCTTTGAAACTGAATAACGTTAAAAATTTCAATGCAACCGGTCTGCATTATCCCGAGTCCATGAAAGGGCCGGTCAGCATCAGTGGAATCAATTCTAAAAACATCAATTATGAATAAATTATTCATTGCCTTTTTTCTTTTGAGCGCGGTTGCCTGTACCGGACAAAAAAAAGAATCGTATGCAGTCCGGATGGCCGACTCTGAAATGAAACGCAATCCGGAATCCTGGATGCTTGATTTTTCCAAAGCTCCCAAATGGAATTACTGCCACGGATTGGTGTTACAGGCAATCGGGCAGGTTGGAGAAAAAACCGGCGATAAAAAATACTTCGATTATGTACAAAGCTATGTAGATACCATGATCAACGATCAGGGCGCGATCCGGACTTATAAGCTTTCGAACTACAACATCGACCATGTGAATCCGGGAAAAATGCTGTTTGCAGTCTATGCAAAAACAAAAGAACCCCGTATTAAAATGGCGCTGGATACCCTGCGCAGCCAGATGCAGACGCAACCCCGTACTTCAGACGGTGGTTTCTGGCACAAAAAAATATATCCTTACCAGATGTGGCTGGACGGATTGTACATGGGTTCTCCTTTCCTGGTCCAGTATGCTGCCACATTCAATGAGCCGGCCCTGTTTGACGACGTAGCTCATCAGATACTTACCGTGGCTAAACACACGTACGATCCTCAAACCGGATTGTACTATCACGGTTGGGACGAAAGCAAACAACAAGCCTGGGCGAATCCGGAAACGGGACAGTCCCCGAACTTCTGGTCGCGCAGCATCGGTTGGTACCTGATGGCTATGGCCGATGTATTGGATTTCCTTCCCGAAACACACCCTCAACGGCCGGAAATTATCCGGATTTTCCAAAGTCTTTCTGTATCGTTGGAAAAGTTCCAGGACCCTGAAACTCAGTTGTGGTACCAGGTGACGGATAAAGTCGGAGCTCCCGGAAATTACCTGGAATCCTCGGCTTCAGCCATGTTTATCTATGCCTGGGCGAAAGGCGCTCAGAAAGGATACCTGGATCAGCAGTTCCTGAAGAAAGCGCAAACGGCTTACCAGCAATTCATCCGTCAATTCATTACAGAAAATCCGGATGGAACGATTACTGTTACGCAAGGCTGCGCCGTAGCCGGCCTGGGAGGTAATCCCTACCGGAGCGGAACATACGAGTATTACATCTCGGAACCGGTACGGGATAACGATCCCAAAGCTACCGGCCCCTTCATTATGGCGAGTCTTCTGCTTAATCAATGACACCGCTTATCCCCCTCTGGAGGGGGCAGGGGGAGGATCTGGCTAAGAACTGAAAACTAAGAACTGAAAACTAAGAACTAAGAATTAAAAATTTATTTGGATATTCACTTGAGTTCGTATTATCAAAAGGCGGAATATCCTCCCCCTGCCCCCTCCAGAGGGGGATAAAGGGAATAACTACATGACATACATTAGACAATGAAAAAAAGAGTTCTTCCGATAATCAGGTATTGTTTTTTCTTCGTATTAATCTCGTTGTTCATTGCTGCCAAACAACGGCCTGTACATATTTTCATGGCCGGAGATTCGACCATGGCCGATAAAACCTTGTACCGGTCGACGGCTGATCCTAAAACCGGAGAGATGGTCCCGGATACCTGGCCGGAAAGAGGCTGGGGTCAACTTCTTCCCGACTTTTTCGGAAATGACATCGTCATCGATAACCGGGCCAAAAACGGAAGGAGCACCCGTACCTTTATTTCGGAAGGATTATGGGATCAACTGATCTCGGATGTACAACCGGGCGACTATGTAGTGATCCAGTTCGGGCACAACGACGAATCCCAAAACAAATCGGATCGCTATACCCCTCCCGCTGATTATCAGAAAAACCTGGAGCGTTTTATCGATGAAGTCCTGGCAAAAAAAGCGACCCCGATTCTTTGTACACCGGTAGTGCGGAGAAAATTTGACAAGGAAGGTAAACTGGAAGATACACACGGAGAATATCCTGATATCGTAAAAAAAGTTGCTAAAGAAAAGAAAGTTACACTGGTTGATCTGTACGGAAAAACCTGGGAGTTACTCAGCAAAGAAGGAGAAGAAAATTCGAAAAAATTATTTATGCATGTGCCTCCGGGTATTAACCGGAATTTTCCGGAAGGAATTACCGATAATACGCATTTCAATGAAAACGGAGCAAAAGCAGTAGCCGGATTCTTTGTCGGGGGCTTGAAAGAGCAGAAAATCAAGGGACTGGTTCAGGAATTGAAAGAGAATGTTCCTCCTTATGTTTCCCAGGTTTGGGTTTCGGATTTGGGTAATGGTCAATACAAAAATCCGGTATTGTATGCCGACTATTCGGATCCGGATGCCTGCCGGGTTGGAAATGATTTTTACATGACTTCTTCCAGTTTCAATTGCGTGCCGGGACTTCCGATCCTGCATTCGAATGACCTGGTCAACTGGAAAATTATCAATTATGCCATCCCCCGCCTGACGCCGGAGACTGAATTCAATCAACCTCAGCATGGTAATGGAGTCTGGGCACCCTCTATCCGTTATCACGATGGGGAATATTTTATTTATTATGGTGATCCTGATTATGGAGTCTACATGACCAAAACCCGGAATCCTGCCGGTGAGTGGTCTCCTCTGACACTGGTCAAAGCAGGAAAGGGGCTGATCGATGCTTGTCCGCTGTGGGATGATGACGGGCAATGTTACCTGGTGCATGCTTACGCGGGTAGCCGTGCCGGAATTAAAAGCGTGATTGCTGTTACCTGCCTGACTCCCGACGGAAAAAAAGCAGTCGGAGAAAGCCGTATTATCTACGACGGACACGAATTGGACGAAACCATTGAGGGTCCTAAATTTTACAAACGCAACGGTTATTACTATATTTTTGCACCTGCCGGAGGGGTTCCTACCGGTTGGCAAACAGTTCTCCGGTCCAAAAACATCTGGGGACCTTATGAACGGAAAGTCGTACTGGCTCAGGGGAAATCTCCGGTCAACGGACCCCACCAGGGTGCCTGGGTAAATACTCCAAAAGGAGAGGATTGGTTCCTGCATTTTCAGGATACTTATGCCTACGGACGGGTGGTACACCTGCAGCCCATGGTCTGGAAAAACGACTGGCCGGTGATTGGGGAGGACAAGAATGGCGACGGTTGCGGAGAACCGGTACAGACATTCAAAAAGCCCGATGTAGGAAAAACTTATCCGGTAAGTACTCCGGCAGAAAGTGATGAATTCAATACAAATCAACTGGGATTACAATGGCAGTGGCATGCCAATCCGCAAAACGGATGGTATTATGCCGATGCAGAAAAAAGCGCTATTCGCTTGTTTTCCGTGCCGGTTCCTGATCATTACCAAAGTCTTTGGAATGTTCCCAATTTATTGCTTCAGAAGACTCCTGCCCGTGCGTTTACAGCGACTATGAAGCTCGATTTTCAACCCAGCAGCAAAATCCAGGGGGAACGTACCGGACTGCTTGTCATGGGCCTGAATTATGCCCTGCTTTCATTGGAAAACACCAAAACAGGTTGGGTATTGTCGCAAAACGAATGCTTGCAAGCCGACAAGGGAGGAAAAGAAAAAGTAAACGCTTTTGTCAATCTACCGAAAGGAACCGTCTATTTAAGGGTTCAGGTGAAAGACAACGCCACCTGTCGGTTCAGCTACAGTACAGACGGTAACCAGTTCAGAAACCTGGGAAGCGAATTTACCCTGAAAGAAGGAAAGTGGATCGGAGCCAAGGTAGGTACTTTCTGTACCCGTCCGGTTAAAAATAATGATGGAGGATATGCCGATATCGACTGGTTCCGTATCGAAGATAAAACGTTCGCTTTTCCCGGTGCTGAAGGAGCAGGTATGTTCACCTCCGGTGGACGGGGAGGGAATGTCTATTTCGTCACTTCGTTAGAGGACACGCTGACTGGTGACAAAAAGACCCGGGAAGGTACCCTGCGCTGGTGCCTGAAACAACCGGGTCCTCGTACGGTTTTATTCCGTACCGCCGGAATTATCCGGTTAAAATCAGACCTGGAAATACCGTCCAATACAACTATAGCCGGACAATCGGCTCCGGGTGACGGGATCTGTATAGCCGATAATGTGGTAAGACTTAGTGGCGATAACATCATTGTCCGTTACATGCGTTTCCGACTGGGAGATCTGACCAAAGTGGTGGACGATGCTTTTAATGGTAAAGGACGAAAGAATGTAATGATCGATCATTGTTCCGTGAGTTGGAGTACCGATGAATGTGCCTCGTTTTACGACAATGAAAATTTTACCATGCAGTGGTGTCTCATCTCCGAAAGCCTGAGAAAGTCTGTACATAACAAGGGAATGCATGGTTACGGAGCGATCTGGGGAGGGCGTACCGCCTCTTTCCATCATAACCTGTTTGCACACCACGACAGCCGCAATCCGCGGATGTGCGGAAGCCGGTATTCCAACCGGCCGGATTTGGAGCTGGTCGATTTCCGGAACAATGTCATGTATAACTGGGGATCCAACAGTGCTTATGCCGGAGAGGGCGGACGGTACAACCTGGTCAATAATTACTACAAAGCAGGGGCTGCCTCCAATAATACCGATCGTATTTTTCAACCCAATGCCGACGATGGTACCAACAAACAGGTAGCCGGAGTCTGGGGAATTTTTTATGTCAATGGAAACTACGTTTGCAATCACCCGGATGTAACAACAGATAACTGGTTGGGTATTCATCCGAATCCCAAAAATAAAAACAAAGAGGAAATCCGTTCCAAAACAGAATTTATCCTGCCTTTCATTCAAACCGATCCCGCAGAGAAAGCGTATGAAAAGGTATTGAATTACGCTGGAGCGAGTTTCAAACGTGACCAGACGGATACCCGTATCATTCGTGAAACCCGGGAAGGACTAGCTCCCATGCGTACTTCCGGAGAGCATTCCAAACCCGGTCTCATTGATTCTCAAAACGATGTTGGCGGTTGGGAAAATTATACTTTCAATCCTTCCTCCCTGCCGGTGGATAATGACCGGGACGGGATTCCCGATCAGTGGCTTTCGTCCCGTTATCCGGGTAAAACAGCGACCGACCGGAACGAAGAAGGGTATACTTATTTAGAAGTTTATTTGAATTCACTGCTTCAAACCAACTAAATAAAAACGTAAATTTCCTTTTTGAAGATTGCAAGTCAGAGACTTGCTTTTAATGCAGCGTAGACTCTGTCTAGGCTCATTCGCTCAATAAAAAAGACAATCCCAACCGATTCATTATGAATTAGTTGGGATTTTGTGTATCTTTGTTTGTCCCCCGATAATAGGGTTTCGAGGCCAAAAACGGGGAAATCACGCTAAAAAATACAGCATGAA
>JAVBKV010000034.1:0-19456 GCA_031553885.1 Bacteroidales bacterium
TCAAAAGCAATGTTCTTTTCGATTTTGGCCTGGCAATTTTTACAACTCATCTGTTCGACCAAAAACTTGACTTTTTCTTTTCCTTTCTTTTTGTCTTGTGCAGACAGACTGCTTGCCGCACCTAACATAAATATGGAGCAAACAAGCAACATCATGATTTTATTCTTCTTCATAGCTGTACTATTTATTATCTTATTATTGTTTTATTTATTCGGATTCATAACCACATTTTCAACCTTGAAGACCCAGGCATGGTCACACGGCAGATCATTGGGTAAAACAGATGAAACATCGATAACCAATTGTTTCCCGCTGAATTTGTAATTAACTTTTTTTCCGGATCCGAGCAAAGTTACTGTTTTTCCTCCGGAAATACCACTTACCTTTACATTTTTATCGGGCCATTGGGAACAAATGATATACAAGTCATTCCCTTTTTTTGTAAAAAAGACATTTTTCATTCCGACCGGTTTCTCCCACCAGGCCGTTGTTCCATAAATAGCCTCTCCATTCACATCCAACCATTTTCCTATATCCAGCAATCGTTCCTGCATAATCACCGGAATCAATCCATTGGCATCAGGACCAATATTCAGTAACAGATTTCCTCCGTTACTTACTTTATCGATCAGCAAATCAATCAGTTGCTTCGATGTTGAATAATGATCCAGTGTTTCGAAACGGTTATAACCGTAGGAACCTCCTATTCCCCGGCTTTCTTCCCAGGGATGGACAGCCGCTTTACCTATTCCTGTCGCATCATGCACCAGATCGTATTCCGTTGTATAGTAATCACCATGTTTACTGCGGGTTTCTTTTCCCCAGCGGTCGTTGACAACAACGGTTTCTTTTACCGGCGATTCGTTGAAAAGCCAGGCCAGGAACTGCTCGCTTTTCAATGTTTTACTGTCGTAATCCCACTCCCCGTCAGAGAAAATCACTTCCGGTTTGTAATTGACGACTAATTCCTTCATCTGGGGAATCATCATTTCATCCACCCAGCGATCAATGGTTTCTTTCGTATATAAGGGATTTTTCCATTCCAGCAACGAGTAATAATAACCCATTCGCAATCCCTTATTCCGGACCGATTGGGTCAGGTCTCCCAGTAAATCCCGGTGAGGTCCTATATCCACGCTGTTCCAGCGGGGGCTGTATTTACTTGGCCAAAGACTAAACCCATCGTGATGTTTGGATGTCAGAACCACATATCTGGCCCCTGATTTTCTGAATAATTCGGCCCATTCATCGGGGTTGAAATATTCGGCTTTGAACATAGAAGCAAAATCGTAATAAGTAAAATCCTTTCCGAAATATTGCTCATGGTGATTGACAAATTTTTCATTTTTTGAAAACAACCGGTTGGCATAATGTTCCGAATACTTGGCATACACATGCGCTTCATCGGTCGGAGCATAAGCCGGCACTGCATAAACTCCCCAATGGATAAAAATACCGAACTTGGCTTCCGGCCACCACTGCGGAATAGAACGCTGATCCAACGAATTCCAGTTGGGTTCATACGTTTGCGAAAAACTTGTATTTTTCATTCCAAGAAAGAAAAAAAACAAGAAAGATACAATAATTATTCGTCTCATACCAGTTAATACAGTTAAGTAACCTTACTCCTCCTGACTTACATCCGGGGAATGTTGTAACGTAATCCGACATATAATTTCCGGCCATGAACAGGCCCCCAGATCATGGTTGCATCAAAATCCTTTCCCCAGGGATCGTTAGGGGCAATAACCGGATTTTTTTGTACGAAATCCAGTATATTTTCTGCTCCGACATACACCGACCAGGTACGGAAAAACTTTGTTACCTGGGCATTCAGAATGACAAATGAGCCAAACTTATCCTTCCATAAAGGATTCGCAGGATCCGATTCCGGCATACGACCTCCCCCGTTGAACTGCGAAGTTACATCAAATTGCCATTTTCTCAAAGGAGTTTGATAAGAAGCGGTAATCAATCCTTTATAATCTCCTGACAATGCCTTTTTTCTCAACACTCCGTTATAGGTTGTTTTCACATCCATCAACCGGTAAGCGGCCGTCAGGGTAAAACCCCGGAAAAACGGATACGACGCTTCCACCTGAAAACTGGAAGAATACGATTTCCCGTCTAAGTTATAAAATGAAACGGCATGCGGATCGGAATCGATATCTGCTACCACTTGTTTTTGAAAGTCCGTATAGTACCATTCACCGTTCACTACTAATTCTTTTCCGGCTACCGGAATAAACAAGCCCAGATTCAATCCGTAATTCAAGGCTTCTTCCTGATCGAGATCCGAAGCAATCCTGAATTCCCGGCTACTGGCCAGATAAAAACTATTCTCCGGCAACACATGTGCCGTACGGTATCCTTTCCCGACAGAAGCCCGCAAGTGCATCCAGTCCGTAAAGTTATATTTCACGTGCAAACGGGGAGTAACAAAAAAGTCATAATAAGAGCTGTAATCGGCACGTAATCCGGCCAATACAATCAATTTATCATTTTTATTGAACGTGTATTCAAAATAAGCTCCTGTAGTTGTTTCCGTAAATGCATCTTTTTCGTTAACGGAAGCATCCGGATTCAGGTTATAAGTTTCATCGAAAGAATCATAATTCAGGCTTAACCCGGTACTGATCTTATGTTCCTTTGAAAACTCGGTTTCGTACATCAGGCTGGCATACAGGTTCGACTGGTCAGCATCATAAGGCCGGTTTCCAAAATAAGAATCCTGATCGTGGTACGATCCGCTGAAGATAAGAGCGATACTTGCATTTTTCTCCGGATTGACAATCCAGCCGTTTTTTGTAAAAAATTCACCCCGGTTCACCTCCATATTAGTTCTGTACCATGGAATGGATGACGATGATGCATCCTGCACCTCTTTGGTCTGTCCTCCCGTACGGCTCTCATTCAAAAACTTGATTCCCAGTTGGGAAATCCATCGTTGAGTCCGGTAATACCAACGGTTCATTACATTGAACTGATGCTTAAGCGGAGTATCCAGAAAACCGTCATCATTCATATCAAACGGTTTTTCTTCGCTGGAATAATGCAACAGCAACCCCGTCGACAAACGTTCATTAAGAAAATAAGAACCATCGGCATTGGCTTCATACCTGCCATTATCCGCAGCAAAAACATTACCGGAAAAAATATCGGAAGTCGGAGGCTTTTTGTATTCTACATTGATCTGTCCGGCAATCGCTTCATAGCCGTTTTTTACAGAGGATGTTCCTTTGGATACCTGAATGCTTTCCATCCATGGGCCGGGGACATAATCCAATCCGTATGGAGCAGATAATCCTCTGAAGTTCGGAAAGTTTTCTGTCAGCATCTGAACATAAGATCCTTCCAGTCCCAACAACCGGATCTGCTTTGCACCCGTCACGGCATCATTGTACGCCACATCCACCGAGGGATTGGTTTCAAAGCTTTCGGAAAGGTTACAACAAGCCGCCCTGCACAACTCATCGTATGTTATTTTCTGTGTCTGCAAAACGGTCGTACGAAAACTCAAAGTACCCGTGGTCTGTGGATTTACTACGACTTCCTGTAGCTCGACCGCCTCCTTCATCGTAATTATCAGCTCATTGGATGAATCCCCGACTGGTATGGTTTGAGTGCTGTATCCCACATAGCTGACAACCAATTCTTTTGACTGTCCGGAAAACGGAAGTGAAAACCGTCCGTTTTCATCAGTAAAAGTACCTTCCGAGGTATTCTTCCAATAAACATTTACTCCGGCAAGAGGCTCTTTTTTTCCACCGGAAACAATACCCCGGAGATTCTCTGCCATCATAGAAACCTTTAATGGAAAAACCAGTATTATTAATAAAAATATACGTATCATTTTCATGGGAGCAAAGATAATGTATTTTTTAATCAACTTCCATAACAAAAACAAATCCATACTAATCTTTGTTATTTTCATTAACTTCTTTTTTCACCAACGAGAAAAAAGAATATATTTGCAAGATATTATATGTTGTTTTTTATCATTAATTCATACTATGAAACTATTAAAGCCATCTATTGCAATCATTTGTTTGCTATTTTTATTTTTTCTTATAAGTTGTGAAAAAAGAATAAAAACAACAAACAATGCTGTTACGTTTGATTCCATCCATGTGAGTGAAACTTACTATTTATTCAATGATACCGGCCAGCCCAGTTGTAACCTGCAGATCGACTTTGTTTTTCCTCAAAAATACGAAGACAAGCAAGTGTTAAGTCAGATGCAAGGCCTGTTTCAGGAAAAAACGCTGGGAGAAAGTTTTATAGATTTATCGCTCAACGATGCTATTAAGCAATACAAAGAGCAATATTTTAATGACTTCAAACAGTTTGAAAAGAATACAGAAGCCAGTGAATCGGAAGATGAACACGATGATTTTGCAGATGAAACAGGCCGTTCCTATTACGCTAAAATAAAAAACGCCATCGTATTCAATCAAAATAACCTCATTTCATTCACTGTTGATTTCCGGGATTATCAGGGAGGTGCACACGGTTCGCACAGCCTCTATGGTTACGTACTGGACCTGAAAACAGGCAACCTCATCCGGGAAGATCAGTTTTTAGGCGGAAATTACAAAAAAGACATGGCTGATCTGATTGCAAGAAAGATTGCGGAAAAAGCAGGTGTAAGCTCCCCAAAAGAACTGGAAATGCTGGGATACAATAACATCGAAGGTATCGTTCCGAACGGGAATTTCACCATCGATGAAAAAGGAATTACTTATTATTACAATGAAAATGAAATCGCAGCCTATGTCATGGGATTGATTGAGGTATTTATCCTGTATGAAGAAATCAACATCTACATAAAAAAAGATAATCCCATTGCCACGCTGGCAGGATTATAATAATAAATCGAAATAACATCCGTATGGAAATAATCAAGAAATACTTTCCGGATCTAACGGAAAAACAGGAAACCCAATTTGCCGCTTTATACGATTTATATACGGATTGGAACAGTAAAATCAACCTAATATCCAGGAAAGACATTGAAAACTTATACGAGAAGCACATCCTGCATTCACTGGGAATCGCACAAATTATCCGTTTTTCCGACCATACGGCTATTCTGGACGTTGGTACCGGAGGCGGGTTTCCGGGTATCCCTCTAGCGATTCTGTTTCCCAGATGTAATTTTCTTCTGATCGACAGTATCGGTAAAAAAATCAAAGTCGCGGATCAGATTGCATACGCGATCGGATTGCAAAATACAGAATGCCGCCACTGCCGGGTGGAAGAGGAAAAACGGGAATTCGATTTTGTGGTCAGCCGCGCAGTTATGCCTCTTCCCGATTTGGTGAAAATTTCTAGAAAAAACATTGTCCGCGAACAACAAAATGCCATTCCCAATGGTTTTATTTGTTTAAAAGGAGGTGAATTACAACAAGAACTGATACCTTATAAAAATAAAGTAATCACGTACGAACTAAGTGATTATTTCCAAGAAGAATTTTTTAAAACAAAAAAAATCATCTATTTGCCGGTTTAATTTTAGGGCATAAAAACACTGATTATGATGCGGATACAAAAATTCGAATTTAATCCCGTAAGTGAAAACACTTATGTAATATATGACGATGAAACCCATGATGCAGCTATCATTGATTGCGGGGCTCATTACCCGGACGAAAAAGAACAATTGAAGGAGTTCATTGCAACCAACAAGCTCACGCCGACACATCTGTTGAACACACATCTCCACATGGACCATGCTTTCGGCAATCAGTTTATTTTCGAAACGTACGGACTTCGTCCCGAATACAACCAGGCCGAGGAATCCATGCCTTCGCTGCAAAAACAGTCTGCCCTGTTTGGAATCAATACCGGAAACCATCCCTCCATTGCCGCCCGTTACCTCAATGATGGCGATACGATCACAGTGGGAAACATCCGGTTAAAAGCCCTGCTTGTTCCAGGGCATTCTCCGGGCAGTCTATGCTTCTATTCAGAGGAGGATCAATGCATTTTTTCAGGAGATGTTTTATTTGAATACAGTGTAGGTCGTTCCGATCTTTGGGGAGGAAATCATCATCAGTTAATTTCCGGAATTAAAGAAAAACTGCTAACTTTACAGGACGAAACGGTAGTTTATCCGGGACATGGACCTGCAACTACCATCGGAAAAGAAAAACAACATAATTCATTTTTGCAATAACTATTTATGAAACGAAGCATGTACCTTTATACGTCAAAGATTATAAACATGCGAGTTCCATACGACCGATTTAATAAAAAATAAAAAATGTACGTATGAAAATCGAGCAATTTGTATGCCGGCACATCGGCATCGAAGAAAAAGACATGCAGGAAATGCTGGGCAAAGTTGGAGTTTCAAGCCTGGAACAACTAACCGATGAAACACTTCCGGCCAACATCCGGTTAAAGCAGGAACTGGATTTACCTGCCGCTATGACCGAAAGGGAATATGCGGAGCACATCGCTGAACTGGCCTCAAAAAACGAAGTATTCACTTCATACATTGGAATGGGTTGGTACGATACAATTACACCGGCTCCCATACTCCGCAATGTGTTTGAAAATCCTTGCTGGTATACTTCTTACACTCCTTATCAGGCTGAAATTTCCCAGGGACGTCTGGAGGCTTTGCTTAATTTTCAAACCATGGTCAGCGATCTGACCGCTTTACCCCTTTCCAATTGTTCCTTGCTGGATGAAGCAACTGCAGCAGCAGAAGCCGCAAATATGCTTTACGGAGTCAGAAGCCGCGAACAGGTAAAAAACGAAGCAAACGTTCTATTTGTCGACGAGAAAGTCTTTGAATCCACACTGGCTGTCCTTCGTACAAGAATGGCGCCTCATGGAATTCAGTTGCATATCGGAGATTACCGGACAGCTTCGTTTTCAGATAAAGTCTTCGGAGCGATTATCCAGTATCCGAATGCAGAAGGAAACATCGAAGACTATACTTCATTCATATCAAAAGCGACTGAAGCCGGAGTCAGAGTGGCAGTCGGAGCCGACATCCTGAGTTTAGCGTTACTGACTCCTCCGGGAGACTGGGGAGCTGAAATTGTTTTCGGATCTACTCAGCGCATGGGTATTCCTATGTATTACGGCGGACCTTCAGCCGGTTATTTGGCGGCTAAAGACGACTACAAACGAATCATTCCGGGGCGTATCATCGGTATTTCTAAAGATGCGTATGGTAAACAAGCCCTGAGGATGGCACTGCAAACCCGGGAGCAACATATCAAACGGGAAAAAGCAACCTCCAACATTTGTACAGCTCAGGCATTACTGGCCAGTATGGCTAGTTTTTATGCTGTTTATCATGGTCCCGAAGGATTGAAAAATATTGCCGGACGGATCCATTCGATCGCCGGATTTCTTTCCCAGGAATTAACGGCATTGGGGTATGTACAACACAATAAAAACTATTTCGACACTCTGAAGATAAGCCTTCCGCAACAAGCTTCATTAACCGTATTGCAGGAAACTGCGCTGGAATGTAAAGTCAATTTGCGTTATTATGAATCCGGAGAAGTAGGTATCAGCGTCGATGAAACGACCTTGCCGGAAGATGCAGGAGTATTGTTGTATATTTTCTCTTCGGCCTGTAAGACGGAATACATGCTGGATAAGGAAATTCCGGAGAAAACATATTTCGACGGCAGGTTCAAAAGAAGCAGTGCTTACCTGACCCACGAAGTTTTTAACGCTTATCATACGGAAACCGAACTGATGCGTTACATCAAAAAACTGGAACGCCGCGATATTTCACTGGCCCATTCCATGATCTCACTCGGTTCGTGTACCATGAAACTGAACGCCGCTTCGGAATTATTACCGTTGAACAACCCGGGATTTGCCAACATTCACCCTTATGCTCCTGAAGAACAAACGGAAGGATATCGCGAACTGATTGAAAACCTGAGCAATTACCTGGGAGAAATTACGGGCCTGCCGGGTGTCAGTTTCCAGCCGAACTCAGGCGCTGCAGGAGAATATGCCGGACTGATGGTTATCCGGGCTTACCAGCAATCTATCGGACAGGGACACCGCAACATCGTACTGATCCCGGCATCCGCCCACGGAACAAATCCCGCCAGCGCTGTGCAGGCCGGATTCCAGACCGTAACCGTCAACTGTGACGATGCCGGAAATACAGATATCGAAGACCTGAAAGTAAAAGCCGCGCAATACAAAGACTCACTGGCTGCTTTCATGATTACCTACCCTTCTACCCATGGTATTTTTGAAACGGGTATCATGGAAATGTGTACAATCATTCACGATAACGGCGGACAGGTATACATGGACGGCGCCAACATGAACGCCCAGGTCGGATTGACCAATCCGGGATTCATCGGAGCCGATGTCTGCCACCTGAACCTGCACAAAACCTTTGCCATTCCGCATGGAGGCGGTGGTCCGGGTGAAGGTCCCATTTGTGTTTCTTCCCATTTGATTCCTTTCCTACCCTCGCATCCGGTCACGATGGGTTCGGATATCAATACAGTCGCAGCTTCTCCTTTCGGAAGCGCCGGAATTTTACCCATTACCTACGGATACATCCGCATGATGGGAGGAAACGGACTGAAATTAGCGACTCAGATCGCCATCCTGAATGCCAACTACCTGGCTGCCTGCCTGGAAAAAGCATACGGAATCGTTTATAAAGGTTCACGGGGCCGGGTAGGTCATGAACTGATCCTCGAATGCCGGAATATCAAAGATTATTCGGGAATTACCGAAACGGACATCGCCAAGCGACTGGTCGATTTTGGATTCCATGCTCCCACTCTTTCCTTCCCGGTTCACGGTACATTGATGATTGAGCCGACCGAAAGCGAAAGCCTCCGGGAATTGAACCGTTTCGTGGAGGCTATGCTCTCCATACGGGAAGAGATCGAAGAAGTGGCTCAGGGTAAGGCCAGCAAAGAAGATAATGTTCTGATCAATGCTCCCCACCCGGAATACGAAGTCTGTGCAGATGAATGGAAACACGACTATCCGCGGAGCAAGGCTGCTTATCCGCTGGAGTGGATCCGGGAAAACAAATTCTGGGTCAATGTCGCCCGTGTAGATAATGCTTTCGGGGACAGAAACCTGGTAGCCGTGCAATGCGCCTGTAACTGAATTAATTTATCAATGTCTAACTTATAAAAACAGAACATTATGTTAAACACTAAAATGGAAGCTGCATTGAACAAGCAAGTAAATGCAGAATTATGGTCCGCTTATTTGTATCTGTCCATGTCTTACGACATGCAGGATAAGGGGTTCGGAGGCTTTGCTTCCTGGTTTGCCAAACAAGCTGAAGAAGAATTCGAACATGCTACCAAATTCATGGAATTTATCGGATCCATGGACGGGAGAGTCAAATTGATGCCGATCGACGAAGTTCGTCAGGAATGGAATTCCCCGAAAGACGCTTTCGAAGATACATTGCTGCATGAAAAGAAAGTTACAGCTATGATCCACGGATTAATGGATCTGGCAATCGAATTGAAAGATTATGCCTCTCAAAGCCTGCTGAAATGGTATGTTGACGAACAAGTCGAAGAAGAAGATACGGCTCGCAATACTCTTTCTGCTCTTGAGAAAATCGAAAAAGACCCGGCTGCTTTGTACATGCTCAACAAACAAATGGGAAAAAGAGAAGATTAAACGAGGCTGTCGAAAGTTTTTTCACCGCTAAGTTCGCTAAGGATGTTGCAAAGAACACAATAATAAAATGATTATTATCAAATCATTGTGTTCTTTGCGACATATTTTCTGCTCCTTGCGATTATATCCTCTTTGACATTTGATATACCTTCCTGATTATTTTAGTACACGGATTTATTATAAATCTTTAAGACGTATTTAACAATTATTATAGCCTTTGCTTTAAACATTCTTCATCCTTCCCCGTCATATAGTAAAGTTGTTTAATCCCTTTAATTTTTAAAGTCATGAAAACAAAATTACTATCCGTCTTTTTGGTTGCCATAGTTGCAGGATGGAGTTCAATCGTGTCAGCGCAGGTTCAGGTTAATTTTTCAGTATATGCCAACATACCGGTGGCACCCAATGTGGTTTTAACGGTTGGCGTCGACCAACGGGTCCCCCGCCCGGCCCATAATTATATCTGGGTCGATGGCTTCTGGACATGGGACAACTACCATCGTTCATACGTATGGGTACAAGGATATTGGGCGTATCCTCCTTATGAAGGTGCTTATTGGATTCCGGGTTATTGGGAAAGAACTCCACGCGGATATTTCTGGGTGGATGCCTGCTGGGTTCCCCGCGGATACACAATGGTATACGGACATAGTCACAACCGCTACGATTATTACGGACGTCCGGTGTACTACCACAAACCACAACATGTTCACAAGGGATATGCTTACTGTTATGACCACAATCCCAGCCACAGAGACAAAAAATACAGCAGTTCGCCGTATTACAACTCCCGTGAAAAAAGTGGAAAAAATAATCAGACACGTGTCTCTACGCGGACAAGCCGGGACACCCAATATGAATATAACAACAAAGGAAATAATAACAATCGTAACGAAAACAGGAGCAGCGTACGGCAACAAGCCGGATCTCAAAACAACCGGGAACAAACGGCTTCCGTAAGTTCAAGAAACCAAAGTAATGAAGTACAGGCCCGGTTAGCAGATAATACGTCATCCAGGAGCCGTACAGTATCCAATGATGTTGCTTCCAGAAGCAACAATCAAAAGACAACAGTAAGTTCCAATTCCCGTACGGAAAGAAGCTCCAATTCAAATGTACGTTCCGGTAATAGTAATTCCAGCAGAAGTTCAAGCTCCTCCGACGATCGTTCCGAAAGAGCTTCCAGAAGGTAAAAATTCACTTTTCATAAAAGAACGACCTCTTCTCCCACTTTTTCGAGAAGAGGTTGTTCTTTTAAAATTTATACGTCAATCCGATCACCATTCCATAGTCGGTTTGTCCCGTAGACGAATCCGGAGGCCGGTTATCATAGTTCAGGTATAAGTTCAATGAAAATGAAAAATCTTTAAATAATTCCCAGGCCAGGGTGGTATTTGAATCGTAACGGATACGTCCCCACTGGGTAAGTCCTGTATAAAAAACATGTTTGGACGAGATCTGCATGTTCGGATGAGAAAACTTATAATAATCGAGAGAGAAACCGGACGGAATTTCACACAGGAAATTTTCATCCACTCCGGTTGTACTCCGCTCCTGGCTCACGCTTAATCCGGCCAGGCCCATGACCTGAAAATGCTGGCTGACCACCACCTTGTATCCGGCTGCTGCCGACTGTTGAAAACGCCTGGATATAGACAGTTGCAGATTACGTTGGTAATCGAGCGAAGCAAGCGCATACCACATACTTTTAACGTTGTATAGAAAAGAGATATCAAAATCCTCCCTGTCCCGAGAAAAAGCGGCTGTGTCGATAGAAGCAATTCCTGAACCGGATATCGATAGCTCATATCGTTTAGCAGTATACGCCACAGAAAAACTGACATTTAACTGCCCTATCCCACTCGATCGCGAATAACTGAAACCGGAGGAAACATTCCCCGAAAGATTACCCCAGAACTGGTCCTGAAACGATTGCAAAGAGTTAATATCTCTTATTTCAACCGGATATCGATGTAAATCCGTCACGATATAAACCCATCCGGCTTTTTCCGAAGGCTTCAAGGCTCCATAATAAACTTCTTTATCGGAAGTTTCGATCCGTAACGTGTCGATGTAAGAATTAATTGTTTTGATTTTTGAGATTTTCAGACTGACCAGACCCACATCTTTCGAATCGAATGTTAACATCCCTATACGAAGCTCTTTTATATCTCCGATCAACATTTCTCCATTCCGGAGATACAGTGTGTCTTTTTGTAAATCATCTGCCTTAGCTGATAGTATAGCCAATGCTGCAAAGAAAAAACAAATCACACATTTAATCGAAACATTATTCATTGTTTAAATTTATATATCATTATAAACAAAAGAAATTTAACAATGTTTGCCGAACTCCCGATAAATACTCTGTTATTTATGAACTACTGATTTTTCAAGTATTAATAACTATATTTGCAGGTAATCATGATAAGGTTTTATAAGATGAAAAGTGAAAAAGAGAAAATGCTCGCCGGTGAATTGTATAATCCCGGAGACAACGAATTAATCACCCGTTGGCATCTTGCTAAAAAATTAATGAAGGAATATAATCAGGCAGACTCCGAAAATCGTGAATTACTGGATCAGATTCTCTCTCAATTGCTGGGTTCAAAAGGAAAAAACGTCTGGATATCCGCACCTTTTTTTGTAGACTACGGAGAAAATATCCACATAGGAAATAACTGTGAAATCAACATGAATTGTGTATTTCTGGATTGTAACACGATCACCATCGGGGATAATTGCGGAGTCGGACCGAATGTACAAATTTATGCCGTCGGTCATCCGGTAAACCCGGAAGAGAGGCTTTCCGAAAATGATGAAGGTTTCCCCTTCTGGAAATCCTATACCGCTCCTGTAACGATCGGTAATAACATCTGGATAGGCGGAGGTTCTGTAATCCTACCGGGTATCAGCATCGGAGACAATACAACCATAGGAGCCGGAAGTGTTGTCACAAAAAATATTCCGGCAAACTGCTTAGCTGTGGGTAACCCCTGCCTGGTAATCAAACGGCTGTAAAATATTCCAGAGCTTCCTTAGGCCTTGTTTTTAATAAGATTCCAGGAACGTACATAATACTGTCTTCTTTACAAGCCAACAACCTTTTATGTTATTTTAACAAAAAAAACCTTGCTGAATTACGAAACATTCGTAGATTTGCGAAAGTTTCGTAATAAAAAAATAATGTACATGGAAAAATTAACTCAGCAGGAAGAAGATGCCATGCGTTTCGTATGGAAAAAAGGAAACGGGTTTATTAAAGATTTTCTGGAAATGTACCCGGAGCCCAAGCCTCCCTACACCACACTTGCTTCCATCATCAAAAACCTGGAAAGAAAAAAGTACCTGACTTCCCGCAAATACGGAAATGTATTCGAATATACTCCGGCCATTCAGGAAGAGGAATACAAGAAGACATTCATGTCGGGATTTGTGAAAAATTATTTTCAGAACTCCTACCGGGAATTAGTTGCTTTTTTTGTCAATGAAAAAGCCTTGTCTCCCGAAGAATTGAAAGAACTGATTGAAATGATCGAACAAACAAATTCAAAGCCATGAATGATGAACTTATTTACTTGCTCAAAGTCAATATCATCGTTGCCGTTTTCTTTCTGTTTTACCGGGTGTTTCTGAGAAAAGAGACTTTCTATCAATGGAACCGTTATTATTTTTTGCTTGCTATTCCCTGTGCCTTCCTGTTTCCATGGATCGAGATTTCGTATTTCTTTTCTCCGAAACAGGTATTAACCATTCAGCAAATGACATCTCCCCTTCTTCCCATCCACGTAAGCGGAAGATCGTCCGGTTTTACAACAGAGCAAGGCATCCTGCTGATTATGGCTATCGGAACGGGGATTTTGCTATGCCGCTTGGGTATTCAATTGGTCAGTCTGTTGCAAATCAGAGTGAATTCCAAACCGGGAGGCTCTTTCAATCATTACCGGATACTGAATTTACAAACGAAGAACAATCCTTTCTCATTTTTCCAAACCATTTATATCAATCCGGAACTTCATACCCAGGAAGACATACAAACGATACTGAAACATGAATACATTCATGTCCGACAAAAACATTCATTCGATATTTTATTGTTTGAACTGACCTGTGCCTTTTGTTGGTACAACCCATTCGTCTGGTTACTCAAACAGGCCGTCAGGCAAAATATTGAATTTTATACCGATAAACAAGTTCTGAAAACCGGTTGCGACAGGCGCCATTACCAACATGAATTATTGAAGGTAAGTCAAATACCCTCGTTTTTGGGAATTGCCAACAATTTCAATTTTAATCATTTAAAACAACGAATTATGATGATGAACAAACAACCGTCGAATCGCGGAAGATTACTGAAATATGCATTAATCTTTCCTTTATTATTAAGCGTGGTATTCATGATGAATGCACAAGATGAAACAAGATCAGAAAAAGAAAATCAAACTCATCCCCCAAAAACCATCAGCCAGAAAAAAGAAATCCTGAGTGTAAATGAAACAGAACACGATTTTGGAACAATCAAAGAAAAAGGAGGAAAAG
This sequence comes from Bacteroidales bacterium, assembly GCA_031553885.1. Lineage (GTDB taxonomy): Bacteria > Bacteroidota > Bacteroidia > Bacteroidales > Azobacteroidaceae > JAVBKV01. The sequence goes on from JAVBKV010000034.1 coordinate 14,194, forward strand.
TCTCTACCGTTTTTACCATTACCAACAATGGAGAAGAAACCCTGATCCTTCAGAGTGCTACCGCTTCCTGTGGCTGTACGACTCCGGAATGGACCAAAGAACCGATTGCCAAAGGGAAACAAGGGCATATCAAAGTCACTTATGATCCCGACAACCGGGTCGCCCCCTTTTCAAAGACCGTAACGGTCAAAACCAATCTCAGTGCTTCTCCTCTGGAATTCAAGATCAAAGGAACTGTTATCAAAGGCGAATAACTACTACGTATTTTTAATAAAAAGACCGGCCTGTATTCTGATATGAATCCGGGCCGGTCGCTTTTTCTAATCGATCTGTTCTAATCTTCTTTCTTTGCACGCATGCTATCCCAGATCAGGTAACCAATCAGCAGAATATACACGCCAAGCGCCACTACCTCTGACATCGGATTGGCCAGCCATTCTTCCTGAACCAGGTTAATCTTTCCAAAGCGCATAGCAGCACTGACAACTCCCATCAAAGCTCCTCCCGCAATGAATCCGGAAGCCAGCAGGGTTCCTTTTTCCATCCGGGCGTTATTCAGTTCCTTGTCTTTCGAACGGGTACTGACATACCAACTGATCGCTCCCCCCACCAGCAACGGTGTATTCAGTTCCAACGGAATAAACATCCCCAGGGCAAATGCCAGAGCAGGAACCTTAAACAAGGTAAGCACAATAGCCAACAGAGCACCTATTCCATACAACAACCAGGGAGCGCCTGTACCCGACATCAACGGATCGATAACCGCCGCCATGGCATTGGCCTGCGGCGCAGCCAGACTGTCACTGGTGAATCCGTATGTTTTATTCAGAATCATGATCACACCTCCTACCGTAGCAGCAGAAACGATTGTTCCCAGGAATTTCCAGGCTTCCTGTTTAGCAGGAGTAGTCCCCAGCCAATAGCCGATTTTCAGGTCGGTAATAAAACCTCCGGCCATAGAAAGCGCCGTACAAACCACACCTCCCATGATCAATGCAGCAAGCATACCGGCCGTACCTTTTAATCCGACAGCAACCAAAACAACAGAAGCCAGAATCAATGTCATCAACGTCATTCCCGAAACAGGATTGGTTCCGACAATGGCAATAGCATTGGCTGCCACCGTAGTAAAAAGAAAGGCAATGACCGTCACCAGCAACCAGCCGACTAATGCATACAACAGGTTATTGATGATTCCGAAGAAAAAGAAAGCCAGAATAAGTAACAAAACAACGATACTGGCGATGGTAATAAATTTCATGGATAAATCCCGTTGCGTACGACGAATACGGGCTTCCTCTGCGGTACTTTTACCTTTGAATTCCTTTGATGCCAGTCCTACAGCCCCTTTAATAATACCCCAGGAACGAATAATACCAATAATCCCCGCCATGGCAATTCCACCAATTCCGATGGCCCGGGCATATTCCTTGAAAATCATTTCTGCAGGCATATCGCCTACCGGAATAGAAATAGCCGGATTCCATTGATTCAGTACAATATCTCCAAAAAGACCCGACATCAGCGGAATAATGATAAACCACACCAGAAAAGATCCGGCACAAATGATGGCAGCATATTTTAATCCGACAATATAACCCAAACCCAACACAGCGGCACCCGTATTGATCTTGAATACTACTTTGAATTTTTCCGCCAGGGTTTCTCCGGCTCCGATAATCCGGGAAGTCAGCATTTCATTCCACCAGCCGAATGTAGCCGCAATAAAATCATAAACTCCTCCGATCAAACCGGCAATAATTAAAGGTTTAGCCTGACTGCCGCCTTTTTCTCCTGAAACCAGTACCTGCGTAGTAGCCGTCGCTTCCGGAAAAGGATATTTACCATGCATATCAGAAACAAAATACTTCCGGAAAGGAATCAAAAATAAAATTCCGAGAACTCCCCCCAGCAGGGAACTCATAAAAACCTGCCAGAAATTAACGGATAAATCCGGATACTTGGCTTGTAATATATAGATCGCAGGCAATGTAAAAATAGCCCCAGCTACGATCACTCCCGAACTGGCGCCAATCGATTGAATAATCACATTTTCACCCAACGCATTTTTCCGTTTCATGGAACTGGACAACCCGACGGCAATAATAGCAATCGGTATCGCAGCTTCAAAAACCTGACCGACTTTCAGTCCCAGGTAAGCTGCTGCAGCCGAAAATAAAATCGCCATCAACACACCCCAAACCACCGACCAGGGCGTCACTTCCCTATAGGTTTTATCGGGCGACATAATCGGTTTATATTCCTCCCCCGGTTTCAACTCCCGGTAAGCATTCTCGGGTAGTCCACTTAGTTTCTCATTATCAGTATTCATATTTTTTAATTTAAGTTAATTTGAACAAATGTACTATTTTTATTCCAATTCCACCAACATTTTTATTTAACAATGAACTAAGAGCAACCCATTTGCCTTAATTATATTTTTTTACAATGAATTTGTTTTTATTAAATATTGCAAGTAATTTTGCGTTCATTATTCAGTTATTAATCTAAAAAAACGTAAAATTAAATGAAAACAAAAGTTATTGTAGGAATCTTTTTTTTATTTTTTTGTATACATCTATCAGCCCAAAACGAAAACAAACCTTATGAAGACGGATTTTTAAAAAGATTTGCAATTTCAGCTAAAGTAGGGTCCTATGGTCCGGGAGTTGATTTACACACATCCCTTCTTCCCAATCTGAAATTGAGAGCAGGTTTTAATTACATGGCCTATACGTATGACAAAGCGATTGACTTCACTGCCGATAATGCAGCCGGATCGGGAGAAGTAGACGGTAGTATTAATATGGCGAAACTGAGATTTCCCAATGCCAATCTTCTTTTTGATTTTTACCCCATAAAATCCGGTATTTTTTGTTTTACCGTAGGTGCCTATATGGGAAATAACAAAGTTACCGTAGATGGTATGGCAGATGGAGAATTTGTTTTTGAAGACGTGGTGATTAAACCAGGAACAGATGGAAAATTCAATGCACATTTGAAAATGGGTGAAACTTTCAAGCCCTATTTTGGAATCGGATTAGGAAGGACTATTCCCAACAGCCGGGTAAGTTTTCGTTTTGATTTGGGAGCTGTTTATCAGGGGGAATATAAAGTCGAAAGTGATTATACCGACAACTCAATCAATATTAATGACAAAGCATCTGCCGACTTCGATTTGCCGTTTTCTAAAGAATTGCTGAAATTATGGCCAATGTTTTCATTCTCAATTTCATATCGTATAAAATAAATATGTTCCATTAATAAAACTGTAACTTTATGAAACCTTTAAAAATTCTATGCTGGAGCTTACTTTCAATTGGATTTATCGCATTATCATCTTGTGATAAAGTAGAGAAAGCATCTCAAAAAGATGTAACGATTTCGAACATTTCGATTGAGTTGACGACACCGATTTCTGAACTGAAATCTACTCTCAAAATATTCTCAGGTGATACAACATTCAATATCAATAATGCAGAATTTGGAGATCTGAAAAAATATGCCAGCTATATCAAGTCCATTAAAGACATGGAAGTCGTTGTTATTTCTTCAACCTCAGGCAACGGAACAGTTATTAATGATTTTAATATTTCTTATCCGACCCAATCATCCAATTTTACAATTTCAGCATATAATTTTGGAGAAGAATTCACAAACAGCGAGTTGAAAACTTTCGTTTTAGGAGTATTCAACGACTTGGTTAGCAATAAAGAAATCACACTAAAAGTTACAGGAAAAACGGATGAGACCTCTGCTCAAAATATTACGCACAAAATTTTCATTAAGAAAGCGACTATTTTGGTACAATTAGTAGAATTATAATGCTTTCAGCCATAAAGAAAATCCTGTCTCCAAAAAGGGCAGGATTTTTTTTTTTTGAATTCAACCGGAATTTGCACACTACATTAAAAAAAGCTACATTTGCACTAAATAGATAACGAGAGAATCAGAAATGATACAAAAATACCCATCGGCCTTATTGGAAAACGCAGTAAATGAGTTTGCCAAATTGCCTGGGATCGGGAGAAAAACTGCCTTACGATTAGTTCTTTACTCGTTGAAAAGAACTCCTGCAGAAGTAACTGCATTCGGACAAGCCATCATCGACTTACGGAATGGCGTACAATACTGCAGTGTTTGCCATAACATCTGCGATACTACGATATGTAATATCTGCAATGACCCCGGACGGGACAGCTCGATCGTATGTGTCGTAGAAAATATCAAGGAAGTAATGGCCATTGAAAATACCGGCCAGTTTCATGGATTATACCATGTACTCGGAGGTATTATTTCTCCTATGGATGGTATCGGTCCCAATGATTTACAAATAGAAAGCTTAATCCAGCGAGTTCAGACAGAAAATGTAAGAGAAATTATCCTGGCATTAAGCACAACCATGGAAGGAGATACAACTAATTTTTATATTTACAGGAAACTTTCCGGTACCAATGTAAAAATAAGCGTTATTGCAAGAGGCGTTTCTGTTGGAGATGAAATTGAATATGCCGATGAAATTACCCTCGGCCGATCCATTATCAACAGAACCAATTTTAACGAATCATTCAAAGTATAAAATAAACGAATAAATTCTTAATATTAATACAATGATTATAGCAGTAGATTTTGACGGAACCATTGTAGAACACGAATACCCCAAAATAGGCAAACCAATTCCTTTTGCCATTGACGTGCTGAAACGCCTGCAGGAAGAAGATCAACACATCTTAATTCTTTGGACGGTAAGGGAAGGTAGATTGCTGGATGAAGCCTTGGAATACTGCAAAAGCAAAGGACTGACATTTTATGCTGCCAATAAAAATTTCCCGGAAGAAGAAGTTTCCGAATCTCCAAGAAAATTAACCTCTGATCTTTTTATTGATGACAGAAACATAGGAGGATTACCCGACTGGGGTGTCATTTATAAAATGATCAAATCCGGAGGCATAAATCCGTTTGAAGCGGATCTGGAATTTTACGAGAACCGCCCAACAAAAGCCAAAAAGAATTTTTTTATCCGATTGGGAGAAGCTTTAGACAGGGCCAAAGGAAAAGGGTATTGACTCTGTTCAAAACTAGCGAAAACAACATAGGACCCTCCTCTCCCCCTTTGGAGCATGGCTGTTAAGTTCTAAATGTGTCCAGAGGGTGCGTTCTATATAGGCAGTGGCTCCAAGCCAGTCATATCTGGTAGATTCAGATACGTTTTCGGCGCAGAGCGCCCTGATCTTCATAGCCGGGGTTCGAAGCGCAAGCGAGC
>JAVBKV010000028.1:0-25237 GCA_031553885.1 Bacteroidales bacterium
ATTTGTTGTACCTTCATGCTGTATTTTTTAGCGTGATTTCCCCGTTTTTGGCCTCGAAACCCTATTATCGGGGGACAAACAAAGATACACAAAATCCCAACTAATTCATAATGAATCGGTTGGGATTGTCTTTTTTATTGAGCGAATGAGCCGTGAGAGATCAATCAATTCTAAGCTATTACCACCATAATCCGGCAACTAACGATTAACTCCGGTTACCGGATACCCTTAGAACAGTTATAACCATTTTTTACCTTTTTCAGAACAGGAACGATGCTCCCAGTCCTAAATTGGCAAACCAGCAGGGTCTATTCCTGGTTTCCTCCGGAACATACAAAGTGTGGTGAAAATTTTTTGTATACAAATAATTAATCCCCATATTCCCGGTCAGGTTAATGCGCCAGAACCGGAAACTCAACCGCAGATTAGCATCCAGCGAAGAGGCAAATTCACGGGAAACCCAGGACCGTTCACTCAGGATTTCTTTTCCTTTATTATTAATCGTGTAGATCTCCGACAGATCAGGAGAAATAGATCCGAAGGAAGTACCCGCATTGACTTCCAACGAAGTCGGCAGAAAATGAAGAAGAAAAGCAAACAACAATTCTCCGAAATTATCATACTCATCCCGGTCATCCCATTCTTTTTGATACGGTCCGATCCGGAATGAAAACAACAAGGGTACTTTATAATACCGGTCACTCCCTTCCAATCCCGAAATGAACGATAATCCGGAGCGAACTCCAAACCGATCATTCCAATAATAACCTCCGTGAAAACTCAGGATAGAACCGGAAGGCCAATCACGATCGGTGGTAGAAACATACAAACCCGTTTCCAGACCCAGGTCATAAAAAAATTTCCGGTCAGAGTTGTCCGGGCTGCTCTTTCCGGACGAAGCGTTTTGAGCCTGAAGAACAAAGCTAAAGGATAAGAAGAACAAGATTACACTGAACATTGCAACTTTTTTCATGGCTATTAATCCTTTATCAAAATCCAAATTAAAGAGCCAGAAAACGTTGATACTTTTCTTCTGCCCGGTTCAGTAATTCTTCGTTTATACCGGAAATTCCCTCAAAAAAAGCAGTCTCGACCGTTATCCGATTTTTTTTCGGAACCTTTTTCCAGTTACCGATCACTTTACCCTGATACAACAGGATAGGATGAAAAATACCGTTGGAGGTAAAAGCCCTGGGCTGATGCCTGAGCTCCAGGACATCCGTCCGGTCTTTGTAACTGATCAGGTACTCATCAAAAGCCGGAAGGAAATACAAATCCTCATCCGTTTCCATCGTTGAGTTGCAAGATTCATGTACAAACAAATTTTGCCCGGAAAACCGGTCTTTAATCAGTTCCGGACTGATCGAATGAATAGCCTGACGGGCTTCGGTCAGTGACAAACCCGACCACCAGGAAAAATCGGGCACACTGGCCGGCGAATGGCTTTGAAAGTAACGCCTGGCCAATTGAACAAGCGCCTCGTCCCGTGTCAGTTTCCTGGAAAAAGGGATACGTTCTTCAAGTAAAGCATACGTTTGTTTTTTCCCCCGGTCGATTCCACTACAAACAATTCCATCGATCTCGGCCCGCATAAGAATGCAATTCATCCATTCCGGATCGATACTCAAACCGTTCCGGTTCAGCGCCTCCTGAATTTCCTGCCGGTTCAGGTGATTATTTCCCTCCAGTATCTTTTCCAGTAAACTATTCGTTTTAACGTGCAGATCGATATTAATTCCCCGGTTCTTTTCATAGATAGTAACGGCTCCTCTCATACGATCGGACGACAACTGCAGCATCCAGCGAAGGTCTTCGGCCGGAACCAAATGCCAGGTCGGACGCATGATATGCGTACGCACGATTTCTCCTTGTTGCAGGGATTTTTCAACATCCCGTAGGGTTGCTGATTGCAGGCGGATACCCACCGCCCATTTCGACATAGTATAATCTTGAGCCTGAATGGCTCCCATCCAGGAAACGAGTTGTTTCGGGGTATTAAAAACCGGATTGGATAATTGTTGGCTTACAGCACGTATATTCCCTATCATCGGTCACTTGCAGGTCATGATTTGCAGAACCATCCGGTCGGTTTCGTTCATTCCCAGAGAACCGATTTGCGTGAGGTTCCGGATAGAACGATCCACATCTTCATCGATAATTCCTTCAACAGAAGTCACATATTTTCCTTCCATGGCCATCATGGCGGAGAAAACAGCCGTCGACACCCCACTGGTTACCTTAAGGGCACAACTGGGTTTAGCTCCGTCGCAGATCATCCCGGTCAGATTGGCAATCATGTTTTTTACGGCAAATGTAATTTCCTGATAACCACCTCCCATCAAGTAGGTAATTCCACAACTCGAACCGGTAGACGCCACGACACAACCACACAAAGCCGAAAGCCGGCCTAAACTTTGTTTGATGTAAATAGCAGTCAGATGACTCAGCATCAATGCACGGGCCAGTTTCTCACGAGTCTGACGCGTTTCTTCTGCATAGATAACGACCGGCATCGTAGCCGTAATTCCCTGATTCCCGCTTCCCGAATTACTCATCACCGGAACCATAGCCCCGGCCATACGGGCGTCACAGGCCGCAGATGTATATGACAACACACGGGACAGCAATCCGCTTCCCATGATCTGGTCTTTGTATTTTCCCACCAAGGTTTTTCCCAGAGAATGACCATAATCGTTCCGGAACGATTGCTCGGCCGCATTTTTGTTCAACCGGGCCGATTCCAGAATAAAGTCAATTTCCTCCAGCGGAGTCTCCATGGAAAAATCATACACTTTCCGAAGATTCAATTCCAGTTCATCCGAAGATTCATTTTCCTCCCGGAGCGATTGTTCATTCAGTAAAACCGTACCGTTTTTTTCAATGTAGCAAATATAGGTATGCAGATTACGAATAAGGACTTTAGAATATTCACTTCCCTTCGTACAAATGGCCTCAATGTATAATTTTTCTTCCGTATCTTCTTTCAACGCAATAGAGATGCGCTTTTCGTCTATCAATTGTTTCCCTTTATTTACAGATTCAGGATTTAAATCTTTCAACACCTCGAGCTGATATTCCGACTTTCCGACCAATGCTCCCAAAGCAACTGCAATAGGCAACCCGATCATTCCTGTACCGGGAATACCTACTCCCATCGCATTTTTCAATACATTGGCACTCAGGTAAACCGTAATTTGCTCGGGAATACAACCCAGGATTTCAGTGGCCTTAGCAACAGCCAGCGATACGGCGATCGGTTCCGTGCACCCAATGGCCGGAACGACTTCTTGTTTAACAAGCCGTAAGATTTGTTCTTTTTCGTGAAGAGTCATGCCTCATCTTCCTCCCAATCCATTTCATCATAACCAGGATCCTCATCTTCCTGCTCCTCTTCTTCCATTTCGTAGTCAAAGTCGTCATCCACATCTTCCAACCGGAGATCCATGGGACGATTAACCAAACTCTCCACATCATGGAAATCCTGGCTATTCAATTCTTTCCAGAGTAAATCTTTTAAAACAGCAAGCCCTTTCTGGGCAACAGAAGATATAAAGACAGCGGGAAGATCGTCCGGTAATTCCCGGCTCAGGGCCTCTTCCAGTTCGTCGTCCAGTAAATCCGATTTGGTAATGGCCAGTACCCGCTTCTTATCCAACAGATCAGGATTATACAAAACCAGTTCATTCAACAGGATATTGTATTCTTTACCAATATCATCCGAATCGGCCGGAACCATAAACAGCAAAACGGCATTCCTTTCTATATGGCGCAGGAAACGCAGGCCCAAGCCTTTTCCTTCACTTGCGCCTTCAATAATTCCGGGTATATCGGCCATGACAAATGAGCAATTATCCCGGTAACTGACAATTCCCAGATTGGGCTCCAATGTTGTAAACGGATAGTTGGCAATCTTCGGCTTAGCCGCGGAAACAACAGAAAGCAAGGTCGATTTTCCGGCATTTGGAAAACCTACCAGACCTACATCTGCCAGTAATTTCAATTGTAAAATAATCCGGCGCTCCTGGATAGGTTCGCCTGGTTGAGCATACCGGGGTGCCTGATTGGTCGCAGTCTTGAAATGATTGTTTCCCAATCCGCCTTTTCCTCCCCGAAGGAGAACTATTTCCTGTCCATGTTTACTGATATCGCAGATGAATTCTCCGGTTTCTCCGTCAAAAACAACCGTACCACAAGGAACTTCAATAATTTTATCCGCTCCGTCCTTTCCCTTGCACAGTTTTCCTCCTCCGCCTTCGCCATGTCCGGCCAGTATATGCCGCTCGTATTTCAGGTGAAGCAGAGTCCAGTAATTGCGGTTTCCACGAAGAATGACATGTCCACCTCTTCCTCCATCACCTCCGTCAGGCCCTCCGCGTGGGATGTATTTTTCCCTCCGGAAATGAGAAGAACCTCGCCCTCCTTTTCCCGAACGGCAATATATTTTTACGTAATCGACGAAATTGGATTCTGCCATTTTCTTTATTTAGAAAGAAAGCCGGTCCAGAACATCCGTTATTTTTTCAAAAACATCCTCTACCGTACCGATCCCCTTTATTTTAAAAAGTTTTCCTTTTTTTCTGTAATATTCTTTCAACGGTTCCGTCTGAGAACGATACACATCCAAACGGGATTGAATGGTTTCCAGGTTATCGTCCGAACGGCCGTATACTTCTCCTCTTTTCAGCATGCGTTTAATCAGTTCTTCGTCTTCTACCGTAAGACTGAAAACTGCGGCCACACTGGTATTCCGCTCCCGTAACATAACATCCAGAACTTCCCCCTGAGACAACGTACGTGGAAATCCGTCAAAAATATATCCTTTAACCTTTTTATTATCATCCAGCACTTGCGCCAGCATTTCTATGATCAAAGAATCAGGGACCAATTGTCCCTTTGAAATAAACTCATCCGCTATCTTACCCAGTTCCGACCGATTCTCGATCTCTCTGCGCAAAATTTCTCCCGTGGAAATATGAAAAAGACCATACTTTTCTATGATCAATTCACTTTGGGTCCCTTTCCCGGAACCCGGCGCTCCGAAAATAACAACGTTTAACATTCTCAATAAGTATGTATGAAAAGCCTAAATCACTCTATGATTTTATATATATTCCTCATGTTCCGCCCATGCCCGTCGTAATCCAATCCATATCCGACAATAAAATCCCTGGGAATAGGCAACGCCACATAATCCGGACAAACCTCTACCTGTAAAGCTTCCGGTTTAAAAAGCAAGGTTGCGATCTTCAGGGAAGCAGGGTTATCTTTCAATATTTTTCTCTTTAAATGATTAATCGTATGTCCTGTATCTATAATATCTTCTACAATTACAACGTGACGATCCCTGACACTTTCAATCAGGCCGTGTACTTCTTTTACCTTTCCGTCTGTCTGATCTCCCTGGTAGGATTTCAACCGGATAAAAGTAACTTCACAAGGAAAATCCAGTCTCTTGATTAAATCGGAAGCAAACATAAAAGCCCCGTTCAATACGCAGACAAACAGGGGATCCTTATCCCTCAAGTCGCGGTTAATCTGTTCTGCTACCCGGCCAACCTCCTTTAATATAACTTCTTCAGGAATAAATAATTCAAATTTTTTATCCTTGACCTGAATCTCAAACATATCCGGAACTTTACTATTTAAGTGGGCAAAGGTAGATAAAAAATATGAAAATCCCAATCCATTTTTTTATATTTGTAGATTAAATTAAAAAACGATGATGAAAATTTTCTTAACCTCTCAGACACAGGAATTGGACCAGTACACTATTTTAAATGAACCGGTTGCTTCCATTGATCTGATGGAAAGAGCTTCAGTCCGGTTTGCCGATGCTTTTCAAGCTGAAGTATCTCCTTCGGAACAGATCATCGTACTGGCCGGACCCGGGAATAACGGAGGTGATGCACTGGCTGTCGCCCGGATACTGACCGGAAAAGGTTATACGGTAAAAACCTACCTTTTTAATCCGGAAAACAGGTTATCGACCGACTGCGAAACAAATAAAAACAGACTTTTATCCCTTCCCGGCATTGCTTTCAACGAGCAGACCAGCTCTTTTTCGATAGACATTAGTCCGGGCAATATCATTATTGACGGACTCTTCGGTTCGGGACTTAACCGTCCGCTTTCGGGAGATTGGGCAACATTGGTCCGGCAGATCAACCGATCGAAAGTATCTGTTTTTTCCATCGATATTCCTTCCGGATTAGCAGGTGAAAGCTGCAACCCGGAAATGCAGGACACGATTATACAGGCAACAAAAACCTTCACATTTCAGTTTCCCAAACTGGCCTTTTTATTCCCCGAAAATGAACTATATACCGGCGAATGGAAAGTACTGGACATCGGATTACATCCGGATACCCTGCAAAAGATCAGTTCTCCTTTCTTCTATACAGAAAAAAAAGACGTTGCTCCTCTGATTCCCCAACGAAGCAGGTTTGCTCACAAAGGAAACTTTGGACATGCGTTACTGATAGCAGGAAGTTACGGAAAACTGGGTGCTGCACTGCTGGCTGCCAAAGCCTGCTTAAGAAGCGGAACCGGACTACTGACCAGTTGTATTCCGGGATGTGGATACTCCGTTTTTCAAACCAGCCTTCCGGAAACGATGGTATTAACAGACAAACAACAGACCTATATTACTGATCTTCCGGATCTCAGCGCTTATAATGCCGTTGCAATCGGTCCCGGAATCGGATTATATGCAGAAACCGCCGGAATGCTGAGACTACTGCTCCGGAAATACCGCAATCCCCTGATTCTGGATGCTGATGCGCTCAACATCATCGCACAACACAAAGATCTCCTGGAATTAATCCCCCGGGGAAGCATCCTGACCCCCCATCCGAAAGAACTGGACCGATTGTCAGGATCGTCCTCTTCTTCTTACGAACGCCTGCAAAAAGCGCTCAAACTTGCCGGGTACACGCAATGCTATGTTCTGCTGAAAGGTGCTTTCACAGCCGTATGTACCCCTGAAAAGAACTGCTATTTTAATCCTACAGGAAATCCGGGTATGGCCACTGCCGGTAGCGGAGATGTATTGACAGGCATTCTACTTGGATTGCTTTCTCAATCCGGATCACCATTAAACACCTCGTTGGCAGGAGTATACCTTCATGGATCGGCGGGAGATCTAGCCGCAACTTCTTACTCCCAGGAAAGTATGATCGCCGGAGATATTACCGAACATCTTGGAAAAGCATTTCAAAACCTGCAGTAAAAATTTTATTTTTCCATATCATTTCCTATCTTTGCTTGCTAAATAAGTTGCAATGAACATGAAAGCAGTACATCAGATTTTGATCTTTTCCGGAATATTCCTGTTGTCCGGAATGTTTTTGTTTCAGGTCAATGCTCAAACCCGTGTCATTAAAATGCCTGCCACAAAAAGCAATGACTACGGAATCCAATATTTTTTACCCAAAACAGTCTTAAAAATCAGCGTAAATTACAGTAAAATCAATAAAAAAGCCGGTACCTACGCCAAGTATGCAGAAAAATACCTGGGCGTTCAGGACAAGGACGTCGTATTGGAAGACCAAACTTCTTACATACTGGATAACGTCTCGGTCACAGGATACGGGATACCCAACAAAGACGAATCGTACCTGGTAGAGTTCAAATCAAAAACAACCGCTCCATTTGTCTATCTTACTGAAGATGGAATGATCTGTACCATCAATGCAGAATATCAGGCGCCTTCCGAACAACCGGGAACAGACACTTCCAAAGGCAAAAGCAACAGCCAGCTTCCCGTTGTCGACCCAAAATCTGTTCTTACCGAAGAATATTTACGGGCCGGATCCGTCAGCAAAATGGCTGAAGTTGCAGCCAAGCAAATATACAAACTGAGGGAAAGCCGTACGGATATACTAACCGGAGATGCTGACAATACTCCCAAAGACGGGGAAGCCATGAAAATTGTACTGGGACAGTTGGAAGCTCAGGAAAAAGCGCTTACCGAATTGTTTACAGGTACTACAGTCGTCGAAAAAAAATCCGCTGAGTTCGAATTGGATCCGCAAGCCGATATGGAGAACCATGTCATTTTCCGTTTCTCCAAATACCTGGGAATCGTCGATGCAAACGATCTGAGCGGCATACCGGTATATATGAACCTCAAAAATACGGAACCGGTAGCGGAAACTCCGGTTGATCCGAAAGCAAAGGAAAAAGAATCCAAAAGCATTGTCTATAATATACCGGGTAAAGGCTCCGTTGAAATTTTCTACGGAAAGGAAAGAATCTGCAACGCCACTATTCCTGTTACCCAGTTCGGAACCAAACAAGTCCTAGCCAGTTCTATTTTTGAGGATAAAAAAGTGCCCGTTCAGGTGTATTTCTATCCCGAAACCGGGGCCGTCCGGCAAATCATCCAATAGATTTCAAAGGCTCATTTTATTCAAACTTATTTTCTTTGGAAATCATTTTCCATTGGAAATTTGTTTATTTGGAAAGTAAATAATACCTTTGCCGGAAAATAACAACTAAAAAATGAAGCATATAATCATCGGAGGTGTCGCCGGAGGAGCTACAGCCGCTGCAAGAATACGAAGAACGGACGAATTTGCAGAAATCATCCTGATAGAAAAAGGAGATCATATTTCTTATGCCAATTGTGGATTGCCTTACTACATCGGAGGTGTGATTGCCGACAGGGATAAGCTTTTCCTGCAAACGCCGGCGTCTTTCGGACTACGGTTCAATGTCGATGTACGGACAGGAAACAGGGCCATTGACATCGATCCGGACAGCCGGACAGTAAAAATCCGCAAATCCGATGGCAGTGAATACACAGAAACCTACGAACGTCTGCTGCTTTCTCCGGGAGCATCCCCGGTAATTCCTCCTCTGAAAGGTATTGAATCGGAAGGTATCTTTACTTTACGGGATGTCAGGGATACCGATCAAATAAAAAATTATCTCCACACGCACGCTGTTCAAAAAGCCGTAGTAATTGGTGCAGGTTTTATCGGATTGGAAATGGCCGAAAACCTGCACCATTCAGGGGCTGAAATTTCCATTGTGGAAATGAGCAACCAGGTGATGACCCCGGTCGATTTTTCGATTGCATCACAAGTACATCAACACCTGGTCCGGAAAGGTGTAAATCTTTTCCTGGAACAAAAAGTCGAACGTTTCGAACGCCGGGGGGAAGAAATCGTTGTTTATCTACAAAACGGGGAACGCATTTCTGCAGACCTGGTTATTTTATCCGTCGGGGTACGTCCGGAAACAGAACTGGCGCGGAAAGCCGGCCTGAAAATCGGAGAAACGGGAGGAATCTGGGTCAACGAATACCTGGAAACTTCTGTAAAAGGGATCTATGCCGTAGGCGATGCGATCGAATTTCCTCACCCGCTGACCGGAAAACCCTGGTTGAATTATTTAGCCAACCCGGCTAATCGACAAGGGCGTATTGTTGCAGACAATATGGTTCTCGGAAACAAAATTTCCTACGAAGGCGCCATCGGCACAGCCATTGCTAAAGTTTTCGACCTGACTATTGCCTCCACCGGACTTCCGGCCAAACGACTGAAGCAACTGGGTATCGCTTTTCAAAGTTCCACGACTCATTCCAATTCTCATGCAGGTTATTATCCGGATGCATTGCCACTGACAATTAAGCTCACATTCGACCCGGGAAACGGAAAACTGTACGGAGCCCAATCCGTGGGGTATGACGGTGTCGATAAACGTATCGACCAACTGGCACTCATCATCAAGCAGGGAGGAACAATCTACGATCTCACCCGCCTTGAGCATGCATACGCCCCTCCCTACTCTTCTGCAAAAGATCCCGTCGCCATTGCCGGATATGTCGCCGGAAACATTATCAATGAATCCATGCCTGTAGTTTCATGGAGGGAAATACAACAAATCCAGACAGAAAACCAGGCAATAATTCTGGATGTACGTACGCAGGAAGAATTTGCATTCGGCTCTATTCCGGGTGCAATCAATATTCCGCTCGATGAAATTCGTTCTCGATTGACAGAGATTCCTGCCGGCAAAACCATTATCCTGTACTGTGCAGTCGGATTACGCGGATACCTTGCACTGAAAATCCTGAAAGCAAGGGGCTACAACGATGTCCGGAACCTCTCAGGCGGATATAAAACATATTCTGCTTCTACTGCACTCATAAATAGAAAAACTCCGGAAAATTCAACTCCGGAAAATAAGAACCCCGCACAAAAAGACATGAAAACAATCCGTATCGATGCCTGCGGCCTGCAATGTCCGGGGCCTGTATTGAAAATTAAACAGGCGGTCGATTCCATCAGCGAAGGCGATCGCATTGAAATAACAGCTACCGATGCCGGTTTTTCCCGGGATGCGGAAGCCTGGTGTAACTCCACAGGCAATAAGCTCATTTCCAATACGGAAGACAAAGGCCGGTACACGGTAGTAATTGAAAAAGGATCACAGCAATCCTGTCCCGTGACAACTCCGGAAGGAGGCAAGAATAAAACGCTGATCATGTTCAGTGATGACCTGGACAAAGCGCTGGCCACATTTGTCCTGGCCAACGGAGCGGCTGCCACAGGAAAAAAAGTATCGATCTTTTTTACCTTTTGGGGATTGAACGTCATAAAAAAAGTCCGGAAGCCACAAACAAAAAAAGATATTTTCGGAAAAATGTTTTCGATGATGCTACCTTCCAATTCATTTCAATTGAAATTATCCAAAATGAGCATGCTCGGTATCGGCGATCGCATGATGCGGTACATTATGAAACGCAAAGGAATCGAATCGCTTGAGAATCTCCGGGAACAGGCGATCGCTCAGGGAGTCGAGTTTATCGCCTGCCAGATGTCCATGAATGTTATGGGTATCAATCGGGAAGAATTACTGGATTGTGTTACGATCGGAGGAGTAGCCACCTACATGGAACGGGCCGAACAGGCCAATGTCAATCTGTTTATCTGAATTTTATGGAAGTTTTATGTAAAATCCGGGATATTTACCGGGCCATCGCTGCATTCGAGCAATTGTTTGAAAAAGAATTCGACCTCTGCCTCAATGAAGGGATGGCGCTGTGTTCCCTTTCAAAATCCGGACAACTCACCTCCGGAGAAATCGCAGACTTACTGGGACTAACCACCTCCAACGCCTCTAAAGTGATTACTTCGGTGGAAAAAAAAGGATTAGTCAGCCGTGTGCTGGGCGAAAAAGACAAGCGGCAAATGTATTTTTCCCTTACCCCGGATGGCAAAAAGCGGATAGAAGCGATCTATGGCAACACGCCTGAACTTCCCGAAATCCTGAAAGAGGCTCTTCATTTAAACTGAATAACCTGCATGCCGGCAAGCCGGTCATAACGGGCTCCCATCGGACGATGGTAGACCATCACCCGGTATTCGTTTTCCGTCTGGAAATAATTGCCTTCAATCGGAGCCGTATTTCCGGGAGAATCACCGCTTTTTTTCGTGACATATAAATAATTGTAGTATCCTTCTTTCAGCAAGACGGTTTTCACATACCCTTTATCCGCCTCACTGTATTCCATACGGCTTCGTTCGTCCATGATATTCTGGAAAGCCTCTCCCAACAGGTAGACGTTTTCAGAAAAAGGCTTTTCACAAGGCAAATAAAAATGGACAAAATTATAATCCGCTTCATAATCATATTCCACGGCATCTTTGTTCCGGATAAAAAATTTACCATCAATATCTTCTGTATAAGCATAGGAATACCCGGACCGGATTCCGGAAGGCCTTAATATCGTATGAAAATAAGGAGCATGAAACTCCACGGCTTCAATACCCAGGCCATTGGATTTCGGAGTGATCATTTCAAAGCTGCGGTATTCGTTCCCTCCTTCAAAAATCAATGCCGGATTGTGATTGTACACCAACCGCTTGCCATACACACTCATAGGCCTTACCAAAGCGGCCTGGTTATCGGTCCGGTTGTTTTGAAATACATAAACCTTCAGGTCCTGCATGGGAGTTGTAACCTGATTACCGCAAGTCAGTTCAAAAGCGACCTGCTGATAATAGGTATTCACCCCCTTATCGGTACGGGAGTCAACCCGGATCTGAATGGGAATTTCCTGTTCCACGACCGAAAAACAAGCTGTTAATACGGGGTGTTCCTTGTCGTTTTCAGGATAAACACGAGCTACATAATTCCCCGAAACTTTCATGGTCAGATCTTCGTTCGGAAAAAAAATCTTGTAATTCGTATAATCCATGGTAGTATTGAACGAAGTGGAATAATCGTTGATGTAACTGTGCTGAAACCCACTCATGAATTCCGACTGGATCAATTGGGAAGGCGTCCAGTCCGCATTGCAATGAGTCAGGGTATACGTGTAAGCCTTCGACTGCGGACTCAGCTCATCAAAACTGACCTCGATGGCAGTACCTCCTTCCAGTTGAATGACGGGAGGAGCCTGCCAATCATCCACTACACTTACTCTTAACGTCTTTATCTTATCGGAAAATATCCCGGTCCGGAAAGGTTGTGCGGCAAACATCGATTGTACCAACAAAAAAGCCACAGCCAAACAATATAGATTTTTCTTTTTCATTATGCAAATATGCGAATTTATCACTATCTTTAGCAACGGAAAAGAAATAAATTTATTTTATGGAATGGTTTAACAGTTTGGAGCCTATGCTCAAAGCCTATTGGGCGATTGCGTTAATTACGAGTCTTATCTTCATTATTCAGACAATCATGACATTTCTGGGGGTTGATTCCTCGGACGGCCTGGATGCTGATTTCAATGGAGACATGCACAGTGATGGTCCCTTCCAATTATTTTCCTTACGAAACCTGATCAACTTTTTCTTAGGTTACGGATGGGCCGGTGTTTGTTTTTACGATACCATTTCCTCTATTTTCTGGCTCAATGCGGTAGCCATCCTGATCGGATTAGCATTCGTCGGACTTTTCTTTTTTATCATTATGCAAATCACAAAACTATCCAGTGATAAAACCTTTAAAATCACTGATACGATCGGTAAAACTGCTGATGTTTACCTGGTTATTCCGGGAGAACGAAAAGGCAAGGGTAAAATACAGGTCAGCGTGGGAGGTGCTTATCACGAAATTGCAGCCATGACCGACGGAGAAAAAATCCCGACAGGAGGCAAAGCGGTTGTGGAAAGCCTGATCGACACCCAGACGGTTTTGGTATCCTCCACCCCCAGCCTGATTATCTGATATGCTTAATTTTAATCCTAATTCTTACATCTCATTATGCAGCCTATTTATCTTATTGCGATCGGCGTAGTAGTCGCCTTCATCTTAATTACCTCTCTGATTGCACGCTATAAGCGTTGTCCCTCAGACAAAATTTTAGTTATTTATGGTAAAACCGGAGGTTCTTCAGCCCGATGCATCCATGGCGGAGGAGCTTTTATCTGGCCGGTTATCCAGGATTATGCTTACTTAGACCTGAAGCCCATTTCCATTGAAGCTAATCTGACCAATGCGCTGAGCGGTCAGAATATACGGGTGGACGTCCCCTGCCGGTTTACTGTCGGGATATCCACGGAAATGGAAAGTATGAACAATGCCGCCGAACGTCTCCTCGGGCTTTCTGCCACTCAGATTCAGGAACTGGCCAGCGACATCCTGTTCGGACAACTCCGTCTGGTAATCGCCACTATGACTATCGAGGAAATCAATTCCGACCGGGATAAATTTCTGGAAAGTGTTTCCGCCAATGTGGAAGCCGAATTGAAAAAAATCGGTCTGAAACTGATCAACGTGAAC
Source organism: Bacteroidales bacterium (assembly GCA_031553885.1). GTDB lineage: Bacteria > Bacteroidota > Bacteroidia > Bacteroidales > Azobacteroidaceae > JAVBKV01. The sequence continues at coordinate 13,741 of JAVBKV010000028.1, forward strand.
GTAACCGATATCAAAGATGAATCGGGTTATATCGAAGCGTTGGGCCGTGAAGCGGCAGCCAAAGCGATCAACGAAGCCAAAGTGAGTGTGGCGCTTCAGGAAAAAATCGGAGAAATCGGAAAGGCTGAAGCGGTCCGTGATACCCGGATCAAAACAGCGGAAGCCAATGCAATAGCGGTTAAAGGAGAAAACCAGTCTAAAATCGAAATTGCCAACTCGGATGCCATTCGCCGGGAAAAAGAAGCAGAAGCTATGCGGATCGCTATTTCTGCGGAAAAAGTACAACAGGCTAAAGCGCTTCAGGAAGCTTACGCTGCCGAACAAATAGCGGAAAATGCCCGGGCCGAACGTGAACGCTCTACCCAACAGGCCAACGTAATCGTTCCTACAGAAATCGAAAAACAACGCCGGATCATCGAAGCCCAGGCTGAAGCCGAAAAAGTCCGGGAAAATGCCAAAGGGGAAGCAGATGCTATTTTTGTCAAGATGGATGCCGAAGCCCGCGGTTTATTTGAAATCCTGACCAAACAGGCCGACGGTTACGATAAAGTCGTTCGCGCTGCCGGTGGTGATCCTTCCAAGGCTTATCAATTGCTATTGATCGAAAAACTACCGGAATTAGTGAAGACACAAGTCGAAGCTGTGAAAAACATCAAAATCGATAAAGTCACAGTCTGGGACGGAAACAACGGTAAAGACGGCAAGACATCAACTGCTAATTTTATTTCGGGGCTGATGAAATCCGTACCTCCATTGAACGATTTGTTCAACATGGCCGGACTGGATCTGCCCAAGTACCTGAAAGGAAATCCGGTGGAAGAAGCAGAAGCCGCAAATACTGAAAAAGAAGAAAACAAAAAAGACGCATAAAATTTGATCTTGCGAGCGTCAGCCTAGCCCCCGCTGGAGGGGGCAGGGGGATAGGTTGACGCTCGCAAGATTCATTTAACAATACATTCATGGACATCCTGTTTTTACTCATCGGTTTACTTTTCGGGGGCTTATTCGCCTGGATTATCACCTCGACTATACTGAAATCTAAACGAATACCCAAATCATTATTGGATGAACAGACAGAAAAACTGAACCAGGTGCAGGTAGCTTTGCATGTGGAAACTCAGAAATCGAGCTTGTTCAAAGAGGAAACCGATCAACTCAAATCAGAACTGAAACGACAAAACGAAGTATTCAATGAAGTGAACAAAAAAGCAGTAGAATATGCTGCCAATAATGCTTTTCTGAACGAAAAATTAGAGACACAAAAAGGGGAGATCGAAGCACTCAGGAAACAATTCAATATGGAATTCGAAAATATCGCTTCCAAAATTCTGGATGAAAAGTCTCAAAAATTCACTCAACTGAACAAAGAAAACCTGAATATCATCCTGAAACCGCTGGGAGATAATATCGACGGCTTTCGCAAAAAAGTGGAAGAAGTCTACGACAAAGAGGCGAAAGAACGTTTCTCGCTGGGCAAAGAGGTGGAACGGCTGGTTCAGCTCAATCAAAAAATCAGCGAAGAAGCCAATAACCTGACTAATGCACTGAAAGGAAACTCCAAGACCCAGGGCGACTGGGGCCAGATGATCCTGGAAAACATCCTCGAAAAATCAGGCCTGGTCCGTGACCGCGAATATTTCGTCCAGGAATACCTCAAAGATGAAGACGGAAAATACCTGCAAAACGAGGAAGGCAACCGAATGCAGCCGGACGTGATTATTTCCTATCCCGATAACAGGAAGGTGATCATCGACTCCAAAGTATCACTGACGGCTTATTCCCGATATACAACTACTGACGAACCGGAAGAGCAAAAAACGGCCATTGCCGAACACCTCCGATCCATTCGACGTCATGTGGATGATCTGAGTAAGAAAAACTACCAGGATTTTGCTCCTTCCCTGGATTTTGTCATGATGTTTGTTCCCAATGAACCGGCCTACCTGCTGGCGATGCAATACGATCCGGAGCTTTGGCAATATGCCTACAACAAACGGATACTCCTGATCAGTCCGACCAACCTGATCGCTTCCCTGAAATTGATTGTCGACCTGTGGAAGCGGGAATACCAGACACAGAATGCCCAGGAAATCGCAGAGCGGGGAGCAGCTTTATACGACAAATTCGTCGGATTCGTCGAAAACCTGAGTGCTGTGGGACTCAACCTCGATAAGGCCCAGAAAAGCTATACCGAAGCATTTAACCAGTTGAAAGAAGGGAAAGGAAACCTGATCGGACAAGCTGAAAAACTGAAAGAACTGGGAATCAAACCCAAAAAGAAATTAAAGCCCTGAAATAAAAAAGCCGGAACACAAGCATAAGCTCTATGTCCCGGCAGGCGTATTCACGTTAATTATCAATCTCTCTTTACTACCAGTTTAGCAGTAAAGGTGCGATCCCCTGATTTTATTCTTATTATATAAATGCCATTTGACAATGTAGAAACATTGACGGTATTAGCAGATGCATTTACTTCTTGTGTTTTTACCAATACTCCCCCCATAGTAAAAATTTCGAGTTTTCCATACGTCTCAACTGTTACGTTGACATATTGGGAAGCCGGATTCGGAAACAGAGCCAGTTCTTCGGTTTCAACTCCCAGGATACCGGTTACAGGAGCGCTGACATCCGACCACAGATCTACATTAAGTACCGGAGAAAAGAAACCACCATCTGAACCTAAGGTCATGTAAGGAACATTACTGATTACAAAAAAAGTTTCTCCTGAGAAATATTCTCCCAACTGAAACACATCGCCCAGGGAAGTGAAACTCCCGGAAGACAAATCATACCTGACCAGTTTGTTATATCTGCAGAAATACGGTGTACCGTCGGTTACATAACTTTGAACCACATTCGAATTCAATACGGTATTGTCGTAGTTCACCTGTACACTCCATGTATTATTATTCGGATTGTATTTGTACATATTGCTCGGAGAACCTACTGCACCAACATATCCTCCGGCTGCCACATATCCGTATCCTCCTGTTGAAAAAGCAGTTGCAGAAACCCGTTCCTGTCCACTGGGCAAGGATGCCACAGCAGTCCACACTCCGGATTCATATTTGTAAAAATCGCCTTTGGCCGAAGTTCCATCGGATCCTGTTCCAGCATAGCCTGCATTTCCAATCGAAAACGCAACGGCTCCGTACCGGCCAGTACCCGGAAAATCAGCAATTTTCGACCAGGTATTCGTTCCGGGATTATATTCATAGAAATCTTTCAGGTAATTACTACCCGAAGAACTGCCAAGTCCTACATAGCCTTTTCCGTTGATCGAAAATGCAACAGCATCATACCGGGCGGCTCCCGGGAAATCGGCAATTCTCGACCAGGATCCGGAAACCTGATCATATTTCCAGAAATCATTCAGGTAAAAATTATTGTTGGAGTAGTAATAACCGGTTCCCACATAAGCACTTCCTCCAATTACAAATGAAACTCCACCTTCTCTTCCATGTCCGGGGAAAGCGGTTGATTTTTTCTGCCAGTTTACTGCAGATGATAGTACTGGAATGCAGGAAATAAAAAATAAAAACAGAAGCTTGTAAATTTTTACCATACTAAAAGTTTAATGTGTGAATGAAGATGTCCGAAAAACAAATCAAAATCTGTACCAAAATTATTTAAAACGCTATATTTGCATCTCCAAATTACAACTAAATTTTAGAATGTTATGAAACGAGCCTCTTTTTTCTCTTTGTTATCCCTGATCTTTTGTTTCGGTATCTTTTCCATCAATGATTGTAAATCACAACAAACAGAACCATTCGGAGTTAATCTGGCCGGTGCTGAATTCGGGCATAAAGTTCCCGCCGAAAAAGGAGAACTGGATGTGCATTACTTTTACCCTACCACCAAAGACCTGGATTATTGGAAATCCAAAAACCTCCTGCTCATAAGGCTTCCTTTCAAATGGGAACGGATACAGAAAGAAGTGGACGGTCCTTTGTATACGAAGGAAGTGGAAAGAATCGCCTTCCTATTGAAAGAAGCAGAAAGCCGGGGAATGCAAATCATCCTGGACCTGCACAACTACGGAAGACGTAAAGTGGGAAGCAAAGCCCGCATTATAGGGGAAGACAGCCTCAGCATTGAGAACCTGGCCAACTTCTGGGGAAAATTAGCCCGGGCTCTACAACCATACAAAAAAAGTATCTACGGATACGGATTGATGAATGAACCGCATGATATGCTGGAATCAACTCCCTGGGAAAAAATTGCTCAGGGTTGTATCTTTGCCATTCGGAAAGAAGACCCCGAAAGTGCCATCGTCGTGGGAGGGAATCACTGGAGTTCTGCTATGCGCTGGGATAAAGTCAGTAACGATCTGAAGAACTTGTACGATCCGGGACAGAACCTTATTTTTGAAGCTCATGTATATTTCGATGAAGACGGTTCCGGAGTCTACCGGCGTTCCTATGAAGAAGAGAAAGCCAATCCATATATCGGAATCGAACGGGTACAACCGTTTGTCAAATGGCTGAAAGAAAATAATCTGAAAGGATTCATCGGAGAATATGGAATTCCTTTTGATGATGAAAGATGGCTGATATGCCTGGATAAAATGCTGGCTTACCTTCAGGAAAGAGGAGTGAACGGCACGTACTGGGCCGCCGGCGCCCAATGGGGAAAATATCCGCTCTCCGTACAACCTGCCGACGATTATCAAACCGATAGGCCTCAGACAAAAGTATTGACCCGCTATCTGAAGACAAATTAACATTTAAAGATACATAAAACTGGATTATTATGCAACTAATCGACGAAAAACTGCTGGATGATATTACACTCCTGGCCGGCAAAAGTCCCCGCCTACGGATGAATTATAATTTTCACGAAAACGAATCGGACCCGATCAACCGCCTGCTGAACGCCATGAATCCGGGATCCTACTTCCCTCCTCACCGTCATTTGAACCCAGACAAGCTGGAGAGTTTTTTAGTGCTGAGAGGCAGTATCGTCATTTTTCTTTTTGATGACGAAGGAAATATCACGATGAAAAGAGAAATCAATCCGAAAAAAGGAGTTTACGGAATGGAAATCCCTCCGCATGTCTGGCATTCACTGATTGTACTGGAACCGGGAACCGTTGTCTACGAAGTCAAACCAGGTCCCTACGCACCATTAGCTCCTGAGAACCTGGCTCCCTGGGCGCCTCCGGCTACGGATACCGAAGCAGCACAACGCTACATGAACCAGTTATTATCCGCAGAATAAACTATTTTTCCTGGCGACCCCAATCTGGATTGGGTTGGGGTCCCATCTGAAAGCACAACTCTCCTCCTGCCATTATCTCTCCATGGGCAATACTCAACCGGTTAAAAGGCTGTCCATTTAAAGTGGCCGATTGGATGTAGACATTTTCCAGGGAGTTGTCAATGGCCCGGATCACAAATGTTTTCCCGTTACCCACATCGATGGTCACTTTGTCAAAAGAAGGAGATCCCAATGCATACTCGGGGCTTCCGGGTGCAACGGAATAAATTCCCATCGAACTGAGTGCATACCACGACGACAAGGAGCCCATGTCATCATTTCCACATAATCCTCCCGGTCCGGTACGATACAAGTGATCACAAATGTAGCGTGTCCAATACTGGGTCTTCCACGGCTGTCCTGAATAGTTGTACAAATAGGCCACGTGGTGAGAAGGCTGGTTTCCATGGACATACTGACCGATTGTACCCACCACCCCTATATACTTGGGAGGAGTGATATTCGGGTCCATTGCAAAAAAATCGTCTAATTTCCGGTTGAAAGCATCCGCACTGCCGAAAAGGCCAATCAATCCTTTTATATCGTGTTGGACCGACCAGAGGTACTGCCAGGCATTGGATTCGGTATAATAACGGTTAGGGCGACGACCCACCAGTAACGGATCAAAATAAGCATACCAGGAATGGCTTCCGGATGTCCGGATCGTTTGTTCTTTATCTCCAAGCGCTTCCAGGAAATGTCCGTCGGATTGCTTCGGTCTCATAAAAGCAGTTTCCTGATCCCATAAATGAGCATAGTTCCCGGCACGTTTCATAAACAATGCATAGTCTTCTTCTTTTCCCAGTTCTTTCGCCAGTTGGGCAATACACCAGTCATCGTAAGCCAGTTCCAACGTATTGGGAACTGATTCCGAAACCTTATCCACGGGAGTATAACCCAGCCGGAGGTAGTAATCCAGACCCGAACGACCTGCCGATTCGGGAACCGGAGGAGCCGGAGCCTCCAGGGCTTTCTTTTTCATTGCCTGGTAAATAAATTCGACATCATAGTCCCGGTAACCTTTCTTATAAGCATCCACGATTATCGGAATCAGGTGATCTCCAACCATAGCCTCTCCCGGAACATTGAGAAAATGCTGGGCAGGCAACCAGCCGAAATCACGGATTTTCGCTTCTATCGAACGGATGTAGTCGTTGACATGGCCAGGAGTTGCAAGTGTCAGGAACGGATGTTGTGACCGGTAAGTATCCCAGCAGGAAAACGATCCGTAATGATCGTACCCCGTTGCCTCATGAATATTTCCATCCATACCGATGTATTTTCCATCCACATCCTGAGAGATATACTGGGACAACAACGACCGGTAAACTGCCGTATAAAACTTTTCTTTCGAATCTTCCGAAGGATCTTCAATCCGGATGCGGTTTAATTCTTCCGCCCAGGTATTGCGTGCCTCCTGGTGTACCCGATCGAAATTCCAATGTGGAATTTCCGTTTCCAGATTCTTCCTGGCTCCTTCAATACTTACGTACGACAATGCTACTTTTATCAGAATTTCTTCCCTCTGTTTGGTAGAATATTGAAGAAACGCTCCGATTTTATTTCCCCGTTCCCCATTTTTATAGGGAAATAAACCGGCTCCCGATTCGGGTGTGGAATATTGTACATCAAAAGTACCATAATACAGGCAGGGCTTACTGAAGTGAATTACAAAATATACATCTCCTTTCAATGTGCTCCGGAAACCTTCGATCACAGTATCGCTGACAATCCGGAATTCAGACTCACGCTGAGGAGGAAAGTCCCCGATCTGGTGACCGAGATCCATAATAATCCTCGAATAATCCGACTCAGGAAAAACATAGCGATGAAAAGCCACCCGCCGGGTAGTTGTCATTTCCACCTGCACGTCATAATCATCCAAATGTACGGAATAGTACCCCGGAGAAGCCTGTTCTGTATTGTGACTGAAACGGGAACGATAGCCTTCATCCGGTTTATCTTTATCTCCCGGAACGACCTGTAATTGCTGATGAACAGTAGGCATCAGCAATACGTCTGCGCCGGCAGTCATCCCCACTCCACTGAAATGTGTATGGCTGAATCCCATGATATTATCGTCGGAATATACATATCCCCCACAATAACTCCATCCTTTATTGTGTGTATCCGGACCGGCATGTACCAAGGCATACGGCAAAGATGCACCCGGAAAGGTATGACCGAAAAAATCGGTTCCCAGAAACGGATCAACATAGTCTACCGCTTCTTTTCCTTTTTGTACCTGGGAAGAATGACATCCACTAAATAAAAGAGCAATTATAAAAATAACGCCTGCCTGAACGTTATAAAACATGGATTTTTTCATGGATTGCAACTGCTTAATCGATTAAGTTAATTCGGATAAAAAAAGGGGAAACAGAAAATCCATTTTCCCTACGTGCAAAGTTACAAAATTTTTCGTAGTATTTGTAACAGTCGGGAAAATAATTGTTGAATTGAAAACAGATTGAAAATTCTTCACATGAAAAACGACAGTAGACCATTACAAGAAAACGTACTTATATACATGATTCTGGCTGAATCTGCTTCAAAAACCTGAAATCTAAAGACAAAGAGATATAAAAAAGTTACCTTTTTTTATAAAACATTTGCTTGTTTGAAAAATTAGCAATATTTTTGTTGTTGAATTAATTTGACAATAAAATCATTGTTGATTTATTTTTACAGCAAAACAATTGTTGAATAAAAAAAGAATTATGAATATAAACTGGATCGCACCTGACATTGTTCTTGGCCCTGTTGCCACAGGAAACAACTTCTACCTCCGCAACGATATGGTAGAACTAATTTGGGTCGAATTAAAAAAAGGCAAATCCGTTCTGCTTGCAGCACCCCGCCGCGTAGGGAAAACTTCAGTGATGCAGTACATGGAAAGACATCCAATAGAAAACTACAAGATGATTTTCCAAAATATTCAAGGCATTGAGACGGCCAACGAATTTTTTGAAAGAATATATACGATGCTTCTAAATTGTCTGAACACAACGGATAAAGCGAAAAAATGGGTTAAAAAACTCTTAAAGTCTAAATCAATAAAAAAAATCAGTCTAGATGGAATCGAGTTTGAAACTAAACCGACTGATTTTTTAGCGGCAACAGATACATTGCTTAAAGAATTAAATGATAATCAGGAAATTGAAAATCTTGTTTTGTTATTGGACGAACTTCCGGAAGTACTGTTTAGAATCAACAAAATAAGCAACAAGGATGCAATATCTATTCTTAAAAATTTGCGCCGTTGGCGACAACAGCCCGAAATGAACAAAAAAGTACAATTTGTGCTTGCCGGTTCAGTGGGCATTCATTATGTGGTCGAAAAAATTGAAACGCGTAATACGGATTTGAATGATTTAATACCTCCTGTTAAGTTTGAGCCTTTATCTGATACGGAAGCCTACAACTATATTGATTGGGCAACAAAAGATGCTACAATCACTTATGATACCAGGTTAAAACAACATTTGCTTAATAAAATACATTATTTTGTGCCGTATTTTATTAATTTGCTACTTGACGAAACAGACAAGCAGGCAAAGAAAAAGAATGCTTCGGAAATTACAACTCAAGATATTGACACCGCTTTTGATACGGTGGTTAAATACAGTGATTATTTTAAAGATTGGAAAAAACGCCTGGACGATTATATGCCGAAAGAAGATTTCAATTTTGTAAATGAAATTCTGGTTCATACGGCACACAAAGAATATATAACCTTACAGGAAATTTACGACAAAGCCGTTCGACACAATAAAACCGCCAGTTATAGGGATTTTATTGACGAATTGGAAAAGGATGGGTACATTATCGAAATTAACGATCAGTATCGGTTTATATCGCCGTTTTTGAATGCATTCTGGAAAAGAAATAATCCGATTTATACCAGTTAAACTTAAGTGCTATGTTATCAATTTATCAAAACTCAAATGCAGATAATTACGAAAGTATTAAAGCCGGCTTTATTGTTCGCACGGCGGAATACGAAACAATTATTGCGTCATTAAAAAACAGGAAGTCTGGTGATTCTATCCAACATGAACTTATCCTGGGAAGGCGTGGCAGTGGAAAATCGACGTTACTCAAACGCATTGAAGTTGAAATAGCTGAAAATAAAAAATTAAATGCCAAATATATTCCCGTGAATTTAGCGGAAGAACAGGCGGGAATTTATCGTTTGATGGATTTGTGGGAACAGGTTTTGCAGGAACTATATTGTAGAAGCAATGAAAAGTATGAGATAAAGAATTTTTTCGAATTTACTGGCGAACAAGCTTATACACGCTATCTGTATAGTGAAATCCACCGCTTTTGTGAGACTAAAAAGAAAAAAGTCGTATTACTTCTGGATAATTTCGACAGGATTGTCGGTAATTTTTCCGATGACGGTAACTTGCTACGAGAAATACTTATCAATTACCAGGATCTTGTGCTAATTGCTGCAAGCACTCAAATGGGTGAGCACTTTTGGAATTATGACCAACCTTTCTACGAATTTTTTCGCCGTCATCGGTTAGAGGAATTGAACAGCGAGGAAACGTTTTGCCTGCTCAATCATTGGAGTCATTCGTTGGATTTTGACGAAAAGGGAAGGATGAAAATTGACGATTTCTTGAAAAAACATACAGGAAAAGTGGAAAACATCCGGTTACTTACCGATGGATTACCCAGAACAATGTTGTTGTTTTTAAAACTGGTGTTACAAACCGAAAATCCGATGGAGGTCGATTATTTGAAAAAAATAATGGATGAAGTTACACCCTTATATCAGGAGAGGTTACTCAATCAGACTCCACCAATGCGAAAAATAATACTTGAGATGGCCTTTATGTGGGAAGCTGTTCCGACAAAAGAAATTGCAGAGCAATGCCGGATGGAAAGTAAACTAGTAGCTGCCAACCTCAAAACGTTAACAGATCGGAATGTAGTAGAAACCATTGCTACTGATAAGCGAAATAACCTGTACCGAATTTCCGAACGTTTTTTTAATATGTGGCTGCTCGTTACGCAAGGCAATCCTGAACAAAAACGCAAAGCCCGCTGGATGAGTGATTTTTTGGAAAACTGGTACGACAAGCAGGAACTACAAACTATTGCACAACAACACATTGAAAATTTAAAGGCATGTAAACTTACAGGAGAAAAAGCGCTTGTACTTAGTAAAGGATTGAGTCAAAGCAGGTATATAAGCACTCGCTCCCGGGATGAAATAATAGATCTCACAAAAGCACAATTAAGAAAATCTCTTGATAATTATGTGCTACAGTTACCAGAACCAATAAGAGAAATTAGTAAAAAAATTGATGCTCTTGAAAAAATAAATCCACAAAAAGCCATTGATCTTATAAATTCAATTGAAAATGAAGAGGATGGCTGGAAGGAAAATAACTTAGGTGTTATTTATGAAAATCAGGAAAAGTTCGATTTAGCTGAAAAATATTATTTGCTTGCGATTGAAAAAGGAGATGCTAGAGCCATGTTCAATTTAGGGCTTTTATATAGCAATCAGGAGAAGTTTGATTCAGCCAAAAAATATTATTTGCTCGCAATTGAAAAAGGAGATGCTAGAGCCATGTTCAATTTGTCTTTGATATATTATTTTCAAAACAAGAACAAAGAGCAAGCAAGGCCGTATATTAGCAAATACGAAGGCAAAGAGGTTGGTAAAATTATTATAGAAATATGGGCTGGTGTGTTTAATGCGGTGGAAGAAAGAGCTGTAGCCGTATGTAATAAAAGCAAAGAAAATGTGTTTTTTATAGAGCGCTTACTTATTCATCATCAAAAGAGTTTAGTAGATAAACTATTTCACCATCCTGAATTCGGCAAACGTTTGCAGGAACAATATACAGTATTGTATTATGTAACTCAGATACTAAATGGCAAGGAGAACGAGAACAACTTGATGCTACGCATTCCTCCTGAACTGCAAAGTACGGTAAACGATGTTTTGCAAAAAATAAAAGATAAACAAATTTCTTATGAAAAGGGCTAATTTAGCCAATACTTATTTCGATTTCTCCCAACATTGCTGTTTTCCGTGAGCTTTTTATATATTTGTAACAATTAATACCTGCTAAGTACGTGATATAAATTAGTTTCTATTATTTATTACCTTTGCACCCATTATGGGACGAGTTAATACTCCAGTTCTAACATCAGCACAGCGCCAAGCGTTGGAATTGGGATTAAAACAAGGCGCAAGCCACTGTTTCCG
>JAVBKV010000014.1:0-90814 GCA_031553885.1 Bacteroidales bacterium
GCATCTCCCTGACTGATAAAATGCATCTTCGAGACCTGTTTGACAAAACTAAATTTCAAAATGACAAAGAACGATTTGGACCAAATGGGCCAAGTTTATTTAATTTTTAATAACGTCCCAATTTTAATGGGACACTAGTGACTTTAATACAAAGATAAAAATTGTATCCTTAGGTACGACAAGCGTTAAGACTATTTAAGTCTAAATAAAACAGAGATAAGCTTTTGCGAAAATAGAAGACCTAATTTTGCATTATTAATCCATAAAACAAATGAAACAAGTATTATTCATCTTTTTAATTTTCCTTTTTTCCTTCGGAATCAGTATCGCACAGAAAAACCAATCCCAGGGAAAATACACAGTCAATCCGAGTGCACCAAACTCTTTCCAAAGATTGAATCAATCCGTAGTTGATTCCGGAACTATTCGGATTTTGTACGCTTTGAATGCGACTGACATTCACAAACAGGAGACTTACGATGACTTGCAATGCCTGGAAATAGGCTCCCTATTATCAAAGTATTATAGCTATTTTCTCTGGGAGAGCGATTCTTTAACTACAGATTGGGTAAAAAAGAATCCCAATGCCGGGGAATACGATATCCCCTCCTGGAAATTAAGACCAAAAGGGAAATTTCAGGGATGGTCAGAATACATCCATTCTGAATATTTTAAAAATTTCTCAACAAACGAACTGACAGAATACGCCCGAATGCCCCACTCGTTGGAAAAACTTAATAGCCAATATTCAGAATTCCTTCCTGCCCAAAACTGGAAAATAAGCGATGACACCCTGACTGTAGCAGGCTACTCTTGTCAAAAAGCAAGTTATCAATTCCGGGGAAGGAATTATACCGCCTGGTTTACGATCGATATCCCGATTGATAACGGCCCCTGGAAATTCGGAGGGTTACCGGGGTTAATATTAAAAGTATATGATGAGAAAGAGCAATACGTTTTTGAATGTGTCCGAATAGAAAATCACAAACGAAAATACCCAATTAAGATGCATAAAGAGTTTTCGCAATATAAGAAAACAGACCGGATGAAATTGTGGAAATCCAAAAAAGAGGTACAAGAAAACTATTTTCAAGTAGTAGCCGGAGCAACAGGGACACATATAGTCTACGGCGGCTCGAATGCTCCTTCCGGATTTACGCCCTATAATCCAATGGAATTAGAATAAATAAATGTATTAACTCTCAATAAGTTGCACCATGAAACAAGTATCATTCATTTTTTTACTTTTTACTTTTTCTATATGCACTGGTTTAGCACAAAAAAACTCATCTCAGAAAATTTCGGCTGCAAATCCAATGGCGCCGCCTCCTTCTAATTTTGTATTAAAAATGAGCATTGTCGATTCGGGCCATATCCGGATCTTGTATGCTTTGAATGCCACAGACATTCGAAAACCAGAGACGTACGATGACTTACAACGCTTGGAAATAGGTACCCATATCTCAAAGTATTATAGTTTTTTTGTTTTCAACAGCGATTCGTTGGCTTCAGATTGGATAAAAAGAAATCCGCATGCAGGCCCTTATAATGGACCGGGCCCAATGGGGGCTGCCGGTAAATTCAAAGGATGGTCGGAGTATATCTATTCAGAATATTTCAAAAACTTTTCAAAAAACGAGTTGGCGGAATATACCCAAATGCCCTGGCTTTTGGAAGACTATAATAGTATGTGCAGAGAATCTATCCCTATGCAGAGTTGGAAAATAGGAGATGAGACACAGACAATTGCCGGCTATTTGTGTCAAAATGCGACCTGCAAATTTCGAGGACGGGATTATACGGCCTGGTTTACAACTGATATTCCCATCAGTAATGGTCCCTGGAAATTCGGAGGCTTGCCCGGATTGATTCTGAAAGTATATGATAAAGACAAGCAATATGTTTTTGAATGTGTGGGAATTGAAAACTACAAGAAAAAATATCCCATTCAAATACATAAAGTCTTTGAACAATTTAAAAAACTTGACCGACAACGGTTGTGGAAAATAAAAAAAGAAGCTCAGGAAAATTATTATCAATTACTACAAACTCCTAATTCAAAAGGTCTGGTTACTTCGGTTAAAATAATAGGATCCTCCAGTCCTAACGGGGAAAAATTAAATCCATATAACCCATTGGAATTAGAATAAATATATGACGCCAATTGAATCCCTTCGGGATACGATTGGGCTAAACATCCGACAATTATAATAAATTATAAATACCCCATGAAACAAGCACCATTCATTTTTTTACTTTTTACTTTTTCTATATGCACTGGTTTAGCTCAGAAAAATTCATCTCAGAAAATTCAAACCGGAAATCCAGAGGAACCCTCGCCTTCTAATCTTGTATTAAAAATGAGCCTTGTCGATTCGGGCCATATCCGGATCTTGTATGCTTTGAATGCTACAGACATTCTAAAACCAGAGACGTACGATGACTTACAACGCCTGGAAATAGGGGAACGTTTCTCTAAATATTATAGTTTTTTTGTTTTCAACAGCGATTCATTGGCTTCTGATTGGAGAAAAAAAAATCCACAGGCTGGTCCTTATGATGGGCCCGGAAGGATGGGACCAGCGGGTAAGTTCCAGGGATGGTCAGAGTATATTTATTCGGAATATTTCAAAGACTTTTCAAAAAAAGAACTGACAGAATATACCCGTATGCCTGCTGGTTTATCAGATTATAATAGTACGTGTTCAGAACCACTACCCGTGCAAAACTGGAAAATAGAGAATGAAAACCAGGCTATTGCCGGTTATTTATGTCAAAACGCGACCTGCAAGTTTCGGGGCCGGGATTATACAGCCTGGTTTACAACTGATATTCCCATTAGTAATGGCCCCTGGAAATTCGGAGGGTTGCCCGGATTGATTCTGAAAGTATACGATAAAGACAGGCAATATGTTTTTGAATGTGTGGGAATTGAAAATTACAAACAAAAACATCCTATTCAAATGCATGAGGCTTTCAAGCAATTCAAGAAAACGGATCGGCAGAAGCTTTTGAAAATGAAAAAAGAAGTTCAGGAGAATTTTTACCAGTTATTATTAATACCTAATTCAAAAGGTGAAGTTCGTGCGTATCAATATGAGAAAAAATTAAATTCTTATAACCCGTTGGAGTTGGAATAAATATATTCATTCTTAATAAATTGTGATATGAAACAGATTGTATTCTTCGTCTTATTTTTTTCTTTTATAACAGGGATGAGTAACGCTCAAACCAATACACCTGAGAAAGAACTTATCAGTCCTTTTGCTTACGACCGGGAATACATGAATCCTATGCCTCCGGACACCAGGAATATTTCTAAAACCACCAAAATAGATTCAGGTTTTATCCGTGTACTTTATGCTTTGAATGCGGTTGATATTACGAAACCGGAGACTTACGACGATTTACAACGCCTGGAAATAGGCTCTCTTTATTCAAAATATTATAGCCTCTATGTTTTTAATCGGGACTCTTCAATTACAAGTGATTTAATACAATATAATTCCAAGAATAATACCAACTATGATCTGTCTGACGATGGACAAATGCATATAACAATGCTTATTGACGGTAAGTTCCAGGGATGGTCGGAATATTTATTTTCGGAATTTTTCAAAGATTTTTCAAAAAATGAGTTGACCGAATATGCCCGGATGCCATATGGACTGTGGAAATACAATAGCCAATATTCCGAACCGCTACCTATCCAGAATTGGAAAACAAGCGACGATACCCTGACTATCGCAGGTTATTTATGTCAGAAAGCGACTTGTCGATTCCGGGGTCGGAACTATACGGCCTGGTTTACTACTGACATTCCCATCAGTAATGGACCCTGGAAATTCGGAGGATTACCGGGATTGATTCTAAAAGTGTATGATGATAAAAAGCTATATGTTTACGAATGTGTCGGGATTGAGAATCACAAACAAAAATACTCCATAACGCGATTGGATGCTTACAAAAGATACCTGAAAACGGACCGGATCAAATTGTCGAAACTAAAGAAAGCAGCACAGGAAAATCATTATCAAATGGTAGGATTAACCCCGGAGAAAGACCGTGTTTTCCCTAAATTATATCCATACAATCCGTTGGAATTAGAGTAAAAGGGTATGAAACGAGTATTTTTCTTTATTCTTTCTTTTTGTTATTTCCCCTTGCTCATTCATTCTCAAACGACTCTTAACGGTGTCGTTAAGAACAAGCAGGGAGAACCGTTGGTGGTCAGTGTGACTGTACAGGCCAAAGGTAGTAACACGATTTCAGGATTTACCACTTCCAATGCCGAAGGAAAGTACAGCTTGACTTATAATGGATCAGCTGACACGCTACTGCTGACAGTTTCCGGAATTATGACCGGGAAGCACTACCGGACTGTTCCCAACCGCTCAGCTACTGTCGATTTCAGCATCAAGGAAAAAGCCCTGGAATTGAAGGATGTAGTCATAACCGCCAACCCGATCCGCCGTAGCGGGGACACCCTGAACTATTTAGTTGGCTCATACATCGGACAGAACGACCGTACCATTGAAGATGTATTGAAGAAAATGCCCGGCATCGATGTCAATGAGTCCGGAACGATCTCCTACAACGGGAAGAACATCAATAAGTTTTACGTCGAAAACTTAGACCTTTTGCAGGGACGCTATGGAATTGCCACCAAGAACATTGTCGCCAAAGATGTGGCGACCGTTCAGGTCATGGAAAACCACCAGCCGGTCAAAGCACTGAAAGATAAAGTCCTTTCGGATGAAGCTGCCATTAATCTCAAACTCAAAGACAGCGCTAAAGGCACACTTTCTTTGAACGCTATGGCCGGGGCAGGCTACAAACCGGCAATGTGGAACGCGGAATTAGTGGCGATGTACTTTGCTTCCGGAAAACAAAACATCAGTACCTACAAAGGCAATAATTCAGGGAAGAATATAGCTTCCGAATTCCAGGAGCATTATGATTATGAACGGGTTAGAACAGGCGATGGCAGTCCGCTGTCTATAACCGAACCTTCTACCCCTCCTGTAGATTCCAAACGTTACCTCTACAATACGTCCAACAGTATTTCCTCCAATCAGTTGTTCAAAATCAAAAAAGACATGGAATTGACCGCCAATGCCCTTTATTACAATAACCGGGTGGAAAAAGAAGGTTATTCGCTTTCCGAACAATTCCTGCCGGGAGATACTTCCCTCAGGATCGAGGAACAAGTCAGGAGCCTGACGAAAACTGAAAACGTGGAACTGGCTCTCCGGCTGAATTCCAATACAGAAGGTGAGTTCCTCAACAATACCCTGAATTTCAAGGGAGCCTGGAACAATGACCGGGGAACGGGTATTACCCAGAGCAATGTCGGGAATATGGACGAAAACATTTCGCAGTATTTATATAAACCAGCCTTTGCAGTGGATAATACCCTGAACCTGATCAAGAATATCGGGAAAAAGACTTACAAATTCTATTTCTCTGCAGCTTACAGCCACCGTCCCCACAGCCTGAGCGTGACTCCGGCCGATTACTTCGGAAACAATCGCCTGGCTTCTCTGGAACAAAATGTAGTATCGAAAGATTTTGTTTCTACCCTCCGGAGTTCGTATGGGCTGCGGATTGGAAACATCCTGTTGGACTACTCCCTCTGGGGAAGTGCAGATGTACGGGGTATGAACACCGAACTGACCGGGACGGATTCCCTGGGTCTGTTTGTCCCTGCTGCCGATTCCCTGAAGAATGACCTTGGATACAATACCTATCAGGTGGGATTGAACCAGAACTATACGTATAAAACCGAAGGGAAGTTCAAGGCCAGCCTTTCACTCCCGGTTATCAACCATACACTGACTGTGGACGACCGGATGCCGGATAATTTTACCCGTTACAACCGCTGGATCGTTAACCCTTCCCTCACGGCTTCCTACGACCTGACACCTGAACTGACCGCTGCAGCAGGAGGAAATTTCCGGAAAGCATACGGTAATATGAATGATACCTACACCGGTTACATCATGCACTCCTACCGGAGCTTGCTCCGTAATACGGTCGACCGCTTATTCGAGACCCGTTCCGGGGGAGCCAATGCATCGCTTCAGTACCGCGATGCCTTCCGGGCATTCTTCATAAATGCCGGAGTCAACTACGGGAAATCATGGAGAAATCTGTTGTACGGTTACGATTACCAGGGAATTATGCAGATTAAAACGACTATTGATCAACCGACAGAATCTGAGAATTACGGGCTGAATTTCACCAGCAGCAAAGGAATCCGTTTCTGGCGCACCACATTCAATGTTTCGGGAGGGTACAGCGAAAGCCGGGCAGAACAACTGATTCAGGAAGAAATCCTGAACTACCGTTCGGAAAGTTACCGGGTGGGTGCATCCATCCAAACCAGTCCCGCAGACTTCATCAGTTTGAACTACAATTTCAGCTGGTCACGAAGCCAGAGCTTCGCTGAGGAACTCCCCGGGAGGTTTCCTCCCATTCGTAGCCAAACACACGCAGTGAAAGCCTGGGTTTTTCCAAGCAAGTCCATCAGCATTAATTTAGGTGGAGATTATCGTTACAACAGTGCTGTAAGCAATCGGAATACGACCTTTGCCGACGCCGGTATCAAATACAAAAACAAACAAACGGAATGGGAGTTGGAATGCAACAACCTGTTCAATGCCAGGCAGTACGTTTCGGCATCCTATACCGATATCAGTACGTATTATTACAGCTACTATCTACGGCCCAGAAGTTTTCTATTGAAAGTACGGTTCAAACTGAAGTAGATTACAACAACTTATACATCCCGCCCGGCACACACCGGACGATTCCGTTCATTTCCAGCTCAAACAAAACAACCGAAAGCCTGCTGACCGGCATATTGAGCTCAATGGCCAATACATTCAGGTGCAGGCTTTCGGCTTTAGAAAGAATATCCACCACAGCCTGTTCGTCCGGGGATAAATCCAACAAAATGGTTCTCTGAATAGGCTGCCTGAGTTTTTCGGTCTGCTCTTTCGACCAGCACATTTCTCTCAAAAGATCTTCCGCACTCTCAATCAGAGCGGCTTTCTTTTCTTTAATTAACCGGTTACAACCCTCGGAATAAACATCCGTAACTTTTCCAGGAACAGCACACACGTCCTTGTGGTACGAATCGGCGATATTGGCCGTAATCAGAGCTCCTCCTTTTCCAGCCGATTCGATCACAACCGTACAATCGGAAATCCCGGCAATGATCCGGTTTCTTTTTACAAAATTCTGACGATCCGGATTGGTTTCACTCATAAAATCAGATAGCAATCCTCCATTTTCAAGCATCTCAACAGCCACATTCCGGTGCAACGGAGGATAGATCCGGTCCAATCCATGAGCCAGTACTCCAACTGTCGGAAGATTCTCTTTCAATGCCGCCTTGTGGGCAGCAATATCAATACCGTAAGCCAGTCCGCTGACAACCAGCGTATCCGGATAGACAACCGCCATGCCACGAAGAAGCGAATCGGTAATTTCCCTGCCGTAAGCAGTTGCATGACGGGTTCCTACGATACTGATTATTTTGGAGGCATTCAAATCGGCATTCCCCCGGAAATAGAGTAACACCGGAGAGTCTATACATTCTTTCAATCGCCGGGGATAGTTTTCTTCTGTAATGAAAAGAGGAATAATTTTATTTTTTTCTATGAAACGGATTTCTTTTTCCGCCCGTTTCAAGACTTCAGGATTGCGTATTTCAAGAATTACCCGCCTGGAAATACCCGGAATCTGTTCAAGTATCCGGGCTTTTTCCGTAAAGAGCAAAGCCGGATCACCTAAATTTTCCAGGACTTGTTTGGCTACAATATTTCCGATCCCCTTAACAAGGGTCAGACCAATCTGATAAAGAAGGTTCTGGTTGTTCATCATCGTTCGTTTTGGTTTTGATTGTTGCAAAGATAGTATTTTTATCCGCGAAACAATATCCAGTGGAACTATTCTGCAAATCAATACCGGGTAACCTGCTTCACTCCCTTCACCGCTTTTATTTTTTTAATCAGTCCATCCATCGCGGAAGTATTATTGAGCATGACAGTAAGGGTTCCCTGAAAAAGGCCATCCGAGGAATCGACAACAATGGAACGCAGCATCATTCCGTTTTCTTTCGAAATAACGGAAGTAATATTCGTTACGATCCCGATATCATCATGACCGATCACCTTAAGTGTAACCGGATAATTGGTTCCTGATTTTCCCGACCAGCGGGCTTTCACGATGCGGTATCCGAAACGGTTGAACATGGAAGGAGCATTCGGGCAATTCATCCGGTGGATTTTGATTCCCTGGGTCGAAACAAAGCCAAAAATATCATCTCCATAGATCGGGTTGCAACATTTGGCCAGCCGGTATTCGATTCCGGTCAGGTTCTGGTCGATCACCAATACATCCTCCCGGTTCGTAATTTCTTCTACTTCCGTAATCGCATGGTAATTTTCCACACTCCGGTCGGAATGCTCGGAAAGTTCATTTTCCTTTTTTCCCAGTTCCAGGTACTGATCGATCATGTCATTCACGTCCAGGCGCTCGGAAGCAATATCCGCATAGAAATCCGTTACCGTTTTATAGCCTTTCTTTTTGATCAGGCGCATCATCAGGCCTTCATCCTCTTCGATTTTGCGATTCTTGAAACGTCGGGACAGTAATTCCTTCGCATATTCGACCTGCCGGGCAGACTGTTCTTTGAGCGATTGTTTGATCTTAACCCGAGCCTTGGAAGTCACGACAAAACTCAACCAATCCTGCTTGGGTGTCTGACTGGGAGAAGTCTGAATATCCACCTGGTCGCCACTGCTAAGACGGTATTTGATCGGAACATTTTTACCATTCACCTTGGCTGACACGCACTTTGAGCCCAATTTGGTATGAATAGCAAAAGCAAAATCGAGGACCGTCGCATTGTGAGGCAACTTGAACAAGTCTCCTTTGGGTGTAAAAACGAATATCTCATCATCATAGAGATCCATTTTGAAGTCCTGGATCAGGTCTGCCGGTGCGGTATCCTTGCTTTCCAACACTTCCCGGACATTGTTCAACCACTCATCCAGACCGCTTTCTCCTTTAATCCCTTTGTATTTCCAGTGAGCCGCCAATCCCCGTTCGGCAATTTCATCCATACGTTTGGAACGGATCTGGACTTCCACCCAACGGCCTTCTGGTCCCATTACCGTAATATGCAACGATTCGTAACCATTGCTTTTAGGAATCGATAACCAATCTTTCAGTCGTTTGGGATTCGGCTGATACATATCGGTAATGACCGAATAAATCTGCCAGCATTCGGCTTTTTCCTTTTCCGGATCCGTATCGATGATGACCCGGATAGCAAAAAGATCGTATATGTTCTCAAATTCGATTTTCTGTTTCAACAGTTTATTGCGGATCGAGTGAATGGATTTGGTACGACCCTTGATATCGAAGTTCAGTCCCATTTCCGTCAGCTTCTTTTCTACAGGAGCGATAAATTCGGCGATATATTTATCCCGGGAACGTTTGGTTTCATTCAGTTTACTTGCAATAAAATCATACATCTCCCTGTCCTGCAGTTTCAGGGATAAATCTTCCAGCTCGGATTTCACAGTATACAATCCCAACCGGTGTGAAAGCGGAGCATACAAGTAAGAAGCCTCAGCCGCTATTTTTAACCGTTGCTCCTCTTTTTCCAGCTTTTTGGACACCCGCATCAGGTAAAGACGATCGGCAATCATAATAAGGATTACCCGGACATCTTCTGCAAAAGAAAGCAACAATTTCCGGAAATTTTCCGTTTCAATGGCAGCATTTTTTGCATATAATTCATTGGTTTTTATCAGGCCGCGGATAATACCGGATACATCGGGCCCAAAGGACTTTTCCATTTGATCGAGTGATAATTTACCGACCAACACTCCGTCTGCGAGCAATACTGCAATAACGGAAGCGCGTTTAAGGCCAATCTCCTCCGAAACGATCAAAGCCGTATGAAGATTACGCAACAAGCGACTCAACCCATAAACATCTTGGCGAGAGCTTTCTGACCGGAAAACCTCACGAATATATTTCCTGACTTCTCTTACTTCAGCCGGAGTAATCGAATCTCCCAAACTTCTCAGGAGGCTCCGGCAAACACGAAGAAATTCCGTACGTTCTTGTTCTGAAAATAAATGACTCATCATTGCACGATTTTTCAAGACAAAGTTAGGATTTTATTGGTAAAATTCATAAATTTGCAAGAAACAGTTAACTTTCAATAACTATGTTTACTTCATCCGACCTCAATCAACTCGCCTCCAAAGGCATTGGTATCATACAGGCAGAAGAACAACTTGCATCTTTCAGAAAAGGGTTTCCGTTCCTGTCCATCATCACTTCGGCTTCCGTAAAGAAAGGAATTTCAGTTCTATCCGATGAACAGCAAGACCTTTACCTGAACGCTTGGGAATCTTACCTGAAAGAAAACAAAGAAATTGTCAAATTTGTTCCGGCCTCGGGCGCTGCCAGCCGGATGTTTAAAAACCTGTTTGAATTCCTGGAATCGTACAGCATTCCCGAAACTCCTTTTGAAAAGAACTTCTTCAATAACATCCATCGTTTTGCTTTTTATGATGCACTCAATCAATGTTGCCTTAAAAACGAAAGAAGCAGCATCGACGAATTAATTGCGGGAGAGCGGTACAAAACAGTGGTAGAAAACTTACTGCATGAAAAAGGGCTGAACTATGGACAACTCCCAAAAGGATTGTTGTTTTTTCATTCTTATCCGGAAAGACCTTGCACTGCCCTGGAAGAACACCTGGCGGAAGGGGCTTTATATGCCTGTAACGAAGCTAAACAAGTAAAGGTACACTTTACCGTTTCTCCTGAACACCGGGATTTATTCGAACAACTGGTCCAGGAAAAAACACCTCAATATACTGCTACATTCGGAGTGCAATATACGATCGGTTTCAGCGAACAAAAATCGTCTACGGACACGCTGGCTGGGGATGCAAACAACCAACCGTTCCGGGAAGAAGGCAAACTTGTATTCCGTCCGGGCGGACACGGTGCTTTGATTGAAAATCTGAATGATATTGACGCAGACGTGGTTTTCATAAAAAACATAGATAATGTTGTCCCTGACTCACACAAACCGATTACCGTTCATTATAAGAAACTGATTGCCGGAGTGTTGGTGTACCTGCAAAAAAAGAGTTACAATTACCTTCGTCTGATCGAATCCGGCAAATATACCCACGATCAGTTGATGGAAATGTTGTATTTCCTGCAGAATGAACTATGTATTAAGAATCCGGAAACAAAAATGCTGGAAGACGTGGAACTGGTGCTGTATATCAAATCCAAACTCGACCGTCCCATGCGTGTTTGCGGCATGGTAAAAAATGAAGGAGAACCTGGCGGGGGGCCTTTCCTGACAGTAAATACGGATGGAACTATCTCACCGCAAATCCTCGAAAGCTCACAAATCGACCTTCAGGATCCGGTCAAAAAGCAACTGTTCGAAGAAGGGACTCATTTCAATCCGGTAGATCTGGTTTGTTCTCTAAAGAACTACAAAGGAGAAAAATACAACCTGCCTGATTACGTAGATAAGAACACCGGATTTATTTCCCTGAAATCCAAAGGAGGGAAAGAGTTGAAAGCACTCGAACTCCCGGGACTCTGGAATGGAGCTATGTCGGACTGGAATACCGTTTTTGTCGAAGTACCCGTACAAACATTCAATCCGGTCAAAACCGTAAACGATTTATTACGACCTGAGCATCAAGGGTGACGCTCAGGCCGGTATTTCGGATCTATTTTCTGTAGGAAATTGTTGCAGTTGCCTGGTTGGTAGGCATAACCAATATTTCCGCTATCTGGATATGCTCCGGAACAGATGCTGCATAATAAACCGTTTCGGCGATATCGTCTCCGGTCAACGGTTGTAATCCTTTGTAAACGGCCTCTGCCTGGGTTTTATCTCCCCGGAAACGGGTAATGCTGAAGTGAGTTTCCACCATGCCCGGCTTGATATTGGTTACACGCAACGGTGTATCGACCAGATCAATACGAAGCCCATCGGTCAATGCCCGGACGGCAAACTTAGACGCACAATAAACACTTCCTCCGGGATAAGCTGCTTCTCCGGCTATAGAGCCTATGTTAATAATGTGGCCTCGTTGGCGTTCGACCATGCCCGGAACTACAAACCGGGTAATATTCAATAGACCTTTTATATTGGTGTCGAGTACAATATCCCACTCATCCAGATTCCCTTCATACTCTTTTTCAACCCCAATAACCAAGCCTGCATTGTTGATCAGAATATCAATGGCCTTCCATTCTTCAGGAAGATTTTCAATACAACAATGAGCCGTTTCCCGATCGCGGACGTCAAACAACAAAGTGATAACTTCCACTCCATACTTATCTGCGATCCGGGCTTTAAGCTCTTCTAATTTTTCTTTATTCCTTCCATTTAAAATCAGTTTTGCTCCATGAGCTGCAAATTTCCATGCACAAGCTTCTCCGATTCCACTTGTCGAACCGGTAATCAATACAATTTTACCTTTCATACTCTGATTCATTTATTTTTTATTCTTATATCTTTCTGCCGTATAACCTACTTCCGGCAAAGGCGATTTTTCCTTTGTAACCTGTACTTCATTAGACAACCGGGCAAAAACGTCAAATACATCATCCAATGCCTTGCGCGTATCTTCACTCAGATCATTCATATCTTTCAGTAATTCTTCATTGGCAACTTCCAACTTGTTCAACCGATTTTCTACATGTTGAGAATACCTGGCCTCAGCCAAATACTTTCGAACTTTTACAAAAGCCCGCATAATCCCAATATTTATTTCAATCGATAAAGGAGTTCTCAATACTCCCGAAAGCATAGCAACCCCTTCTTGGGTAAAAGCGTATGGAAGCACATAACTATGTTTTATATTCTGAGGGAACTGGTCGCAAATTGCGACCAGTTCATTCCATTCTACCCTTGTTAATTCAAACATAAAATCCTCAGGGAATCGTTCTATATTCCGCCGAACCTGTTCTTTCAGCCTTTTTGTCTGTACTCCGTACATTTCCGCCAAATGAAAATCCATCATAACCTGATGACCTCTCAATTCATAAATTAAATTCTGAACCGTTTGTAACGGATCGGTTTCAGTTGTTGTTTGCATAATGTTTTGGTTAATATTTGCTTTACAATTGAAATGTATTTTCCTTTATTCCTGTTCTTCTACTCCTCTTACATCGGTTCCCCACATCAGTTTTTTACGTAACGTATCATAAAATGTCTGCTTATGCCGCTTAACGATTTTCGTAGTAAAATCGGCCTTCCGGATCTCGAACCGGGTTCCGGAAGGGAACATCTCTGACCTTCCGTCCAGGGCAACAAGGAAATTACTGCTCCGGGTTTCCACTTCCAACCGGATGGTGTAATCATCGGGAATAACCAGCGGACGGACATTCAACGAATGAGGGGCAACCGGACTCAAGACAAAATTCCGGGCCTGAGGGATAATAATCGGCCCATCCACGCTCATGGAATAAGCCGTAGAACCGGTAGGCGTCGCTACCAATAATCCATCAGCCAGGTAATCCGTCAAAAAATCATCATTCAGGTACGCATGAATGGTAATCATGGAAGACGTATCCCGTTTTAATACGGCTATTTCGTTCAACGCATAATTATATGGTCCGGGAAACCGGGTATCTGTGTTCAATTGCAATAAACTTCTTTCCTCCAGACGGTACTCTCCGCGAAAAAACTCATCCAGCAATTCTTCGATATCCGGAGTGTCTACATCTGCCAAAAAACCCAAACGGCCGGTATTGATACCCAGAATAGGAATATTTTTACGCCCTACCCAGGCTGCAGTCCGCAGAAAAGTTCCATCTCCTCCGAGACTCAGGGCTACATCCAGTGAAAACGCTTCCGAATCAATCAATCCACTTACATCGGGAGTATAGGCAAACTGTGTCGACAGGTAATCGTAAAAATGCCTTTCCACCCAGATGTCCCCGTTTAACTCTTTTAAACGATCAAAAATTCTTTTGATACGATTTTGTTTACCGGCTTGATAATCACTACCGAATATACCGATTTTCATGTTACTTACATTTCTAAATAATACATCAACTCATCCAAACGGCTCTTCATTGTCTCATCCATAAGCCCCTGTTTCTGTGCATAATATAATACCTTGTAATTGAACCGTTCCAGGCTCATCAGGACAGGAGACGCATCTTCCAGATCGATCTTAAGCAAAAGAATCATTTTAGCCGTAGCTTCCACCGGATAAGAAAAAAGACTGAGTATCTTAGCGTTGTTGGATTCGGTCAGATGAACAATCTGAGACAACGAATAATCCTGCGTGTTCAATTCTATGGCAATCAAGGCTCCATGTGAACCCGCGTTGGATATCTCCGACAGTTTTTCTGTCAATGCACCCAGCGTTACGGCTCCCAGAAACTCCCCGGAAGCGCCTACTACCGGAAGTAAACTCAACTTATTCTTTCCCATGATATTCAGCACCTCCAGGACAGAAGTTTCCTCTCCCACACAAGGAGCATACCAGGTAATATTTTCAATGTGATCTTCCGGATTGTTCATCAGAAAAACATCTTTTTCGGACAACAGGCAAATGTATTGGTTTTCTTTCACAACCGGAAGGTGTTTCAATTTAAGATCTTCCATTTGTGAAAGTGCAAAACTACCGGAATCGGTCGTTTTCAGCACCGGAATCTGTTTTGTTAGGAATTCTTTACTTAACATTCTGGGTTTATTAAGTCAAATCTATTATTTTTGCAATTTGATTGCATATCTATTATGATACGCAAAATTAGTTATTTATTTGAAGAAAATCTTCCAAAAATCAGATTTATCTAATTATTATGAGCTTATTACTTAGTATCCAGGAAGGTGCAGCGCAGGTAGCACAAGCAGTCCCCAATCTCACAACCCCTGAAGTACAGGAAGTTGAAATGAACATTTTGGATCTCACGATCAAGGGCGGTATCATTATGATTCCCATTTTTCTACTATTATTTGTAGCAGTTGCCGTCTTTATCGAAAGAGCATTGGTCATCCGGAAGGCAGGAAAAGAAGATGCTACGTTCATGAACAGGATCAAAGATTACATTCATGAAGGAAAAATTGATTCGGCCATCAACCTGTGCAAAAGCACTAATACGCCTTATGCACGCATGATCGAAAAAGGAATTTCCCGGTTGGGCCGACCGATGAACGACATACTGGTCGCCATCGAAAATGTGGGAAACATTGAAATTGCTAAATTGGAAAAGGGATTTACCTGGGTAGCTACCACTGCGGGGGGAGCTCCTATGTTGGGATTCCTCGGTACGGTAACCGGTATGGTACGGGCCTTCTTCGATATGGCGAATGCCGGTGCCAACGTAGACATCACCCTTTTATCTTCCGGTATCTATGAAGCCTTGGTAACTACGGTTGCCGGTCTGATTGTCGGCATCATCGCTTTGTTTGCCTACAACTACCTGGTTGCGGAAGTCAACGGAGTGGTAACCAAAATGGAAACCCGTTCCATGGAATTTATGGACCTATTGAACGAACCAACGAAATAATGAAAAATTAAAAATGAAAAGTTAAAAATGATTCGAAAAATAGGCTCATTTTTAATTCTTAATTTTTAATTCTTAATTTTACCATTATGGCTCTTAAAAGAAAAACGAAGATAAACGCGGAATTCAGTATGGCTTCCATGACGGATATGATTTTTTTATTGCTCATATTCTTCATGATCACTTCTACAGTGGTAGTTCCGAATGCCATCAAGGTTTTGTTGCCTCAAAGCAGACAGCAAACTTCCGCCAAACCATTAACACGGGTAACGATTGATTCCGATCTGAATTATTACGTGGCTTTCGGTAACCAACGGGAACGTAAAGTTGCTTTTGACGAAATCACTCCTTTCCTACAGGATTGTTACGCCAAAGACCCGGAAGTTTATGTGGCTCTGTATGCGGATGAAACAATTCCATATAAAGAAGTGGTCAAAGTTCTCGAGATCGCGAATCAGAATAATTTCAAGATGATACTGGTTACACGTCCCCAATGAAATATACAAAAGAAGAAATATCAGGTTTTCTGGGTTCAGCCACATTTTGCCTGCTGATCTTTCTCTTTCTGCTTTTCACTGTCATCCGGACAGAAATAAAGGCAGGAGAAGAAGGAATTCTGGTCAATTTCGGGAATGTGGATTTGTCTTCCGGCACATTCGAACCCAAATACCAGGGAGAGAACCGGGAAATCCCCCAGGAAGAGACAACCCCACCGCCATCCGAACCGGTTCCGGTTCCTCAGCCTCAAAAAAATCCGCCTGTAATTACTCAGGACAGTGAAGAAACAATCGCTATTGCCGCTGCTAAGAAAAAGGAAGAACAGGAAAGACGGGAAAAGGCCCGTATCGAAGAAGAACAAAGACGGCTGGCAGATGCCGAACGTAAAAAAGCGGAAGAAGAAGAACGAAAAAGGGATGCTATCAACCGGCAGGTTACCGGAGCTTTTGGCACCGGGACCTCCGATCAGAGCCAGCAAGGTACCGGACAAAGCGGAACGGGCAACCAGGGAAGTTCTCAAGGTAATGCAGCTACCGGAGTGTACAGCGGAGTCGGCGGGTACGGAGAATTCAATCTGGGCGGACGATCCTTAGGTTCAGGCGGATTACCACGGCCTTCTTATTCCGTTCAGGAAGAAGGAAGAATCGTAATCGATATCACCGTAGATCCCAAAGGCAATGTTATCTTTGCTGAAATAGGAAAAGGAACCAACATCGACAATGCCAGCATGCGTAAATCAGCTCTGGAAGCAGCAAAAAAAGCCAAATTCAATAGCGTTACCAGTAATAACAACCAATCAGGAACGATTACTTATAAGTATTCATTAAAGTGATAAAAGGAGGATGATCCCTAACGTTTATCTCATAAAAATTGAAAATCATGAAAGAAGTATTTGTTTTTTTGGCTGACGGATTCGAGGAAATCGAAGCAATTGCCACGATCGATGTACTCCGTCGGGGAGAGTTGAAAGTAACCACCGTATCGGTGACTGATGAATACATTCTGACCGGCGCTCACGGAATCCCTGTAGCTGCTGATGTTTTGTTTACTGAAGCCGATTTTACAACAGGCGAATTGCTGGTTTTACCAGGAGGCATGCCGGGTGCAAGCAATCTGAATGCACATGAAGGTCTGAAAAAACTATTGTTAAGTTATTTCGAATCAGGAAAATACATAGCAGCAATCTGTGCTGCTCCTCTTGTTTTAGGTGGTCTGGGAATATTGAAAGGAAAAAAAGCTACGTGTTATCCGAGTTTCGAGCCTCGTCTGTTAGGAGCTACGCTCACCACGGACGCCGTAGTAAAAGACGGTAAGGTGATTACCGGCCGGGGACCCGGTTTTGCTGTCGATTTCGGATTACAACTGGTTGAAGAATTACAGGGACAAGCCAAAGCGGATGAGGTAGCTCAGGGAATGTTGCTCAAATAAAACTCAAGGAAGTGTTGCATTTTTCTATTATTATACCGGTTTACAACCGTCCGGACGAGATCGATGAATTGTTGGAAAGCCTAACCCGCCAAACGGAGAAAAACTTCGAAGTGGTCGTTGTGGAAGACGGTTCCCGGGTAAAGTGTGGCACTATTATCGAAAAATACAAAAATAAGCTCGAACTTTTTTATTATTATATCGATAATTCCGGACCAGGTCAGGCCCGGAATTACGGAGCCAAACAAAGTAGAGGCGATTACCTGATCGTCCTGGATTCGGATTGTATCCTCCCGGATACCTATATCGAATCGGTCCGGAAAGAAATGGAGACACAGGATGTAGACGCTTTCGGAGGGCCGGATTGTGCGTTGGCTTCATTTACCCCTGTACAAAAAGCGATCAATTATTCCATGACTTCTTTTTTTACTACCGGTGGGATCCGGGGAGGGAAAAAGAAAATAGACAAATTTTATCCCCGTAGTTTCAATATGGGGATACGAAAAACAGTTTACGAAAAGTTAGGAGGCTTTTCCCGGATGCGTTTCGGAGAGGACATCGACTTCAGTATCCGCATTTACCAGGGAGGATACAGGGTAGCTCTTTTCCCTTCAGCCTATGTATATCATAAAAGACGGACCGACTTTCGGAAATTCTTCAGACAAGTATACAATTCCGGAATTGCCCGGATCAACTTATATAAGAAATACCCCGAGTCTTTGAAAGCAGTTCACCTGCTTCCGGCAGCATTTACGGTATTTCTGGCATTGGCTGTATTATCCGCACCCTGGTGCCTGTACAGTCTCTGGCTTGTTTTTATTTATTGTTGCATGATTGCAGTAGATGCAACGATCCGGAACAAAAATCTCCGGGTCGGCTTGTTATCGGTCGTAGCTTCCCTTGTTCAGTTGACCGGTTACGGTACCGGTTTCCTATCGGCCTGGTGGAACCGGATTATCTGCAACAAAGGAGAGTTTGCTGCTTTTGAAAAAAGCTTTTATAAGTAAAGCAACAGATTCTCACTTATGGTCTCAAACGTATAACTTAATTGTCAGTAATGCAGGAATCCAATATTTTCATCAAAGGAGCGAGAGTAAATAATCTAAAAAACATCGATGTCGAAATACCGAGAGACCGGTTGGTTGTTATCACCGGCTTGTCGGGATCAGGAAAATCTTCGTTAGCCTTCGATACGTTGTACGCCGAAGGCCAGCGGCGTTATGTGGAAAGCCTTTCCTCTTACGCCCGGCAGTTTCTGGGACGAATGAGTAAACCGGAATGTGACTACATCAAAGGGATCCCGCCTGCCATTGCTATCGAACAGAAAGTCAACACCCGGAATCCCCGGTCTACCGTGGGAACTTCCACCGAAATTTACGACTACCTGCGCATGTTGTATGCCCGGATCGGGAAAACCATTTCTCCGGTTTCGGGAGAAGAAGTCCGTAAACACCAGGTAAGCGACGTGGTCGATGAGATGCTGAAATACCCGGAAGGAACCCGCATCTCTTTGCTGACCCGTGTACACCCGGCCAATGGAAGAAATACCCGGGAACAACTGGAAATCCTTTTCAAGGAAGGATTTACCCGGATCGAGATTAACGAGCAAACCTACCGGATCGAAGAAGCACTGAAACAGCCTCAATTATTGGAATCGAACGACATTTTCCTGCTGATCGACCGACTGACCTGTTCCAATGACAACCTGACCATTTCCCGTTTTTCAGATTCGGTACAAACGGCTTTTTTTGAAGGAGACGGTTATTGTACACTCCGGATTTACACAGAAAAAGACATCGTAACCAGGGAGTTTTCCAGGCGATTCGAAGCTGATGGAATCACATTTGAAGAACCTTCAGACCTGATGTTCAACTTCAACAGCCCGGCTGGCGCCTGTCCTTCCTGCGAAGGGTTCGGAAAAGTGATCGGAATCGATGAAAACCTGGTTATTCCTAACCAGTCATTATCCGTATATGACGATGCTGTTGTGTGCTGGAAGGGAGATAAAATGAGCGAATTCAAACAGTGGTTTATCGAAAAATCGACCAAATACAATTTTCCGATCCACCGCCCTTATTTCGAACTTTCACAAAAAGAAAAAGACCTTTTGTGGCACGGGAAAGGAGATTTACCGGGAATCGATGCCTTTTTCCAACACGTGGAAGAAAACCTGTATAAAATTCAATACCGGGTTATGCTGGCCCGTTACCGGGGAAAAACGATCTGTCCGACCTGCAAGGGAGGACGGTTAAAACCCCAGGCCTTATATGTAAAAATCGGAGACCGTTCCATTTCGGAACTGGTGATCCTCCCGATCTCTCAACTCCGGCAATTTTTCAATCAGTTGGAGTTGGACGAACACGATGCTGCCGTTGCAAAACGATTACTGATAGAAATCAAGACTCGCCTGCAATTCCTGACCGACGTAGGGCTGGGTTATCTGACGCTCAACCGTTTATCATCGACACTTTCCGGAGGAGAAAGTCAGCGGATTAATCTGGCAACTTCCCTGGGTAGCAGCCTGGTAGGTTCCCTGTATATCCTGGACGAGCCCAGCATTGGATTGCATTCAAAAGATACCGATCTGCTGATCAACGTATTGAGACAATTACAACAATTAGGGAATACCGTCGTGGTGGTAGAACATGACGAAGAAATCATACGGGCAGCCGACTACATCATTGACGTCGGTCCGGATGCCGGACAGTGGGGGGGGACTATTGTTTACCAGGGAGATGTTGCCAACCTGGAAAAAGCATCGGGCAGTTATACGGTCCGTTACCTGACAGGAGAAGAACAAATTGAAGTTCCTTCCTCGCGCCGGAAATGGAACAATTACATCGAAATCAAAGGAGCCCGTGAAAACAACCTCAAATCGGTGGATGTTCGTTTTCCATTGAATGTCATGACTGTAATTACCGGCGTAAGCGGATCCGGAAAATCCTCCCTGGTCCGGGATGTTTTTTATGAAGCATTAAAAAAATATCTCGAGAATGCGAAAGACACATTTGTTCAGATGACCGGCATTACAGGAGATATGAATCTGCTGAAAGTAGTGGAGTTTGTGGATCAAAATCCGATAGGACGATCTTCCCGGTCCAATCCGGTTACTTACATCAAAGCTTACGATGAAATCCGGAAGCTGTTTGCGGACCAACCCCTATCCAAACAAATGAAATATACACCGGCTCACTTTTCCTTCAATGTGGAAGGTGGACGGTGCGAGGAATGCAAAGGCGACGGGGTGATTACCGTTGAAATGCAGTTCATGGCCGATGTAGTACTGGAATGCGAATCCTGTCACGGAAAACGTTTCAAACAGGAGCTTCTAGACGTGGAATACCGGGGAAAGAATATTTACGATGTACTGGAAATGACCATCGATGAAGCCATCACCTTTTTTGAAGAAGAAAAAGGAAGCCAGGAAAAGAAAATCATTAAAAAGCTGAGGTGCCTGCAGGAAGTCGGTTTGGGATATGTCAAACTGGGGCAAAGCTCGTTTACCTTATCCGGAGGAGAAAACCAACGAGTCAAGTTGGCCTTCCATTTGAGCGAAGAAAAATCCCAACCCACCCTTTTCATTTTTGACGAACCAACTACCGGTCTGCATTTCCACGACATCAAAACCCTGTTGAAAGCGTTCGATGCCCTGATCTCCAGAGGACATACCATCGTAATCATCGAACACAACATGGATGTTATCAAATGTGCGGATCATATCATTGACCTCGGACCGGAAGGCGGCGAGAAAGGAGGATATGTTGTTTGTACAGGCACCCCGGAAGAAATTGTCGCCTGCAAAGAATCTTACACAGGGCAATTTTTAAAGGAAAAATTATCCCTCCCTCATTAAATCCTAACAACCCTCCCCAGGTGCTTTAGCACCGAAATCTATATAGCCTCAGGCGTCAGCCTGGGGCCGTGATCAGAACAAATGCAAATTCCGCAAGCCGCGTCAGCGGTGATATAGGGATATTCAGTAAATAATCTGAAGATTTGTGAATTGCGTTAATCCGATCCTCACTTGTGTTTTAAGTGAGGATCGGATATATGAAGAGAAATGATGTTTTTGATTCTTTCGCTTCAGGCCAATAATTTTTTCACCATTTCGGAGATGGCCCGGCCTTCCACTTTCCCTGCCAGTTGTTTGGTAGCTATGCCCATTACCTTACCCATATCCTGGGGCGAAGAAGCTCCAACCTGGGTCATGATAGCCTTAAGAGCGGCTTCCAACTCTTCCGGACTCATTTGCTTAGGTAAATAGGCTTCGAGAACCTCTACTTCAGCCAGTTCTTTTTCTGCCAGCTCCGGACGATTCTGCTCAGTAAAAATAGCAGCACTGTCTTTACGTTGCTTCACCATTTTCTGAATAATCTTAACGGCTGCTTCATCGCTCAGGTCTCCATCGGATCCTTTCGCCGTCTTTGCTTCCAGAAACTCCTTTTTCACTCCCCTCAGGGCTTCCAACCGGATTTTTTCCTTCGCCAGCATAGCAGCCTTAATATCATCACTAACTTTATCAAACAAACTCATATTGTTTTCATTTTTAATTCTTAATTCTTAACTTTTAATTTTTAACTCTCCTCTTCCTCCTCCACCACAGCAAACTTGGCATTGATTTTCGTTATCTCCTCCAACAGCCTCTTGGGATTACGGTTATAAGCCGGGTAATTAATCACCAGATCGATGATCTGATCATCATCCAGGGTCTCCTGATTAAAAATGAATGGTTTCGGACGGGTTGTTTTACCAATGTCCCGAAGGCCCTTATCTCCGTAATATTTCTTGATAAGCTGAGCATTCCGGATGGCTTGCTCTTCTTTTTCTATTTGCCGTTGAAGCTCTTCCTGAGACTGTTTATCCCAATCGTTCCTGATTTTCTGATCCATCAGTGGAATATTGCTGATGCCGAATCCGGTTGCCAGAATTGTAATTTTGACCTTTTCTTCCATGCCGTCTTCCACAGCAGCACCCCAGATCACCTCAATATCACTGCTGAATTTAGCCATAAAATCATTCACATCATTCATTTCCTCCATCATCAAAGGAGATTCCTGACTAAATGTGACATTCAGCAGTATTTTTTTCGCATTGAAAACATCATTATTGTTCAGCAAAGGAGAATTCAATGCATTTTCAATCGCCTTGGAAACACGGTTTTCTCCCGAGCCTAATCCACTACTCATGATTGCTACGCCTCCGTCTTTCAGGATAGTATGTACATCGGCAAAGTCCAGGTTGACATGGCCGGGAACTGTAATAATTTCAGCAATACTCCGGGCTGCAATAGCCAATGTATCATCCGCTTTTCCGAACGCATTCAGGAAAGTAAGATCCTGGTAAATTTCTCTCAGCCGTTCATTATTGATAACCAACAGGGCATCGACATGTTTACTGATTTCCTCCACACCGTTGAGTGCCTGAAGAATTTTTTGTTCTCCCTCGAACAGAAAAGGAATAGTCACGATTCCCACCGTCAGGATATTCATTTCCTTGGCCACTTTGGCCACAACAGGAGCTGCTCCAGTTCCTGTACCTCCTCCCATACCGGCCGTAATGAAAACCATTTTGGTTCCATCATCTAATAAAGTTTGCAGGTCCTGATAACTCTCTTCGGCAGCCAGCCGTGCTTTTTCCGGCTTATTTCCCGCACCCAATCCCTGGGTTATCTGCTTTCCCAGTTGGAGTTTGGTTGAAACCTCACTTTTAATCAGAGCCTGATTGTCCGTATTACAAAGGACAAAGGTAACATCATGTATTCCTTCCCGGTACATGTGAGTGACAGCATTTCCACCGCCACCCCCTACGCCTATTACCTTAATGATAGAAGGGCTTGCTGTAGGATAATCAAAACTTAAAATCGTATCGTCCATGATGTTCTATTTTTATTCTTTTTCTTCATCATCATTACTGAATGCTTCATCGTTGAACAACGACTGAGAAGCTCTGTTCACTTTTTCCGAAAAACCTTTCTTGATATTATCAAAGAAACCTCCTCTGGGTCTCGGAGTTTCTACTCTCACTGGTCTTTTCGGTGGCTCGGGCTTTTTAGGCTGTTCCGTCACCTTCACTTCATCTCCAAACAAATCCGGAGAAGCCGGCTTTACTACCGGTTGTTCTACTGTAACCACTTTTGCACAGTTGACGGTTCCCAGCGACAACAAACCGATAACCGTTGAATTAGCCGGTTGCTGCGTGTGTTCCGGAGCCTGATTGGCTAACGTCTTCCGGGTGGTTGACAAACGAACATCTCTTCCTGTTTTGCTCCGGACAGATTCAACCAGGTTTTTCAGGGAAGCCCCTCCTCCGGTGATCACAATTCCGGCTCCCAGGGAATCGGAATATCCGGAAAGCTTGAGTTGATCGATAACATTAGCCAGAATTTCATCCATCCGGGCTTCAATGATGTTATTCAGCTTATTCAATTCTATTTCCCTGGAATTATTCAACCCTTCCGCCAACTGGGCAGTCTGTATTTTGATGTCATCGTCAAAATCCACCAGGGCACTGCCAAAATTAATTTTCAGTTCTTCGGCTTCCTTATCCAATACATTCAAATCACAGATATCTTTGGTAATCACGTTTCCTCCCAGGGGAACCGTTACCAGGTATTTCAATGTCCCTCCTTTGTAAACCGACAGGTAAGTGACTCCAGCCCCGAATTCGATCAGCGCACAGCCCAGTTCCTTCTCGGTATCGTTAAGTACGGCCGCAGCGGTTGCCAACGGAGAAATAATAAATCCGGCAATGGAAACACCTGCTTTCTTTTCAACACTTTCCTGCAAGGTATATTTGAGAGACGGGCGTCCCAGAATCAGTTGAAAACGGGCTTCGATTTTAGAGCATTGCACTCCCTTCGGATTGGGCTCCAACCGTCCATCCAGGTAAAACTCGGGAGAAACAATATCCAGT
Source organism: Bacteroidales bacterium (assembly GCA_031553885.1). Taxonomy (GTDB): domain Bacteria; phylum Bacteroidota; class Bacteroidia; order Bacteroidales; family Azobacteroidaceae; genus JAVBKV01. Next base: position 24,427 of record JAVBKV010000014.1, read on the forward strand.
ATTTCGGCAAACTCCGGTTCATATAAGTTACATTCATCGTAAAGAGCGTCAATCAATGCCTGGTCAACCATTCTTCCGTTGACTTCTTTGGTAACGCTGTATTGTTTGGTACGGATCGACTGCCCTCCGATTCCCAGATACACCTTATCCACTTTAGGGGTCAGTTTCCAATTCAATCCCAACAGTATTTTTTTTACTTTTTCGGATGTTTCTTCCACATTATACACGCACCCCCGACGGATACAGGCCTCCGAGTCTTCTTTTACTGCAGCCAGGATAGAAAGGATTCCCTGTTCGTTTTTCCGTCCCGCCATGGCAATCATCTTGGATGTACCTAGGTCTAAAGCTACGATGAATTCCGATTGTCCCATATATTTTATTTTTTGGTGCAAACCACCTGATTTTTATATTTCAAATTAATGATCGAATACCGGTTCCAGCCCACCTCATTCAGGCCTTTATCATAAAAAAGCCTTAATTTTTCCAGGTTCTCCCTGTAATCATCGATTTTACCGAGTATAATCTGATGATTACCCACACGAGGGATCAGTTCTATATCCTGGTTGGGAGTCACATAAATCTGTTCGATCTGTGTATTCCAAAATTTATTTTCCTGCAAAAATAATGCAAATTCGTATAACTTGCTCTGAGCAAACTCTTTTTCTACGTATCCGGTAACAACGGGGACGTAAGATGCAAAATTATTCGGAACCGGCATTGTTTCCCCATCGTTGTCGACGTAATAATTCCCATTGTTTGAAATGATCCGTAAAACCGGAATTTTCTGATAAACCTCAATTTTCAGGCTTCCTCCGGAAGTCTTATAACATTCGGCCCGTTTAATCAGTTTATTTTCTTCCAGTTTTTTTTCAATCGCATCGGTCCGGATTTCCGACAACTCTTTTCCGATTGGACTCATACCTGCGTTTTTGAGCATAACGGCAATGTCTTTACTGTCGAGATAATGCTGATCCAGGGTATCCACAATGAGGATCTCCAGGTCCTTGCATACACCGCCTCCTGCCCCAGGATTCAGGAAGAAAATAGCAACCAACAGATAAGCCAGCAGCAAAACAGCAACCGATATGAGTACAATTTTCTTAAACATTCAGTATGTTTTTAACCGGTTCGACCAACAACTCAATATCTCCTGCTCCCGCCATCAGGACAACTTCATATTGTCCCTTTTTCATCACCTCAAGTAATTCCTGCTTACTGCACAACTGCTTCTCAGGACATTGCACATAATCCAAGATCAATTGCGAAGTAACTCCCGGAATAGGTTCTTCCCGCGCCGGATAAATATCAATCAGGATCACCTCATCTGATAAGGATAATGACTCAGCAAACTCCTTATAAAAATCGTTGGTCCTGGAATATAAATGAGGCTGGAACACACAAGTCAGTTTCCGTCCGGGATATAATTCTTTAACAGAACTGATACTGGCTGCCAGTTCCTCCGGATGATGCGCGTAATCGTCTATCAAAACGATCTTATCCGTTTTCAGGTGAAAGTCAAAACGCCGTTTCGCTCCCTGAAAGGAAGACATACCGGCTCGCAACTCTCCGGCCGTAGCTCCGTTCAGCCAGGCAATACCCATGGCTGCAACCGCATTAACGATATTGATTTTAACAGGAACTCCGAGCCGGACGTCCCTGATAGTTTCTGAAGGAGCTACAAAATCAAACGTAATTTCGCCGTTCGCTATCCGGATATTTTCGGCACGGAAGTCGGGAAATCCTCCTGATTCTGAGTTTGGGTTCAGTCCTCCCCCTGCCCCCTCCAGAGGGGGATAGCTTACGCTGGCAGCCCCTGAGTGCGTCAGCCTATCCCCCTCTGGAGGGGGCAGGGGGAGGATCTGAGATTCTCTTAATACCTCTGATTTTTCAGAAAATTCTCCCGAGTACCTATATAATTTGACTCCTTTTTTCAGTACAGGTTTAATATCTACTCCCGATTCCATCAACAACACTCCATCTTCCCGTATCAAAGAAGCAAAATGCATAAAACTTTCCCGGTAAGCCTCCTCTGTCCCATAAATATCCAGATGATCGGGAGCGACGGAAGTTATTACCGCCATATACGGAGTAAGCCAGTGAAAAGAACGGTCGTATTCATCCGCTTCGATAACCGTCAGATCACTTTTATCCGAAAGCAGAAGGTTGCTGTCATAATTTTTCAGGATACCTCCCAGAAAAGCATTACAATCGACATGCGATTGTTTCAGTAAATGTGCGATCATGGAAGAAGTGGTCGTTTTTCCATGAGTTCCGGCCACACAAAGTCCCCGGTTGGTTTGAGTAATCTCACCCAGTACCTGCGCCCGTTTCATGACCTCAAAACCGTTTTCACGAAAATAAGTCAGTTCAGAATGATCGGCCGGGACGGCCGGAGTCAGTACAATCAATGTATGCTCTTTGTCTTTATAAACAGAAGGTATCAAATCCACATTGTCCTCGTAATGAATTTCTGCTCCTTCCCGGTTCAACTGTTCAGTCAGAACAGATTCCACCCGGTCGTACCCGCCGACATGTTTACCTTTGGAAAGAAAATAACGAACCAGGGCACTCATACCGATACCTCCGGCTCCGACAAAATACAAGGATTGTATGTTATTTAAATTGCTCATCGTTGTTGAATGATCTTTTCTATTTCATCTACAATTTTACTGGCCGCATCCGGCAGGGCCATCTTCAAAATATTGTCACTCAATGCTTCCAGTCGGGTGGTATCATGAATGATTTCTAATGCAATACCGGTCAGTTTTTCTTCTGCGTCCTTGTCGGAAACCATGATCGCTGCATTTTTGCTGACCAATGCCTGGGCATTTTTGGTCTGATGGTCTTCCGCCACATTGGGAGAAGGCACCAGTATAACCGGTTTTCTCAACAGGCAAAACTCGGAAATAGAACTGGCACCGGCCCGGGAAATGATGAGGTCGGCAACCGAATAAGCAAGATCCATGCGCGATACAAATTCAGTCAGCCGGACCGGCGCCTGCGGAAAAGCATCTACCTGATCTTTCAGTCCGGAATAATAATATTTACCGGACTGCCAGACCCATTGTACATCTTTGCAGGCGGTTATTTTTTCCAGATTCCGGAGAATACTTTGATTGATTGTACGGGCTCCCAGACTTCCACCGAGTACCACAACCGTCTTTTTCGCAGGATCCAGGTTGAAATAATCAAAAGCTTCTTTCCGTTTTTCTTCCGTACACTGAAGATCCTGACGAACCGGATTACCGGTCAGAACAATTTTTTCTTTTGGAAAAAACTGTTCCATTCCTTCATAAGCCACACATATTTTAGAGGCGCCTCTGGCCAATAATTTATTGGTCACTCCGGCGTATGAATTCTGTTCCTGAATCAGCGTCGGAATACCTGCCCGGTTGGCCGCTTTCAAGGTCGGTCCGCTGGCATAGCCACCTACTCCGACAGCAATATCGGGACGGAAACTCCGGATGGTTTTCCGGGCTTTGAGCATACTTTCAGCCAATTTGAATAATACAGGGATATTCCGGAATAAATTTTTCCTGTCAAAACCTGCCACCGGAAGCCCCACGATAGAATACCCTGCCGCCGGAACGCGTTCCATTTCCATCCGGTTCTCCGCTCCGACAAACAAAATCTCGGCCTCGGGATACCGGGCTTTCACTGCATTGGCAATCGAAATGGCAGGAAAAATATGTCCTCCTGTTCCTCCTCCGCTGATGATAACTCTATTCATATTAAAACTCTCCTGCATTGATATTTTCTTCTACAAATGCTTTTTCCTTGGACAGTTGAGCCTCTGCTTCCTGCTCTTCCGCAATCGCCTCTTCCCGGAGAACACCTTTCGGGTTTTCAAACCGGCTGACACTCAGAATAAATCCGATGTATACGCAGGTGATCAATGTTGAAGTTCCTCCCCGGCTGATCAGGGGCAACGGCTGTCCTGTAACGGGGATCAGGTTAACAGCTACGGCCATGTTGGCCAGGGCCTGCGAAACAACAATCAGGGCCGAACCGATAACCAATAATTTGGGGAATAACTTTTCGCACCGGTTGGCTATAATTCCCGAGCGTATAAACAAAATTACGTACAATAACAATACCACGATCCCGCCTATCAATCCCAATTCTTCGATAATGATGGCAAAAATAAAATCTGAATAAGCCTGGGGAAGAAAATCTCTTTCCTGGCTGTTTCCGGGCAATTTCCCGAATAATCCGCCACGGGCTACGGCTATCTTGGCATGCGAAACCTGGTAATTATCGTCATTGATTACAAATTCCTCACTCTTAACATTTTCCTTGTGGTTGAAATCCTTGATCCGCTCTTTCCAGGTAATACCCCGGGGAAAAATCGAGTTCATCGTTCCGGAAGGCACGAATACCAGAAAGCTGAAAAACAATCCTCCGGCTACGATAAGTACTGCGAGCAATATCGCCAGTTTTTTAAAGGGAATCTGCCCGATAAACATCATCAGGAATACGATGGCAAACAACATAGCTGCCGTCGAGAAATTATCCAGTAAAATAATTCCGCAGGTAACAACCGACAACCCCAGTATCCACTTGAAACTGTTGTCATTCGGCTTTGTCTTCTGGTATTTACTGAGGATAAATGCAGTACACGTAATCAGGAATAACTTGGCAAATTCCGAGGGCTGGAAGGAAATCCCACCTATCGACAACCAACGTTCAGCCCCGTTGACCGAATCACCGAATATTTTAGTGGCAACCAGCAACAACCAGGCAAAGGGAAGCAGTAAAGCCAGCACAGAAAAATACTTAGGCTTAAAACTATGCACCAGCAAAACCACTCCGGCACCTCCGAGCAAAAACATGGTGTGACGCATAATCGGCCGCCAGTAATCCTGCCTATAGGCAAGCGTACTGGAAGCGCTGTACACTTCCACAATGGAAATCAGACAGAGGAACATGAAGATCATCCATATCACCCGGTCACCCCTAAATATTTTATTGATAAAATCCATTTTTTAAAGCCTCCTCACACACTCTTTAAATTGCCTTCCCCGGTCTTCGTAATTATTAAACAAGTCAAAACTGGCACAACAGGGAGACAACAACACCGTATCACCCTTATGGGCCAACTGGTAGGCCTGTCTCACCGCCTCTTCCATCGAACGGGCATCCGTTATGTCCGAAACCTTTCCGTCAAAAAAAGCATGTAATTTACTGTTATCAACGCCAAGAAATATCAATGCCCGGCATTTCTCCTGCACCAGAGCTTCAATTTCCGTATAATCATTGCCCTTATCCGTGCCCCCCAATATAAGGACAACCGGATTTTTCATGCATTGCAGGGCATACCAGCAGGAGTTTACATTAGTCGCCTTCGAATCGTTGATGTATTCGACTCCTTTGACCCGGGCCACTTTCTCCAGGCGGTGTTCCACTCCCTTGAAATCACTCAATGATTTGCGGATATCCTCATTTCTGATATCCAGCAATTTAGCTGCAATTCCGGCAGCTAATGAATTGTACAGATTGTGCGTGCCGGTCAGGGCAACTAACTCTTCTTCCATGGTAAAGACGCCGTTAGGGGTTTCAATAATGATTTGTTTATTATCCGTATAGGCTTTAACGCCTTCTTTTTTATTTAATGCAAAGGGATAGAGTTTCACCCGGGGAGCCCGTTTGGCAATTTCGGCCGTAATCAGCGGATCCTCATTCCAGAAAATAAAGGCATCCTCCTCTGTCTGATTCTGCAAAATACGCATTTTGGCATCCACATAGTTCTGCATCTCGTAGTTGTAACGATCCAGGTGGTCAGGTGTAATATTCAATAAAACAGCAATATCCGCCTTAAAATCGTACATGTTGTCCAATTGGAAGCTACTTAACTCGATGACATAATAATCGTAGTTATTCTCAGCAACCTGCAAGGCCAAACTATCTCCTACATTACCGGCTAACCCTACGTTCAAACCTGCATTTTTCAGGATGTGATAGGTCAGCATGGTAGTCGTAGTTTTCCCGTTACTACCTGTGATACAAACCGTTTTCGCCTTTGTATAACGACCGGCCAATTCAATTTCCGAAATGATCGGTATGTGTTGTGCTTTCAGTTTTTGAATAAGCGGTGCCTTGTCCGGAATCCCGGGGCTTTTAACCACCTCATCCGCATTCAGGATCAACTCCTCGGTGTGATGCCCCTCTTCGTAACGGATACCGTATTTTTCAAGCAACTCTTTATAAGGAGCTTTAATTCCGGACAGGTCGGAAACAAAGACATCGAACCCCTGTTTTTTTGCTAAAACAGCAGCACCTGCACCGCTTTCTCCGGCTCCCAGTATGACCATTCTTTTCATTGTTATCTCATTTTTAAGGTGGCAACAGCTAATACGGCCAGAATAATTCCGATCAGCCAGAAACGCACTACAATCTTGGATTCGGGAATGGGAATCAGCGGCTTCTGAATCAATGCATCGATCCCTGCATTTCCCGGTTTTTGGAAATGGTGATGCAAAGGTGTCATTTTGAAAATCCGTTTCCCAGCCCCGTATTTCTTTTTGGTAAACTTGAAATAAGCTACCTGAACCATAACCGAAATACTTTCTACAAAGAAAACTCCACAAAGAATCGGCAACAATAATTCTTTATGAATAATAATAGCAAATACGGCAATAATCCCTCCCAGGGTCAGGGATCCTGTATCGCCCATGAATACCTGGGCCGGATATGAATTATACCAAAGGAAACCGATGGTAGCTCCGATGAAAGAACTGGCAAAAACAGCGAGCTCCTCACAGCCAGGAATATACATAATATTGAGGTAAGCCGCATATTCGATGTGACTCGAAACGTAAGCCAGTATTCCGAGAGTAACCCCGATGATGGCCGAGCTGCCGGCTGCTAATCCGTCCAACCCGTCGGTCAGATTGGCACTGTTGGATACTGCCGTAACAATAAAAATCGTAATGATCACAAAGATAATCCAGGTTGCTGCCGTCCGGTGACTGGGCATAAAAGAAACCAGGTCACGGTAATCCAGGTTATTATTCTTCACGAACGGAATGGTAGTCTTGGTGGATTTAACTTCGGGGCTGTGGACTACGTCTGTAATGACATCGCCTTTGCGGACTTCCACATTTTCCCGCATAACAGCATGAGGACTCAAATAAAGTGTCAGTCCCACAATCAAACCTAATCCCACTTGTCCGACAATTTTAAATTTTCCGCTTAACCCTTCTTTATTTTTTCTGAAAACCTTGATATAATCGTCCAGAAAACCGATACAACCCAGCCAAACCGTAGTGATCAGCATCAGGATAATATAAATATTGGTTAATTTAGCCAACAACAATACAGGTACGATAATGGCAATGATAATAATAATTCCCCCCATTGTCGGAGTACCTTTTTTACTCATCTGCCCTTCAAGACCCAGATTACGGATGGTTTCACCAACCTGCATCAACTGCAACTTATTGATGATCTTCCTACCAATCAGGGTAGAAATAAATAAGGACAGGATCAAAGCCATAGACGAACGAAACGATATATAGTGAAACATTCCCGCTCCGGGGAAATTCAGTTGATCCAGGTAATCAAACAAGTAATATAGCATAGGGCTTATTTTTAGTTGAAATAAAGTTGAATGTCTCGTTTTATTTTATTTAGCTCCGCATAATCTTCAAAGCAGATGCCATCTTCCAGGAAATAGGATTCAATGCTTTTCCGGGATAAAAAGAACTGCCTTTTTTCTTCCGGTTCAAGATCCTGGGCTATTTCCCGTTCTGATACCCGCTGAATCTCACGAGCAATTTTCAACACCACCTGTTCAAACACATTATGCCCCCTGAAATAAAGATACGCATTTTTCGGATTAATTCCTAATTGCTGGTAACGCCGTTTCGTTTCTTCCCATTCGGCCAGAGAATAATTCGGTCTCAGATCAATCAATACGGCATCAGTTCTTTCTTTTAGTTGAAGGATCATTTTTTTTCCATTTTCCTTCAGATCGACAGCATCCAGGTTCAACAATACACGAAAATGTTTTTTACCCAATACACCGTCTCTTCTGGAAACGGAAAGTAAATGGTATATAAATAATTCATACAGCACTTCGGAATACGATTCTAAGAAAGATTCAAAATCGAATAAATCATTTCGGAGTCCTGCTTTTTCAATTACGTTGTCTATTCCTTTCGCATAGCACAGATGGTTTTCAAACGAGTACGTATAGGTTTGAAACACATTATTGGCCACATCGATACCCTTCTCACCCGACAGGTAACGGTAGTCGCTGTCTATACAAATAAAAAAACCTTTCGACAGGCAATTGAGCTTTTTATATTCCAGACAAACCGTACAACCAGTTGCCAGTACATTATCTTTCGTCCGGCTGTAAGTAATAAAGTCAAACTTTCTGTCCGGAAGAAAATGTCTGAATATTTTTTCCCAAAACATCTTGTCAACAGTTGCCTCCAGGTGTACGGCAGCTGAACAACGATTCAGTATGGCCCGGTTTCTGTAGTCCAACGCCAACTGAACATAATAGATATTTTTATCGGTCTTCCGGATCATCAATCAATTGTATAAATCGTCCATAAAAAAGACTTTATCGGACCACCCTTCTCCAAAAATAGAGGGTGAATGAGTGGATATAATCAACTGGCAATGCGTGTTCAATTCACGGATCACATCGATCAACTGCTGTTGCCAGCCTACGTGAAGTGATATTTCCGGTTCATCCATCAGCAATACACAAGCTTGCTCCTCCATCAGAAAAACAGTGAAAATGATAATCAGCAATTGCTTTTCTCCCGAAGAAAGTTTGCCTAAAGAAATAATATCATTGCCCCGTTGAAAATCAAGTTCATTCGAATACGGGTTAATCTCAATGGTTTTCTCCGTTTCTGCAAACAAACGGTCGATGATGCCAAAAAGCAACCGTATCCGCTGGTTGATGGTATCCGCCTGTTCGGGAAAATTAGTTGCTTTGAACCGGTAATTGGAAAAAGAATCCCTTCCCCGTCCGATGGTGTAAAGCAAATCCTTTAATCTTTTGTCCAACAAGGTTTCCGTATGGGAAAAATTCCTCTTATCATTAATCGGAACATCAAAGGTATTGATGAATGAAACCGGAATGATAAGGTCTTTTTCAACCTCGACGGAAGGAACAGGCATTTCTTTTTTATTGTACCAATACGAATATCCCTTTGTATGGTTATCTGCTGTACCGATGATTTTCATACCTTCGATATTCTGATCCTCGAAGTAACCTGTTTTGGATTGAAGCAAGGCCGAAATACTCCTCAAAATCGTACTCTTTCCACTGCCATTGATCCCGACAAGGATATTTACATCCGGATTCAGGTCCCAGGTCAGGTCATACCGGCCAAACAGCCTCCGGATTTCCACTCTTTTGATCAGATTGATTTTCATACCCTGAGTTGTTATTTATTGTTTAAAAATCTCCTGCACGATTTCCCGGTCGTCGAAATGGTATTTCACCCCCTTGATTTCCTGGTAATCTTCGTGTCCCTTGCCTGCAATCAGAATTACATCACCATGTTGGGCCAGCAGGCAGGCAGTCCGGATGGCTTCTTTCCGGTCGGTAATGCACAAGGTCTTTTTCTTTTCCACAATATCCAGTCCGTCAGCCATGTCGTTGATAATATCCTGCGGCTCTTCAAACCGGGGATTATCGGATGTCAGAATAACCTGGTCACTGAGACGGACCGCCTCTTTAGCCATGATCGGACGTTTTCCTTTATCGCGGTTTCCTCCGCATCCGACTACGGTAATGACCCGTCCGGCTCCTACGAGTACCTCATGAATGGCGTTCAGTACATTGGTGAGTGCATCCGGAGTATGTGCATAATCGACAATCGCCGTAAATCCGGCCGGAGAACGCAAGGTCTGAAAACGCCCGGAAACCGACTGAAGAGAACTGAGTGACAACAGTACTTCTTCCGGTTTCTCACCCAACAGTACAGCAGTTCCATACACTGCCAATAAATTATAGGCATTGAATTTACCCACAAACTGCGTATTGACTTCTTTATCGTTGATCGTCATGATCGTTCCGTCGAAATGAGACTCCAGAATTTTTCCCTTGAAATCGGCCAACGAAAGCAGGGAGTAGGTCTGTTTCTCCGCTTTTGTATTCTGCAGCATAAACATTCCGTTCTTATCGTCTTTGTTGGTCAGAGCAAAAGCATCAGAAGAAAGCTGATCAAAGAATGCCTTTTTGGCATCCCGGTACGCTTCAAATGTTTGGTGATAATCCAGGTGATCACGGGTCAGGTTGGTAAAAATCCCTCCCCGGAACCGCAGTCCGCTGATCCGTTTCTGATGAATGGCATGTGAACTCACCTCCATGAAAACATACTCACAACCGGCGTCCACCATCTCGGCCAACAACCGGTTCAGTTCAATGGGATCGGGAGTTGTATGCGTGGCCGGCCTCTCTCCCTCGTTGATGTAATTGCAAACGGTGGAAAGCAATCCGGTTTTATAGCCTAATTTCCGGAAGACTTTATATAATAAGGTTGCAATGGTTGTTTTTCCATTGGTACCTGTCACCCCTGTCAGAATCAATTGCCGGGAAGGATTTCCGTTCCATTCCGAAGCCAGAATTCCTAATGCATCTGCTGTATCTTCCACCTGAATATAGGCAACATCCGGATGAAGATCACCGGGTAGAACCTGACAAACGACAGATCCGGCTCCATTCTCAATCGCTTTTCCAATATAATCATGTCCGTCCGACTGTGTTCCCGGAACAGCAACGAACATAAATCCGGTTGTAATCTTCCGGGAATCCGAATGAACACCGGAAATTTCCATATCTGATGGCCCTGTAATCCGAACCGGAGATAAAACCTTAATTAATTCATTTAATTTCATAGTTTTGTTTTATTTAAGTTGTATGGAAACTGTTTGACCTTTTACAGCATTGCTTCCCGGAGTAATGGATTGGCTGTAAACCGTTCCTTTCCCTGAAAAAGAAACCCTCAATCCTGTGCTTTCCAGCAAATATACGGCATCTTTTGCACCCATCCCCACTACATTGGGGACCAGATTTCCTATTATTTTCCGGTCTTTCAGTATCACTTTATTATCCATGATTTCTGCAACCAGACACGGGGAGTCATTCAGACTGTCTTTATAAGCAATATCCAGTTTATCCAATGCATATTCCGTTTGCTTGTACAAACCGTTTTTCACCCGGGGAACCGTAGGTGTCAGGCTGTCTATCCGGCAGATTTCGGGTTTAAGCGGAACATTCCGGGCGTACACTTCTTCCGCAATCTGCTTGAAAACGGTTCCCGACATCAAACCGCCTGAAGGAAGTCCATTTCGGGGTTTCCGGATCACAACAATGCAGGAATATTTCGGCTCACCGGAAGGAAAATAGCCACAAAAAGAGACCTGGTGTGTAGGAGAACCGGCACCTTTATATCCTGCACTTCCCTGCGATATCTGGGCCGTACCGGTTTTACCGGAAATCCTCACGATATCGGAATGGGCCGGTTTACCCGTTCCATCCGGTTGATTGACCACATCGTCGAGCATTTCCCGGATTGCTTTCAACGTATTCGGAGAACAGATCCGGCTGTTGATGGTTTCCGTTTTTTTCTTTTCTTCTGTATGACCATTGGACTGAATTTCCTTCACGAATATAGGTTTGACCATTTCTCCGTTATTCGCAATAGCATTAAAAAAAGTCAGCATGTAAATCGGAGGAACCTGTGTTTCATAACCAAACGACATCCACGGCAGGGTGGTACGGGACCAATATTGTCCTTTATCTTTCGGAGAACGTATTTTCGACCGGCCTGCACCCGGAATTTCCAGCTTGAGGTCTTTGTTCAACCCAATCCGGTACAGTCCTTCGACAAACTTTTCCGGGTTATTCTCATATCCTTTCAGGATCAGTTTAGCGACTCCGACATTCGAAGAATACCGGATACTCTGGGCCGCAGAAATTTTTCCGTATCCGCCTTTGTGAGCATTATGGTCGCGAACTACCGAACCGGCATAGGTATACAATCCGTTTCCTGTCTCCACCGAATCATTGGGATGGACCAGACCGTCTTCCAGGGCAACCATCATAGATGCCACCTTGAAGGTGGAACCCGGCTCGATCTCATCGGCAACTGCATGGTTCTTGGTTTCTGTCCAGACTCCTTCCTGTACACGCCCCATGTTGGTGATCGCCTTGATTTCTCCGGTTTTAACATCCATGACGACGGCAGTTCCCGATTCGGCGTCTATCTCCCTGAGTTTTTCCAGGAGTGCTTTTTCCGTAATATCCTGGATGTCAATATCAATCGTGGAAATAATATCTTTCCCATTAACCGGAGCCACATCGATTACATTCATAATCCGGCCCCTGATTTTCCGGCGGGTACTTGTTCCGGGCACACCGCTCAGCAGAGAATCATATTCCAGTTCAAGTCCATTTTTTCCTCCTTTTTCAAATTCACCATAGATATCCCCAATCGTACGGGAAGCCAGCGTTCCGTACGGCTTTGTCCTCTTCACGAGCTCTTTGGTATATAAACCGGATTTATTTTTGTTTTGAGACAAAAAAGGCATGGTCCGGATTTTCTTAAGTTGAAGGTAGTTGACCTCATTGTCCAACAGGCGGTATTCCCGGCTTTTCCGGACTACGTTTCTTCCCCGGTCGATCTGCGTTGCTTCACTGGTCCTCATGTTCCAGCCCTGCATAATATGAGAGCGGTATTGAGCCGCCGATCGTTGCGGGAACATCCGGCTCAGTTCTTCAGCAAGAGGTGCAACGTATTTTTTCAGGGTATCCTCCTTCAGCCCATCTGCCCAGAAATCTATATAAAGCCGGTAACGGGATTCGCTGGTCGCCATCAGTTCTCCGTTCGCGGAATAAATATTTCCCCGGGTAGCAGGAACTTCAATGTTAGGACGTATCAGAGTAGTTCCCCGTTTACGCCAGGTATCTCCTTCAATAAAAGAGGTATAAAAAGCCCGTACAAGAATGGCAACAACGACCAAACCGAAGCATAGAGCCACGATGAAGTAATTCCGTTGAATCTTGTTGATAGTTGTTTTCTTCTTTGCCATTTTGTTTTACTTATGAATAATATAAGCCGGTGATTTAGAGCCTTCCAGTTTTATTCCTTTTTCCTGCAGTAATGCTTCAATCTGCGATTGACGGCTGTTGGTCGTCAACTCGGTCGATATAATCAGGTTTTCGTATTTGATATCATTCAGTTGCCGGGTGAGGTCTTCGATCTCCGTCAGTTTTTTCATGCAGGAATACCGGTTACTGATAAAAATAACAATCAAAAAAACAATCAGTATCAACAGTTTGGATTGCCTGACAACAAATTCTTCCGTCAGGATTCCCCCGCTCAGGATATGAAAAACCGAGATTTTCTTCGATTTCCCCTGACTTTTCGGTTCTGCTTTTTTATAATTGGTTTGCTCTTCCATCAGACCTCCTTTTTCTCTACAATTCTTAATTTCGCGCTTCGGGAACGGGGATTCCTTTCAATTTCATCCGCATCCGGAACGATTACTTTATTATTTACCGCCACGAACGGGCAATGAATATTTCCGTAAAAGTCTTTTTCCACCTTCCCTTCAAAGTTGCCGGTTTTAAAAAAATTCTTCACCAGGCGGTCTTCCAGGGAATGATAGGTAATAACCACCAGTCGTCCGCCCGGTTTCAGCAGCAGGGCAGCTTGTTCCAACATCGTTTTCAGCGCTTCCATCTCTCCATTCACTTCGATCCGTAATGCCTGAAATGCCTGAGCCAGGTATTTCTTTTCTTTTTCTCTTCCGAAAAAAGGTTTCAGGACATCCAGAAAATCCTGGACTGTTTTTATTTTTTTTTCATTTCGCGTTCTGATCACAGCTCCTGCTACCGCGCGGGCATTGCGTAGTTCGCCATACCAGTAGAAAACATCGGCCAATGCCTCTTCCGTATAAGAATTCAGCACATCTGCAGCAGTTTTTCCGGCCCGTTTATTCATCCTCATATCCAGGCTTCCTCCAAACCGGAAAGAAAATCCCCGGGTCTCATCGTCAAAATGATGAGAAGACACCCCCAGATCAGCCAATAACCCGTCAATCTCTTCGACATCGTGCCAGTCCATAAAATTAGCCAGGTAACGAAAGTTACTTCGAACAAAAATAAACCTCGGATCAGGCAGACTGTTTTTTTCCGCATCCTCATCCTGGTCGAATCCCAGTAACCGTCCTTTTGCATTCAGGCATTCCAGAATCGCTTTCGAATGACCGCCTCCTCCAAAGGTAACGTCCACGTAAGTACCCCCAGGCTGGATATTCAGTCCGCTTACACTTTCTTTCAACAAGACAGGCACATGATATGTTTCAATTCGATTCATATTCAGGAAGATAAATAATCACGTATACTTTGTTTGAATGCATCTGCATCCAGCAACGGACTTGCCAGCTTACTTCGCGACCAGATCTCAATAGTATCCTCCATACCCACAAACCGGACCTCACTGGTAATATGAGCCATTTGCATGTACCGTTTGGGGATCAGAATCCGGCCGTTGGCATCCATTTCCAGCACTTCGGAATCCAGGACAAACTGACGAAACAATTGCTGTTGCCCTTCGTCCCATTTATTAAGCTTGGCCCTCAACCGGTTCAGCTCTGCTTTCCAACTGCTTTCCGGATACAGAACAAGGCAGTCCTGAAAAACATCCTTACGCAATATCAACCGCGTATCCCCAGATGCCTGCAGGATCTTGCGGAAAGAAGCCGGCACAAAAATGCGCCCTTTCACATCCGCCTTCGCGTCAATATTACCTATAAACAACTCCATTTTAACAATTTAGAGGGACTATTTCAGCGTAAAAGTACACATTTCTCCACTTTCCCCCACTTTTTTTCTATTTTTTTTTCAAAAAGTTATCAACAAGTTATTAGAACATTCTAAAATACTGAAAAACAGGGATATTATTTTATCAAAAATGGTGGGGAATAAACAAACAATCGACTAATATCCGCTGATAAAACTTTTTCACAGAAAAAATGGTTATAGTATTGGCGTAAGCCTATCCTCCGCTGGAGGGGGCAGGGGGAGGATCTGGAAAGAGTTAAGAATGAAGAATTAAAAATTAAGAATTTATTTGAATTGTTCATTTGAATTCGGATTTTCAATAGTCCAAAATCCTCCCCCTGCCCCCTCCAGCGGAGGATAGGCTTACGCCAATAACATTTTTCAAAATAGTTAGATAGAGTTTATTAGAATAAATCTTTGACACTTCAAATATGAAACGAATTTTCAACACCATCATCAACGGTTACATGGGATTATTATTCCCGTTGATTATGACTATTATTTTACTGGAAAAATTACATCACCTGATCAGTCCGCTGGTCATGGGAATCGAAAGTAAATTGCACATCTCACGGATGCTGGGGGTAGTTGGGGTCATCCTGATTTCAGCGTTGATTATGCTGCTGTTGGGATTCTTATGCGGACTACTGATTAAAAGTTCCTGGGTAAAAAAACAGATCAAAAAATATGAAGAAAATGTCCTGGAAAAAATTCCGATATACAACCTGTTAAAATCCTTATTCGGATCAGGGACACAAAAGAATAAAAACGATTTCCGACCGGCCCTGTTATCCGACGGAACTTCTTTCTCCCTCTGTTATGTAACCGGCGAATGCAATGATTTTTACACTGTATTTATCTGTGACGGAGGACTGGGAGGAGGAGAGTTACGGCTTGTACCCAACAAAGATGTTCGCCTGCTGGATATGCATTTATCCGAATTTACCCGTTTGATCAAGCAATACGGCGTAGGGTCCGCAAACTATGCGGAAATACTTTCAAAAGCCACACAACCTGAATAGTTGTAAACCCTGCTGCGAACCGTTATTTATATGGAGGCAACCAAACTTTATAACTGCATCCGGGTTGTCTGTTTCCTACTGCAAAATAAGGAATTGCGGTAAAAACCAACTCATTGGATGAATCATCAAAGGCTTTTCCTCTGACAACATTGACTCCTCCAAGGGTTTCTTTCTGATACTCTATTTCCAGGTGGGAATGAAGATCCAGCTTCAGTTGCTCCAGGTTACTGTTATCGAATTGCTCCAGGCAGTAAACAAGAGGACCGGAAGCGATGACCAGTTTTTCATTCAGATCAGCAACCTGTTTATGGGCACGAACAATCCGGGGCTGCAAAGGCAGTAAAAGCTCGATCTGATCTCCCTTCTTCCACACCCTGTTAATACCGGCATATCCGTTATCCGGTTTCATTTCAACAATATCGCCATTTACTTTCAACTGAACGGGAGGCAATCCTTCCGAATAATAAAGGCCGTACGGGTTTTCAACTCCCTGTGCCCAGCCTGGAACCCTGAGTTTAACCGTAAACTGGCTTTCCTGTTCCGGATCGACTGTCAATAAAACACGACCATCCCAGGGATAACGGGTTTCCTGTTTCAACTTTACAACGGAATTCTTACCGATCTTTACCTGTGTATCGCTTCCGATAAAAAGATTGACATAAACCGTATCCTGCCGGTGGGCATAAATATATCCCGACAATGCGGAAACCATTTTCATAAACATCGGCGGACAACAGGGACAATCGTGCCATTCCCAACGGCTGTGATTATCTGCATTCAACGGATTCTGGTACGTATAGTGATCGCCGGATAATGAAATCCCGGTCAATACTCCATTGTACAATACCCGCTCCAGTTCATCCATGTATTTTCCGTCTCCGGTAAGCTCATTCATGCGCTGGCTGAAAAATCCGGCGCCTACAGCAGCGCAGGTTTCCAGATAAGCATCGGTAGGCAGGAAATAATCCGGCCCGAATTTTTCATCGTGATGAATAGCACCCACCCCTCCGGTTATGAACATACGCTTACCAACCATATTACTCCATAAATTACCGGCTGTTTCAGCATATAGCTTTTCCCCGTTTTGTATGGCCATTGCAGCAATTCCGGTTGCCAGCAGGGTCGCTCTGACCGCATGCCCTTCGATTGTCTTTTGCTCAAAAACAGAAATTGAATCCTGAGCATAATCTCCCCAGGAAGGGCGTGAATGCGGACCAAACTTCGAATCCAAATACTTTTCTTCCTTAATCCATTTTTCCGACTCCTGATTTCCCCAGGCTAACCACAAAGGATAACCGCAATTATTACCCCGATTTTCAATCCAGAATTTCACCAGTTCATAATATGCATCTTCATTTACCGGAACATTTATTTCTTTCTTTAACTCCGGATGATCCCTGTATAATTCGTACAATTTCACCAGGGCTTCTTCCGGTCCGGAATGGGAAGGCACCAGATTTTTCTTTGGTTGCGACCCCATATAATCACACATGTAATTGGCAAACCGGGTAGATACTTCCAGTAATTTAGTTTTTCCGGTAGCCTTATAATAATGGACACCTGCTTCAACCAGCATTCCGGCATTATATACATCATGCTGCCACCGCAAAAAACCGCCATGCTCACCCCAGGGATGCCCGGGTTCCATCAATTGGGTATACGTTTCGAGATAACCGGTCGGATCCGACTGTTGTGCGGCCTCAATGCGATCGATGTAAGCATCGATACGCTGTTCCAACTCCTTATCGGGCGATTGGGAAAGAAAATCGGAAACACCCCGTATGGTTTCATAAATCAATCCGTCGAACCAGGGAAAACCTGCATGCCTCCCGATTCCACGTTCTCCCCGGGCTACCAGGTCAAAGTTCCGGAAAGCATCGTTTTCCTCCTGAACACCACTGTCATGGTGATGTTTCCCTTCAAACTTATCCAATACGTCATGGGCTGTAACCGATCTCCAGACTTCCATTTTCGGGCTCCAGAAAGAATCGTTAATCACAACCTGACTTACCTCCTGAAACCGGATTACCTCATCTTTATTTCTATGATCTGAGTTGGTACAACCGGCAACTGTAATCAGCACTATCAGGGAAACAATCGAATATAGTTTCATTTTTCCGTTATTTATTTCGTAAAAATCAAAATCGTATATGAATAGGGGTCAAACCGATACAGGTTATTTTTCTCAGGGCTTAACCGGCTTTCCTTCGGAACAATCCGCTCCGGCTCTTCCGGTGTATTCACATCATTCAGTTGCCCCGACAAAACAACCATTTTTGCATCTTTAATTCCTTCAAACCCGGAAAGATTCAATCCGGCAGTAATCGCTTTATCATGTACATTCGCCACATGCAACACCAACTTGCTCCCATCTTCATCACGGGTAGCCGTAATATCCAGCAAGTCATTTCCGGCAGAAGAAAAAACCCTTACAGGTGCATGATGTCCGGATGCCATTTGCTGGGCATAAAACGGCGGCATACCCCAAACCTGGGAAGGCGTAAAAAAAACCTGCCCCTGATCCCAGCCGTTATCATTCTGCATGTAAGGCTGTAATGCATTAGCGGCACAGGAAGTCAGGACAAAATCGCCCATCCGGCGTACAGCATTCTGCACAGCGACATGTCCCAATGCCCGTTGCATGTTGTGCGTATTCCCATTTTCTTCAAAAATAGCACATTTCATCGTTGTCCGGGGATTCCACCGAAGGAATAACTCCTTCATCTTCCTTAATTCGTTTTCTACTTCCTGCCCGCTTGTCAATTGATCGGCCCAGGGATGATAATCCCAATAATCCGCCTTTCCGTCCAATGCTTTGAATACTTTTTCCATATTCGGAGACTCCGGTCGCCACCAGGCCGCATTAATCAACGACACCGAAGCATCTTTACTTTTGATCGCATCATGGAGAAGATTAAACCGTTCAATGTAATGTTGGTACTTTTCCGCATTATCTCCATAAGGCAGTACTTCTTCATTTCCGATACCGATGTATTTTACATGATAAGGCTCCGGGTGACCGTTTTCAGCCCGTTTTCTTCCCCATTCCGATGTTTGTGGTCCGTTCAGGTATTCGATCATATCAACCACGTCTTCCGGATGCTCTTCGATATTAATTGCAAATGCGGCAGTAAATCCGGCAGCTTCGCAAAACCGGAGGAAATCTTCTATCCCGAATCCATTAGTTGAATACGGATACCAGATACCCGTGTAGGGAGGCCGTTTCCCGGGATCTCCGATCATTTTTTTGAATTTGTATTCAGGAGCATTGGTCATCAATCCTCCATAGCGCAGAAATGTAAGTTTTTGAGCAACCATCATTTCTGCTATATCTTTCCGGCAAGGCAGTCTGTTGAATTGCTCGTTTTCAGTATTCATTAAGGTTACCTGATCGATCCACAATTTACCGCTCCGGTTGAAACAAATGACAAAACGAGCTTTAGGATCATCTGCATTGGCAACCAGATCAAAAGTATATTTCTCCCATTGAGCAGTTAAGTTTCTTATTTCGTAAGTCGCATATTCTTTTTTTCCGTCGGCACTCTGCAAAGCGACCGTAACAGGACCCCGCATATCCGGACTCTTCAAATAAAGACTACCCTGGAATTGTTGTCCGCGTTGAACCGCAATCCCCCAACGATTCAGTCCCGAATTACCGACTCCCACCCAGCCAGTACCAGATATCCATTGCACTACCTGCGAACAGTTGCCATTGAAAGCCTCCCGGTTATCATGAGCAAAAAACACCTGGGCATTACCTGTCCGGATAGGATCCCACGGAGAACTGACAGGAATCTCCGGCGTCATTCTGAATGCTGGTATTTCCACTCTATTTCCCGTATTTATTTTAACATTACGGAATCTTACATCAGAATTCCAGGTACGTAAACCGAACTTGCCTGTCAACAGGTCCGCATCTTTATCCTCGTAATCAAGTATACTTTTGTCGTTCAGAAAAACTTCGATCCGGCCGTTTTCCATAGACACTTTCAAACGATTCCAATTGATAGGATTGCAATCTACACTTATATTCCGGATAAGTTCGAAATTATTCTTATGTTTTCCAAACACGACCTTTTCCCCATTGGCACCCAGGCTTATTTCATAGCCATAAAAACG
This sequence comes from Bacteroidales bacterium, assembly GCA_031553885.1. Classification (GTDB taxonomy): domain Bacteria; phylum Bacteroidota; class Bacteroidia; order Bacteroidales; family Azobacteroidaceae; genus JAVBKV01. The sequence continues at coordinate 44,386 of JAVBKV010000014.1, forward strand.
ATCGGCTCCTTTACCAGGCTTCGTCACATAAGTGATAAACCCGGCATTATCTCCGTTATTGGCATCAAATTTAATTTCAACTTCTACAGAACCTGTAGTTATGTCAACTGGATTATAGACTAACTTGGCGCCTGCCCAGGAACGGACAAAAATCTCCTGATCGCTTACCGGATTCCAGTCACCTTCATATACGGAAAAGTCATCGAATGCAGGACCCGGAACAGGTTCTTCAAAACTCTCTCCGAATATTCTCTGGTCGTAAAGGCCTCCATAAATCTCATGATTGACATCTTCAATACAGGCCCCATACAACCAGGGTGTAATCGTATTTTCCACTTTTTCTGCATCAACGATCACGGAAACATCCGGGATTGTAGAAGTACAGGATTGAAAAAGAAATAAAACCGAACAAGAAAAATAAAACCAAAAAGAAAAATTCAATTGTTTTTTTATCATGAGATCCTGATTTCGTATTTACTTTTCAATCCGGATACGGGCATCCACGGCAATAATGCCCCTGTCCGTAGCCAATAAAGGATTGATGTCCATCTCCTTGATCTCCGTAGCAAAACGAAGCAAAGAGGATAACCGGACAATGATTTCGGCAAACTGATGCTCATCAATGCTTTTTTGTCCGCGGGCTCCCTGGAAGACCTTATACCCCCTGAGCGAACGGATCATAGACAAGGCTTCATCTGTTACCAGAGGAGCCAGGCCCGAAGCCACATCCTTGAATATTTCAACAAAGATTCCTCCCAGTCCGCAAAGAACGATGTGACCAAATTTTTCTTCGTATTTACCTCCAATAAATAATTCCATACCCTTCAGCATGGGTTGGATCATGACAGCTGTTGCATCCGGAATATTCATTAATCGCTCGAATTCAATCGCTAAATGTTCTTCCGAACGGATATTAAGCACCACACCTCCCACGTCCGACTTATGTACAGGACCCACACATTTGGCTACTACCGGATAACGAACCCGGCTGGCAAAACGCTGGACTTCCTCCCACTGATCGGAAACGAGTTCTTCCACAAACGGAATTCCGGCAGCCTGAAACAGTTCCTGTACCAGGCGGGGAGCGATATAACCCGACTCCGGAATATTATCGATGATCCGCCGGATCTGAGGGATGTCAACACCTTTTAATTCCATACTGTTAGCCAGCGGATCCGGTGTCTTGATAACCTTGGTCAAGGCATTGGCCAATCCGACTTCGTCACTGAAATTGACATGTCCTTTCTTAACAAAGAAATCTGTTTCATCCCAGGCTGTGGTTACCGAAGGCAGAATCGGAAAAATCGGCTTCCGACAGGTACGCATTTTCTGATCGAGTACGTCATAGGCTTCATAAACACGTGTCAATCCAGGACTTCCGAAAATAACAGCAATACCATCGACCTGATCGAACTTATCCTCACAATAGTCGATTGCAATGCCCAAATGTTCCGGACCTCCCGTTCCAAGTATATCGATCGGATTACTGATAGCCGTTCCCGGAAGTAGATGCGTTTTCAACTCTTCAGCCTCAGGTGTTCCCGACAACTTCGGAATTTCCATTCCTCCTTTGGAAAGGGCATCCGTCAAAATGACAGCAGGTCCTCCGGCATGTGTGACTATGGCAATATTTTTTCCTTTCAATTTCTTCAATGTAAAAACAGCTCCCACGGTTGCCAGTTCTTCCCGGCTGAAACAGCGGACAATACCTGCTTTCCGGAAAAGAGCCTCAACAGCCAGGTCCGGGTTAGCCATGGCTCCGGTATGAGAAGAAGCCGCCCGGCTACCCGATTCCGAACTTCCTGATTTAATTGCCGCAATGCGACAACCTTTCCGGATCAGAGACGTAGTATGTTCGAGCAATTTATCCGGATCTTTGATACTTTCGATATAAAGCAGTTTGATCTTGGAATCGGTTTCCGGATTGAAATTCCGGTCCATGTATTCCAATACATCTTCCACCGTGACCTGCGCTCCGTTTCCGATCGACCAAACCGAGTTGAACCTCAGGCCCATGCGCATGGACGACTCGATAATAAACAGTGCGGTTCCTCCCGAGCTGGAAATCATATCCACACCCGTGGGATCCATCTCCGGAATGGGAAGTGTAAATAAACTGTGGTGGTAACGGTTAAGCATTCCGATGCAATTCGGACCGATCAGGCAGGCTCCGGCTTCGGTAATGACCCTGACAATTTCCTTTTCCAGTTTTCCTCCTTCTTCTGTTTCTTCTCCGAAACCGGCAGTAAACATAATAAATGCTTTTACCCCTTTTTGTTGAGCCAGAATCGTTACACTTTCCAGGCAGGCTGCTGCCGGAATTGCAATAATAGCCAGATCAGTATTAGGGATATTGGAAACATGGGAATAAGATTTTAACCCCTGAACCTCTTTTTCTTTCGGATTAACCACATATAAATCACCGGCAAATTTTCCGTTGATAAGATTTCTCACGCAATTACCGCCGGGTTTGGAAGTTGTATTGGAACCTCCCACAACGACAATACTTTTCGGTTGGATAAGCTGTTGATTGATCATGCCTGAGTCGTGTTTTTAAGTATAGATTTCATTTTTATTGTTGACAAATATAGAAAGAAAAAGTCGATTAATCATTTTATTTTCATGAGAATATGACGGCGGAAAAGAGAAGCAAAGAAGGTATTTCTCAAGAAAAACGATTCGTTTTGTAACAAACTAAAAGAGAGGTTTTCCTGTTACTTAAAAAAAACAGCAAAAACAACCATTATACTATATTTCTGTGAGATAATAAATTTCTTTGGTTAGAAAAAATTATTGTATCTTTGCACCTCATTTTCAATCGCAATCATTTCGCCGTATGAGCAAAATATTCAAAAGAACCCTGATCACATCCGCATTGCCTTATGCCAATGGTCCGGTCCACATCGGACACTTGGCCGGAGTTTATGTCCCGGCCGATATCTATGCACGTTATCTCCGCCTGAAAGGCGAAGAAGTCCTGTTTATCGGAGGATCCGATGAGCATGGAGTTCCGATTGCATTGAAAGCCAAAGCAGAAGGAGTTACCCCTCAGGATGTGGTCGACAAATTCCATTATATCATCAAAAAATCTTTTGAAGATTTTGGAATTACTTTTGATATTTACTCCCGGACAACTTCCGATATACACTATCAAACAGCTTCTGGATTCTTTAAGAAACTATACGACAAAGGAGAATTCATCGAGAAAACTTCCGAACAATATTACGACGAAGAAGCCAACCAATTCCTGGCCGACCGTTACATCACCGGCGAATGTCCGCACTGCCACAATGAACGTGCTTACGGCGACCAATGCGAATCGTGCGGTACATCCCTGAGTCCGCTGGACCTGATCAATCCGAAATCGGCCATCAGTGGAAGCGTTCCGGTACTGAAAGAAACCAAACACTGGTACCTGCCGCTGGACAAACATGAAGCCTGGCTGAAACAATGGATACTGGAAGATCATAAAGAATGGAAAACCAATGTATACGGTCAATGCAAATCCTGGCTGGATATGGGATTACAACCCCGTGCCGTGAGCCGCGACCTGGACTGGGGAGTTCCCGTTCCTGTGGAAGGTGCGGAAGGAAAAGTGCTGTACGTCTGGTTCGACGCACCCATTGGTTATATTTCCAATACGATCGAACACTCGCCCGAAGACTGGAAAAAATGGTGGAAAGATCAGGACACCAAACTGGTTCATTTCATCGGGAAAGACAATATCGTATTTCATTGCATTGTGTTTCCGGCTATGCTGAAAGCAGATGGTTCGTATATATTGCCCGAAAACGTACCTGCCAATGAATTTCTGAACCTGGAAGGAGACAAGATATCCACTTCCCGCAACTGGGCAGTCTGGCTGCATGAATACCTGGAAGATTTTCCAGGAAAACAGGACGTACTGCGTTATGTACTGACAGCCAATGCTCCGGAAACGAAAGACAATGATTTTACCTGGAAAGACTTTCAGGCAAGAAACAACAACGAGTTGGTAGCTGTATTCGGAAACTTTGTAAACCGGGCCATGGTCCTTACTCACAAATATTTCGAAGGAAAAATTCCGGCTCACGGAACCCTATCTGATTATGACACTGAAACATGGAAAGAGTTTAACGGTGTAAAAGCAGAACTGGAAAAATACCTTGAGAATTACCGTTTCCGGGAGGCCCTGAAAGAAGCAATGAACCTGGCCCGTGTCGGAAATAAATACTTAGCAGACACTGAACCCTGGAAGTTGGCGAAAACCGACATGGAACGTACTGCGACCATCCTGAATGTCAGCATGCAGATCACAGCCAACCTGGCGATTGCCTTTGAGCCCTTCCTGCCGTTTTCTTCAGAAAAAATCAAACAACTGATCCGGAAAAACGATTTACGCTGGTCGCAGTTCGGAGAAACCGACTTACTGGAGGCCGGACACACCATCAGCACACCGGAACTATTGTTCGAAAAGATTGAGGACGAAACCATCGAAAAACAGGTTCAAAAGCTGCAGGATTCTAAAAAAGCCAATGAATTGAAAGCGCATAAGGCTGCTCCGCAAAAACAAAACATTGCATTTGATGATTTCACCAAGCTGGATATCCGTGTGGGAAAAGTACTCGAATGTCAGAAAGTTCCGAAAGCTGACAAATTGCTCCAGTTCAAGATCGACGATGGCCTGGGCGGACGCACAATCCTCTCAGGAATCTCAGCTTACTACGATCCCGCCGAACTGGTCGGACGCAATGTATGCTTTATAGCCAACCTGGAACCACGTAAAATCAGGGGTATCGAATCCCAGGGCATGATCCTTTCTGCTGAAAATGCAGACGGAACCCTGGCGATTATTCAGCCGATGAAGGAGGTACTTCCGGGGAGCGAGGTGAAATAGGAACCAATCCTCTTTCTCCCGCTATTTTAATCAGGTACTGATAAGCGGCCTCGTATTCGTTCGGTATGACTCCGTCCAGAATCGCATCTTTAATGATGGATTTGAGTTCTCCGACTGTTGAGCATGCCGGGAGGCCGAACATCTGCATAATTTCCAATCCGTCGATCGGAGGCTGAAAATTGCGTACCCGGTCTTTTTCTTCGATTTCTTTCAATTTGGTTCTGACCAATTGAAAATTACGAAGAAACCGTCTGACTTTTTCCGGATTTTTAGAAGTAATATCTGCCTCGCAAAGCAACATCAGATCATCGATATCATTACCGGCTTCGAACAACAGGCGACGAACAGCAGAATCGGTAACTTCATCGTCAGCCAGTACGATCGGACGCATGTGTAACAACACCAGTTGCTGTACATATTTCAACTTGTCGTGCAAAGGCAGTTTCATTCGTTTGAAAATTCCGGGAAGCATTTTCATACCGATGTAATTGTGGTTGTGAAATGTCCATCCTATTTTGGGTTCAAAGCGTTTAGTGGCCGGCTTTCCAATGTCATGAAACAGGGCCGACCAACGTAGCCAGAGGTTATCTGTTTTCCGCGCCAGGTTATCCAACACCTTCAGGGTGTGGCTGAAATTATCCTTATGTCCTACGCCTTCTTTTGTTTCGACTCCCTTCAGGGCTACTAATTCCGGAAGAATAATTTCCAGCAATCCGGTTTGCTCCAGCAGAAAAAAACCAAAAGAAGGAGCTGGGGAAAGTACAATTTTATTCAACTCATCCACAATGCGCTCTTTCGAGACAATTTCAATCCGGTGCTTGTTACGTTCGATGGCTTCAAAAGTGACAGGTGTAATATAAAATCCCAACTGGGAAGCGAAACGAACTGCCCTCATCATCCGGAGGGGATCGTCGCTGAACGTTATATCCGGATCCAAAGGGGTACGGATCTTCAGGGATTCCATGTCCGCCAGACCATTGAACGGATCAATCAGTTCTCCATACCGGTCTTTATTCAGGCACAACGCCAGGGCATTGATCGTAAAATCCCGACGGTTCTGATCGTCTTCCAGAGTCCCGTCTTCCACAATCGGATTCCGTGAATCATGGGCATACGACTCTTTCCTGGCTCCGACGAATTCGATCTCCATATCCTTGTATTTCACCTGTGCCGTTCCGAAATTTTTAAAAACAGAAAGATGCACACCCCGTCCCAGACTCTTGGCAACCGATTCGGCCAGGCGGATACCACTTCCCACACATACCACATCAATGTCTTTCGAAGGCCGGTTCAAAAAAATATCCCGGACATATCCACCGATTACATACGTCTCTACACCTTGTTTGTCGGCTTCTTCCGAAATGACGTCAAATGCTTTTCCCTGAAGCTTACTTAGTATGATTGATTGATCCAATTCCATCCATTAAACCCTATTAATAAAGAACAAATTTACAAGATAAAAACGATTTTACCGTACATACCTGACGAAAAATGTCACTAAAGAAGGATTGTACGTACGCCTATCCCCCACTGGAAGGGGCAGGGGGAGGATTTGGAAAGAGTTAAGAATGAATAATTAAATATTAAGAATTTTATTTGGGGAATTCATTTGATTCGGTATTTTCGATAGTCCATTCCTCCCCCTGCCCCCTCCAGCGGGGGATAGGCTAACGCACGATATATTGTTCCTCCCAAGGAAAGCGTTAATATGAAACAATTTTTCATTTTATTTTGTACATTTGCAGTCAAACGCATTAAAAGCATCCGGTCCATGGAAAAGAAAAAAGCAAAACCATATAAAACACCGGCAACAACATCTCAAATCATTGAAGAGCCTTTTGTTATGTATGGACATTTGGATATCGATGAATCCAAACGCTACAGCTATGCGGATTACCAAACCTGGCTTGACGACAGGAGGCGTGAGTTACTGAACGGATTTGCCCATCTGATGTCCGCCCCGAATGAACTACATGCCCGGATTACTTTTAACTGGGGGTTTCTGGCCAGTCTTTTCGTTAGGAAACACAAGGGAAAATGCCGTATTTATCACGCTCCTTTTGATGTCCGTCTGCCGGTAAACGGAGAAAAAGATGATAATAAGATATACAATGTTGTTCAACCGGACATTTGTGTTATCTGCGATTTATCCAAATTAGACGAAAAAGGTTGCCTGGGTGCTCCGGACCTGATTGTCGAAGTCCAGTCGCCGTCTACCATGAAATATGACTGGAACGACAAGTTTAACTTATATGAAACTGCCGGAGTGAAAGAATATTGGTTAGTTTCCCCAAAATCGAGGGAAGTGACCGTTTTTTTGCTTCAACCGGATGGCAAATACAACCAGGGCGCGGTATATGAAAGTCAGGGAAAAGTTCCCGTTCAAACCCTGAAAGGGTTGGAAATCGATTTGAACGAATTATTTGAATCCTAGAATAAAAGAGTATGAAAAAATATCCTATTGTTTTTATCATTTTTTATTTCCTTTTTTTATCCTCCTGTAACAACGATAAAAAAGAGGCTCAACAATTATTGGATCAGGCTAAAACGTTCTGTGAAAGTTCGGATTTTGGTTCGGCCAAACTGACTTTAGACAGCTTGAAGAAGCGTTATCCCAAAGAAGTTGAAATACAAAAAGAAAACCTTCAACTCATGCGGTTTGTCGATCTGAAAGAACAGGAAAGAAACATTTTATATTGCGACAGCATGCTGGTCGTAAGACAATTGCAAGCCGATTCTCTCAAACCTCTTTTTATTTTTGAAAAGGACAAAGAATACGATGAAATCGGAAAATACATCGACAAGCAACAATCGATCGAACGTAATGTGCAACGAAGTTACATCCGTTCGGGAGTCAACGAACGGGGCGAGATGTACCTGGCCAGCGTGTATTACGGAAGCGGCCCCATTCACCATACCCAACTGAAGGTTTCCAAATCCAACGGAGAATATACGGAAACCGCCAGCATTCCTCAGGACGGAGGGCTCAACTATACATTTACCGACCTGGGAATGACGACCGAAGTCGTAACCTACCAGAACGGGAAAGACAGCAGCGTAATCTCCTTCATCTATAACAACAAGGATCTCCCCCTCAAAGCGGAATACATTGGTAAAAAGAACTATTCATTCACTATTGCTCCGGGAGATAAGAAATCCCTGGCCAAAACCTTCGAATTAGCTCTGGTACTATATGACCTGGAAAGATTGAAAAAAGAGAAAGAAAAATCCCTTCAACGAATCGAATACCTGCAATCAAAACTGGAACAACCTGCCGTCAAATAAATTTGATTTTCCGGGCCGCAAATATGCTCATCCGGATCAACAGCAATCCATGCTTGAACCGGCTGATTTGGGTACTGCCGTACTGCCTGTCTTTGTAACGGATAATCACTTCCGTAATTTTCAGGTTTTGCTTGGCCGCACCAAATAACAGGTCAAAATCTCCGAAAGGATCGAAATCTCCGAAATAATCACGGTTCTCTGCAATCGTCCGGTAATCGGAACGATACAAGACTTTAGTCCCGCACAAGGTATCTTTCAGCGGTTGACTCAGCAGGTACGAAAAAAAAGCACCAAAGAACTTGTTTCCTAATAAATTCAGGAAACGCATGGCATTCTTCTCCATGGGATACACCAACCGGCAACCGTTAATAAATTCTCCTTTATTGTAGCGCAATGCATCATAAAATTTGGGAAGCTCTTCCGGCGGCATGGTCAGGTCAGCATCCAGAATCATCAGGATATCGCCCGAAGCTTCTTCAAAAGCCTCCCGAACCGCATTCCCTTTTCCTTTTCCGGTCTGACGCATTAACTTGATATTTTTATCGGGATAAGCAGCCTTGACCCTTTCCATTTCTTCATAGGTATTGTCAGAAGAATTGCCCTCTATAAAGATAAATTCCTGAAAAATTCCAAAAACAGGAGTCCGTAAAACAGCATTTTCAATATTTCCTCTTTCGTTCCGGGCCGGAACAACGATACTTACACTTGCTTCCAGATCCTCACTCAATATCGGACGGGCAACCAGAAAACTAACTAAGTTCAGGCCTCGTAATCCGGGAAGATTCGCAAAAATACGGTTAACCAGAAAGCTAAGGCCGGGAATGTTCATCGGTAATCCGATTTTCTTTTCCTTTTTGATCAACTGAAAGTTTTCTAATTGCAACAAATTTTCCACATCCCGGTTCGAAAACCAGTTCTGATTAGGCTGTTTTTGTTTCAACCCAAGCAATTCCAATATTTTAATCAGAAGTTCCCAGGCAAAATTGTACTGGGAAATGACAATCCGGGTTTGAGGATGGCAAAGATGACGGATCTGATGAATCGCTTTCTGAGCATCCCACAAGCAACCCAGGGTATCACTGAAAATAATGTAATCGAAAACTTCTTCCGACTTTAACTCTTCCACATCCAACACCTTGAAGTGAAGATCCGGATATTTTTTTTCGGCAATGGCAATCACTTCCGGAGCAAAATCAATTCCTACGCCATAAACCGGTTTTACGGCATGCAGCAGATCCCCGGACCCGCAACCGATCTCTATTACCCGTTTTCCTTCCGGGATAATAAATGAAAAATATTTTTCCAGTAATTTATGATAGTAGCGGTTTTTTTTATTCCATTTTTCGCGTTTAAAAGCCGTATTCCGATAAAAATTCAGTACATCTTCTTTAGTCATACATTAAAAATGCTTAAATTCGCCGCAAGATACGAAGAAAATAAGGAATACGATCAATTACAATGGCAAAAAAGAAAGACATTCAGGTTCCGAAAACCTTTTTGGAACAGTTAGACGAACATTTTGAGAAAAAAGAAAAAGTTTATTTCTGGATATTGTTCGGGATATGCACATTATTTTGCATACTGCTCTATGATCCGCGTGTCAGCCTGGCCGGCGACGACTCGGCTTATATCTTACGGGCGCTCGAATTCGGGAAAAATTTTGCATTCCCCGATTTTCAGGGACCTTTGTTCCCCATGGCCTTAAGCCCGCTTACACTCTTGTTCGGATTATCGCTTTTTCCGCTCAAATTGTTTTCCTTAGCTTCAATTGTCGCCTTCTTTTATTTCACTTACATTACTTTCCGGAAAAAAATTCCGGGATCTTTATTATTTACCCTGTTGCTGTTAACGGCCATTAACTCCCACGTACTTTATTATGCATCACAAACATTCAGTGAAGCATTTTACATGCTCCTGCAATCCGTGGTACTGTTGGTTTTTTCCCGCTTCTTCCTCCAACCCGAAAACCAGGACATAAAAATCGTATCATTTATCAAGAGGCATGCCTGGCTGGCGCTGTCTGTACTGGCCCTCGCGCTTACTCGTTCTGTTGGGTTTTCGGCTATTATTGCTGTCTTCGGTTACTTTATTTTTTATAAGGAATGGAAAAACGCCGGAGCTGCCATTCTCAGTTTCGGGTTGTTGTTCGTATTGTACCAGGGTGTGAAATGGGCAATCTGGGGTGACGGGAGTCTTCAGTTTTCCGGACAAAGCAGTTCGTTATTCAGTAAAAATTATTACAGTCCGGAATCCGGAAGAGAAAACCTAGCCGGCTTTATCATTCGTCTCTGGGATAATTCCCGCCTTTACCTGTCCGAAATACTGCCTTCACTCGCCGGGATCAGAGACCTGAGAGAAAATGCCAACGGACCGGGAATGTTAACCGGTTACAATACCCTGACAACGCTTTTGATTTACGCGATTGCGATTACAGGCTTATTCTTCTCTTACAGAAGAAATAAGCTCATTTTCTTTTCCGGAATTATATGCGGATGTTTTTTACTTGTTTCTTTTGTCTCCCTGCAAACATTCTGGTACCAGTCACGGTTGATTATACCCGCTTATCCACTCATTATCCTCTTGCTGTTCGCAGGATTATATTACCTGCTCAAAGAAAAAAAAGGCTTAAAGAACGTCCAGTTTCTGTTTGTTATTCCTATCATTTTTATGTTTTTCGGAGGAATAAGCGACAGTGTAAAAAACATTACGGAAGCGCGGAAAATAAAAAATGAATACAGTGGTCTGACACCCGACTGGATTCACTTCGCCGAAGCCAGCGAATGGGCTGGTAAAAACCTGGCGAACAACGACCTTGTAGCCAGCAGAAAACCTACCATATCCATGATCTACTCGAAAGGAAAAATCTTTCACGGAATTTATTCCGTGCCGGGAGAAGACCCTAAAAAATTCATGGAAGAATGGCAACAGCGACCTGGCAGATTCATTGTCTTAAAAGAACCGGGTAATGAGCAATACAACGGAATACGAACCCGGTTGTATGCACGAATCATACAGGAAGACCGGATGTTCCTGCTAATGAAAAAAAACAACGAGACGGTCCAACTGGCCGACTCGTTGCAATTACCGGTTGTTGATCCGGCAGAAGTAATTTCGATCATCTCTGCCCAACCAGACCGGCCGCCGTTGATTTATAGCGCTGATTCCCTGGTCAGGCAACTGAAGGAAGGAAAGGTTACTCATATTCTTTCTGCAAATCTCCGGGCCAATCCGGCTGCCAAAGGAGCCGGAACCATCAATACGGTAGAAAGATACATGTTCATTATTGCTGAAAAATATCCGGATGCATTTGTCCTGGTTCAACAATTCGGACAGGACAATGACGAACCGGCTTACATTTATAAGATCGACTGGGAAAGCATAGGGAATTAAAGAATCCCCTGTGCCATCATTGCTTTGGCCACTTTCATAAAGCCGGCAATGTTAGCTCCTTTTACATAGTCGATGTATCCGTCGGAAGTTTTTCCGTACTTTACACACTGTATGTGAATATCGGACATAATCCGTTTGAGTTTTTCATCTACTTCTCCCCGGCTCCAGTTCAGACGCATGGAATTTTGTGTCATTTCCAATCCGGATGTAGCGACTCCGCCCGCATTGGCAGCTTTACCCGGAGCATAGAGTATTTTGGCCGATTGGAAGACTGCAATTGCTTCCGGAGTGGAAGGCATGTTAGCCCCTTCGGAAACAGCAATACAACCATTGGCAACCAGCTTTTGAGCATCATCTCCGTCCAACTCGTTCTGTGTGGCAGAAGGTAATGCAATATCCCCTTTTTCAGCCCAGACGCGACCTCCCGGGACGTATTTACAACCATATTGTTCCGCATATTCCCGGATTCTTCCGCGTTGGATATTTTTCAGTTCCATAATAAAATCCAGTTTTTCCCGGGTAATCCCATCCGGATCATAAATATAGCCATCTGAATCAGATAAGGTTACAGGAATAGCCCCCAGTTCAATCAATTTTTCACAGGTGTATTGAGCTACATTTCCGGATCCGGAAACCAGGCATTTTTTACCTTTGATATCAATGTTCCGGGTTTTCAGCATTTCCAGTAAGAAATAGATGTTACCATAACCGGTTGCTTCCGGACGGATCAGAGAACCTCCGAACTCAATGCCTTTTCCCGTAAAAGTACCCGTGTTTTCCCGGGCCAGTTTTTTGTACATTCCGAACATATAGGCCACTTCACGACCGCCGACACCGATATCTCCGGCAGGAACATCCGTATCCGGACCAATGTGTCTCCATAATTCCAGAACAAAAGCCTGGCAGAAGCGCATAATTTCAGAAGCAGACTTACCCCTGGGAGAAAAATCAGAGCCTCCTTTTCCTCCACCCATAGGCAAGGTCGTCAATGAATTTTTGAATGTTTGTTCAAAAGCCAGAAACTTCAGGATAGAAGAATTGACCGAAGAGTGAAAGCGGATTCCGCCTTTATACGGACCAATTGCATTGTTATGCTGGATACGGTATCCCATATTGGTATGGATTTTACCTTTATCATCCGCCCAGGTAACCCGGAACGAAAAAATCCGGTCTGGAATGCACAGTCTTTCAATCAGATTAGCTCTTTCAAATTCCGGATGTTGATTGTAAACCTCTTCTATGGATTCCAACACTTCCGTTACGGCCTGATGGTATTCAGATTCATTGGGGAATCTTCTCTTCAAATCGTTCAATACTTCTTGCACTTTCATAATAAATTCTTTTCAATTATATTTTACACTAAAAACGACACAAAAATACATCATTTTATTTAATCCCAAAACAAAAAGGAAGATAATATGTAATTTTAATTATATATTGACACAAATCCACCTTTTATTTTTCAAAAAAAGAAACCCGTCACCTATCTATCGAAAAACATTTTTCCTAAAAAAAGAATATTCACAGACAAAGTTACAAATAAAATTTATTTTCCTTGATAATCAACGAATAAGAATCATTTCAAAGATCATTTACTCTTTCATTTTATAACTTTTTCATACAACTTGTTAAACTTTTTTATGGAAAGTAATGTTCTTATTGTACTTTAAGTACTTTAAGGCAAATTTAATAGAACAGTCGAAGATTATTAACTTATTTACAATTAAATTTTATGAAAAGTAGGATTAACATTGGAATTTTATCGGTCTTATTTTCGGTATTTTTCATGACTTCTTGCGAAAATTATCCGGGATACGACGATTATGTTGACGAACAGCTGGTCACCGTGTCCAGTTATAACGCTAAGACAAACTTTACTCAATACAAGACGTTCTCCATTGCTGATACGGTGGCTCTTGTTGATAATGGAACAGTAACCAAAGTAGCGATAACGGATCCGAAATATCCGGCTCTCCAGAAATATGCGGAAAAAGTAAAAAGTAACCTGACGGAAGCTGGCTTTACTTATGCGTTGTTAAATCCGGATCTGGGCGTTAACCTTTCTTTGGTTAAGACAACCAACACCTATGTTAGTTATCCCTGGTGGTGGTGGGAATATTGTTACTGGGATTATTGGGGTTGTGGATATTATCCGTTCTATCCGTATCCGTATCCTGTTGTTGTAGGCGGATATAGCGTTGGTGTACTGGCTATGGATATGTTCGATTTGAAAAATATTACTGACAATAAGGTACCGGCCATTTGGACAGGAATTGTAAGAGGCTTATATACAGGCACTCATACAGATCAGGAAATCAGTGCTGCCATTGACCAATGTTTTGACCAATCGGCTCCATTCAACAATAAAAAGTAATAACACCTATTAAAAAAAGATTAAAAATATGAAAAAGATAATTGCTATTACGTTGTTTGCTTTAGTGGGCATTGCTACCAGTTCGCAGGCTCAAAGGAAACAGTATTATGACTTAGGATGGGATGTGGCAGTCCCAATGGGTGACTTTTCTAATTACATCTCCAACACGAGTTTACGTGGAGGTACTTTTGGAGGAAATGTTTTCCTTACAGAAGCTTTTTCCGTCGGGTTCAAATTCGGATACAATTCTTTTTCCGAAAATGTTCCTACCAAAACATATGTCATGACCGAAGATAACGGATATACGAAAGTGGTAACGGCTTCCAGCTATAATTTCATGGTGAATGCACCGATGCAGGTAGGTGGTTACTATCACTTTGTTACGGACGGACAAATCGAACCCTATATCGGATTGGGCTTAGGTGTGAATTACATTACACAGGAAACCCTGGTTCAGGATCTGGACAACTACGACGACCAATGGGCTTTTCTTTTGAACCCGGAAGTCGGATTAAGGTATCAGTTCAAGGATTCTCCGCTGGCGCTTAAATTAAGAGCCGGATACAATTACAGTTTCAATAAATATAAAACGTGGGGAGTAGAGTATAAAAACCTGCAAACACTCAACATCGGTTTATCTTTGAGCTGGACGATTCAATAAAATTAAAAGTAACGTTTTCATGTAACAGATAACTTTTTAAGTGTATGAAAACAATCAAAATGAAAAAAAATTCATTCTTTTTCCTCGTGTTACTGGCAATGACTTCGTTCATTTCCTGTAACACCCAGGAAAAGAAACTACCTGAAGAAGCGGTAAAAACAGATCCGTTACTTTCCTGGAACGAAACTGCAACAAAAAAAGCCATCATTGACTTTGTTACTGCCGTAACTACGGAAGGAAGCGCTCAGTTCATCCCGGAAGAAGAACGTATCGCCACTTTTGACAACGATGGTACCTTGTGGTGCGAACAGCCGCTTTACTTTGAAGTCGCTTACTCACTGAGCGCTATGAAAGACGTGTTCGCCGCAAAACCGGAATTATTGAAGAAACCGGAACTGAAAGCCTTAGCCGACAAAGATATGAAAACATTCATGGCTAGCGGAGAAAAAGGGATTGCAGAAGTATTTGCTCTTTCTCACACGGTAGTCGGAGTCGATGATTTCAATAAAAGCGTGCAGGCTTGGTTGCAGACAAAGCATGAAAAATTCGGAAAACCTTACGGGGATCTGACCTATAAACCCATGGTAGAACTGCTGAAATACCTGCGCGATAACCATTTCAAAACATACATTGTTTCCGGTGGCTCCAGCATGTTTATGCGGAATTTCACAGAAAAGGCATACGGAATCCCCCCCGAACAGGTAATAGGAACAATGCTGAAAGCAGAATTCAAACCGGACACTTACCAGGTGGTTTTCACTCCTGAGCTTTTCCATAATGATGATCATGGAGGCAAACCGATCGGTATCGCTCAATTCATCGGGAGAAAACCGGTATTGGCTTTCGGTAATTCCGACGGTGACCTGGAAATGCTGCAATATACAGCTACCAATACCCGCCCGAACCTCTGCCTCCTCCTGCATCATACCGATGCGGAAAGAGAATACGCTTATGACCGGGAATCACACATCGGCCAGCTGAACAAAGCACTGGACGAGGCGATTGCCAAAGGTTGGATTGTCACAGATATGGCAAAAGACTGGAAAATCGTGTTTTAGAACTAAAAAATAAGAACCAGGAAACAAGAACTAAGAATTTGAATTATCTTTGCCTTCTCATATTCGTCAATGCAAGGTTTTAGCTCTTAGTTTTTAGTTCTTAGCTCTTAGTTTTATATGCGTATCGATATAATTACTGTACTCCCGGAGATGCTGGAAAGTCCCCTGAACTGCTCAATTCTGAAAAGAGCTCAGGATAAAGGACTGGTAGAAATACGAATCCACAATCTCCGGGAGTATTCATTGGATCAAAAACACAAAAGGATCGATGATTACCCTTTTGGAGGTACAGCCGGTATGGTCATGCAGTGCGAACCGATCGACCGTGCCATCTCCTTTTTAAAAGGACAACGACACTACGACGAAGTGATTTATACTTCTCCCGATGGGGAACGATTCTCCCAGCCGCTGGCCAACCGGCTGTCCCTGTGCGAAAATATGATTATTCTTTGCGGACATTACAAAGGAATCGATTACCGCATCCGAGAACACCTTATTACCCGCGAAATTTCCATCGGCGATTACGTGCTGACGGGAGGAGAACTAGCCGCTGCTGTCATGACGGATGCCATTGTACGCTTAATTCCCGGAGCGATCGGTGACGAACAATCGGCACTGTCGGATTCTTTCCAGGACAACCTGCTGGCACCTCCGGTGTATACCCGTCCTTCTGATTACAAGGGATGGAAAGTCCCCGACATACTGCTTTCCGGACACGAAGCCCGTATCCGGGAATGGGAATTGCAACAATCCATTGAACGAACCCAGCGATTGAGGCCGGACCTGTTGGAAGGAAACGAACCGCACTGACCTTTATTCCTTGGTCCGATCTATTTTTCCCCGGTAATAAATGATTTTCCCATCTTTTGAAACACCCTGGATTATCACTGAATACGTAGTGGATGCGTCCGCAGAGTAGAATTCAAACGAACCGGCTCCGGTGGTGTCTGTAACTACTGCCGGATTCCAGTACAACGTAGTCCGAAGATCGGGTTCCTCTGCTTTCAGGGCTTCCGGAGTATCGTATTTAGGCGAATAAAACTCGGCCGGCTGATGATATCCCAGGGGAGTGATCAAAGCAAAATGATCATACCGCCTGTGTTTGACCGAATTTAAAGTTCCGGTTTTTGTCATGATAGAGATTACTCCATTAGCCCCTTTCTGGCCAAAAAAAGCTGCATAACCGATATCTTTCAACAGATCGACCTGACCGATATCATCTACAGTCAGCATTTCTATGACTTCAATGTCGGTTTCTACATCATCGAGGAGAAACAACGGAGTCCCTTGTCCCCGGATAGAAATGGATAATCCGCCCCCTTTCTGCGAGACAAATACTCCCGGCAAGAGCATCAGCAAGTTAGCCATCGTATGTGGTTTGAACTTTTCAATCTGTTCTGTTGTCAATGAGGAATTGGCATTGGTATAATAAGTGGATTTATATTTCTTCTTTTCCGGAGCCGAAACCACTACCTGATCCAGGTGAATCATCCGGAAACCGTTTTCATACGTATATTTCTGATCGGCTTTGTAAATGAAATCGTGAAAAAGATCTTTCTTATTGTCCGGCTGCAACGAATAAAAAGCCCGGGGAGTGACTCCCGGAAAAGTTTCTTCATCGACAGAGACATCGACATTGGATTTTCCTTTTTCCGAAAAAGACTTGACAGCATACAGGATAGAATCCGGCAACTCAAAATTACGGAAAACAAAACGGCCGTCACGATCCGTCGTTACAGTTTCATTAAAACCGGTTTTAACAGAGAAAAGCATGGCAGAAGCATTTCCGGATAATTTAGATAATATTCCACCCCGTATGGTTCCTGAAACCTGCATGCTTTTTTCGAAAGGATAAATAGGTTTCGGCAAAATTTCAGAAAAAAGACTGTCCGGATTATACCGTCTCCACCCCTGCGTCATCATCAATACATCTAATGCAAACTGGGCATTCTTATTCTTCTGAAAATAATAGGCCGGATTTTCAATATGTCCCCTCAAATCGGAAGTAAGCAGTAGATAAGTCAGAATCGTGGATGTCGAATCCGGCTCAACATCCTTGTTGTCGGTCACAGAGACTGCAACATTGGCTTCCAGTGGGAAATTTTCAGGGTCAGCAGGATCACTTACGCGTATATTAGCCTTTACCAGTGACCTTTTCGAATAATCGGTTTTATCCGTTTCAAATTTTACAGAAGCCTCATCCTTGTTATAAACGAAGACCAGGCGTTCGCTGACCGGTACTAAACGTGAATTTAACAGGACAATATGCATAACCCCCGAAGGTAAACCCTCTGCATCAAACATAATTTTTTGTTGGGACGAATCCCATTTCTGAGAATAGATGGCTTGTCCCCGGATATGCGCTATCAGATAAAGGGAATCCGTTTTCAAATTATTATCTGCTGAAACAGAAATCCATAAACGATCTCCCACCCAGTTTGTTTTTATGACAGCCGTATTTTTCTTTGAAGAAGGCAACTCAAAACGCAAGCTGTCTCCTTTTTCATTTTGACAAATTGCATAATAACTTTTTCCTGATTCGGGAATAAGGGAAAAGACACCCATCCCGGCATGAAAAGAAGCAATTTTCATTACCAGTTTATTTTCATTGTCATAGACATTCCCCTTGATATTTATAGGAGAGCCATCGGACTGAAGGGCTTTGAATGCAACTCTACCCGGCACTCCGTCTTGCATATAACCTCCTTCCGGGAAAAAGCCTACATCGAAATTATTTTCCGGAAAGGGAACCGATATAAATTTACGGTAGGTCGAGCCTTCGTAGTCCAGTTCCAATTGCAATACCCGCAGTTTAGCTTCCGGAGACAGACCGAATTTGAAAGCAAAAAGATTGTCTTCATTGGCTTTCATGGTTTTCAGTGGTTCGCCATTCAGTTTGATGATCAATTCCTTAGGAACTAAAGGAACTTTATTCTTTAAGTCGGTAAACCGGATCGTAGTATATACAGACTTACCATCGAGCTCAAACTCTGTTTGAGTCTCGACAAAAGCCGACTGAGGTGCGCCGATACGGATATAACGGGTAGAAAAATAATCTTCTCCCTCATTACGCATGTAATTCGTATAAGCACGAAGCTTGTAATATCCTTCCGGCAGGATTTCCGGCAATGTTATATCTCCATAATAACTGTCTTTTTCTGGACGTACTTTCAGACGGGCCATCACAGAATCCAGCGGATTGATTAATTCTACATATACATACCGGCTACCGAATGCAGGAAGATGCAGGCAGGCATTCACCAGGTGGGTCCGGAACCAGATTCTTTCTCCGGAAACATAATAAGGCTTATCTGTCTGGATATAAATTTTCTCCTGAGGGTGCTCGGTAATATTCCGGGTCATTTTTTCAACCGCAGAATCCAGTAAAGCCTCCCTGACCTCCTGGGCAACAAGGGAGCCTGCCAACAGCAGACCAACCCATAAAAACAGGATTCGTTTCATTTACCTTGAGATTTTCCGGTCACACAAATAATCAATCATTCTCTCTACAGCTCGCTGACATACCGGGCAGAACAATGAATTGTCCCGCATCATGCAGCGATCCTGAGGACGGTAAATTCCTTTGGCTTTATATCCTCCTCCCTCAAAAACACCGGCCTGTCCGGCATCAACCATGTCTTTCCATTTGGATCCGAAATCGACCCGGATTGTAATGTTCGGTTCCCAAGGTTCCACTTTCAGAGAATAAAAACTATCGTCGTAAGAAGTGGAAGAATCGAAATACTCATCCCCCAGACCCGCAAAACTATGTCCGAATTCGTGAGCGGTCACCCGTGCGGAAAGTGCATGATCAACCGTACTGATGGCATAAAAATTATAGATTCCACCGCCTCCGTACTTGGATGAATTGGTTAAAACGATAATCGCATCGCAAGGAACATTCCATACCGCATTCCGGATAGGCAGGTAATCGGCAATCGTGTGATAACGCTCACTGTCGAAAGTCCAGAACCCTGAGTTCAAAGCCGTTTCAGACCATTGCCCGGTACCGGGATAATCAGTCCCGGAATTGGTGGAAACAAGCCCCACAGCATAAATATTAAAATCCTGAATGTGCTTATCAAAAGGTGCAAAAGAAAACAACGAATCGCAGAGCCTGCGGGTATCCTTCAGGAATTTTTCCTGTTCGGCAAGCGTATATCCTTCAGCCAGAATAACCAGGTCCACTTTTTCTTCCGGTTTTCCGCTTTGTCGTATCATTGTCACTTTGTTTTCCGGCAATGGACTGTGATCGATGAATATACTCCGGGGATTTACATGCATTTGAAAAAGAGGTTCCCACTTCCCGTTTCCGAAATTCCGGGTCTCCATCACCAGCCGGATTGTTTTTTGTGGATACGGGACTGTAATGGAATGGGTGTATGCTTTATCCACCGAATGCGCTTCCTCTGTAGTCCGCCATTCCCGGAACAGGGTATTGAATCCTCTTGTATACAACAACTTTCCTTGGATAGAATCAAAAACAGCCACCCGGTAATCACCATAATTAAACGGCTCGATCAGGTTCTTTACTGGTCCGGCCCAATGCGGCTCTTCGCTCAATCCGAGCATGTAGGCCCGCTGTTCATTCTGATTTCCTGCCAGAGTAAAATCAAAGCGGAGGGATTTTGGCTCAAAATAATCACTGAAAGTAACCTGGCTACGGGCAGTTGTCAGGAAAAAAAACAGGAATACAAGGCAGAGATAAAGGGTTTTATTCATATTAGTTGATCGTAATTGATGAAATATCGTTCACAAATTACGCAAATTTAATCGAACAAAACGAGAAATCAAAAAATAAGAAACTATTTTCTATTTTCCGCAAAAGGGCCCTCGTTTTCTAAATTTCCGGATCGTGATTAAAGGAAAAAACTTGGGGAGAGTCAGATTCCCGAAGGGAGTCACTTTGAATAACCGGGGGTGAGCGAAGCGTTACCCCCGGAAAGGATGCTCACCCACATACCACATCCCCGCAGGGGGTGAATCTAATTACTGAAAAAGCGATGATCAATATCAATACCCTGCTCTTTCATCAGGGTGATAAGTTCTTCTCTAAACGAGATCGTCTGATGGTGCATTTCCTGGCCTTTGATGTAATTAATAATGACATCTTTATCTTTGTACGAATAGGTCAAGGCCGCATAACCGTCTCCCCAACCAGAGAAATAAGGGAATAACTTGCTTTGTTTTATCCATAGAGAAGAAGCCATTTTTAAGTCACGCACAAAATCAGCTAGAGCAATAGTCGGATGCAAACCGGTAAGGATGTGAACATGATCTTCCATTGCATTAATACGATAGAGGGTACAGTTACTGTTTTGTCAAGAGCATAAGTATAGGTATAAGGAACATTAGGACATACTTTTGTATCTCCCGTAATACTAGCAGATACACCAAGAGCAGTCATTGAATATGTACAAAATAAAAATAAAAGAAAGTTGAGTTTTTTCATGATTTTAATTTTTTAGTTTAACTTGAAATCTTGTTTATAATTACTGAGTATTTGCAAATAAATTACAAATAAATAATTAATAAAAATAGTTTGGTATGTTTAAAAACATGAACATATAATACATAGCATTAAAACAAGTTACATATCGTTGATTTTAATGATATTTCTACAAATGTGATGACTGCATGTAATTGAATGACTAGTGATTAATATAAAACACACAAGCTATTTTCATTAAATATTCTTAATTTTAATTAATTTTATCGTTTTTTGACTTTATAAAAGTGAAATCATATAAAAATTCTATATAATTTTACTCAATCGTTTTTTAACAGAATCGTGGATATTGAATAATAACCCTTAAAAAACGTTCTTTCGTCATACAGCCAGTGATTCTTCTCTTGAAATAAAAGAGAATCCTCCGAGATTGCACCTATAAACTTAGCACATCATACATTCTAAAAATTGACAATATGATAATCCGACAAGAAATACAAACTTCATAAGAAGAAAGTTTTTTTGTGCGTTTTTTGTGTTTTTTTATCTTTTCCCACGCTCAAAACAACTAAAAACAAAAAAAATATGAATAAATTTTAAATAATATTTTGTATTTTATAAAAGATAGAATATCTTCGCAAGTTGGGAATCAGGCTTATTTGGCTTTTTGCTAGAGATTGCATCGAAAATAAACATTAACAACCCGTTTTATTTGACAAAATGCTATTTTCAAAGCCCTATTTCATAAAAGTTAAAGTGTAATATAGTAACGTAGTAGTTTAATTTAATGTAAAATTTATGAAAAGATTGACTTTATTATTGACATGCTTTTTTATAAGCATGGGATTGGCAATCGCACAAAATGTAAAGGTATCCGGGATCGTTCTGGACGAGAGCGGAGAGCCTGTTAGCGGAGCCTCCGTCATTGTTAAAAACAATCCTTCCATCGGTACGGTTACCAATGCGGAAGGACAGTTTAACCTGGAGGTGCCGGCCTCTGCCAAGGTTCTTGTCATTAAATTCCTTGGGATGACGGATGCAGAAGGAACCGTTTCAGAAAGTATGAGAATCACATTAAAACGTTCAGAAGAACTTCTGGATGAAGTAGTTGTTGTGGCTTACGGTACCCGAAAAAGGGGATCCATTACCGGAGCTGTATCCACCGTTGGAAGCAAGGAAGTATCCAAACTGCCCGTAGGTAGTTTTGATCAGGCTTTGCAAGGAACTACCTCCGGAGTACAGGTATCTACCAATACCGGTCGTCCGGGAGCGGCTTCTATTATTCGTATCCGGGGTATCGGTTCTATCAATGCGGGAGTTGCACCTTTATATATTATCGACGGTATTGAAGGATCTGCTTCCGATTTTTCTGCCATCAGTTCGGGAGACGTGGAATCGGTCAGCGTATTGAAAGATGCTTCGGCTACCGCCCTGTACGGATCACGCGCCGCCAACGGTGTGATCCTGGTTACTACCAAGAAAGGACAAACAGGAACACGGGCAACCATTACATATAACGGATATTATGGAATATCTGAAAAGGTGAAAGAAAACTTTACCCTGATGAATTCCAATCAAAAACTGGATTATGAAATTGCATTAGGATTAAGAGATGCTGATGATCCTGATTTGCCTAAATTAAGAGCGATCAATACCGACTGGATTGATGTTCTGATGGGAGAAACAGCTCAAACACAATCTCATGAGTTGTCTGTACGGGGAGGATCCAGCACGGTTCGTTATTTCGCTTCCGGAAACTTTATGAATGCGGACGGTATTCTGATCAACTCTGATTTCAAACGTTATGGTATGCGTTTGAATCTGGAGGCCGATGCTACGAAGGATCTAAAAATCGGAACGACAATGAACGTGGCACAACAATATTCCAAAAACACCATTACGGCAGACCTTGGGTATACGAATAATATTTACAACCCAGCTTTCCGTGCTTTATTGGAAAACCCCTATACTCAACCTTACCGGGAAGATGGTTCTTATACAACTCAGGATGACGGATTAATGGGTGCAAACCCGATCGAACACCTGGAGTTGGATCCTACCAATTACAGCAACTTACGGTTGATGGGTACGGCTTGGGGTGAATTAAGCTTCCTGAAAGATTTCAAAGCAAAAACCCTGCTGGGTATTGATTATTATGACCTGGTAACGGATGCTTATGTTTCTCCGAATTCAGCTTGGGGAACCAATACAGGAGGAACTGTTACCCGTGGTTTAACCCGTACAACCCGTGTTACCAACACCAATACAATCCAGTACAAAAAGACATTCGAGAATGTACATAATGTAACCGTCTTACTGGGAGAAGAAACCTATAGTCTTTTTTCTGATGTATTCAGCGTTCGCGGAAAGGGGCTTCCCAATGACAAATTGAGCGTGCTTGGAGTTACTTCGTCTTACGACGGAGCTCCGGGAACAGGCTCTATCAAGACGGATTATTCCATGGCTTCATTCTTTGGAAGCTTGAATTACAATTACGATGATAAATATTTCGTAGACTTGTCTTTACGCCGGGACGGCTGTTCCAAGTTCGGTGAAAACAACCGCTGGGGTACATTCGGCTCGATCGGAGCTATGTGGAACCTGAAAAGAGAAGCATTCGCAGAAGACATTGAAATCCTCTCCGACTTAAGACTACGGTCCAGTTATGGTACCATGGGTAATAACGATATCGGTAACTACAGCTGGATTGCTACGTATGGTCTTTCAGGAACATACAACAAATCAAATGCCGGCTTTTTATCCGCTCCCGGAAATTCAGACCTGACATGGGAAAAAATAGGAATGTTCGACGTTGGTGTCAATATCGGTTTACAGGACAAATACAACATCGAATTGGGCTATTATAATAAAACAACCTCTAACATGCTTTTCAGCGTACCCTACTCCTACACAACCGGGTTCTCCAGTGGTTGGAAGAATATCGGAAAGATGAGAAATCAGGGTTTTGAATCCAAGATTACAGCTGATATCATTAAAAACAACGACTGGAAATGGACGATTGGAGGTACATTCTCTTACAATAAAAACGAAATCCTTGAGCTGTATGGAAACGTAACTGAAATTCCGGATGCAGGATCCAGCACTATATTGAAAGTAGGCATGCCTTTGGGAACACGTTATGTCAACCGTTTTGCAGGAGTAAACCCGGCCAACGGTAAGACATTATGGTATGATAAAGACGGAAACGTCACGGAAACCTACAGAGCCAGTGATGCAGTAGCGATAAAAGACAAATCATGGATTCCTTCCTACAGCGGTGGATTCAATACGTCCGTTGAATACAAGGGAATTACTCTGAGTGCGGATTTTACCTTCATGGGAGATTACTGGATTACGAACAATGCACGTTTCTTTACCGAATCCAACGGAGGTTTTGCTGACTATAACCAATCCGTAAGAATGCTGGATTATTGGAAACAGCCGGGAGACATCACTTCGGTTCCCCATCCTAAGTATGCCCAAAATGAATTCGACGACAGGGTAATCGAAGATGCAACGTACCTTCGTTTCAAGAGTTTGATGGCTTCGTATGCATTCCCGAGTAAGCTGGTGAAAAAAACCAAAATATTCCAGAGTGCACGTATCTACGGACAGGCATACAACCTCTATACCTGGACCAACTATAAGGGTTATGATCCGGAACAATATGGAAATACTGAGTTGGGAGGATATCCTCAGATCAGATCCTATGTAATCGGTGTTGAAATCGGATTCTAATAATTCTAATTTTATCTGACAAATATGAAAAATTTAATTATATCATTAACAATCATAACGGCGCTTGCCTTTTCATCCTGCGATGATTTCCTGGATAAGACGCCTTACAACTCGGTTACGAGAAACACTGCCATTACTTCCGTCAAGGATTGCCAGGTAGCATTGAACGGTTTGTACACCCATTTCAAATCCACTTCCTACTATGGCAAGAACATGACTGTAGTGCCGGATTTAGCGACAGACGAAATACTGGCCATCATCGGCTATAGCAATACTTACGGCATTATGTACCAATGGACTTACAATGCTTCTACTGAAGAAGTCGTAAATGCATGGGCCATTATGTATGCACTGACTGCCAATGCCAGCTTTCTGTTGGAAGAAATCGACAAAGTACAGGGTGATGAAGCTACCTTGAATAACATCAAGGGACAGGCCTACTTAGCTCGTGCGATTGCTCACTTCGACTTGGTACGCTTATATGCAAAAACATACAATGCGTCTACTGCAGCTACTGACTTAGGAGTGCCGGTGGTAACCAAATTTGAAATTGCTACACCTCCCAGAAAGACTGTAGCTGAGGTTTATACCCAGATTATTGCAGATGCCGAACAGGCACTTAACCTGATCACTACTGACCAGGCGGATAATGTTTATTTCACCAAAGGTGCTGCTAATGCATTCCTGGCCAGGGTTTACCTGACCATGAAAGACTGGGACAACGCAATCAAGTATTCTACGGCCGTTATCAATAATTCCAAGTATGCATTATGTGCCATTGATAAGTTGTCCGACATGTTCCTGAACGACAGGGGCAATGAAATTATCTGGAAGGTAGGTCTTACTGCCGATGATGCCAGTGGCAGACAACCCGGCTATCCCTATTACAACGATTCACAGGGAAAACCTAATCCCGACTATATGCCAGCTGATAAATTTCTGGACATGTATGATCAGGATGCAGATGCTCGCTTCTTCACTTATTTCAATGCCGTTCAAACCCGGTATGGATGGACTGGTTACCTGGTTACCAAATATCCGACCAACCCGGCTTTTGCTGCTACTACCAACGCCAACGGATCCAATATGGCTAAAGTATTCCGTTTGGCAGAACAATACCTGATCCGTGCGGAAGCCTATTCAGAAAAAGGAGGAGCTTCAGACGCCGATGCATTGGCTGACCTGAACACTTTGAGAAGCAAACGGATTGAAGGCTATACAGCGCAAACCAACTTAACAGGAAATGCTCTGAAAAATGCCATCTGGGAAGAACGGATGAAGGAACTTGCTTATGAAGGACAATACTGGTTCGACCTGAAACGGAAAGGACTCGGCTTCCAACGGGCTACTCAGGAAAATGCGGTGCCGGGTATCAACTTTGATCAGTTGAAAGTAGAACCGAACAACTATAGGTGGCAGTGGCCGATTCCGCAATCCGAATTGGATGCGAATCCTTCCATACCGGAAAACAACCCGGGTTATTAAATTTATTTCAATAAACAATATGAAGCAAGCAGCAATGGATGTTTCATAAGGGTTTAATAAAAAATAAAACAAGTAAATATGAAAAAAATAATATATTTATGCATGCCTGTACTCTTCTTTTTGGTGGGATGTACAGAAGAAGGAGAACAGCTATTTACGGATGACATGTCTTATTTCTCTTTCACAGAAGGCTCTTCTAAAATCGGGGAGATGAATATGAAAGACACGATTTATGTGGATTGGGCCAAAGTAGCCGGAAAATCAGGAGAACTTGAAGTGGAAATAGTGACGGAAGGTGTTACGAACCCGGCAAAAGAAGGCGTTGACTTTACATTGTCCAGCAATAAAATTACTTTCGATGCTAAAACATATACGGCATTTTTAGTTGTGAATACGATTGATAACGACGAACGAACCGGAGACAAGAGTTTTATCATCCGTATGAAAAGCAACACGGCTAATGCGATGATGGGAACAGCCAATGATGGAAACGACGAAATTATGGTTACTATCATTGATGATGAGCATCCGTTTGCAGCTATTTTAGGAACATATAGAATGTCTTATACAAGAAGTTCAGGAGCTTCAGGAGGAGAAGACGTATCCATTGTGGCTGATGAAAATCAGGAAGATATTCTCTGGTTAACTCAATACACTCCAGATCCGATAAAAATGATTGCAGAGAATACAGGTGAAGGATTTAAGTTAACAATAACTCTACCTCAAGATTGTGGCACTATAAGTGGATATACAACTAAGCTTTTTGGTACTTTTTATCAAGATGGTACTTTGTATTATACAACTGGAGCTATTACATTGACAGCTGTTTCTGATTATGATTCGATCAATTTCAGATTTGACTATGGATGGAGATTAACAGCCTTTAGTGGGTCTACAAGTCCCGGATACTTTGATTTCTTCCTTCCCGGAACTATTGTACTTAAAAAATAAGAAATAATGTTTTATAGAATATAAATAAAACAACTAAATAAAAAACAGTTACAAGATAATTCTTGTAACTGTTTTTTTTCCTTACCCAATACATTCATTAAAAATAAAAGACTATATTTGCAAAGCTAAAACGCAAAAGCATAGTAGTCTAACGGTATTTTCCTCAAATAAACATGAAAAATTATTACTTATTTATTTTATTTATCTGCCTGTTGTGGCCTCAAACATCGGCATGGGCTATTCCCGCTTATCCGCATCCCATTGAATACAAACAACCGGATGGAAGCATAATCACAATCCGTCTTTTCGGAGACGAGAATTTTCATTATGCCCGTACTACAGACGGGCACTTACTCCTGGACGGGCCGGATGGTTTTTATAAATATGCCCAGGTAAATGAATCCGGAGATTTGGTTTGCAGTAAATTCAATGCAAAAAGGGCCCAGGATCGTTCGCAGGAAGAAAAAGAGTTTCTATCAAAGACTCCTTCCGATTTGTTTTTCAGTGTCGATCAACTAGACAAAATCAAACGGTCGGAATTATATTCTACCCGCACAATCAGCCAAATGATCAGCGAAGAAGATCTCAATCTTCGGGCCGGTCAGGAAAGCAGCGCCCGTTTTCTGGTGATTCTGGTTAATTTTACAGACAAACAATTTGTTACGGACCAATCGGTTTTTGACAAAATGCTGAATCAGCCGGGATATTCGGACAAAAATGCTACCGGAAGCGCCCGGGACTATTTCTACGATAATTCATTTGGAAAATTCACTCCCCAGTTTGACGTGGTCGGACCTTTGAATCTAAGCCGCGAGATGGCTTATTATGGTACGCAGACAGAACTTTCCCATGACAGCCGTCCCCGTGAGATGATCGTGGAAGCCTGTCAATTAGCCGATAAGGCAGGGGTTGATTTCAAAGTATATGATTTGGATGGAGACGGCGTTCTGGAACATGTATGTGTCGTATTCGCAGGATACAACCAGGCCCAGGGAGGACCCTCCTATACCATCTGGCCGCACGAATGGAGCATCGATGGCTATGATAGTAATTTTAAGCTGGATGATGTGCGGATTTCTACTTATTCCTGTTCCTCGGAATTACAAGGAAGTTCAGGTACGAACCACGATCAGATCGGTACGTTCTGTCACGAGTTCTGCCACGCGTTGGGATTACCGGACTTATATGATACAGGAAGCCAGAATGCTTTTGATCCGGGTCCTTATGCGACCATGGCTTCGGGTTCGTACAACAACGGCAGCCGTACACCCCCTTTCCTGTCATCTTTCGAAAGACAGCTGTTGGGTTGGCACACCAGTACACGCCTTACAAAAGCAACAGCACTGACCATAAAACATGCATTGGAAGATAATGTATCGTATTATTATCCGACCCTTTTGGAAAATGGAGATCCTAATGAAAAAGAACTTTTCTTCATTGAAAACCGCCAGAAAAAAGGATGGGATAAATACCTGCCCGGACATGGGTTGATGATTCTTCATATCGACAGGAACGATAATGTTCTTGCCAAATGGCGCTCCAATCAAATCAATACGGATCCGAATCACCAATGTTTCGACATCGAAGAAGCGGACAACATCAAGAGTGAAGCAACAAGGGATATGGATCTTTATCCTGCCGGCGGACTCAAAAAAACATTCAATGACCTGACCCAACCGAATTCGAAATCCTGGAGTGGTTATTCAACCAAAGCTCCGTTGAAAAGTATCGAAGAGTCGAGCGACGGAATCATTACTGCGATATTTATCGATACGCCTTCGGCTATTCCTTCCATAGATAACAGTCCGGTCAAATGGTCCATGTCGAACAAAACTCTTCATTTTGAAGAATTACAACCCAATTCTCAAATCGAACTGTATTCGGCCTCGGGAGTCAAGTTGTGCGAACAGCATGTTACCGGCACAAATCTCGATCTGACCGTGGCCCATAAAGGAGTTCTGATCCTGAAAGTAACAACCGGAGGAATCACGTACAGCGACAAAATTATCATTCATTAAAAATAACTATAAATTAAACGTATGAAAACTGTGATAAGAATATCTTGTCTGGTATTATTGAGCTGCCTGGCCTGGACCGGCAGTTATGCTCAAGGCCTGAAAACATTCAAACTACCCAACGGCTTGAGTGTCTATATCTGGGAAGATCCGGAAGCTACGGATGTTTTCGGTATGGTTGCCTGTAATGTAGGTGCTAAAGATGACCCGGAAAGTCTCACCGGTCTGGCTCACTACCTGGAACACCTGATGTTCAAAGGGACTGAAAAAATCGGAGCCCTCGATTGGGCCAAAGAAAAACCGTTGTACGAACAGATCATCCAGAAATACGATGAAATGGCGAAGGAAACCGATCCAGTCAAAAGAAAAAGTATCAATGATGAAATCAACCGGTTGACAGTAGAAGCTGCCAAATACGGACTCACTAATGAATTCTCAGCCTTGACCGAGGGTATGGGAGGAAAAGGTCTGAATGCAGGTACTTCCTACGATTATACTGAATATCACAACGCATTTCCTGCCGGAGATATATACAAATGGTTGGAACTGAACTCCGAACGGTTGATTAATCCTGTATTCCGTGCCTTCCAAACCGAATTGGAAACGGTTTATGAAGAATACAACCGGTCTCAAAACAACCCGAACCGGCAGATCCAACAATTCCTGCTCAATACCGTTTTCCCGGGACACCCATATAGTCGTCCGGTAATCGGTTTTCCGGAACACCTGAAGAATCCGCAAATAAGCCAGTTAATCAAATTCTATCAGGACTGGTACGTTCCTGAAAACATGGCATTGATTCTGGTCGGAAACGTAAAAACGAATGAAGTAGCCGGTGTAATCAAAGAAAAATTCGGAAGATTGGAAAAAAGATCCGCTCCGGCAAAGAAAACCTATCAGGAAGTTCCGATCAAAGGAAGAAAAGAAGTGAAAGAAAAAATAGCTCCATATCCTCAAGCTTTATTAGCCTATAAAGGCGATGTAGAAGGAGGAGAAGATGAAGTTGCTCTGCAGGTTTGTTTGAAATTATTAACCAACTCCAGCCGTACCGGTCTGCTGGATAAGCTGACTATTGACGGAGACCTGATGGGGGCCAGCTCTTCTTCATTTGCATTCAAAGATCAGGGACGAATTGTTATCAGTGCCATTCCCTATTATGATGTGGCGCAGTTCCGTTTTAACTCGCTGAGTTCCACTGAAAAAATGATACTGAAAGAAATTAAAAAGATTCAGGAAGGACAATTTGAGGACTGGCTTGTTGAATCGATCAAATCAGAAATGATACGGCTACACGACTTGAATATGGAAAATCAGGAGTACAAAGCTCAACTGATCATGTCTTCGTTCATCTATGGAGTCGACCTGAACGAACTATTCAATTATCCGGATGTGGTTGCTGCATTAACTACCGATAAGATCAAGGCTGTTGCTAAAAAATACTTTACCAACGATTACATCGCCATGTTTATTGAAAAAGGGAAAGCTCCCAAAAAAGATGAATTGCAAAAACCGGGATACGATCCTTTGCAACCGCCCCGTAATGTTGAATCGGAATATGCGAAAGCCTTCAGCATTTTGCCTGTTAAACCGGGAGTTCCCAAGTACACGGATTTTAACGATGTCAAAGTAAAATCAATCAATGATCGTTCGAAATTATTCTATTCCACGAATCCTGAAAATGAAATATTCTCATTGGTATTGAAATATGGTATCGGAACGGAAAAAATGCCTAACCTGGGGTTGGCTACTTCGTTGATGAACAATGCTGGTGTCATGGGACAGATGAAGGCTCAAGAAGTAAAACAGGCGTTCAGTAACTTAGGAACCATGTGTTATTTCTCTGTAAGCGGCAGTTACCTGACCGTAACTATGTACGGTTTTGAAGCTAACCTGAAAGAATCCTGTAACCTGCTGACCCGCCAGATCCTTTTCCCGGACCTGGATGAAAAACAATGGAACAGCCTGAAAGGAAATATCTATCAGGGACGCCGGATGGAAACCGAAACAACGGACGGTTTGAGTAACGCGATGCGGGAATATGTGTTTTATCAGGATAAATCGAACTATATAGACCGTGTTCCCTGGGAATCTATTTCGGAAATGTCGATCAGCAGCCTGACGGGAGAATTTCAACGGGCTACCGATTATGAAGCAGAAGTCCATTATGTGGGTAACCTTCCTTTCGATAATGTTTATGAGATCCTCAGCGCCAATCTGCCGTTGAAACAAGGGGAAAAAGCAACGACATCCCCTGAGTTTAAAAAGACGGCCCATTACATGGAAAATACCATTTATTTCATTCCGGACAAGGACGCTCAACAAAGTAACATCTATTTCTATATCGAGGGAACTCCTTACGACAATACGGATGATGTACGTAGAAGCGCTTTCAATCAATATTTCACCGGAGGCTTTACCAGCCTTGTCATGCAGGAAATCCGGGAATACCGTTCCATGGCTTACACTGCCAACGGTTATAAAATAATTCCTCCGAAAAAGGGACAACAGGATTATTTTACCGGTTATATCGGAACTCAATCGGATAAGGTGCTGGATGCCATCGAAGTATACATGGGACTATTGCAAAACATGCCTCAATATCCGGACCGGATCAGTAATATCAAAAATTACCTGAAAGCCGTAACACTGACTTCCGAACCGGAATTCCGGGATAAGAGTGCCAGTGTTGAATCCTGGAAATTACGCGGTTATACGGAAGATCCCCAGAAAACAAACCTGACAAAGATCGATAACCTGACCTTCAATGATATCGTTAGCTATTACAACGAAAACATCAAAGGTCGTCCGGTTGTTATCGGTATTGTCGGTGATCCGAAATCGATCGACCTGAAGGCGTTGGAAAAATACGGTAAGGTTGTGAAATTGTCAACCAATAAATTATTCAGCGAGAAATAATTCCTTCAAAAGGTATATATTGATATATTTATAAAAACTGCCGGCAGGTTCAAAAAACTCCGGCAGTTTTTTTATTGACCAACGAACCCCTCCCAAAGGTGCGTCAGCACCAAAACCTGTGTAGCCCCATGCGCCAGCGTGGGGAATTCAAAATGGAATCCATATATCAATTGGATTGTAAAAAATAATCCGTATTTATTCCGTTATTTATTGATTTGAACCAATCACAATAAACCCCACACTGACGCATGGGGCTACACAGGTTTCGGTGCTGACGCACCTGGGGATGCCGGAACTTTCGGATGAACCCAAAAAAAGCAGGACTCCCTGAAAATCCTGCTTCAAAAGGTTTATAATAACCTTTACTTCTTACCTATACTTATACCTGAACACATATTTATTATTGACGACCGCTTCCTTCAGGACCACCCCGTCTCGGATTATCCCTATTGTCACGGCTATCCCGTTCTTCCAGCATTTTCCGTGCAAAAAGCTGCTCGGCACGTTGGTACTTCAATATTTTTTCCGATGAAATTACCTTTTCAAACCGGGTATAATATTCTTTTTCTAACTGAGCCTCTTTTACCTTCACATCGGCCCCCAGATCCACTACTTTTTTATAATCAGCATCCGAAGGTTTTTGTCCGCTTCTTTCTGCCCTGGACAAATCCCGGAATGCTTTTCTTAATTCTTTGTTCAATTCAAATTTTTTCTCCTGTAGCTCATTACACAAAGGCCAGAAAGCCTGAGATTCCTCTGTTGTCAATCCCATTTCCTGGGTAATATAAGCTACCCGTTTGGCTTTGAATGCTTCAAACTCCGCTTTTCTCCTTTCATCGTTTTGCTGAGGTTGCTGAGCCCACAGAACAGAATTTAATCCAAAAAGAAGAAAAACAAATAATATAATCCTTTTAATTCTCATTTTATTTTATAATTGATAAATAAATAAGCCTGAGGAGTTTTTATTGAACATCTCCAGACTGGTTTTCCAAATAAAAAGTTTCTCTGTAGGCCGAACTGGCTGCCTGGTCTTCATAATAACGGTAAAATTCTTCTATCTCAGCAGAAGATGTCAATTGAATTCCTTCAGAGGCCATAGACTCTGTGGATGATTTTTCCGGAGATCCGACAAATAACCTGACCATCAAAGCAATTCCTCCAAACATCGCAGCCATATATACCCAAGGCTTCATCCGCTCCCACCGGCTTAATATCCTGGGCGATTCTTCGATTCGCTCGGGCAGCCGGGACATAATCTCACCGGATATGCTTTCAAAATAACCTTCCGGAACATTGAAAGCACGATTCTTTCCGATTTCATCTAATGGACTTGTTTTCTTGTTCATATACATCTTTATTTGCATTATTATAGACACAATAAAAAGGAAAAAGTTTAATCCTTTTCCAAAAAATCTTCAATTTTTTTTGTGGCATGATGATAAGATGCCTTTAGCGCACCGACAGAAGTACCCAGAATTTCTGACATTTCTTCGTATGGCATTTCTTCGTAATACCGCATATTAAAGACCAGTCGTTGTTTTTCCGGTAAGGAAACAATTGCGTTCTGCAACTTAAGCTGAGCCTCATCTCCGTCAAAATATTCGTCACCTTCCAGTTTTTGAATCAGAAAGACATCCGAATCATCAATGGAAACATGATTCAATGCCCGTTGACGATTAAGAAAGGTAATACATTCATTAATGGCAATCTTATACAACCAGGTTGACAACCTGGCATCTCCCCGGAAAATATCAATACTCATCCAGGCTTTAATGAATGTATTTTGCAGCAGGTCGTTGGCATCTTCATGTGACAACACCATTTTCCGGATTTGCCAGTATAATTTTTCACTGTAAAACCGAACAACCTTTTCAAATGCTTTATTCTGCAAGTCAGGATTGCTGCTCCGGAGCTGAGAAAGGACCTCTTCTTCGTTGTATAGTTGCATGATCCAAATGAATTTGGCCGTAAATGTAAGAAAAAAATCCTGGATTTTTACCGATAGATAAATGTATGATTAAAAGAATACTTTTATCCATTTAGAACAATCTCATCGAACCGTTTGTTATATTCGCATAATTTCTGTATTTATTATGTAGTTACATATAAATAATGAACCTATGAAAACCAATTTCCACAGTACAACCATTATTGTTTTTTGCATTACATTGTGTGCTATTTTTTTAAGTGAGGACATATCCGCTCAAAAAGTAACCCGGCCGAGAGCAGGTGTTGCCGGAAGCTGGAAAATAATCGGAACAACTCAGGCCAATTTTGTAGCAGATCACGACGGAATTGTCGTGGAGGGTCCTTTTGACAATTTCAGAAAAATTAAATTCAAAGTAACTGATGCTCCTTTGCGATTAATACGTGTAAAAGTAACTTACGACGACGGTGCTCCGGATGAGATTCCGACTGCAATTGATATTCCTCAGGGAGGTGAAAGCAGAATTATCGATTTACGCGGAGTAGGAAAACGCAGCATTCGCCGTATCGATTTTTGGTATGATACCAAAGGGGTGTTACGGGGAAAAGCTAATGTAACTTTATTTGGAATGAAATAAAAAAGTTACTACTCAAAACCTGGATTTTCACGGATAAATACATTCCTTAAAAATAATATAAAATAACACGTACAATACAACGGGTTTTATTTTATATTTGCAGTTTATTGAAGTATCTTATTCTTAATTTTAAATCTATGGCCAGGGGTAGAAAGGGGCAACCGCTACTGTTTTTTTTTATTCTTTATCTTTTTTTATTTTTATGGAGTTGTGAAAAAAAACAAAAGCCTGCGTATACTCCGGAAAACCAACGGGTAGATTCTCTTTGTACTTCATTGATGCAACTGGCGGTGGAAGAGCCTTGCCAGACAAAAAAATTAATTACTTATGAATTGAAAAATATTCGGGACAGCATTAACTATTATCGTATGTTGTTCTTATTAAGCAGGTGTTATGAATACGAAAACAAACCAGACTCCGCTTACCTGATCTACGATACAATACTCCGTTTTTGTCAGAGAAAAGGCAATCCCAATCCGGAAATAGCCCGATTGGAAATCATCTGTTGTAATAATGCATCCCAAAATAGGTATAACTCGGGCCATACCGACCGCGCCATCGACTACCTGAGGCAGGCTATTGATGTTGCTTACCAGCCTGACGCAAAGGAATGCCGGCAATACCTACCCCAATTATATCTTCTACTTGCCGAAGATTATCATTTCAAAAGCGATTACCCCTCGGCGGTCGACAATTGCAGGAAAGCCATGCTGGCTGCGGATTCAATCGATCAGACGGATCAATACCACCTCTCTGTCTATGGAACGCTGGCAAGAATTTACCTGGATCTAAAAAACTTTCCTTTAGCTGATCATTATTACGAACTGGCAGAGAAAAGCCTGGATCAGCTATCATTAGCGGATCGGTATGTTTTTGCCAATGCGAGAGGTTATTATTACTATACGACCAAGGAATATGAGAAAGCACTTCCCTGGTACCAGCAATCCTATTCTTATGCCCGGCAGTTGAAAATGGAACATACGGAAGCGCCGTTGCTGGCCAATCTGGGTGAGATTTATTTATGCCTGGGAAAAACAGATTCTTCCCAATATTACCTGGATAAAGCCGCCGGATATTATTTTCGTCCGGACAACACGGACACGAACTCCCGTTATTATATGAATATGCTCTATCTGTCTCTTTATCTTGAAAAAGGTGACATGAAAGAGGCGGAGTGCATTCTCAATCAATCGTATCCTCAGGATAATTTCAACTATATATATACCAACGGAAAACGATTGGAAGAATTTTATACCCGAAAAGGAGATTATAAAAAAGCATATGAACTACGGAAACAAATCGATTCGCTGGATGATTCCCTGCGTACCATTACGATTCAGAATAACATTGCGGAAATCGATTCCCGATACCGGCAGGATACAACTGTACTGAAAAGGGATATTTTCATTACTCAGCAGGATAGGAAAGTTCAGCAGTTCAGAAACACAACGATCATACTGATTCTGGTGCTTATAGTAATCGTAGTAACCGTTGCTACAATCATGGTCTGTGCCCGAAGAAAAAAAGAAAAAGAGTATGCCCGTCAGGTAAGCATTATCACCAAACTCCGGATGGAAAATGTACGTAACCGGATTTCCCCCCATTTTATCCTCAATGTATTGAATTCCCTGATACCCGGACTCGAAGGGCATAAAGAACTTAATTTGCCGTTGAATCTATTGACCCAATCCATTAGAGAATGCCTGCTGGTCTCAGAAAAAATAGCAATCCCATTGAAAGATGAAATCAATATTGTCAGCAATTATGCCGGATTACGCAAAAGTATAAATCCCCGGATTCCGGAAATACAATGGGACATAACCCCGGAAACTGATATGACTATTCTTCTCCCTTCCATGATCATTCAAATTCCGGTTGAGAATGCTATTAACCACGCGTTTCGAACGGAACAGCAGGATAAACAACTATCTATAACCATCCGAAAAGAAAATCACCTGGTTTCCATTGCGATAGAAGACAATGGCATGGGAGTCCTTTCAAGCAGGAACCGTATTGACAATCCAAACTCAACCGGGCAGGGACTCCGGATTTTGTTCAAAACAATTGAACTACTCAATAGTAAAAACCAAAATAAAATCCGGTTGGACATTCAGGATTTAGGAAAAACATCACCCGGAATGCAGGGCACAAGAGTAAATATCGAAATCCCGACAGATTTTCAATATGATTGAAATGAATATGAATACACTCATTAAAACAATAATCATAGACGATGAGCCCGGTTGTATTGACCGCTTACATAAAGATTTAGAAGCGTTTCCGGAAATCAGGGTCGTTGAAACGGTCAGTTCTGCCGAGAGAGCAAAGGAAGTTGTTATCCGCCACCAACCCGACCTGTTGTTTCTGGATGTGGAAATGCCCGGATCGAACGGTATAGAAATACTTCAGGAAATCCAGGCATTTGCGTCGCCCTCCATGTGTGTGGTATTTTATAGCGCCCATAATCAATATATAATCAACGCATTGCGTTTGTCTGCATTCGACTTTTTATTGAAGCCTTACCAACAGGAAGAATTGGAAACCATCATTAACCGTATCGGGGAGAAAAGGAAAAATACGATACCCAACCTGAGTGAAGCTATCCGTCAATTATTGGTAAAGGACAAAAAACTGGGTATTCAAACCATTTCCGGACTCAAATTCATCCGGCCACAGGAAGTCCTTTATTTTCAATACAGCGATCAGTCTCACTTATGGGAAATGATATTAACTTGTAACGCCAGGCATAAACTCAAGAAAAATACCACTGCCGACGATATTCTGAGCATCAGTACTTCATTCCTTCAAGCCAGACAGGACATTATTCTCAATATCGAATACCTGTCTTTCCTGGAAAACAAAACCCTCCGGTGTATGTTTTATCCACCATTTACCCAGTTGGATATTTGCTTATCCAGAAAATACTACAAACAAATCAGGGAAGCCCTGGAAATTTTGTAATCCTGAAATCCTCCTGGCTAATGAGGCTGTATCCCTAAGGGATTATGGGATTATGGGGTGGTAAGGGTGGACTTAGGGTGGAATAAAAAATGACCACATAGATACCTTTTTTGACCAGACAAATTCAAATAGATCTATTTATACCCGATTCAAATTTTGGGATTTTTTTCGTTTACAATTTTTAACCTAATTTCAGGCCTGATTTCAAGGAATTACTGACAAAAGTGTTTAGTTTTTATTCTTGTCAGGGAATCTGGTAAATTTCAATATTGTATGGAACAAAATGCAAAGACTCATATCAACAGGTGTGAGTATTGTTTTTCGTACAATGGGCTTACCTGAGCCTCCAACGGATTAAACTAACGATCCCACACTTCTTTTTAAATAATCGGCTTCTTAAGGGATTGGTGGAAGTAGACAAAAATAGCCCGGGATGAAAAATCTATTACTAAAAGCAGCTTTTATTATTTCTTTTTTAGTGGGAGTTAAAGCCTATTCTCAAGAAGTTCAGTTAGCCACCCTTCAACATGGAGAAAACATGCAAGTATTTTATGGCAGCAATGCTTTAATAGATGCATTAGCTGTGGCTGATCATGGTGATCTGATTAACCTTACCGCAGGGACATTTAATTCAACAACTATAAATAAAGCAATTACTTTACAAGGGGCGGGATACATTACAGATGCAACAAATGGTAAATTTCCAACCATAATTTCAGGAGATCTTAACATTCAGCTTTCCGACGGAGATACAGGATTAGTAATAGAAGGAATTTCTCATAATTCTGGTTTTAATATAAATTCATCGACAAACTCTTTTATATTAAAGAAAAGTATAATAGGAGTAGTAGACTTTAAGGCGAATTCCATGAATTGTCTGATAGATCAGTGTCGGATAGGAACTCTTAATTTTTACGATAAAGAACATGAAAATATGTACATAAAAAACTCAATAATGCAGTATTTAGGAAGTAATTCTCCATTGTCCACATTATTTGTAGAAAATTGTGTAATAACAGATCAAGTAGATGCTAATCGCGAATATAACGGGACCACAGCCTTTTTTAGAAATAATATTATTGGGGGAGTCAATTGGGGATATGGCCGTGATGGCAGTTTAAAAAATAGCTGTAAAGCATATAATAATGTATTTATACAGGGTAATGACAATGATGTAGCAGTAAAGTCAGAAAATGTAACAGTAACGGCAATGGCCTTATTTGGGAAAGAAAGTATAGAGTGGAGCGCTGATGGTTATCGTAATGAAACTTACCAACTTACTCCTGAGGCCAAAGTCACTTATTTAGGCACTGATGGAACTCAAGTTGGCATTTATGGAGGACCGACTCCATTTACAAATGTTCCAACTAACCCTCAGATTACGGCCAAATCTATTGATTCCCAATCCTCGGCTGATGGAAAACTAAGAGTAAGCATTACAGTTGAAGCCCAAAAATAAAGAACCATGCGAAAACAAATAACAACACTCCTTATTTTTTTCTTTATCTTTCAATCCTTAAAAGCACAAAACAATATCACGGAATACGAATATTGGTTTGATAAAAACACTTCAGATAAAGTTGCGGTTCCCGCCTCGAATGGAAATATTCTTCTTTCATCAGATGTTTCCTCCCTTTCAAAAGGCATCCATTTTTATAACTTCAGGGCGAAAGATAATAACGGCAGGTGGAGCTCTCCATTAACTCAATATTTCTACCATCCAAATGCAGTCTCTGAAAATAAAATTATCGCCTATGAATATTGGTGGAATCATGCAGACAGCTTAAAGACAATCGTAAAAATTGATCCTGTAAATCCATTGGAATTAAAAGATCAACTAGTTGAGATTAATGCTTTACCAATAGTAATACCAGATACGTTTCGTTTTGTTCCGGATGTATATGGTAACGCCAAGATATATTATAACAATATATTCAATATTCGCTTCCAGGATTTAAATGAAAAATGGAGTAATGTCTCAATCGATAAATTTATGGATGAAAGAGGCTTTGATGTCTTTGCAGATACATTACACTCTGATATACCGGTAACAAAACCGAAACCAACACCTGAAGAAATTCATTTCTACAAACTGAATGCATTATCCGGAGATAGTCTTATTTGGCAAACAGATCAACCTTGTACCATACAGGTTTTCGACCCGTTTGGTGTAGAAATTTATAAAACTGTTGGAGATGAAAGTCTCTCTTTTGATGGAACAAGAGTAAAACGAGATGGAGTATACCATGTTTTATTGCATACAGTAACTTCTTACAGCTCTGAAATTACATTAAATTATAAGCATATTCATAAATACGCAATATTGGGATATGATATAAAGAAGGTTGGAAATAAAGGAATAAGTACAATTAATTTCGAAGGAAATGGGTTTGATTCTTCAACAAAGCTTGTTTTTGAAAGGGCAAGCAAGGAAATCATTTCTGATACAATCATATGTAATAGTCTTAATAAATTATCCGCTATTGTAAATTTTACAGATGCAGAAATAGGAATATATAACA
The DNA here is from genome assembly GCA_031553885.1 of Bacteroidales bacterium. Classification (GTDB taxonomy): domain Bacteria; phylum Bacteroidota; class Bacteroidia; order Bacteroidales; family Azobacteroidaceae; genus JAVBKV01. Next base: position 84,631 of record JAVBKV010000014.1, read on the forward strand.
TTAAGGCGATTTTTAATGATACAACCATAATAATACCGCAGGGGATTGAGGTTGAGGCTTTTAAGCCCATTGAGTTAGACGTTTCGATTATAGGACCTTCCAGTTTCAGAATAGGAACACCTATTACTTACACCATTACAGTCAAAAATAGTGGAAATATTACTGCATATCAAGTTCCGTTGAACATCAAGATTATAGCAAATACTGAAAACTCCATACAAAATCTAAAATTAAGCAATAATATTCCTAAGCCTCAAATACCGGAAAATATTGATCTATCAACGTTTTCTGAAAATGATAAAAATGCGATTCTCAATTATTACAATGATTTTCAGGATATTTATCATTTCTTCTATTTTTATAATAAAGAAACAGGAGAGTATGTACATACCAATGATTTTTTTCTTGAAAGTATTTCTCCTAATTCAGATATTACAATTACAGTAACATTAACATCTTCAATATCTGTTGATCTTCAAGCAATAGTGCCTAAAAACTGGAAAGAATATAATATAAAAAAATCAGAGAATAATATTAATCTTAAATCTAATATGGCTTGTTGTGTTTATAATACACTGGACTGTACATTATCAATTGCAGAACTATTTGAAGGTTTTCCGTTAAGTGGATGTGTTTATGGCACTATAAGATCAGGGTTGGGTTTTGCAGTTTCAATAGCTTGTGACGACAATGAAACTGCTACTGAAAAAATCGCCAATGGCACAGTAAGTTTACATAACTCTATAGTATCTGCATTGTTAAGCTGTATGGAGGAGGAAGTAAAGAAACTCAATGTTTTTTGGAGATTTATGAACAAACTAAAAGATGTGGTTAATACAGGAGTTACATGTGGAAATACGATTAATTCATGGATGTCAGGTGATTGCTGGGGTGATCCGAATACAGATAATCATCATTCAAATGGGCTACAATCCTACGATCCCAACGACAAAATTGGCTACCGTTCTCCTTCCGGCAGCACCTATTTCAATGAAAATGTCACCAACATGACTTACGTCATCAACTTTGAAAATGATCCGGAAAAAGCAACAGCACCTGCTCAGGACGTTTATATTACGGATGAATTGGATCTGTCAAAGTTTGACATTAACAGTTTTCGGGCTGGATATGTAATGGTCAATAACAAAGTATATCCTGCGCCTTACAACGCACAGGAACACGCCTGGGAGATCGATATGCGACCAGAAATGAATCTGCTTACCCGGGTAAGTCTTACATTAGATAAACAAACGGGTATTGCTCATTGGCATTTTGCCTCCATTGATCCGATAACCGACCTGCCGACAACAGATGTATTCGGAGGTTTTCTTCCTCCCAATGACGAACAAGGTCACGGACAAGGCAGTGTTTCATTTACCATCGATCTTAAAAATAACATTCAGAATGATGATGCAGTCAGTAACAAAGCGGAAATCATTTTTGACAACAATACTCCGATCGAAACCCCGGAATGGACGAATTGGAAAGACAATATTCCTCCTGTCAGCAGCATGCTTCAGCCAACCGATTTAAATAACGGTACGGTTCGCTTGCAATGGAATGGCACGGATAACGGTTCCGGAGTATATCTATATACCATCTATGCACGTAAAGGACAGGAAAACTGGTATCCGCTATTAACTAATACAAACCTGTTGGAAACTGATTTCCAATATTCTCCCAATGAGCATTATTCATTTTATGTCATAGCAACCGACAGTGCTTTGAATGTAGAGAGTAAATCGCCGATAGAAGAAGCCGGTTTCTACAAGCAATCTTCTCTGAACCGTTTTACGATCTCAGTAGCCGGATCTCCTGCCGCATCGGGATCTGTCACCGGGGGAGGAGAATATGTAGAAAATACGACTGTCTATTTAAAAGCAATCCCTGACACAGGCTACGAATTCCTGAATTGGATAGAAAATAATAATACGGTTTCGAATCTACCGGATTACAGTTTTACAGTTACCTCCGACAGAACATTAACTGCAATATTTACTCCGATTAAAAACCATTTTATTATAGCCACCATTGCAGAACCGGAAGAAAGCGGAGAAATTACAGGTCATGGAGAGTATGAAGAGAATTCAAATGTCCAATTACAAGCCGTTCCTAATACCGGATATGAGTTTCAATACTGGATGGAAAATAATACCATTGTGCATGAAATCTCAAATTACAATTTTATAGCTACTGCCAACCGTAATCTGACCGCAGTCTTTAGTCCGGTAAAAAAACACTTTGTTATAACTGCAACTGCCAGCCCCAAAGAGGGTGGATTCACATCCGGTACAGGTGAATACGAAGAAAATACGACCATTCAGTTACAGGCAACCCCGAATGCCGGTTATAAATTTCATTCCTGGTTAGAAACCGGTGTAATGGTTGATTATTGGCCCGATTATCAATTCAAAGTTAAAGCCAACCGTAATCTAGTTGCGATGTTCATGCCAGACGACGTTACAGACATAAAAGGAATCGATACTAGAAATCCTGATTTCAGGCTTTATCCTAATCCGGCAAAGGATCAGGTTAATTTATCCATTCCCGATATTACCGGAAAACTTCTTATCGAAATCATCTCGATGGATGGCACTGTAGTACAAAAAAGAGAAGAGCCTATTTCAAAAAGAATAGTACAGCTTAATGTTTCAGATTTATCCAGAGGTATTTATATTGTTCGACTCACATCCCAATCAGGCATGGTAACATTAAAGTTAGTATTAAAATAACCCGGTTAGTTTTATCAGATAGAAGGAAATTATTTCCTTCTATCTGATAAAACTAATTCTTCAAAATCACATAAACAGTTATAATAAAAATAGTCATGAATTCTTTTTCAGGTTATAAAACTTTTTACTGGAGTATCTTATTTCTATACTTTTCAACTATTTTTTCAGCCACCTATGCACAAACGTATCACACCGACGATAAAGAAGCATTACGAAGATTTCTTCGTCAGGCTTCCGCAATATCGGGTCAATGTAATACACAACAACTTGGTTTGACTCCGACCGACACAAGCAATTGGAGCACAAGCGAGGAATGGGTAGGCAAGGTAACCGGACTTACATGGAATAGCTCAAGTCCTAAAAGATTAACATATATCCGATGGTCGTCAAGTATATCGGGGAATCTGGATATGGGACTTTGTTCTTCGTTGGTTTCATTGGATTGCAGCAGTTATTTCTGCAGCTTAAAAAATTTAGATGTATCGAAAAACACCAACCTCTATTACTTGTACTGCAACGGTCTGTTCTCTCAATTAGATGTGTCAAAAAATACGAAGCTCATACAATTCACCTGTTATGCTAAATTATCCGGATTGGATTTGTCCAACAACAAATCATTGACACATTTAACCTGTAGCGGAATGCCAAGTCTCGATTTATCCAACAATCGGTCTTTGAAAGAGTTATACTGCTATGATGTTGAAACGTTGGACTTATCTCAAAATACCGCTTTAACAAGAATCAACTGTATCAGTGAAAAACTGAAGAATCTGGATTTGTCCTATAATGTCAACCTGACAGATGTGTATCTCGGTGAAGCAATTGAAACTATAAATGTCAACAATTGTAAATCACTCCAAACATTGCATTTTGAAAAGGGTTCTATGTTAAAAAATCTGGATGTAACCAATAATAAAAATCTAACTTCACTCTTCATTTATTCAAGCCAACTGACAAACCTGGATGTATCTCAAAACACGGCTTTGAATTTCTTATGTTGCAGCAGTGGGCTCTTTAAGATTTCTACTCTTCCGAACAAACCGGCATCCGTCGCTTCTTACATCTATTCTCCCCAGACCACACTTCAGGGTGGACGGATTGATTATACCCAAGGGATAGATCTGAGTAGCGAATTTTCGAGAATAATCAACGGTGTAACTCAATTAACCACTTACAGCTGGTTCGATGAACTCGACAATCCTGTCAGTAGCGATTTAATCACAGATAATGGAAACGGAACTTTTACACTCAGCCCCCGATTGTCAGAGAAAACCGTGCATTGTAGGATGAAAAACAATCATTTCCCAGATCTGACTTTGCAGTATACCGTAACTATCAATAAAAATAATGAGACTAAGATGAATCTGCCAGACAATATTAAAACTTCAGTTTATTTATCCGATGGCATGCTTCACATCGAGGGGGCGGATTGCGAAACCATTGAAATTTACTCGTTGAATGGGAAAAAGCTGTATTCTGTCCCTAAACAAGACAGTAAAATAAGTATCCACACATCCGCATGGAGAAAAAGCGCTTTAATCGTCAGAGGCAGTTCCGGTTGGAGCACAAAAGTGATCAATCAGTAGTATATAAAAATAAATTTGAATTAATATCACAATTAATTATGTCGTTAAAAAACAGCATTTTATCAATTTCTTTTTCATTATTAGTAATGGTCTCTTTTTCATCATGTGCCACAATCTTCTGTGGGACAAAAGGTAATACCACTATTACCGGAAATACGACCGATTCCATACGATTAGTTATTGACAATAAAGATTATGGGAATGTGACACTTCCGTATAAGGCGAAAATGAAACGAGGATTTAGTTCCAGTAAAATAAAAGCATATTCTTATGATGGAGTTGATACGGTAAATGTCGAAGCAAAAAAGAATTTTAATTTTATAACCCTCATATACCCTTTCCCTGGCTTTCTGGCCATAGACGCGATAACAGGGGCCATGATGAAACCGAAAAAAACATACAATGTTTTTTTTACAAATTATGATATTACCCCAGCCATAACGTGGCAACAGATTGATGTCGATATGGTCAACTATAAAAAAGAAGATCGGATAAAAAAGAAAAATTTATCGAAATTAAACAATTTAAGTCAACTTGATTCAATCCACATTACAGGATACAAATCAATGGGAAAAATATCTGAGAATTACTTTTTATTAGAAAAAGAGAGTCTGTATTTTCTATATAATAAGTTAACCGATCAAACTCTAGGAGGCTATCACTCGGTTAATCTGCCTTCAGATGGATTATGTCTTGCTAAAAAATCAATTAATGGCACAACAAAGTATGTTTTTATTAAATTAGATTCATTTAAAGAACTGAAACTGACATTTGATCATGCCCAGGATTTTACAGAAGGATTGGCTCATGTAAGCTATAATGGATCTAACTGTTATATAAACATCCTTGGAAAAATTGTACTAAAAGAAAACAACCAGATCGATTTTCCTTCTGAATACGCCGGCTTTAGTGAAGGAGCTGCTCTCGCCTATAATAAGGAAATCGGGCTCTTCGGATATATTCATAATCCATATAATAAAAACGTTAATCCAAGTCAAACCCAGATTAGCGAACGAGCCATTCAAAAATGGATAGAATTAGGGAATAACGCTTCTACCGGTAAAGAATATTACAAAGCCATTTACTACTATAATCAAGCCATCAAATATGATCCGGAGAATATTGAGGCATTGGTTTCTTTAAGTGGAAGTTTATATTATTCCGGAAATTATAGCAAATCAATGGATATTAGTACCAAAGTACTTCAGAAAGATCCCCAAAATAAATTGGCTGAGTATTATCTCAATTCAGCTCACGAAAAAAATGAATCCCGAAGACAACAAACTCAGAAAACGGAAACAGATGATTTCTTGACTAACCTATCCAAAGTTGGAGCAATGATGCAAGAAATTGGGAACACGATGAACAACGGTTCTTCTGGAATCTCAGATAGCCAGGCAAATGCGAGAGGTACCAGTTCGTCAAAATGTGAAGAGCTACGAAGTCGGTATAAAAAACTAAAGTATATGCTAGCTCAGGAAATTGGAGATAATTCTGCCAGACAGGCATCTGCTTCTTCAAAAGATCATGTTCATAATGAATATGGAGCACAATACAATAGCGGAGCTACGGCTGGTGATCGAAGAGTAATCAACAGTTCGAAGTCAACTATCAGGACGTATGAGCAAGAAATAAAAAGGATTGAGCAACAAGCAAAGAAGATAGGGTGTACTTTACAATAAATACTACAAAAAACGGCGCCGAATTGGCGCCGTTTTTTTGTATATAGAGGCTCATTCGCTCAATAAAAAAGACAATCCCAACCGATTCATTATGAATTAGTTGGGATTTTGTGTATCTTTGTTTGTCCCCCGATAATAGGGTTTCGAGGCCAAAAACGGGGAAATCACGCTAAAAAATACAGCA